>DASWIP010000026.1:0-10369 GCA_036397635.1 Actinomycetota bacterium | reverse complement strand
ATGGGTTTGGCGTCCGGGCCTATCGATCCGCCGGTCTCCGCGCGGGGTGGCGCGCGCGGCATCGCTCGCCGTATCGCCGAGATCGGCAACGGAGGCCAGATACTGCTCGCACCATCGACGGCCCAGCGCGTGGAGGGATCGTTGCCGTCGGGGACACGCATCGAGCCACACGGCGGGCACCGCCTCCGTGACCTGAAACCCCCCGTGCCGGTACACGAACTCGTCATCGACGGGAGGCCGGGTGATGCGCGGCTGCGCTCGCTCGATCACGTGCCGAACAACATCCCGGTGCAGCTCACGTCGTTCTTCGGTCGCGAGGACGAGATCGCGGAGCTCTCAATGCTGCTGGCCGCGCACCGAATCGTCACGATCACCGGCTCCGGAGGTTCGGGCAAGACGCGGCTCGCGCTGCAGGTCGCGGCTGAGGCCATCGATGCCTTCGGCGATGGCGTCCACGTCGTGGAGCTTGCCTCACTCACCGATCCCCGCTTGCTTCCCGACGCGCTCGCGACCGCGTTGCACATCTCGACCAGGGGATTCGACGACCCGATCGCCGCGACTGCGGCGTGGTTGGAAGGCAAACGCGCACTCTTGCTGCTCGATAACGTCGAGCACTTGGTGGACGAGACCGCTCCGATCGTCGAACGGCTGCTCGTCTCCTGCGCGAGCCTGCGGATCCTGGTCACGACCCGCGAACCGTTGAGGATCCCGAGCGAGATCGTCTGGCGCATCCCCGCCCTCCAGCGGGCCGGGGACACCGCGGATCCCGAGGATCCCGCGCTGAAGTTATTCATCGCGCGCGCAACCCAAGCGCGGCCGGACCTGCTTCTCGCGCCCTCCTCGTTGCCCGTCATCGCAAGCATCTGCCGGCAACTCGACGGCATGCCGCTCGCGATCGAGCTCGCCGCGGCCGCCGTATCGACGCTGAGCCTCGAGGAGGTGCGCGACCGTCTCGACGACCGCTTCCGTCTCCTCGCCGGTGGAGCGCGAACGACCTCCCCGCGCCAGAGGACCCTGCTCGCCACGATGGATTGGAGCTTCGAGCACCTCGACGAGGCCGACCGGGTGCTGTTCCGCAGATTGTCGGTGTTCAGCGGCGGGTTCTCGATGGAAGCGGCGGGACGGATCTGCGACCTGGGTGACATCGGCGATGGTGACCGAGGTCTTGGCAGGCTGGTCGACAAATCGCTGCTCGTCGCGGAGCCGGTGCTCCACGGGACGCGGTACCGGATGCTGGAGACGGTGCGTCAGTACGCTGAAGTGAAACTGGAGGAGGCGGTCGAGGGACCCGATCTGCGGCAGCGGCACTGCGACTTCTTCCTCGAGCTCGCCGAACGCGCTGCGCCGGAACTGAGCAAGGGCGAGCAAGCGTGGTGGCTCGATGCACTCGAGACCGAGCATCCGAACCTGCGGCGCGCCATCGGATGGTGCCTGCGCGAGGGGCAAGACCCGTCGA
Source organism: Actinomycetota bacterium (assembly GCA_036397635.1). Taxonomy (GTDB): domain Bacteria; phylum Actinomycetota; class AC-67; order AC-67; family AC-67; genus DASWIP01. The sequence continues at coordinate 8,913 of DASWIP010000026.1, read as the reverse complement.
GTGCGCTCCGGATCGCGGCGGCCGTGTGGCGGTTCTGGTGGCGGCGCCGCCCGACCGAGGGGCGCCGGCTGATCGAGCGCTCGATCGCCGCCGCACCCGAGGAAGCCGATCCTGTGATCCGAGCCGGCGCGCTGGTCGGAGCGGCGGTCATCGCGACCGATCTCGGCGATCTGGATCACGCGGCCCGCCGTGCACGGCAAAGCCTCAGCTGCGCACGCGCCGCCGCCAACGATCGTGCGATCGTCACCGCGCTACTCGCGCTGGGCAACGTCGAGAGCGACCGATCCGACTTCGAGGCCGCGCGCGCCGTCTACGAGGAGACCCTGGAGGTCGCACAACGCATCGATCTCCCCGACGCGGTCGCGGCCGTGCTGGGAAACCTGGGCAAGATCGCATACTTCCAGTCGGACTACGCTGCAGCGCGGACCTACATGGAGGAGAGCCTCGCGATGATGCGAGCCTCCGGAAACGAGCAGGCGGTCGCCGTCGGATTGACCGGGCTCGGAAGCACCGCGCGCGCCCTCGGCGACTTCGACACGGCGCGCGCGCGCCACGCCGAGAGTCTGGAGACCTACCGACGGCTCGGAGACGAGGGCGGCATCGCGATGGCGCTCAACAACCTCGCCAATGTCGCGCTCGAACAGGGTGAGATCGATGAGGCGCGCGCGCTGCACGAGTCTGCCATCGCGATCCGCCGACAGCTTGGGCTGCGCCAGAGCGTCGCGATATCGCTGCTGAACCTCAGCAGGATCGCGGGGCTGTCCGGCGAGGGCGACGTCGCGCTCGCCCATGCCGAGGAGGCGCTGGCGATCTGCCGAGACACCGGGTTCCGGCGCGGCGTCCCGATGGGTGAGGCGGCGAGGGGACACGCGCTGCTGATCGTCGGTGATTCCGCGGCGGGAAGCGCGTTCATCGAGGGGCTTACCGTCGCCGTCGACCTCGGTGACACCGAAGCGGCGATCTCGTGCTTGATGGGGCTGGGCCGGCGCGCCCGCACCGACGGCGATCCGCTGCGCGGCGCAATCCTCCTGGCGGCTGCGCTGGCCGCGCAGGAAGGCACGGGCGCGCCGATCAGCCCGCGGATGGCCGACGAGGTCGGGGCCGAGCGCGCGGCACTCGCCCGGGAGTGCGAGGCCTCAGCGCTCGAAGACGCATGGAAGCAGGGCTCCTCGATGACGCTCCGTGGCGCCGTTCTGTTCGCGACCGAGACGTAACAGCCCAGCCCCGGCGGGGGACACACTCCCCAGCCGGACGCATCCGAGCCGGCGACCCACCGAAAGATCGCTTCAGCCGATCAGGTACCAGTTGGGGTTGGAATCCGCCCCTCCCTGGGCTGAGTCGAACGATCCGACGACGGAGAAGAACCCGGGCTCCGCGGGTCGGACGCGGAAGATGCCGACCACCTTGCCACCGGGCGGCACGGTCCCCCGATCGAAGATCACCACGCCCCCCTGCGGCCCGCGTCCGCGACACCCCGAGCACCCGGCGAACGCCGTTCCCGGCGGCACCGGGATGCTCAGCACGAGGTTCGTGATGGGCCCGGTCGTATGGTTGTGGAACTCGAGCTTGATCTCGAAGATCTCGCCCACGTCGCCATCGGTGAAGTACGGTTTCTGCGCGTCGATCCTCGAGAAGGATTCGCCGTCGAACTTGTTGCGCAGGGCCAGGTGCAGGTTGCCGGCAGCGCCCACGGGCTCCGGTGGCCGGTCACCCGCTGAGCACTCGGAGTCTTCGCAATCGATCACGACATCCACGAAGGTCCCGGTGCGATGCTCGGTGATCTCCTGCGCCTGCTTCCCCGCCTTCAGGACGAGCGACAGCAGCACGTCGCACGCGCTCTCGGCGAAGGCCCGCCCTCGGAGGAACGCGTCCTGCTGCGCGTGGTCCGGGCCGAGCACGCGCACCGCCATGTCGATCGTGCACGTCGTGGGTGTCCCGGGCACGAGACCGAGCAAGTCGCAACAGTTCGGATCCTCGGCCTGGATCACCACGTCGGCGTCCGGATCGGCGATCACGAGCTTGTCGATGTCTGCATCGTAGTGCGACGTGCCGGACACCGAGTCCTGCTGGATGTCCCCGATCATGCCTCCGGCGTCGTTGCCCTGGAGCTCGGTGGTCTCGCCTCCCACGTCGTCGGCGATCATGCGCATGCTTTGGTGCTGCACCAGATCGAGGTCGTTGTCGCCGGCGCCCGATCCTTGGTTGACGAAGGCGACGATGTTCCTGTCTGTGGCGCGCGTCTGCTGCTCCTGCTGCAGGTTGCCGATGACGGAGCCGAACTGCGACACGAGCCTGTGGTCCTGCACGACCTCGCCCCGTTGCGCGCCCCCATCCGAGTCCTGCTGGAGGATCGCGATCGCGTGGGAATCCTGTTGCGAGGACCCACTCTCGACCATGGTGGCCTCGGCGCGCATGCTCAGGTCTTGCTCGATCGAAGCCGTGTTCGGACCGCTTCCGTTCTCCTGGAACACGGCGGCTTCCTGCTCGAGCAACTGATCAAACGCCGCAACGACGCCGCCCTCGACGGCTTCAGCGATGGTGGCGGCCATGTTGACCGCAGCGTTGTTGGGACCCGATCCATTATCCTGGGTGATGCGAGCGATCTGGGTGACGCCGTTGGTGCTCGTGGTCAACGAGCAGCTGGCGTTGTTCGGCCCTGTCGTGTTGGACTGCACGACCGTGCACGTGTCCTCATGGAACGAGCCCCCGCCCGCCTCGAAGATGTTGATGCCGCCGTCGGAGATCTGCACCACCGGCCCAACGCCCTCGACACACGACCATGCCTCGCCTGGGCAGTTCGGCCCGGCGTAGTTCAAGAAGGATCCCTGGATCACCGCGGTGGATGGATCAACGCCCAACGAGCGCAGCTGCTCGGCGATCGCTGCCCGGCCCGAAAGATCCCGCACGCCGGCGTCGCGCGCAGGCGCGACACCAGTGAAGGAACCGACGGACGCGAGCACAAGCGCGACGAGAAGGAAACGGTTGCGGCCCCCCATGATGCCCCCCTTTTTGGCCCCCGACCGGGAGCCATTCACTGGCGGGGCCGTGCGGCCCCCGCCGCCCGGACGTGCCAGGTCCAAGGCGGGATTCACTATAGGGACCGATCAGACGTTCCGCTAGCCCTCATCGGGCAGGCGCGCACTCAGCCTGTCCGAGCAGGTCGCCCGCTCAGCCCGATCCGAGCAGGGCGCGCGCGATCAGGATCCGCTGGACCTCGCTGGTGCCCTCACCGATCTCGAGCACCTTGGCATCCCGGAAGAAGCGCGCCACCGGGAACTCCTCCATGAAGCCGTAGCCTCCGTGGATCTGGATCGCCTCGCGCGCGATGTCGTTGGCGATCTCGGAGGAGTACAGCTTCGCGATCGAGGCTTCCTTCTTGAACGGCAGTCCGCGGTCGTGCATCCACGAGGCCCGGTAGACCGCCAGCCGCGCGAGCGAGGTCTTGACTTCCATATCGGCAAGCTTGAAGGCGACCGCTTGATTCTCGGCGATGGGCTTGCCGAACTGTCGCCGCTCCTTGGCGTAGGCGATCGACATCTCCATGCAGCCCTGCGCGAGACCCACGCCGAGCGCGCCGATCGCGACCCGGCCGGCGTCCAGGATGATCAGGAAGTTGCGGAAGCCTTCGCCGCGCGCCCCCAGCAAGTTCTCCCCAGGCACCCGGCAGTCGATGAAGGTCAGCGCGCGTGTATCCGACGCGTGCCAGCCGAGCTTGCGGTACCCCTTCCCGGCACTGAACCCGGGCGCGCCGACCGGCACGATGATGTTGGAGATCTCGTTGTCGCCGGTGCGCGCTGTGATGGTCACGTGCTGGCTGATCGGCGTCCCAACGTTGGTGATGAACACCTTCGTCCCGTTGATCACCCACTCGCCGTCGGTCAGCACAGCGGACGTCTTGGTGTTGCCCGAGTCGCTTCCGGCCTCGGGCTCGGTGAGCCCGAACCCGGCGATGCGCTCGCCGCGCGTCAGCGGCACCAACCAATGCTGCTTCTGCTCCTCGTTCCCAAACAGCCAGATCGGCATCGCCCCCAGACCCACACCCGCCTCGAGCGTGATGGCCATGCTGCTGTCCACCCGCGCCAGCTCCTCGATGGCGATACACAGCCCGGTGAAGTCCCCGCCGCCGCCGCCGTACTCCTCGGGGAACGGGATGCCGAAGAGGCCGAGCTTGCCCATCTCGAGCACGATGTCGGTTGGGAACTCACCGGCGTGGTCCATCTCCTCCGCGCGCGGCGCGATGACGCGCTCGGCGAAGTCGCGCACGGTCGCGCGCAGGGCGAGCTGCTCGTCGGTGAACGTGAAGTCCATGGCGCCCGAGCATACCGCAGCGCTGGGAGAGCGAACCTCGCCCCGATGGTACGCTCGCGCGCGATGGATCCCGATCGACTGAAGCGCGAGCGCGAGTTCTTCGACGCCTCGTCGTCGGCCCAGTTCACCGACGCGGTCACCGACGTCCCGACCGAGCACATGGTCGCGCTACTCGACATGCTCGGCGACGTTCGCGGCAAGGGCGTCCTGGACTGCGGATGCGGCGCGGGTGAGCTCGCGATCGAGATCGCGCGCCGCGGAGGCGCGGTCGTCGGCTTCGACCTGTCGCTGGAGAGCGTGCGACTGATGGATGCACGTGCGCAACACCTCGGCGTCACCGCGCCCGGCGGCCTGGTGACTCTGATGGAGACGCTGCCGTTCCCAGACGGAACGTTCGACGCCGTCGTGGGCAAGTCGATCCTGCACCACGTCGACGTCGCCTCGTCCTTCGCCGAGGTCAAACGGGTGCTGAGGCCGGGCGGGCGGGCGATCTTCGTCGAGAACCAAGTCACGAATCCCCTGCTGCGGTTCGCTCGGAATCGTTTGACCGGTCGCTTCGGCATCGCCCGCGTCGGCACCATCGACGAGCATCCCTTGGTCGCGGCGGATTATGCCTCGCTTCGCAGAGCGCTCCCCGGCACGCGGCTGCACTACCCCGATTTCCGCTTCTTCGGACTGATCAGCCGCAACGTGCTGCGCTACCGGCGCGCGCTGTGGCTCGCGCGCGTCTTCGCATGGCTCGATCGCGCGGTCTACCGTTGGATCCCGCCGCTGCGACGGTACGGGTATCACGTGATCATCGAGGCCCGCACGGAAGCCTAGCGCCCGTACCGCCCCTGCTGTCCCTTTGCCCATGCGTACAGCCGCGCGAGGCTGTGCAGCGCACCACCACGCGTTGCTACCCGCGTGTAGGCGCGCGCGCCAAAGCGCCTAAAGGTCGAGACGGAGCACGGGCAGCATACGGCCGGTGCTCGGCGAGACCGACTCGCCGATCCGCTTCGCACCCAGCGCCTCGTAGAACGCAACCGCATACGGATCGGACTGGATCGTGATGTGTGTGCAACCGAGCGCGCGCGCTTCCTCGCAGGCGTGGGTGAGCAAGAGCCGGCCGTAACCCTTGCCGTGCGCGCCGGGTTCGACGAAGAACAAGTCCAGTTCGCCCACGGGCGGCTCGATCGTCAACCCGTAGAAGCCTCCGATCGTCCCGCCGTCGTCCACGACGAATACCGAGTGATCCGCGATGTAGTCATGGGAGACCGCCAGCTCGGACGCGACGCGCGCCATGAACTGCTCGTCGTAACCGTGTGACGCTTTCGAACGCATCGCGAGTTCGGTCAGCGCATGCGCCTCTTCCGGTTCCGCCGGACGGATGCTCACCCGCGTGACGTCCACGGCTTATCCTCGGAACGATATCTTCTCGGGGAGGATCTCGATCAGGCGATCGTTTCCGAACGTTTCGTCGCGGTCGTACTTGCGCAGGAAGCCTCGGGCGAGCTGCTCGTAGGACGGATCGGTCGCATCGAGAACGCGCGCGCGCCCGCGCACCAACACGAAGTCGTTCCCCTTGTAGGCCGTGAGCGCCGCGACGCCGGCGCGCGCGACGTTGGCGACCTTGCGCGAGCGCGCGCGCGTCCAGACATAGACCTTGTCATCGGCGACGAGCACCTCGACGGGGACGACATGTGGCAGCCCGTCCTCGCCGATGGTGGCCACCACCCCGAGCGGCCGTGCCTGTAGGAACTCCTGCCAGCTCAGCCGGGCTCTCCGGTCCGGGGAGGCTGATAGATCTGCAGGATGTTGCCGGCCGGATCACGTAGCTGCACGAACCGACCGGAATCGGGCACCTCGGTGATCTCCGAGTCGAACGCCACGCCACGCGCACCGAGCTGTCGCATCGCGGCCTCCAGGTCCTCAACCTCGAAGACGACGGTCGCGCCGGCAGACGGCGACGGCGCGCCGCGCGTCCCGTGCAGCGCCATCGTGGAGCCTCCGATCTCGAACTGCGCCCAATCATCGCCGACGCGGCTCCGCATCTCGAGGCCGAGCGCGTCGCGATAGAAGGCGACGGCCGCGTCCATCTGCTCGGCCCAGTAGAACGTGCTGTGGATCCTGTTGATCATGTCATCCCTCCCGCGGCTCGAGCCGAATCTAGCGGGCTGCCGAGGCGTCATCAAAGCGCGCCTCTGGCCCGCCCCTCGATATCCACGCGGCCCGCGTCAACCAGGGACCACCCACCGCGCGTATGCAAGACGAACGTGCCGATACAGTGACCATCATCGAGAGGTGTCAGCGATGAAAGCGACGAGGAAGGTCGCAGTGATCGGGGCGTTCGCCGTCCTGAGCCTGGCCTGCACCCGCATCACCGATGATGCGGGCACCCAACCGACCCCCCTTGACACGACGCCCGGGCCGAGCGCGACCGCAACCGGCGAGCCGGTCCGGGCGGCCATCTTCTACGTGCTCGAGCAGCGCGGCCGCCTGTTCCTGGTTCCCGAGACACGCGACGTCATCGAGCCCTCGCCCGGCGCCGGCCGCATGGCCGAGTTGATCGCCGGAGAGCCGCACGATCGGGACCTATCGAGCCCGTGGCCGGCTGACACCGAGGTGCTGGAAGTCACCGTCGAGCACGGCACGGCGATCGTCGATCTGAGCGCGGAGGCCCTGACCGCGAACGTGGGTGCCGAGCTCGAGAGCCTGGGCATCCAAGCAGCCGTCTACACCTTGACCGAGATGGCCGGCGTGGACCGTGTTGAGTTCACCGTCGAAGGCAAGGAGACTGGCGAGGCCTCCAACGGCCGCATGATCGAGGACTGGTGGGGTCACGTCGGTCTGTCCGAGCAGCCGTTCTCCCGCGCGGAGGATGTGCTCGCGCCCATCACGATCATCTCCCCCGAGGAAGGCGCGACCGTATCGCGAACCTTCACCGTCACGGGCGAGGCTTCCACGTTCGAGGCCAACGTGGTTCTGCGGGTACGCGACAGCAGCGGGGATGTGATCCAGACCACCTTCACCACCGCGAGCAAGGGCGCGCCCGAACGCGGCACCTGGCGCAAGGAGCTGACCCTTCCCGACGCACCCGGCGGGTACACGATCGAAGCCGTCGAGGAGGACGCCGAGCAGGGCGGCGACTTCTTCGTTATGACGCGCTCGATCACGCTGGGCTAGCGAAGATGCACCACATCGCCCGAGGCGACCGCATGACGCCCGGCGCCGTCCTCGACCACCAGTGCACCCGACGCGTCCAGGTTCACCGCGATCCCGGTCAGCGGGGGCGCGCCGGTGCGCTCGATCCGCACCGCGCGCCCCAGCGTCGCGCACATCTCGCGGTATCGCGCTATCGCCTCCTCCGGATCGGCGAGCGCGTCGGCGAACCCGCCCAGCATCGCCGCGAGCAGGTCGGCGCGGTCCAGCCGGACGGCCTCCTGGAGGGCAAGGCTGGTGGCGGTGTCGCGAAGCTGCTCGGGGAACGAGGTCTGCGAGACGTTGATGCCGACGCCGACGATCGCGAACGACGGCGGTTCGGCTTCGACCAGGATGCCGCCGAGCTTGCGCCCGTCTGCCAGAAGGTCGTTGGGCCACTTCAACACGGCCGCGACGTGGGCGCGCGCGCGCACCGCCTCCGCGGCGGCGACCCCAGCCAGCAGCGGCAGCAGCGGCCAGCGCTCGACCGGCAACGAAGGACGCACAACCCACGATGCGAGCAGCGACTCCCCCACCGCCGCCGACCACGAACGCCCCCGCCGGCCGCGGCCGGCGAGCTGCTCGTCGGAGACGACGGTGCTCAGGTGCGGCGCGCCGTCCCTAGCCTGGGCGCGCGCGTCGTCGTTGGTCGATCCGGTGAGCTCGACCACGCTGACCTGCGGCGCGATCCCGTCCAGGGCGCGCGCGACCGCGCCGGCGAAGGTGAAGCGCGCTCCCACGTCGGGGAGCGTATCGGGTTCCCCTGGGACCTCGCCCCGGGCCGGTGTAGACTCCGGCGACCCTCGGGTTTCCGGCCCTGGGGTAGTGGGAACACCTTCCCCAACCCGAAGGAGGTGAGCCCGTGGACAATCACCGCGAGGTCGTCGCGAACCCGTTCGGCGGCTGGGATGCGATCGACCCGGCGCTGCCCGGGTCGCTGGGCAACTTCCCGTCCATCGAGGAAGCACGCGCCGTCGCTCAAGGCAGCCTCCTGCGAGCCGGCGGCGGGATGCTGCTGCTCAGGTTGCCAGACGGCGACGAGACGATCGAGATCGAGGAACCGGGATTGCGGGACCTGGTTCGCGACTAGCTAAGGCAGCACCGTTCCCCACGCGAGCAAGGTCGCGGACACCACCGGGAACGGGATCCCAACCGTCACCGGCATCGAGCACGCGTAAAGGGTCTGCGCATCGGGCGGCATCGTGACCAACGCGTCGCCGTCGGGATCGCGGTTCCCCTCGAAGCACACCTGCGCCCCCAGGCCATCCCATCCGAGATCGGCCTCGGCCGACCGGTCGAGCACGTTGCCGGTCACCCGGTGGCCCAGCGCGGCGCCGGTGATCGCGATCCCGTACGAGTGGCCGATGATCACGTTGTCCTCGACGACGTCGAAGAGGCCACCGTCGATCCAGACGCCGGCGCCCA
>DASWIP010000025.1:0-13115 GCA_036397635.1 Actinomycetota bacterium | reverse complement strand
GCCCGCCGCCCTTACGCCGGGAGGTGCTGCTCGATCACGTCGACGACGCGCGGATCCTCCGGCTCGAGCTTGGTGCTGAAACGCACGACCGGCTCGCCGTCCGGGGTGACCAGGAACTTCTCGAAGTTCCACCGGACGTCGCCGGCCTCGCCCTTGTGGTTGGGCGCCTTGGTGAGCTCTTCGAAGAGCGGATGCCGGTCCGGGCCGTTCACGTCGCCCTTCTCGAGGATCGGGAACGTCACGCCGTAGTTGCGCTGACAGAACGAGACGATCTCCTCGGCGCCTCCCGGTTCCTGCTCGCCGAACTGGTTGCAGGGGAACCCGATAACGGCGAACCCGCGCGGCCCGAGCCGTTCGTGCAGCCGCTGCAGCCCCGCGTACTGGGGGGTGAAGCCGCAATCGGACGCGACGTTCACCACCAGCAGTGTCTTGCCGGCGAAGGATCCGAGATCGATCGGATCACCCTCAAGGGAGCGAGCTTTGATGTCGTGGACGCCCATGATGCTCCAGTATAGACATGTTCGACCTTCGCCTCCACGCGGTACCCTGGCGCGGATGCGGCGCAGCGTGACGCTCCCGGAGCCTTACGACTTCACCCTTACCCTGGGGTTGCTCCAACGAAGCTATCGGGACCCAACCACCCGCCGGCCGTCGGCGGCCGAGATCCATCGCGCGTCTCGCACGCCCGAGGGGCCGGCGGCGATCTCGATCGCGCGCGACGGCGGGCGGGCGCGCACGCAGGCGTGGGGTCCCGGCGCGGCGTGGCTGCTCGACCGGCTGCCCGCGCTGCTCGGGCTGGACGATGATCCGAGCGCGTTCGCCCCCGAGCACCCGCTGCTGCGCGAGCTTCATCGCCGGATGCGCGGGCTGCGGTTCGGGCGCACGGGCTTGGTGATGGAGGCGGTGATCCCGAGCGTGATCGAGCAGAAGGTCACCGGGCCCGAGGCGTTCACCTCATTCGCGCGCCTGGTGCGTCGTTACGGCGAGCCGGCGCCGGGGCCGCTTGGGTTGATGCTGCAGCCGTCCCCCGAAGTCATCGCCGGGCTGCCGTACTGGGCGCTGCACGCCATGGGCATCGAGCGCAAGCGCGCGGAGACGCTGCTGCGGGCGTGCGCGGCCGCGACGCGGCTCAAGGAGGCCGGTGCGATGGCCCCGGCCGATGCGTCTCGGCGGCTGCGCGCGCTGCGGGGCATCGGTGCCTGGACCGCTGCGGAAGTGGCGCGCGTCGCGCTGGGCGATCCCGACGCGGTCAGCGTCGGCGACTACCACCTCAAGAACGTCGTGGCGTACGCGCTCGCCGGTGAGCCACGTGGGACCGACGAGCGGATGCTCGAGCTGCTCGAGCCGTACCGGGGTCATCGGGGGCGCGCTGTGCGCCTGATCGAGGCCGGCGGGCCGATGCCGCCGCGGTTCGGGCCTCGCGCGCGGCTGCGCTCGATCGCACGCATCTGACGACGGGGACGGCGCCGGTCTGGCGAGGCCTACTGATCGAACGGGTTGTCCTGCGGCACCGTGATCGGCGGCGGGTTGATGCGGTCGAAGTCGGCCTGGCGGTCACGCCGCGCCCAGTCGAGGGCGAAATACGCCAGTCCGCCGATGAGGGCCAGGATCACCAGCATCTTGAAGAACCCGAAACCGCCCACCCGGCAAGCATCCCACCCCGCCGTGTCCGAGGCAAGCATCCCACCGCGCGCTCAGAGCAAGAGTCGGAGGTCCTTCCTACCGGGTCGGCAGGAATCGGCGCCGGCGGGGACGAAGCCCTCAGCGTTCAACCCGACACGAGGAGGGGTTCTATGAGAGGGATCAGGCTGGCGGGCATCATGCTCGCAGTAATGGCCATGACCGTGAACGTCGCGCCTGCGGACTCGCACCGGGTGATCGTCGGGACCGACCCGGCGAACGACTTCGCCGACGACCCCGATCTCGGCCTCCTGGCCGGTCCGCTGGGCATCGACGTCCTTCAGCTGGAGATCGGGAGCGTTGAGGGCGGCGTCGAGTTCGTCGTCAAGCTGGCCGCGCTCGACGCGCCTCCACCGAACGAGGTCATCCGCTACCTGTGGCAGTTCCTGGTCGACGGCCAAGAGTATTGGGTCCAGGCCAAGATGTCCGACGTCGCCAGCGGGACGACCTTCGTTGACGATCCGGAGGGCGCGCTAACCCATGTGACGGGAGCGTTCCGTCTCCGCGGCAGCTGTCAGGTGATCGGGGTCGTCTCGACGTGCATCCACCTCAAGTGGATCGAAGGGGTCTTCGACCTCGAGAACGACGAGGTGCGCATGATCGTGCCGGTCGATGACCCTGTCGCGCCGCATTTCACCTCCGGCGCCATGATCTCGCCCGACAGCGATGCCGCACAGATGACCGCGTCGATCCAGGCCGGAGTCTCGAACGGATCGACGTCGGACAACGTCGTCCAATACGGTTCGTTCCTCATCCCGTAACCACGACATCCCGTAACCACGACCTGACTCACGCCGATCGAGCACGGCCCCCTGACCGACGCCTGCGCCGTCCCGCGAAAGGGGTGAAACCGCGGGTCCCGGTCGCGCGCGCGCCGGGATGGTACCGTGCGCGCATGCATCGGTTCGGCAGGGTCTTGGTCGCGCTCGTCGCGTTCTCGTTCGCCGTCGCGCCTGCGATCGCACAACAGTCCGGGACGGGCGGCATCTCGGGACGCGTGTTCTTCGAGACGACGGCGCAAGGTGGGGGCGGGCAGGTCTGGGTCCAGGCGTTCCGCCTGCCGGATCTCGATGAGGCTAAGGGCGTGTGCGTCGATGGCTTCGAGTACGAGATCCTCGGTCTGAGGCCGGGCACGTACAAGCTGAGGTTCGGCTTCGGGTGTGGCGTTGATCGGGATCAGCCGCCGCACGAGTGGTTCGTGCAAACCTCGGGTCCGGATTGCGCAGCCGAGATCGTGGTCGCCGCGGGCTTCGTCACCGACGGCATCAACGCCGACGTGAACCGCGACCGAGGGCCGGAGTTCTCCTGCGGGGGCGGCGGCGAGGAGTCGCCTCCGGAGTTCGGCCAGCAGCGTCCCATCGGTCAGTCCACGCCGTCGCCTACCCCGACCGGCGAGGTCGAGTTCACGCCCGGCGTGGTCGCCGACCCGGCGCCCGGCACGCCGTGGGGAACTGTCGTCGGCTTCGCGGTCGCGCTGGTGCTCGCCGTCGCCGGATTCCTGCTCTGGACGGCGATGCGAGGCCGCAGACAGGGTGGTCCTCCGTCCGCCGCGCCGGCCGAGCGCGAGCACATCTAGTCGTCGCGAGTCAGAATGTCGGGCAGCATGTGACCGGGGGCAGCGATCCAGTTCTTGCTTCCCGTATGGATGAGGGCGCTATACGACCTCAAACATACGCTGGCCCGCCCAACACCTGGGGAACGACCAATGATGCGAATCACTGACTCGCAACACTGGTCAGTGTCTCGTAAGGGAAATCCTTTTACCGTCAGAACGCGCCTGCATCCCCGATTGCTGCGTTGCTCGTCGGTTGCATACTCCCTGAATATGCGCCCTCCTCGCGCCTTGCACTCGAGGCGCAGATCGCGCCCTGAACGGCAGGAAATCTCCCTTATCCTAACGAGACACTCTAGCCCAGCGTTCGATACACCCGCGTGTCGCAGCTGGTTCCCTCGGCGTCGCGGCAGATGGTGACGACGGCGTCGCCGCCGGACACAGAGTCCGCCGGGTCGATCGCGATCTGCTGCGAGTCCACGACGGCACCGAGACCATTGGTCGTCTCCCGGAAGGTGAGCTGGTGAGTCTCGCCCGCGAACTCGAGGGTGCCGAACGCGGGCACGCTGCCCTCCAGCCAGCGCGCGACCAGGGTGTCGGCCCCGGGATAGATGTAGTCGGTGTCCGAGTCACAGGTAGATCTGCGAGGTGCAGTGCTCGTGCGCGCTCCCGGCTACCGGAACAGGGTGAGCAGCGCGAGCGCCGCGCTGATGATGGTCTTCGTCCGCATGGCTGCCTCCATCGACGTTGGTCCCCCAGGTAGGTCGACGCCGGCGAGGCGGGTCCCTGCCTGTAGCATCCGGCACCGAGGAGGAGGTGGAGATGGAGCTGGAGGAAGCGATCCGGACCCAGCGCGCGATCAGGAGGCTGCGTGACGAGCCCGTCGATGACGAGGTCATCCTGCGGTGCATCGAGCTTGCGACCAAGGCGCCGACGGGCAGCAACAGCCAGGCCTGGGAGTTCATGGTCGTGCGCGACGCCAAGGTCAAGGCCGCGCTGGGCAGGCAGAACCGGATCGCGTGGTCGGTGTACGCGCGCGCGTTCTACATGCTCACCAGCCGCAACCCGTCACGGCGTCGCATCGCCGACGCGGTCTCGTGGCAAGCCGAGCATTGGGACGAGATCCCCGTGCTGATCGTGCCCTGCCTGCGCGGGATCTCATGGCCGGTGCCGTGGCTCTACCGGGCGTCGCGGTACGGCTCGATCTACCCCGCGGTGCAGAACCTCCTGCTCGCTGCTCGTGACGCGGGCTTGGGCGCGGCGCTGACCACGCTGCCGCTGTGGAACCGCATCGCGGCGCGGCGCGCGCTCGGCCTCCCGCTGAGGGTCGAACCCGTATGCGTGGTTCCGCTCGGCTGGCCGCGCGGCCGTTACGGCCCGACAACGCGCAAGCCGGTCGGTCAGATCACGCACCTGAACCGCTGGGGCAACCGCGCGTTCGGCTAGAGAGGCGTTGAGATCGTTGCCGATAACCTAGGCGGGTCATGAGGGTCGGGGTCTCGCTGCGCAGCGGTTATCCAGTCGATGACGCGCGGACGGGCGCGCGCTGGATGATCGAACGCGCACGCGCCGCGCGGGACGCGGGGCTCGATTCGTTGTTCGTCGGCGATCACCATCTCACCGGCCCGACGGCGTACTACCAGAACACCCCGATGCTGGGGCGCCTGCTCGCCGAGTGGGACGAGCGGCCCGCAGGCTGCCTGTTCCTGTTGCCGCTGTGGAACCCGGTGCTGGTCGCCGAGCAGATCGGTACGCTCGCGGCGGTCGCGCACGGACGGTTCATCATGCAGTGCGCGATCGGCGGGGGCGAGCAGCAGTTCGCCGGCATGGGCGCCGACATCCGTCGCCGGCCTTCCTCCTTCGAGCACGGGCTGGCCACGGTGCGCGCGCTGCTCGCCGGCGAGCCGCTTCCCACGGGCGGACGCATCACACCGCTGCCGCCCGAGCCGGTTGAGGTGTGGATCGGCGGGCACGCGCCCGCGGCGATCGACCGGGCCGCACGCCTGGGCGACGGGTGGCTCGCAGGGCCGGAGCCGACCCCCGAGGCCGCGCGCGAGCTGCTCGCGCGGTACCGAGAGGCGTGCGCGCGGCACGGTCGCGAGCCGTCTGCGATCGCGATGCGTCGCGACGTCCACGTCGGCGCCGACCACGCCGATGCCCACCGCGTGGCAGGGCCCGTCCTCGCCCGCGGGTACCGAGGGCTCGATCCGTCGGCGACGATCGTCGGCGGCCCGGACGAGGTCGCCGAAGCGATCGCCGGGCTGGGCGAGGCCGGCTATTCCGATGTGATCGTGCGTCACCTGGCCGACGAGCAGCAGGAGGTGCTGGCGTCCTTCGAACGGTTGGGGCAGGTGCGCGCGGCCGTCCAGATTTAGCCGTCGGGCAGCAACACGTGGATCGACGCCCCTCCGCCGATGCGGTCGGTCGCCCACGCGCGCCCGCCGTGCAGCTCGGCGAACTTGGCGACCAGCGCAAGCCCCATCCCCGTGCCCGGCGCGTGCGCGTGCAGGCTGGGACCGGTGCGGAACGGCTCGAAGACCTCGCGCTTCATCTCGTCGGGGATCCCCGGGCCGTCGTCCTCGACGACGATCTCGGCGCCGCCGTCGGCGCGGCGGATGTCGATCCAGATGGACGCGCCGAGTGGGGTATGCCGGATCGCGTTGGCGAGCAGGTTGTCGATGATGCGTTCGGTCTTGGGTGTATCGACGTTGACCACCAGATCCTCACCGGAGATGTGCACCGCGCGTCCGTCGGTGTCCGCGTCGGCTGCGACGTCCTTGGCCTGCCGCAGCAGCAGCGTCGGCCGGCGTTGCGGTTCGATAGTTCGCCGCATCAGGCGGTCCAGGTCCAGCAAGTCGGTGAGCAGCCCGTCCAGCGCGCGCGCGTTCACCGCCAGCCGGCCGAGCAGCAGGTCGCGGTCCTCACGGCTCAGCTCGTCGCCGCGCTGCTCGAGCGTGACCGCCATCCCCAGCACCGCCGCCAGCGGTGTACGCAGCTCGTGCGAGACCGCCTGGAGGAACGCGTTCTTCATCGTGTCGAGGCCGCGGAGCTGCTCGGCTGCGTGACGCTCGCGCTCGTACGCGGCACGGAGCTGATCCTCCACACGCTTGCGTTCGGTCACGTCGCGGGCGATGCATTCGACCGCGATCAGGACACCGCTGTCGTCGTGGACCGGCACGGTGCGCAGCTCGCACCATACGATACCGCCGTCTTTGCGAACGTATCGCACCGCTCCCGGCGGATCCCCGCTGGTGTTCCCATCGGCGAGCAGCGTCGCGCGGTCGTCGGGGTGGATCATGTCGAATGCCAGCCGCGGGCTCGCGTAGCACTCGGCCTGCGAGTAGCCGGTGACGCGCTCGACGGCCGGATTCACGTACTCGAACGCCGGCTCGGGGAGCAGCCGGTATCGATAGATGATGTCGTGGGCATCCTCGGCCAGCCGCCGGAAGCGTTCCTCGCGCGCGCGCAACCTCATCTCGGCCGTGGCGCGTTCCATCGCTTCGGACAGCACGTTGGCGATGGTCTGCAGGAAGTTGGCGTCGTCGGGAGCGAAATGGTGGGGTGCGCGCGCGTGCACTCCCAAGACCCCCAACACGCCTTCTCGTCCCCGGACGATGACCCCGACCCCGCCTCGCACGCCGTGATCGAGCAGCAGACGGGGAGGGGTGAAGCGCGTCTCGCGCGGAAGATCGCCGTAGACCACCGGACCGTCGCTCTGCAGCATGAACTCGACCGCCGAGCCGGGCTGGCTCTTCGTGATTGCACCGATGATGCCTTCGCGCCAGCCGACGCCACTGCGGAACACGAAGGTGTCGGGAACCGGTGAGGCCTCGAGCATCCCCGCGAGATCGGCGTGCAGCTCCTCTGCGACCACGGCGACGGCAGCATCGATCAGTTCCGTGAGGCTCGAGGTCTGGAGCGCGCGCATCCCGAACGCGGCCGCTGCCGCCTGGTGGCGCGCCGCGACCGCCGCCTGGAGTGGTGGCTCCGTAGCTCGTCGTGGTGTCGGCGTGATGGGCATCGTGGCTATGTCATCCAGCGTGACGTGGTGCCCAACCCCGGACAAGATGCGCTTTGACTATCTTGGATGACTAGCCCCTTGAGACTACTCCCGGAAGCTCACCCAGGAACGCGCGCGCGTTGTCGCGGAAGATCGCGCGCTCGGCCGCAGGGCCGAGGCCAAGGTCGGTCACCTTGGTGATGCTCAGCTCATAGTCGAACGCGATGTTCGGGGCGTCCGAACCGTAAAGGATCCGGCTCGCGTTGGCCTGGGTCACGATCCCATCCAGCCGCATGCCGCCCAGGCCGCTGGTGTCCAGGTACAGGTTCGGATGCTGCTCGAGCAGCGCGACGAACCCTTCCTGCTCGGGCGCGCCCATGTGCGCGACGCACACACGCAGGTCGGGATATCGCGCCATCGCCGCAGCGAAGCGGTCGAGCCCGACCAGGCCGTTGTCGGTCGGCCCCTTCCCCGCGTGGACGAGAAGCGGCAGGTTGCGCTCGAGCATGAGCTCGTAGACGGGGAACAAGCGTTCGTCGTCGGGGGCGACGTTCTGCACTTGGTGGTGCAACTTCACACCGCGCAACCCGCTCGCGAAGGCTTCGTCCAGGATCGAGATCGGATCGTCGTCGTCCTGGTTTACGCAGGCGAAGCCGATCGCACCGTCCAACGCGGCGGTGGTCTCGGCCACCCAGGCGTTGAGCGAGCGCGCGACGCCGGGCTTGTGCGCGTACGGGAGCACGCAGAAACGCTCCGTCCCCCGATCCGCCAGGAACGTCGCGAGTTCGACGGGATCGTCGGGGAGGTCGAAACCCCAGCCGTACATCTCGTGCAGCGCGCCGCGAACCGCCGCGGACAGGCGCGGCGGGAACAGATGTGTGTGCACATCGATCGCGGGCACGGGCGGAAGGACCGTCATGGCGCCGGAAGGCTATCGGAAGCAGGACTCGAAGGCGGCGAGCTAGCCCAGCTTGTAGGTGACCAGACCTTTTGCCACGAGCAGCTCGTCGCTATCGGTGACCTCCACATCGACGTGGCACAGGCTGCGGCCGCGTCGCACCACCCGCGCGCGCGCCACCAGATCGGTCTTGTTGGCCGCCGCCAAGTAGTTCACCGTGATCCCGACGGTGGTGCCGCGCATGCTCGCCGGTGCCTGATCGGTTGCCCACGCGGCCGCCATCGCGGTCGTGTCGATCAGCGATGCGATCGCTCCGCCGTGAATGGTCTCGCCGATGGTGACGACCTGCTCGATGAACGGCAGCCGTAGGGTCGCTCTATCCGGTTCCAGCTCGAGCAGCTCCACGCCCAGGTGCTGCACGAAGGGAGAGGACGGCAGGAACCCTCGCATCACGTCGAAGCCGTTGATCGTGTCGCTCACCGGGCGCCATCCGAGATCAGGGCCGTCCCGGTCCGCGTTCGAAGCGCGCGCGCCGCCCGGAACTGCAGGGCGGCGAAGGTCGCGACGGGGACCGCCACGGCGGCGAGCACAAGGCGTCCGGCCAGGCTGATCACCTCGGGCGCGACCAGCAGGACACCGGATGTGCCCAGCACCCAGGCCGCGTCGGCGGAAGCGAACAGCAGCACCTCGAACCGGCGCAGGCCTCGGCGCACCGCTATGATCGCAAGGTCCGCCGCGTAGATCAGCAAGGTGGCGCCGACCGCGACCAGGAGCGTTCGCGGGACGTCGAACAGCCGGCCTAGAGGCCCGCCTGCGAAGATGAGGATCAGGCCGCTGAGGGCTGAGAACAGCGCGTTGATCTTCAGAACGTCGCGCACGGCCATCGTGGACTCCTCCTTTCCGGCGAGCTTGCTCGCCGTTAAGATACCGACCGTCGGTCGGGATATTAGGATACCGACCGTCGGTCTGTCAAGTGGGGAAGGCGGTTCAGCCGGGTGGGATCGAAAGCCGAGCAGGCCGAGGCGACACGCGCCGAGCTGGTGCGGGTCGCCCAGGCGCTGTTCTCCGAGCGCGGCTACGAAGCGACGCCGATCGAGGAGGTGCTCGCGCGCGCCGGCGTCTCCAAGGGCGCGCTTTATCACCACTTCCCGAACAAGGAAGCGCTGTTCGAGGCGGTCTTCCGAACCTGTGAGGCGCGCGGCGCCGACCGGATCGGGGTGGCGGTCAAGGACGCGAGCGACCCGCTGGAGATCCTGCGGATCGGCGCGAACACCTGGCTCGACATGACGATGGACCCGAAGGTCCGGCAGGTCAGCCTGATCGACGGGCCGTCGGTGCTGGGCTGGGAGCGCTGGCGCGCGATCGACGAGGAGTACGGCTTCGGGTTGGTGAAGGCCGTGCTTCAGGCAGCGATGGACGCCGGCCTGATCGCCGAGCAGCCGCTCGAGATGCTCGCCCACATGGTGCTCGCGATGCTGGGCGAGGCCGCGCTCGTGATCGCGCGCTCCGACGACCCGCAGCGCGCGCGCGGCGAGGCCGGGGAGGCGATCGACCGACTGATATCCGCGTTGAGCCGCACCTCGGACGGGTAGCATCCCGGCCGTGAACCGGCCCGACCTCCGATCGTCCCCGCTCGCGTTCCTGTCTGCGCGCCCGCTGCTGGCGGCGGTGCTCGGCGCGGCGGCGATCGCGTTCTCGGCGGTATTCGTCCGGCTGTCCGACGCGACCCCGACGGCGGTGGCCCTGTGGCGCTGCGCGTACGCGCTGCCGGTGCTGGGCGCGCTCGCTTGGGTGGAGCGCGCGCGCTTCGGTCCGCGCCCCCGCCGCGCGCACGTTCTCGCCGCGATCGCAGGCGTGGCGTTCGCCGCCGATCTGGTGCTATGGCATCACTCGATCGACGCTGTGGGCGCGGGACTGGCGACGGTGCTCGGCAACCTGCAGGTCGTGGTGGTCGGCCTGATCGCCTGGGTCGTGCTGCACGAGGACCCCGACCCTCGCGTCTTCGCGTCGATCCCGGTGGTCGTGGCCGGTGTCGTGTTCGTGTCGGGCGTCGTGGGAGAAGGAGCCTTCGGCGAGGACCCAGCGCTGGGGGTCATCTTCGGGGTCGGCACGTCAATGGCGTATGCGGTGTTCATCTTGCTGCATCGAGAAGGCGCGCGCGACCTTCGGCGTCCGGCAGGTCCGCTGTTCGAAGCAACGCTCGTCACCGCCGTGGTGACCATGGTCCTCGGATCGATCGACGGCAGCGAACTCGCGCCGTCGTGGCCGTCGCACGGGTGGCTCGCGCTGCTCGCGCTGACCTCGCAGGTGCTTGGATGGCTGCTGCTGTCGATCTCGCTCCCACGGCTGCCCGCGGCGCTGTCGTCGGTGTTGTTGCTGCTGCAGCCGGTCGGCGCGCTTGCGCTGGGCGCGGTGATCCTTGGTGAGGACCCTAGCCCGGTCCAGCTCGGCGGCGTGGCCCTGATCCTGGCCGGCGTGATCATGGCCGCGTGGCGCCGCGGCGGCCGCATCGCCGGCCAGGAAGCCGCGATCCCCGAACCTGCGACGCCCTAGTGTCCCGAGTCGAAGATTCGCACGACATTTCGAACGCCCTGCATCCCGGATCGCGGCGTTGCTCGTCGGTCACATATCCAGCGGATATGCTCCCTCCTCGCGCCTTGCGCTCCGGGCGCAGATGCGCCCGAAATATTCACGGGAACTCCGACTCGGGACACTAGTTCGTGCCGCCCTCGAGCGCGTCGAGGAAGTCGCGCGGTGATAGTGCCGGGATCGGCAGAGGCTCCGCGAGTAGCGCGTGGTCACCGGTGACGAGGACGTCGGCGTAACGCTGCGTGAGCGCGATCAAGTCCACATCGCCAGGGCCGGTCGTCTTCGCGTCGGTTTCCTCATCCTGTTGGATGACGGCAACGCGCTCGAGCAGGGTTCGGAACGCCTGCGCCTCCTCCGCCTCCACCCGTGCGCGGATCTTGCGATAGGCGAGAGCACGGTCGAGCTCTTCGATCAGGTGGCGCGAGAGGATGAGCTCGAAGACCCCCGCCAGCCATGTGCGCAGGATCTGCGCGGGAGCGCCCTCGGGCGAGAGCAGGGCCGAGATCAAGACGTTGGTGTCGAGAACCGCTCGGATCAACGTGCGGATCCACGCCGCCGCTCGCGGGCGATCTCCTTGCGCGCCGAGCGAGTGGCCTCGATCGCGACTTCCATAGCCGCCTCTTCAGAGAGCGAGGCGCGTGCGAGGATCCTCTCGAGCAGGTCGAACCCCAGGTGCTTGCGCAGCGCATCCTCCACCACGAGGTATTCCGGCTTGTCCTCGCGGGCCGCGGCCACCTTCATCGCGCGCAGCAAGTCTGCGTCGACGTACATGGTCGTCTTCCGTCGCTCGGCCATCGGCCCTATCTTACCATCAAACCGTTATACCGTCAGAACGGGACGCAAGCTTGCCGATCAGGTCGGCGAGGCGGTCGGTCGCCTCGGGGGGTCCTTCGCGCAGGAACAGCTGGGGCTCGATCAGCTCGAGCTCCATCAGGTGCGCGCGCTCATCCAGCACCACGCAGTCGACGCGGGCGTACAGCAGCGGACCGACGATCTCGACGAGCTGCTCGGCGAGGCGTAGCTCGTCGGGGTGCGGTTCCACCTGCCTCACGGTGGATGAGGTCCACGCCACCCGAGCCGCGAGCGCCGGCTCTTTGCGCATCACGTGCGACAACTCGCCGCCAAGGAGCACCAGCGAATGCTCGCCGTCGCCTTCCACCTCGGGCAGGTACGGCTGCATCATCAGGTCGCGTCCCGCTGCGAGCAGCTCGTCGGCCTGCGTCTGCACATCCTCGACGGTGCCGCGGACGGCGTCGCGCGCGCCGGCTGAGACGCACGGCTTGACCACCATCTCCACCCAACCGCGCTCTCGCGCGATCCCGGCCACGTCGATGCTCGCGCCGCCACGCGCCCACACCGTCGGCACGATCCGGACGCCCTCACGCTCGAGGTCGCGCAGATAGAGCTTGTGGCTGTTCCACTCGACGATCTCGGCGGGATTGTGCATCGGCGTCGCGCCCGCGGCCTCGTGCGTCCACGCGACGAACCGGTCTCGGTGGCGTGTGTAATCCCAGATCGATCTGAGCACGATCAGATCCGCGGCCGCCCAGTCCACGCCTGGGTCGTCCCATACCGCCGCACGTGCATCCAAGCCGCGCGCGAGCAGCGCGTCGCGCAGCGGCCGGTCATCCTGGAACAGATCGGGCCAGTCTGCGGAGGTCGCGAGCAGGACCGATTTCATGCAGCGGGTTCTATTCGAGCACGACGAGCGTGGTGCCTGTCTCGACGTTCTGGCCGGCCTTGACGTTGATGCTCACGACCATGCCGTCGTGGGGGGCGTTGATGTGGTTCTCCATCTTCATCGCCTCGAGCACCACCAGCAGGTCGCCGGCCTTGACCTGCTGGCCTTCGGACGCCTCGACCTTGATGATCGTGCCCTGCATGGGTGCGGAGATCTCGTCGATGCCGCTGGAGGCGTGTGCCTTGGCCTCGGCGACGGGAGGGGTGGGCTTCGCGCCGCGTGCGGCGCCCGGGACCGTGAAATCGAGGTCGCCGACCTTGACCTCGAAGCGCTTGCCATCCACCTCGACCGTCGCGGTCCGCGCCTGCGTCACGGCGCCGGCCGTGTGATCGGGCGGCGTGATCGGTACCGGCTTCTCGACCACGAATCCCGCGAGGTCCATCTCGTTCTCGACGTACGCCGTGTGCACCTGGCCCTTGATGAATGCCTCGTCGGCGAGCATCAGCTTGTGGAACGGCACGAGGGTCTTGATGCCCTCGATCTCGTATTCGTCGAGCGCGCGCAGCAGACGCCGGCGCGCCTCCTCACGGTCGGCTCCCCAGGCGATCAGCTTGGCGATGAGCGAGTCGTAGGTGCGCGGGATCTCGGAGTACGCAGCGAACCCGGAGTCGCAGCGGATGCCCGGTCCACTCGGTTCCCGGTACCGGCCGATCGT
>DASWIP010000024.1:0-4062 GCA_036397635.1 Actinomycetota bacterium | reverse complement strand
AGTCCAGATCGTAGGTGCTGATGTTGAGGATGCCCGCCTTGGCGAGACGGGGGCAAACGTAGGCCGAGACCGATCCGTGCGAGGAGACCGCAGCGAAAGGCTTGATCTCCGACGCGATCTTCTCCGCCGTGCGGATCTGATCGTCACCCTTGCCGGCCTCCAGCACGATCGGCTTGAGCTTCCAGCCGTGCAGGTCGAACGGGAAGCCCATGATCGTTCCGCCACCGCTAGCATGCTTGTTGATGTATGCGATCAGGTTCGTGAAGGCCTCGCCCTCATCGACGTTGCCCTCTTGCCCGGTGCCGGCCAGGAACGGCGACGACTTCGTCTGGTCGCCCTTCCAGTAGTAGACGACGGTCAGCTCGTTGCCGTTGATACCGAAAGGCACGGTCCCCTTGCCGGGGATGACTGATCCGGCTTTGGCCTTGCGCACGTCGCGTGTCGGGGACACGTTCGGTGTCACGCCCGCCTTCGACGCGGCGACACCGGACGGGGTCGTCCCCGGGACCGTGCCGTCGAGCGACGGCGTGGCACCGTCACGCGCCGGGTCGGCGCCTTCGGCGACCAGAGACCCGTCCGCCGGTTCACCCCCGTCGAGCGACCGATGCACGACCAGCACCACGTTGGTCGCAAGGACGACGGCGAGGATCGAGGCGAGGGTTCGGCTGTGCACCCTGAGGATGCCGGCGAGCGAGTTGCTCTTCACGAGAGATCCTTCCCGGGCTCGGGGGCCCTCGATGGAGTTCCCGTTTGGTAGACCATTATGCCAGCTCCGTCCGGATCAAGTGCGTTCGTGACCTTTTCGTCGCCGGCGCGATCCGGCTCTGCCTATGGTTCCCGTGTCTGCTGCTCGACCTGCGTCCCGGCCACATTCACACAGCCCTTGCCGTAGGCGTCCAGGAGCGCCCACTGCACCGGGTCACCCGGCGGGATCTCCCCGTCGTCCGGCCCGAAGAACGCGGCGAAGAAATCGACGTCCGGCGCTCCCTCCGCGGGGTCGATCTCGCCCTGCACATAGCCGCCCTGACCGGGGAAGCTGTTGCCCTGCGGATCCGGCCCACGGTAGCTTTGCCCGCCGACCACCTCGACGTAGCCGTAGTCGTTGCGGACGACGTAGTGGCCGGACTGGCCGTGGAACGTGGTGTTCGCGGGATCGCCGGCAGCGACGTCGGAGGAGGACACGTGCTCATGCGAGGGGTAATTGCCGTTGTTCTGCCCGGTCCCATGGCCAGGACGCCACCACCTGTCGCAGCGCTGGGGGTCGGCGTTGTGGTCCTCGTGAGCGAACGCGCCACCGGCGCTGAGTGCGATCGCCGTGACGGCGGCTGCGGCAAGGATGCGATGCTTCATCGGTGTCCTCCCTTCATCCCTGCCGAGGGAAGTTCGCTGGCATCGCGACCTTTCCCTGCCCGCTTCCCGATTGTGCCGTGTTCCACTGAGCGGAACGCAGGTTCGTTCAGTGCAACGGTTTCGATGATACGACGGTTCGTCGGGAAAAGTCCAGAGGTGATCTAGCCGGCCTGGGCCAGGGTGCGGCGCGCTGCTCGCACGATGGCTTCGTCGACCATCCGGCCGTCGCCGCCGGTCACCACGCCTCCGCCGGATGCCTCGAACCGTTCGAGCAGCTCGCGCGCGCGCGTCACCTCATCGGGGGTCGGCGTGAAGACCTCGTTGATCACCGCAACCTGCGCCGGATGGATCGCCGCGCGCCCGCCGAAGCCCATGCGCTTGAGCGCGACGGTGCTCGCGCGCAAGGCTTCGAGGTCGGCGAAGTCGGTCGAGATCGGGCCGACCGGCGGCTCCAGGTGCGCCGCTGCCGACGCCAGCACCACCATCGCGCGCATCGGCGCCAGCTCACGTTCGTCAGGCGACGGGTCGATGCCCAGCTCGGCGGACAGGTCGGCCTCACCGATCGCCAGGCGCGTCACGCGCGGATGCGATGCGATCGCGCGCGCGTCCAGGATCCCCGCCGCCGTCTCGAGCAGCGCGCACACCGGCACGTCGGCCTCGCCGAGCGCGCGCACCAGCCGGTCCACCTCCGCAACCGACGAGCACTTGGGCAGGTACACCCCGTCCGGCGAATCGCCGGCGATCGCAGCCACGTCTTCCCCGAGCAGCTCGTCCGCGTTCACCCTGACCCAAACGACCGGCGCGCGCGGCCGCTCCCGCAACCACGCGGCCACCGTCGCGCGCGCCTCCGCCTTGCGACCCACCGGAACCGCGTCCTCGAGGTCGACGATCAACGCGTCGGCGCCGCGCGCGGCGGCCTTGGCGAGCTTCTCGGGCTGATCGCCCGGGACGTAGAGCATCGACCTCATGGGTGATCGTGAACCTTTCCTCGGGGCTGTGGCCTCGGATCAGCCTGAACGATTACCCATGACCTCACGGCAGCTCCCGGAGCAGCGCCTTCGCGATCACCAGCCGCTGGATGTCGTTGGTGCCCTCCCCGATCGCCATCAGCGGTGCGTCACGGTAGAGACGCTCGATGTCGAACTCGGTCGAGTAGCCGTAGCCGCCGTGGATGCGCATCGACTCGAGCGAGGCTTTGATCGCGACCTCGCTCGCGAAGAGCTTGGCCATCCCGGCCTCCATGTCTGTGCGCTTGCCTGCATCGGTGCGCGACGCGGCCCACCAGGTCAGCAGGCGCGCGGCCTGGACCTCGGTGGCCATGTCGGCGAGCTTGAGCTGGATGGCCTGGAACTCGGCGATCGGCTTGCCGAACGCCTTGCGTTCCTTCGCATAGGCGAGCGCCTGATCGAGGGCCTCCTGCGCGACGCCGACCGCGCGCGCGGCGATGTTGATCCTGCCCGTCTCCAGGCCGCTCGCGACGTGCTTGAAGCCTTGCCCTTCAACGCCGCCGAGCAGGTTGGCGACCGGCACACGCACCTCGTCGAGCACGACCTCGGAAGACTCGGTGCCTTTGTAGCCGAGCTTGCCCAGATCCCGGCTGACGGTGACGCCGGGGGCGTCCATGTCGACGAGCAGCACGCTCATCCCCGTGTGCTTCGGCTCGGCGTCGGGGTCGGTCTTGACCAACACGGGCAGCACGCCCGCGTGTCGCGCGTTGGTGATCCAGGTCTTGGTGCCGCGCACGACGTACACGTCGCCGTCGAGCACCGCGCGCGTCTTGATGCCCTGCAGGTCGCTGCCGGCATCTGGCTCGGTCAACGCGATACCGGTTCGCACTTCCCCGCTCGCGAGCAGCGGGAGCCACCGCTTCTTCTGCTCCTCGGTGCCGACGCGGGCGATCATCTTCGCGGACAGCGAATGAGAGCCGATGATGCCCGCGATGCCCATCCACGCGCGCGAGATCTCCTCGAACACGATCGTCATGCTGACCGTGTCCAGCCCCAGGCCTCCATACTCCTCCGGCACGGTGATGCCGAACAGGCCCATCTCGCGCATCTTGGCGACGATCTCGGCCGGGTAGCGACCCTCGTGTTCCCAGTCGCGCGCGACCGGGCGGATGTGATCCCGCACGAAGTCCTGGATCACCTTGCGGAAGATGGCCTGCTCTTCGGAGAGATCGAAGTCCATCGTCATCCTTCCAATGGCTCGAAGAGTGGGAGCTTCCGCCCGTCGGGCAGGTCCTCCCAGGTCACGCGAACGGGCAGGTCGCACCGAACATCCTCAGGCGGGCACCCGACGATGTTCGTCAACAGCACCGGCCCTTCCTCCAGCCGCACCATCGCCACGACGTACGGCGGGGCGAAGGCTGGATGTGGCGTGCGACGCACCGTCGTGTGCGAGTACACCGTGCCGCGGCCGCTCGCGTCGATGAACACGAGGTCGGTCGAGCCGCACGCCGTGCAGATCGCACGGGGGTAGTGCTGATGGTGATCGCAGGCCGAGCAGCGCTGCACCAGCAGCCGGCCTTCGGCGGTCGCCTCCCACCACGGGGCGGTGACGGCGTCGGGCGCCGCGACAGGTTTGGGTTCGGTCATGGCGCCCGACATCCTATGTCACGCCGACACGGCCTCCTCCGCGAGGAAACCGCCCGACTGGTGCTCCCACAGCGTCGCGTACACGCCGCCGCGCGCGAGCAACTCGTCGTGCGATCCC
>DASWIP010000023.1:0-31051 GCA_036397635.1 Actinomycetota bacterium | reverse complement strand
AGGCGGTCGAGGAGTTCGAGCGCTCGGTGTCGCTGCTCGCGCGACTGGATTCGAGCGACGAACCCGTTCCCGGATGGCCCCAGGGCGCACGTGGGACCCGCCATCGGATAGGGAGGCTCCTCCGTCTGCGCCGGCTCATGCGGTGACCTCAGCGCCTCAGGCGGCGCGCCTTAAGCGTGCGGGGGGAGAGGGCTTGGCACCCAGGGCCTGCGACGCCCGGTCGAAATCCGCTAGGACGCGCGTCAGTTCGTCACCACGTTCGCCGGGGACCTTCTGCAGCGCCGCGGCTGCGATCCATCCACCGGCGACCAGAGCGGCGATCTCCTCCACCCGGGCCGTCATCGTCACGATGCCCGCCCTCTCCCACCGCAGCTTCATCGCTCCTCCTCAGGCGAGCCGATCCTCACGCGCTGATCACGCTATCCGGCCTCCCGCCGTGCTTCATCGACGGCTCGCGCCCACGCCTCGGGCCTGCCGAACTGCTCGAGCCATCCTTTGATGTACTCGACGTCGAGCCGGCCGCCGCGGGCGTTGATGATGGCGGCAACGGCTTCATAGTCACGAGCCCTTCCTGCGACAAGCTTGAACACGATCAGGTCCTCGGCCGCGAGGACATGCAGCTCGTGACCCTCGATCGTCGCAAGGGTCGAGCGCTCGATCGCTGTTCGCTCGTAATCGGTGGTAGCCACAAGGCAATCCACCCGTGGGAGATCGCCACGGGTGAGCCTCAGCTGTTCGCCTTGGCGCCAGTACGGTTCCGCGCGCCAGCCGTGATCGGCGAACCTCTTCACCAGGTCCACGATGTGGGCGGGTCCAACGGCAACCGCGAGATCGACATCCGATGTCGCCCGAACCTCTTCCCGGTATAGGTTCGCCGCAAGCCCCCCGCACAGGGCGTGTGGGACGCCGACGGCCTCGAGGATGTCATGGACCGCGAGAAGGGCGTCGGTCAGCGTACCCGTCATGGCTGGAGGCGCGCGCGCGCCCTCAAGGCGAGCTGCTCCTGACGGGCCCGCTCAACCTCCCGAAGGCGAGCCGTCGCGTCGGCAGCGAATCGTCGACGGGCCGGCGGTTGAGCGAGCAACGCGGCACGACGCAATAACCGCTCGGCGTTGGAGACACCGATCGAGCGAGCAAGAGCGGCTAGGTCCCGTGGCACGAGCGCGGCGAGCTCCTGCAAGCGGGTCTGCGCAGATGGCCTCGGCGACGAGACGCCCCGCTCCCACCGTGAAACCGTGACCGCGTCCGTTCCCATCCGGGCGGCCAGTTCGACCTGGGTCCATCCCCGGCTGCGACGAAGCGCCCTGATCGCTCGTCCCCGCATGACTAGGCTAAAGCCTAGCACGCCCGAGCAGCGCTGACAGGATCTCCCTCCCCCTCCATACCTATCTGGCAAGCAAATTCCGTCAGGGAGGACTCACGAACACGGGTCAAGAGAGGGGACCGGGATCACCTTCGTGATCCCGACGACAGGTCAGGGGTTCCGCGCGGAAATACTGTAATCCTGATATACTGATGAGCATGGAAACCAAGGTCCTCCAGATCCGCGCGCGCGGCACCTTGACGCTCCCCGCTCGCCTACGGGAGCGGTACGCGCTCGAGGACGGAGACCCCCTCACCCTCGTCGATCTGGACGGGCTGATCCTGCTGGTCCCCAAGGTCGGCGTCGTCGAGAAGCTCGCCGGCGAGATCGAACGCCTGAGCAGCGAAGCCGGACTGTCGGTCGACGAGCTCGTCTCGGGCGTCGGCGAGGAGCGAGCGACGTACTACGCCCAACGCATTGGCCGGTCCCGCTGACCGCCCCCGCGTCTTCCTCGACGCGGATGTCCTGGTCGCCGGATCCGCATCGCGAGCCGGCGCCTCGCATCTGATTCTGCAATTGTCGGAGCTGGGTTTGATCGACGTCGTGTCGTCGGCCCAGGCGCGCGCTGAAGTGGAACGGACGCTCCGGCGCAAACTCCCCGCCGCCCTGCCGGCGTTCGCGCTGATCGCGCAGGCGGCATGCCGTTGGGTGGATGACCCGCCCGCACGCCGGCTCAAGCCGCATCAAGGCGAAGCGGATCCGAAAGACCTGCCGATCTTGGTCGCAGCGATCGAGACAGGCTCCTTGGCTCTCCTGACGTTCAACAAGCGGCACTTCAAACCCGCTGCGGGGACGATCCGTGTCGAGGCGCCGGGAGAGTTCCTCGAGCGACTGCGCGCGATGCTGGCCGGCCTCGCCGGCGGGGACTGAGCGCGCGTCGGGAGCCCCTGGCCCCTGGGGACTGGTTATGTCATCGGCGATCTTGGCGGCAGCGCGCGCGCGCCGCCCTCATCGACGATGAATCGGCCTTCTCCCGGGTTGCTGCCGGCGACGGGCATCCCCAGCGACTCCAGCAGCGCCACGTCCTTCGCGGGCGCGCGCCCGATCGTTGTGAGGTAATTGCCGACGATCAGCGCGTTCGCGCCGGCGTACATGCCCATCGCCTGGAGCTCCCCCAGCACGCGCTCGCGGCCACCGGCCAGGCGCAGCCACGCGCCCGGCAGGATCAGCCGGAACAGCGCGATGGCTTGCAATGCTTCCCGCGCGCTCATCAGCGGCGTATGACCGAGCGGCGTCCCCGGCCGCGGATCCAGCAGATTCACCGGCACCTCGGCAGGCTTCAGGTCCGCAAGCTCGAAGGCGAAGTCCACGCGCTGCTCGAGGCTCTCCCCCATCCCCAGGATGCCCCCGCAGCACAACTCCATCCCGGCCGCGGTGGCCATGCGGCAAGTCTCCACGCGCTCGTCCCAGGTGTGAGTGGAGCAGATCGACGGGAACAGCGCCCGGCAGGTCTCCAGGTTGTGGTTGTAGCGCCGGACGCCGGCGGCGGCGAGGCGCTCGGCCTGCCCGGGCTCGAGGATCCCGAGGGAGACGGCGACCTCCAAACCCGTCTGCGCGCGTACCGCCTCGGTCGCGTCCAGCACCTGCGTCAGCAAGCGCTCGTCGGGGCCGCGCACCGCGACGACGATGCAGAACTGCGTCGCGCCGGCCTCGCGGGTCGCGCGCGCGGCGGCGAGCACTTCGTCGAGATCGAGCATCGCGTACAAGTCCACGCCCGTGCGGAAATGCGCCGACTGGGAGCAGAACGCGCAGTCCTCGGGGCAGCCGCCGGACTTGGCGTTGATCAGCGATTCCAGCTCGACCTCAGGGCCGCACCACCTCAGGCGCACCTTGTGGGCGAGCGCGATCAGGTCTGGCAGCTCGTCCAGCGGTAGCGCGGCGATCGCCAGCGCCTCGTCTCGCGTGAGCGCGCGACGCTCATCGAGCAGCGCGCGCTCGGCCCGCATGAGTGACACGAAGACCCCCCTGGAATCAGTGAAGCGAGGTGGTAGTCTCGCGGGAAGCAGCCAGGATGCGCAGCCCTCGCGCGAGACGCTCCCGCGTTTCCTCCGGCAGGATCACCTCGTCCACGAGCCCGAGCTCGGCCGCAACGAACGGGCTCGTGACGTCCGCGCGGTACTCCGCAGCCAGTCGCGCACGTAGATCCCGCTCATCCTCCGCGCCCGCCAGTTCCCGTCGGTGAAGGAGGCCTACGGCCGCTTCCGGGCCCATGACGGCGACCTCCGCGTTCGGCCACGCCCAGGTGAAATCCGCCCCGAGCGCGCGCGAGCCGAGGGCGATGTAGGCACCGCCGTACGCCTTCCGCACGATCACAGTGAATTTGGGAGCTTCGGCCTCCACGTACGCGGCAACGAGGGACGCGCCGTGGGTGATGACCCCCTTTCGCTCCTCCCCCGAACCGGGCAGGAAGCCGGGCACGTCCACGAGGGTGACGATGGGGATGCCGAAGCGCCCGCAGAACGACACGAAGCGCGCGCCCTTGGTCGCGCTCCCCGTATCAAGGATGCCCGCCTTGCGTGCAGGCTGGCTCGCGACGACACCGACCGGGATCCCATCCAGGCGTGCGAGCCCGGTGATCAGGCTCGGCGCGATCGCCGGCATGATCTCGAAGAACAGGCTCGCATCGACGATCCCCGCGATGACCCCGCGCATGTCGAACACCGCGCGCGCGCTGGACGGAACGACGTCGGGGAGCTTGCCCGCGCGCGCAGGCAAGGGTGGCGCGCCCACGCGCACGGGCAAGCTCGAACCTACGCTTTGGGGGAAGAACGCCAGGAGTTGGCGCGCCAGGACCAATGCGGCATCCTCGTTCGGTGCCTCCAGGTGAGCGACGCCACTCTCCGTCGTGTGCAGCCTCGAACCGCCTAGTTCCTCCGGATCGACCTGCTCGCCGGTGGCGGCGCGCACGACCTCGGGGCCGGTGAGGAACATCTGCCCGCCGCGCGCGATGATGGTCCAATCGGTCAGGGCCGGCGAGTACGCGGCTGCTCCCGCGCACGGTCCCAGGATCACCGAGATCTGGGGAACGACCTTCTGCGCGCGCACGTTCAGCGCCATGATCTCGCCGCATCCATGCAACGCCTCGATCCCCTCGTGGATGCGCGCGCCCCCCGAGTCGTTGAGGAACACGATCGGCATGCGTTGATCGATCGATAGCTGCTGGATGCGGTTGACCTTGGCAGCGAACGACGCGCCGATCGATCCGCCGGCGAAGGAGAAGTCATGGCTCACGACTGCCGTCGGGCGCCCGCGAACCTTCCCCCAGCCGACGACCACGCCGTCACCGTCTCGTGACTTCGAGGTTCCGTACCGGCTCGGGCGCCCACGCCGCATCGGTTCGAGCTCGGTGAACGAGCCGTCGTCGCACAGC
This sequence comes from Actinomycetota bacterium, assembly GCA_036397635.1. Taxonomy (GTDB): domain Bacteria; phylum Actinomycetota; class AC-67; order AC-67; family AC-67; genus DASWIP01. The sequence continues at coordinate 26,318 of DASWIP010000023.1, read as the reverse complement.
ATCTCGGCTCGCGCGCGCGCCGTCATCGCCCGCGCGGGGCGGAGCGCGGAACCGGCGGCCTCCCTCCGGCCGATCAGTTCGTCGCGCGCGCCGTCTGCGCGCGCTGGATCGTCCAGGTGTTGCACCGACTCTTCTCGCGCAGGGAGGACTTCCATCATGCGATCCGATACGAGACGATGAGTGTTCCTTCGCCGACGCGTTCTCCGTCGTCGACGAAGGTGCGAAGCAGGAATCCGTGATCAGGGGCCTCGACGGGCACGCCGTCCACTAATGCGATGACGTCGCCCAGCCCGAACACCTCGAGCTCGCCGCAGGGTGCGGGCGGCGCGCAGAACCTGACGTCCCCGGCCACCGGAGCCACCAGAGCGACCGTGTTGCCACGGAAGTGGGCTTCAGTCTTCATGCGATCAGGGAGTAGCCGCCGTCGATGTGCAGGGTTTCTCCTCGCACCATCCACGCGTCGTCGGAACACAGGAAACAGACCGCCGCAGCAACGTCGTCGGGCATCACGGTCCGCCCAGCGGGCGTGCGTTCGGCAGCCGCGGCGAGCATGCCCTCGCGGTCGGGGAAATGGCGCAGAGCGTCGGTGTCTACGACGCCTGCGGACACGGCGTTGACGCGGATCTGATCGGGGGCGCCCTCGACGGCGAGGTAGCGCACCAGCGCCTCCAGCGCCGCCTTCGACGCACCGACCGCACCGTAAGCGGGCAACACTCGCTCCGCTCCCAGCGAGGAGAGCGCGACGATCGCTCCACCCCCGAGCGCGCGCATGTCGTCGCGCGTGGCCTGCGCGAGCAGCATCAGCGCGCGCGCGTTGACGTCCATCGTCCACTGCCAGCCCTTGAGGTCCATGTCCGACAGCGGCCGCAGGACGCCTGAGGCCGCGTTGCTGATCACGATCGAGACTGGCCCCAGGTTGGCGCGCGCCGCCTCGACGAGCTCGAAGACCTTGTCGGCGTCTCCCACGTGGCCGCGCACCACGGTCGCGCGGCGTCCCATCTCTTCGATCTCAGCGGCGGTCTTCTCGGCGCCCTCGCGGTTGCGGAAGAACGCGACGGCAACGTCGGCGCCTTCTCGTGCAAGCCGGAGCGCGATCGCGCGGCCGATCCCGCGCGAGGCGCCGGTCACGATCGCGGTCTTGCCGGCGAAACGCATCATCCCTCCGCCGCGAACCGGTCGACCTCGACCAGGTCGACGCCGACGGCGAGGTCCCTACCCATGGGTCACCAGCACGATCGAGGCGTTGTGGCCGCCGAAACCGAAGGAGTTCGTCAGAGCAGCGCGTGCCCGCGCCTCACGCGCAACGTTCGGCACGTAGTCCAGGTCGCACTCGGGGTCTGGTTCGTTGAGGTTGATCGTCGGGGGCAGGATCCCATGAACGAGCGCGAGCGCGGTGGCCGCGGCTTCGGTCGCGCCGGCCGCGCCGATGAGGTGGCCGGTCATCGACTTCGTGGACGATACGGCGAGGGCGTCGGCGTGGGTGCCGAACACGGTTCGGATCGCCCTGGTCTCGGCGATATCGCCGAGCGAGGTCGAGGTCCCGTGCGCGTTGATATACCCGATGTCTTCGGGGGTGAGCTCGGCGTCGGCGAGCGCGGCGCGCATCGCAGCGGCGCCCCCTTCGCCTTCTGGATGCGGCGCCGTCTCGTGGTATGCGTCGGCCGACAGACCGTAGCCGGCGATCTCCGCGTAGACGCGCGCGCCGCGCGCTGCCGCACCTTCGGCGTCCTCGAGCACCAGCACCGTCGCGCCTTCGCCGACCACGAAGCCATCCCGGCCGGCGTCGAACGGACACGAGGCGCCTTCCGGGTCGTCGTTGCGGGTGGAGAGCGCGCGGGTCGCGCAGAATCCTGCGACGGTCAGCGGCGTGATCGCCGACTCCGCTCCCCCGGCCAGTACGACGTCGGCGCGGCCGGCTCGGATCAGATCGACCGCGCGCGCGATCGCATGCCCGCTTGCCGCGCACGCGGTGACGGTGCAGTCGTTCGGGCCGGTGATGCCCAGGCGCATCGCGATCTGTCCCGCGGCCATGTTGGGGATCATCTGGGCGACCAGGTGAGGGCTGATCCGACTCGGTCCGCGCTCGGCGAGCACCTTCACGCCCTGCTCGAACGCGGAGATGCCGCCGATGCCGGTCCCGAGCACGCAACCGACCCGCTCGCGCGGTACCTCATCGAGGTCCAGGCTCGCGTCGGCGACGGCGAGGCGTCCCGCAGCGACGGCGAGGTGCGCGAAGCGTTCCATGCGGCGCACCTCAGCCGGCTCGAGGAAATCCTCGGCTTGGAAGTCGTGGACCTGCGCTGCGATCCGCGACGCATACGCCGACGCGTCGAAGCCCTCGAGCTTGCCCACCCCCGACCGGCCCGCAACGAGCGACGACCAGAAGGCATCGACGCCGATCCCGACCGGGGTCACCGGACCGATGCCGGTGATCACGACACGCCGTCTATGAGACATGATCGTTCGCCATCACGGTAGTGAGTCGCCTCCACATCGAACGATCAAGCCTCATCATGCGCGCGAGCCGACCTTTCGCTCCAGCAGCCCGAGCGCGTCGCCGTAGGTGTTGACGCCCTCGAGGTCGGACTCGGGGATCTCCAGGCCGAGCCGGTCCTCGAGCGCCATCACGAACGAGACCACATCCAACGAATCCAGACCCAACTCTTTGAACGATGCCTCCGGGGCGATCGTCGCCTCATCGACGCGGAACTCCTTGATCAGCAGTTCCTTGACGACGTCTTCGAACTGTTCTGTCATCTCTGCCCTCCTATGCGGATAGTCCTCCGTCCACGACCACGACCGAGCCGGTCACATAGCTCGCCGCCGGTGAGGCGAGGAAACCGACAACCTCCCCGACCTCCTCTGGGGCTCCGAACCGCCCCGCCGGCACCTGACCGAGAGCAGCCTGTTGCGCCTGCTCGGGAACCGCGCGGAACAACGCGGTGTCCACGTAGCCAGGCGCGATCACGTTGGCAGTGATCCCCTTGGACGCCACCTCGCGCGCGAGCGCGCGCACGAACCCGATCTCGCCGGCCTTGGCAGCGCAGTAGTTCGTCTGGCCGACGTTGCCGTGCAGGCCCGCGACCGACGAGACCGCGATGATCCGCCCCCAGCGCGCGCGCAGCATCTGACGCAGCGCGCGGCGCGCGCACCGCCACACGCCGGTCAGGTTCACGTCCAGCACGTCGAACCAGTCCTCTTCGCGCATCAGCCCGAGCACGCGATCCCGCGTCGAGCCCGCATTGGCCACCAACACGTCCACACGCGCCAGCGTCTCCTCGGTCTGGGTGAACATCGCTTCGACGTCCTCAGCGACCGACACGTCGGCACGCACCACGATCCCCTCCGAGCCCGCCTCGCGCACCGCGGCCAGCGTGTCGTTGGCTCCGTCCTTGTCCTCGCGATAGTTGATCGCCACCTGGGCGCCGCGTCGGGCGAGGGCGACCGCCGAGGCGCGGCCGATCCCCCGCGACGCGCCCGTCACCAGCGCCACTCGGCCTGCCAGATCCGTCATGCGAGCACTCCCTCCTCGACCAAGATCGACTGTTCAAGCGGCGACGTCACCGCAGTCCACCGCAGCACGCCCGCCGCCCAGGTGAAGCCCGCGCCCACCACGCTCAGCGCCACTAGCGACCCCGGCTCCAGCAGCCCTTCGTCCGCCGCCTCGGCGAGCGCGATCGGAACCGACGCTGCCGAAGTGTTGCCGTAGCACGCCACGTTGCTGAACACACGCTCCTCGGGAACACCCAGGCGCGCGCCGACCTCGGTGATGATCCGCTGGTTCGCCTGATGCAAGATCAGCAGATCCACATCGGCCAGCGAGCATCTCGCCGACGCGATCGCATCCTCGGCGGCGCCGACCATGATGCGAACAGCCGCCCGATACACCTCCGGGCCGTTCATGCGGACCGTATGCTCGCGCGCGGCGACCGTCTCGGCCGAAGCAGGATGCGCGCTCCCGCCGGCAGGGACCTTCAAATGCTCCACTCCCGATCCGTCCGCACCCAACTCCACAGACAGCAAACCTGCCTGTTCCTCGCTCCCCTCGAGCACGACCGCGCCCGCGCCGTCGCCGAAGAGCACGAACGTCTTCGGCTCAGCCGGATCGATGAACCTCGACAGCACCTCCGCGCCGATCACCAGCGCCCGCCGGATCGCCCCCGCGCGCACCAGCCCATCCGCAGCGGCGAGCGCCGTCAGGAACCCAGCGCAGGCAGCGTTGACGTCGAACGCGCCCGCCCGCGACGCGCCCAGAGCAGCCTGGACCATCGGCGCCGTCCCCGGCACCAGATGATCCGGCGTGCAGGTCGCCACCACGATCAGATCAAGGTCATCCGGCCCAAGGCCCGCGCGCGCCACCCCCCGCCGGCCCGCCTCCGCGGCAAGCGTGGACGTCGTTTCGCCCTGTGATGCCACACGCCGTTGCACGATGCCCGAACGCTGCTCGACCCATCCCGACTCGAGGCCCACTCGGCGCTCAAGCTCATCACTGGTCACGATCGCATCGGGAACCGCGATCCCCCACCCGGTGATCGCCGCGTAAGTCACCGCAGCACCCCCGATGCAAGCTCGTCCACGAGCCGGGCCGCCGACCGATCGTCGGCAACCTGCCAGATCTGGACGTCCGGCGCGAGACGCCGGATCAGCCCCGACAGGACCGCACCGGGACCGACCTCAACGAACGCCTCCGCGCCCCCGGCCTGCAACGCCGCCACGCACGCCGGCCAGTCAACCGGATGCGTCAGCGCGTCCACGAGCGACCGACCGATCTCCGACGGCTCGTCGAGCAGCTTCCCGGCGACACCCGAGGAGAACGGGATCACCGGCGGCAGAAGCGTGACACCCTCCAGCGCGCGGCCCACCGTCTTGGCAGCGGGGGCCATCAGCGGCGAGTGCGCCGCGACGCTCACCGGCAGTGGGATCACCCGGCGAGCGCCCGCCGCGCGCGCGGCCTCGGCTGAAGCTTCGACGGCGCCGACCTCGCCTGAGATCACCATCTGATCGGAACCGTTCACCGTCGCCACCGCGACCAAACCCTGCGAGCGCTCGCAGATCTCCTCGACGCGGCCGCGATCCAAGCCGATCACGGCAGCCATTCGGCCTGCAGTCTCACGACCCGCTTGCGCCATCGCCTCCGCACGAGCCCCGACGACGTGCAACGCATCCTCGAATGAGATCGCGCGCGCCACGACCAACGCCGCGAACTCCCCCACGCTATGTCCCGCAACCAGATCGGGCAGCAAACCCGAGTCTTCGAGCGACCGAGCTGCAGCCACCGAGACGGTCAGGATCGCCGGCTGCGACACCTCAGTAGATGCGAGCAACTCTTCAGGACCATGCAGGCACACCGAGCGCACATCCCAACCGAGCACCTCGCGAGCAACATCGAACACCTCGCGAGCGGGCGCGGCGCTGAAGCCCGTTCCCATCCCGACGAACTGGCTCCCCTGACCCGGGAACACCCATGCGATCATCCGGCAGCTCCCCACAAGTTACAGCTAGTAACTTCTCTCGGGTGGACTGGTCCCTGGTGCGCCGCCCTTATACAACACCATTCGACGCCGTGTCTACCTCTACCGGATGGTAGGTAACATGGAATTCACGCGACCGCCTCATCCCAGCCTTGCATTACTTCTGGTAACATCCGATGCGTGGCGGCGACGAAGACCAGCAAGAGGCGCAGGATGCGCGCCCCCGACCGGCGCGAGCAGATCCTGGCGACCGCGCGGCGCGTCTTCGCCGAACGCGGCTACGACGACACCAGCATCGATGACATCGCCACCGCCATCCGCGCCACCAAACCCGTCATCTATCGCCATTTCGACGGGAAACGAGACCTCTATCTCGCAGTCCTGGAAGAGCACCTCGCCGAACTCATCCGCCGACTCTGGGTCGCCCTATCGACTTCCCCCGACCCCCGCGAACGCCTGCGATCCGGGTTCGAGGCCTACTTCGAATACGCCGACCAGCGCGAAGACGGATTCCGCATGCTCGTCGACGCAGGAGCACGTCACGACCCCGCCATGCGCGCGCGACTGGGCACATCATGGGACACCCTCGCCGAAGGCATCGCGCGCACCGTCGGCGACCTGCTGCGCGCCGCAGACCTCGACCCAGCCGGTGCGCCGATCTACGCGCGCGCGATGATCGGCATGGCCCAATCAGTCGCCGACTGGTGGCTCCGCACGCGACGCATGCGGCGCGAAGACCTCGTCGACTACCTGCTCGCCCTCACTTGGCGCGGCTTCGACGGACTACCCCGCCACCCCACACAGCACGCCTCGTGAGCTATCAGCCGAAGTCAACTCCGGAGGGCGTCAACGACATCTGCGCGAGCGACCAGGAGGAAACCTACTTCGATCTCCCGGGCAGCGATCGCCATCCCGACCTGGTGTGGCAGGATCTGCGGCGGAGGAGCTGAGTCTGAGGACGGGCAATTCTGTGGAACCATGCAAGCCATCAAGCGGATCGGAGACCTCGTTGCCAGAGTTCGCGCACAAAGGATGGCGCCTTTTCTTTGAGGACCGAGGACAGGGCCCGCCGGTCTTGCTCCTCCACGGTCTGTTCATGGATCACTCGATGCTCGACCCCATGGTGGATGCGCTCTCGGGACGCTACCGGGTCATAACCCCGGACCTGCGCGGTCACGGCCGGTCGGAGCACCGCGCCGAAGAAAGGACGCTGTGGCAAGTGATGGAGGATCAAGTCGCTCTCCTCGACACTTTGGGGATCGAGCGTGCGGTCTGGGGTGGCGCGAGCGTCGCAGGCCCGATCGCGCTGCGGGCCGCGCTCCGACATCCGGATCGAGTGGTCGGCCTTGTCTTGATCAGCACGCAAGCCGGGCCCGAGCACGCGACGCGTCTTCCTGCCTACGAAGCATGGGCCGACGCGGTCGCCAAACAGGGATGGACCGAGGACGCTCTGCTGGGCTCCGCGACGACCAACTTCGGACGGAGCACGCCCGAAGCGCTGCGACACCGATGGATGGAGCGCTGGCGTGCCCAACCCGTGGACGACGTTCGCGAGATCATGCGGTCGCTCACGCGACACGAAAGTCTCCTGGAGCGACTCGGCGACGTGCACGTCCCAGCACTCGTCCTGTACGGCGACGACGACGACATCGCCCTCCAACTCGACGAGGTCGAACAGATGGTCCACGCGCTTCCCAAGGTGTTCGATTTCGTGCGGATCGCCGGCGCCGGCCATTCACCCACCCTCGAACAGCCTGAAGCCGCCGCGGCGGCCGTCGGAGGATTCCTCGACAGTCTCTCTCGCTCCCAAGGCGTGAAATGGTGACACTCACTCTGACTGCGCTTTCATCGACGATCATCGCCCCAGGTCATCGGTCGCGATGCGCGCGCTCCCCTGGACCTACAAACACGCGCTGAGCCTGGAGGGTGGCCTGAACGGTCCCGCCGATGGCCTCACGACACGAGGTAGCGTTCGAGGGCTTCCCGCGCGACCTCCGATACGCGTTTGCCCTCGCGCTTGGCCCGCGCCTCGGCCTTCGCCCGCAGATCGGGCGGAAGCCGGAACGTCACCTGAGGAGAGCGCGCCGCCTGTCCGGTCAAGGACGGCCGGCCTCGACTCTTCGCATGGACGTCGGCGACCGCACGGTCGACGTAGTTCTGCGTGATCCGCCGTCCACGGCTGTCACGGACCACCTTGCGCCCAAGGTCGACTTCGGGACCGGGAGCAAGCGTGTACTTGGATCTCCTTGACTCCCTCTTCGAACCCATCACTTCCTCCTGTACGAGTAGGGCATGACGTGGATGATCAGCAGGTAGTCGGGTAGCTCGATCCCGATGACCTCCAGCATCACCCGCGGTCGTCCTCCCCGATCCACAGCAGGCGCTCGTCAAGTTCCCGCTCGGCCGGAAACCGCTCCGGCTCTCCAGCGCTGTTCATCGCGGCGATGATGTGCGCCTTCCCGATGCGCCGCTTGCGCGCCGACCGCGAGAGCCTGACCTTGCGCATGCATTATTATTGCACTGCATTAAAGCAGTGCCCTGGTCAAGCGCCATGGCAAGGGTGCGACCTCAGGTGGTTCGTTTGGGATAAAGGCCGACCGAGGAGTTCGCTGGTCTAGCGGGGCAAGGTCCTCCGGACGGTGGCGGCAGGACCACGGCCCGTGGCGACAGGGCCGGGTGGCCCTTCCCCTTCCAAGGCTGCAAGCCGATTCTTACTACGAGGCGGCCCGGACGACATCGTGCCGCATGTCCCGGGTGAGAGGCGGTGCGGACGTGACCTTCCCGACACTGAGCGCAGTACGATCTGAGCGCAGGAGCGTCTCCTACGCTGGCTTGTCCGCCGATCCCCCAGATGTTCAACCCAGCGTCCCTCCGACGAACGCCCATTACGCCGCTGCTGAACAATTGGCACGCGTCGGCAGCTGGCGATGGGATGTCGCCGGCAACGTCTACCACTGCTCGGACGAGATGTATCGCGTGTTCGGCTTCCAGCCCGGCGATGTCGAGCCTACCCTCGAGGCCTTCCTAGACGTAGTTCATCCCGACGATCGAGCGCGGATGCTCGACGAGATGGATGCGATCCGAACCCGCGAGGGGCGCTTGACGGTTGAGTACCGAATCATCCTGGCGACGACCGGCGAGGAACGATGGATCGAAGCCAGTGCAGAAGCGATCCTGGGGCCGGATGGGACACTGACCCAGGTCCTTGGTGTCGCACAGGACGTAACGGCACGCCGGGTGAGGGAGATCGCCCGCACGCAGCGGGAGAACGCCGAAGCGTACTGTCTGCTAAGGACACTTGAGGACAATGCGCCCGTTGGTCTGGGTTTCATTGATCGCGACTTCCGCTACGTTCATGTGAACGAGCAACTCGCCACCGTCAACGGCGTACCGGTAGGAGACCACGCTGGCCGCAAGGTCGCCGAAGTGGTGCCCCACCTGTGGGCGCAGATCGAGCCGTTGTTTCGGCGGGTCCTCGATGCTGGAGAGCGGGTTGTCGACCAAGAGATCACCGGCGTGATCGCGACAGAACTAGGTCGACTGCGCTCATGGCTAGCGAGCTATTACCCGGTTCGGATGGGAACAGAGATCATCGGTATCGGCGTGGTTGTCGTGGAAGTGACTGAGCGACAGGAGGCCGAGCAGGCTCACCGGCGGTGGGAAGCGATCTCGACCAGCGCAGCGTTCGGCATGGCGGTGATCGACAATGATTCAGGACGCATCGAGGAGCTCAACCCCGCCTTCGCGACACTTCATGGGTATCCCCCGTCCGATCTGGTAGGACATCCAGCCGAGGCGTTGATCGCCCCAGAGGATCTGGGAGCCCTCAGGCAGAGATTGCAAGCCTTGCGCACGTCTGGACACGAGGTGTTCGAACTAACGCGCCTGCGCCGAGACGGATCCCGATTCGCCTCCATGATCGACATGACGCTGCTTTCGAGCAACGAGGACGGCGGGTCGCGACTTTGCTATGTCCAGGACGTCGAGGATCTGAAGCAGGCCCAAGAGGGGCTCCATGAAAGCGAGGCACAGTTCCGGGGGCTGTTCGCCCACGCCCCGATGGCGATGTACGTCTACGACCGCAGCACCCTTCGATTTCTCGAAATGAACGAGGCCTCGCTCGAGCGGTATGGGTACACGCGCGAAGAGTTCCTCGCGATGGGCCTGCTGGATATCAGACCCCCTGAAGAGATCCCGCTGGTGAAAGAGATCGTCGCCGAATCTCATCCGACTCTTCACCACGTAGGACGCTTCCATCATCTGGCCAAGGACGGCACACGATTCAGTGTCGAGGTTCACATCAGGGACATCCGATTCGGCGGGGCCGAAGCAACACTGGTCATCGCCGTCGATGTCTCCGATCGCGAGAAAACCGAAGTGGCCCTCCGGACCGCGATCGAGCGCGAACGGGATGCTTCCGAGCGCGAGCGAGAACTGAACCAACTCAAGACACAGCTGCTGACATCGGTCTCGCACGAGTTGAGGACGCCACTCACCAACATCGTCGGGATGACTAGAACGCTCAACACCTTCGGCGATGCGATCGCCGGACCCGACCGGGCGGACCTGATCGAGCGGCTGGAGGAGAACGCGTCCCACCTTGACCGGTTGATCGCCGATCTCATCGATCTCGATCGGCTCACCCGCGGAACGTTCGAGCCTCGATGCGCAGAGGGCGTCCTTCCCGTCCTGACACATCGCCTCCTGGATCGGATCGACCTTGGTGAGCGGAAACTCTCAGTCTCCGTTGACCCAGTCACCGTGTCGGTCGATCACTCCTTCTTCGACCACATCCTCGAAGAGCTGCTCGCGAACCTTGCGCGCCACACCAAAGCTGGAACCCCCGCGGCGCTCGAGGTCCACGCATCGTCCCGCTTTGTCGAGATATCCGTGACGGACTGGGGCCCCGGGGTTCCCGACCAGTCGAAAGAGTCGATCTTCGAACCGTTCCGGCACGGTGAGGCCATCTCTCACTCTCCAGGTCAGGGCATCGGACTCGCTCTGGTGCGGCAGCTCGCGGCAGCTCACGGTGGCCGGGCTTGGGTAACCGACAACAACGGAGGCGGGGCATCATTCCGCGTCACGCTTCGCCAGAGGCGGCCACCAGCCGAAGAAACCGAGAGCATCGCAGATGCCTCCACAGTCGGGCGGTAGTCGCCCCAGTCGAGGCGGCCCCCGGGGCGTCGACCTCGACCAGTTCCTGGCCGGGGTCGCGGCTCGTCGTCCGCATGGCGAGCACCAAGTGGTCGTGGTTCTCATCGGAGGATTCGACGAGATCGCCATCGAGCTCGGGTATCGGGTCGCTGACGAGATCCTCGCCGCGCTATTGGTGCGCCTGATCGCGCGAGAGTGGTTAGTCGGTCCGTCGAGGATCGCCACCGACAAGATCGCGGTCTGTGCGGCCACCACGGACCCGGACCATCTTGGTAAGCAGTTGAGTCGCGAACTATCCGCGCCCGTACGAACCCACGCGGGATCCATCGAGCTTGAGATCGGCATCGGCATCGCCGTGGCGACGGAGACCTACGAAGACGACAGACTTCTCCGCTCCGCGGCTCATCAAGCACGACTCGCGCTCTCGACGGGCCGAGGTGTGCTCGTCGCGCAAGGAGTGGGAGCGGAGTCGCTGCCAAACATGCACGCGCTCCAACAGGAGATACGCTCGGCCCTCACGTCCGGAGAGATGGAACTTCACTACCAGCCCATCGTTCGGGCGGACGACTATTCGCTCGTATGCGCTGAAGCGCTCGTGCGATGGCGACGACAGGGTGAACTGGTCTTTCCGAGCTCCTTCATTCCAGCCGTGGAGCGCACCTCAGTCATGGATGCGCTCGGCCGGTGGGTACTTCAGGAAGCCGCGAGCGCTCTCGGATCTCTCCAGCACGAGAAGTCCCTTCCGGACGGCTTTTCCTGCTCAGTGAACGTGGCCGCTCGCCAACTTATCCGGGAGGAGCTCGCCGAGGACTTCGCCTCTATCATCGACGCCTCCGCCGTGGCACCGGAACGTTTCGCCTTCGAAATCACCGAATCCTCCGAGGTCACGGGATCAAACGCGAAGCCATTCATGGACAGGATGCGGCAACTCGGCGCGCGGGTCATGCTCGACGACTTCGGAACCCACTATTCCTCCATCAGCTACCTTCACCGCTACCCTTTCGACGCGGTCAAGATCGACCGCGAGTTCATCAGCGCGGTAGCAAGCCGTCCCGATGACTACGTGATCGTCGAAGCCGTCACGAAGCTGGCCCACAGTCTCGGAATGGTCGTGATCGCCGAAGGGGTCGTGAGCTTCGAACAGGTCCTCGAGCTGCGCGCTCTCGGGGTCGATCGCTTGCAAGGGTTCCTCATCTCCCCGCCCTTGCCGTTGTTCGGCTTGCGGCGATTCATCGAAATCGGCCCCACACTCGGGCTGGCGGGTTCCCGATTCATGCAGGACCCGCCGCGCACGCTCCGCAGCCCCCGCCGGCCACCGACGCGGTAGGTCCCGACGGTGCCCGCGAGTCGACTCGTTCGCGCGGCTCGCAGCGCATCGCCAGGCCAGCCAACTCCTGCCTCCTGAATCTCTTTGCTCGACCACCTCGGCCCACGCGCCGTCAACTGGGCTGCTCCTCGGAGGCCAGCGCGATGGCGAGGTCGCGGAGGGCTTCGGCGCCCATCGCGGCTCCGGCCTCCACCGCCTGGTCGAACTCCACGCCGAGGGCAGCTCGCAGGCGCTGGCAGAGGGCTTCGTGCGCTGCGGCGTCCCAGGGGTGACGGCGGTCGAGGTACATGTCGCGGAACCGATCGGCCGCCCCCAGGAGCAGGGGCTGCGTCGCGCGGTCGCTCGGACGCGACGGCCTGCGCCAGCAACTCCAGGAACGTGTACAGCAGCGCTTTCCCCCATGTGGCGGGGATCGCGCCCACACCGTCGCTGATCCAACGCCTCGCTTCAACGAAGTCGTCCGCCGCGAACGCGAGTTTCGCGCGCCCCGCCTTCCACGCGAGCCTCGTCAAGCCGCGCGCGCCGTGAGCACGTTCGGGCATGTCCTCGACGTCGGCGAGGAACCGGCTCGCAGCCGCCAGATCGCCGCGGGCGATCGCCACGTCGGCTCGGCCCAACAGTCCAGGGCCAGCTTGGGCGGTGCCGGCGCCGAACGCGACTGCGCGTTCGTAGCGGCGGTCGGCCTCGTCCAGGTCGCCGGCGTCCATGGCCATCGCGCCGAACGTTGCCGTGACGGGCCCGAGCATCCGCTCGTTCTCCGTGCCGAGGAGGAGCCCGGTGAGCTGTTCGTAGATCTGCTCGAACCGATCGAAGTCACCGGAGGTCCGTGCCCACAGCGTGAGATTGCCGAGCGTGAGCGTCTGACCGAAGGCCGAGCCCATCTCGGTGAAGATGGCCGTTGCACGCTCCATCCGTTCCTGCGCATCGCGATGGCGGCCTTCGAGCCAGTCCTCAGCTCCGAGGTTGTTCGATGCCATCGCGACGTTCCAGATGTCCCCGCGCGACTCTGCGATCGCAAGTGCCTGCTGGACGTGTCCTGCCGCAGGGTCGGAGTCAACCTGGCTGCCGAGCAGCAGGAGCGACCACGTCTCGATGAGAGGATCGCCCGCCACGCGCGACTGCTCCAGCGCGGCGTGGAACCGATCCGGATCGATCCAGCCTTGGAACCAGTAGGTGTATGCCAGCCCGGCTTCATCCCCGAGCGCGCGGCAGACTCGCTCCGCATCCTCGGTGAGGCTCACCAAGGCGTCGAGGTCGCCGCTGAAGGCACGCGGGCCGCCGCCGCTGAAGGCGTTCAGGAAGCCTCGCCGCCACCGCGCGCGTGCGCCGGACAGATCCTCGGGCCAGCCCAGCGCGTCCATAGCCGCGTCGATGCGCTCGATGCCCTCCCGGTACGCGCCGCGCATCCACCAGAACGACCACAACGCCGAGGCGATCCGCAGAGCGGTGGCGCCGTCGCCGCCTTCCAGCGCCCACGTGTAGGCCGCGCGCATGTTGTCGAGCTCGGCGTCGAGCACCGTCAGCCACGACAGGGTGTCGGGCTGGAACAGCTCGGGCTCCGCGCGCTCGGCGAGCTCGGCGAAGGTGGCGGCATGCCGGTCGTGATAGGGAGCCGGATCGCGTTCCAGCAATCGTTCCCCGGCGTACTGCCGGATCGTCTCCAAGAGCGAGTACCGAACCCCTTCGCGTGCCGGCGTGGCGACCACGAGCGACTTCGACACCAGAGCGCCCAGCACCCCGAGGACGTCCAGGTCCTCGCCGCACACAGCCTCTGCCGACTCGATCGACCAGCCGCCCACGAACACCGAGAGGCGGTCGAGGAACTCACGCTCGTCGCCGGTGAGCAACTGGTAGCTCCAGTCCACGGCAGCGCGCAGCGTCTGCTGCCGTCCCACGGCGGTGCGCCGCCCGCCCGATAGCAGGCGGAACCGGTCGTGCAGGCGATCGGCGATCTGCGCCGGGTTCATCATCGCGACGCGCGCGGCGGCCAGCTCGACGGCAAGGGGGATGCCGTCCAGACGCCGGCAGATCTCTGCGACCGCGACGGCGTTGTCGGGCCCGAGCACGAAGCCGGGCACGACGGCCGCCGCGCGCGCGACGAACAGCGCCGGGCAGTCGCACGCGGCGATCTCGTCGGGGTTCGTCACATTCTCGCCGGGCGAGGCCAGCGATGCGATCCGGTGCGCGACCTCGCCGGGAACGCCCAAAGCCTCGCGCGTGGTCGCAAGGATGCGCACGTTGGGTGCGGCCTGCAGGATCGACTCTGCCACCGCGGCGGCCTCATCGACCAGGTGCTCGCAGTTGTCCAGCACCAGCAGCAGCTCCCGCGGCGCCAGGTAGCGGCGCACGGTGTCGGCGAGCGGCGTGCCGTGCTCCTCGCGCGCCGACCGCGCCGGCGACCTCGGTCATCAGGCCCTCCACCTCCTTGACCGGTGCGAGGTCGGCGAGCCACACGCCGTCGGGGAACTGGGGCAGCGCGCGCGCGGCGATCTCCAGCGCCAAGCGCGTCTTGCCGACGCCGCCGACCCCCACGATCGACACCAGGCGCGCGTCGGTCAGCCCTTCTGCGAGTTCATTCACCTCGTTCTCGCGTCCGACGAAGCTGGTCAGTTGCGCGGGCAGGGTTCGTCCGGTAGCGCTCCATCGTGCGCAGAGGCGGGAAGTCGTCGCGCAGGCCGGCCCCCGTGAGTTGGTGGAGGGCGACCTCGTCGGGGATGTCCTTCAGCCGGTGCGGGCCCAGGTCCATCGTGCCGAGCGTGGCCCCGAGCGCCTCGGCTCCCAGCGCGCGACACGCCTCGGTGAGCAGCACCTGCCCGCCGTGCGCTGCCGCCGACACGCGGGCCGCAAGGTGCACGGCCATGCCGGTGTAGTCGTCGTCCTCCAGCGAGGCTTCGCCTGCGTGCAGTCCGATCCGCACGCGGACGGGCGTAGCGCCCCAGTCGTGCTCGGCCAACGCCAGCTGCGCGTCGCGCGCCGCCCGGATCGCGTCCGACGGCCGCGCGAAGGCAACGAAGAACGAGTCGCCCTCGGTACCGACCTCGGCCCCGTCGCGCTCGGCCCACACCGCGCGCAGCAGCCGGCGGTGGTCGGCCAGCAGGGGCTTGTAGGCCTCGCCGAGGGTCGCCAGCAAGCGCGTGGATCCCTCGATGTCGGAGAAGAGAAAGGCCACGACCCCGGAGGGCAACGCGCGGCCGTGGCCGGCAAGTTCCTCGATCACCACGTCAGCCCCTCCGCCATGCCGCGACTCTATCCCGGCGATCAGCTCCGAGGGGGTCCCGGGTCTCAGCGGCGGCGATGGAGCAGCGCGAGCTTCTCGATCCGCGTGCGAACGTGCTCGACGATGACGAGCGCGCTCACGAGAGCGATGATGCGCAGGATGCCGGCCATGGCTCCTTCCCTCCTGCAGTCCCCTTCTAGCAGCCGCGTTCGGTTCCGAGTGGCTCCGGATCGAGCCCGTCGAACGCGCGCGCCAGGAAGCGAACCGCTCCCGCCATTCCGGAGAAACCAGAGGTTATGTGGGTGCCCGGCAGCTCATTGACGATCACGCGTGTGCCGTGCTCGCACCAGGCGCGCGCGGCGGCATCGACATCCGCCATCGGTGCCCCCTCGTCGTCGGTGGAGTGGTACAGGTAGATATCGGTCGTCGGGATCGCGTCCGGTTGGGGAAGCCTGGTGGCCGCGAATACAGCGAGGGCTTCGTCGCGGACGAACGGATCCGCGGTCATGTAGTCGCTGAAGTGCCCTGACGGCGGAAGCCCTCCGTCGGTGCGATTGCCGTTACAGCCGTCCTTCACCGCACTCGCCATCTCGAGCCCAATTTCGTTCAACAGACCCACCGGTACGAAGTCTTCGTGGACGCGGGTGACGCCGATCATCGCGCTGAACGCGTACCGCATCCAGACTGGATGACCATCGACCGAGGCAAAGAGGTGCTCCAAGTCGAGGACCGAACTGCCGCCGGCGGCGCCGACGATGCTCAGTTCGGGTGCGTAGGTCGGGGCTGACGCAGCGGCCCAGAGGCTCGCGGTCCCTCCGCTTGAGAACCCCCACAGAGCAACAGGCGTGGAAGACCCGGCCAGATCCAGCGATGTGAAGCCTTCGGCTGCTCGGATCGCGTCCGGCGTGATGCGCCCGGAGACGACCGGAGCGAGGTAGGCGGATAGCGGCCCCTCGTGGTCAGGGATCACCAGGGTCCACCCGAGCGCGAGGGGGCCGGCCAGGTAGAACGGCGACGCGCTCGCGCTCTCCATGTTGTCCGCTCCCCCGGTGACCGAGTGCGATGGAGCACACACGCTCCCGAGGCTGTTCTCGAAGAACTGGTGCGCAAGAAGCTTGGGCGCTCCGCTCGCGACTTCGGGCAGCGGCTTCACGACGCTGGCCACTGCTGCGATCGGCGCACCGAAGGGGTCGGTCGACAGGAACTAGAGGTGCCATGCCTCGTTGGGCGATGCTAGCCCCGGGGTCGGAGTGAACATGATCGGCCGTACGTCGAGGATCGTGCCGAGCCGAGCGCAAGGCATCGGGTCGGGCTGAGCGTAGAAGGGATCGGGGTCTGAAGCGGGCAAGTACTCCTCGTTGGCACTCCCCGTCGAGGGATGCTCATCCCAGAAGGCGCAGTCGTCCGTTTCCGCGTGAGTAGCCGCTGGTGCGAATACCAATGCCATCACGAGCGAAAGCGCCAGCAAGCCGGCAGCGGACGCGCGTCCGAACCGCGTGTCCCTGTGCGGACGCATCATCTCACTGACCCTCTTCCTGCGTGAAGCACGAAACGTCCTCGAAGCACTCGAAGTACATCTGGATCCTGAATCCGCTCGCCTGTTGGTCGCGGCAGGGGAACCCGTCCTCACCCTCGTGGCATCCGCCGTTGAGCGTCGTGAGCTGCGCCTCGAGTTCCTGCGGGTCCTCCGATGCCAACCCGTGGTCGCGCAGCGTTGCCTGGTATTCGGCTCCAAGGGGGTTAGTCAGCACGCCGGTGCCATAGGCGATCTGCTCATCGCCCTCCGGGAAGTCGTCGATGGGGCGGTACCCTTCGAAGGTGTCGTCGATTCCCGTGGCGACGAGACCATCTCCGAACACGAGAGAGCCGTCAGTCAAAGGGTTCAGCAGATCCGTCATACCGCAGCGCAATTCGCCACCCGGAACGGGAGGGATCGAGGTGCAGTACTCGGGGTGGTTGAAGAAGGTGAACCACAGGGTATACGCGTGGCCGGGCCGCAGGCCGCTCGTTGTCACGACCATGCTGGTCCCTTCGGCGGTTGCCACCGTGGCCTGCGACGATCCTTCGATGGCTACGCCGTGACGGCTGCCGTAGACCCAGCGAACGAGCACCGTTTCCTCGACCGCGTCCTCCGCCGCGCTGCTCGGCGCGACGCTGGTGATGAGGCCGAGCAACGCGGCTCCCATGATGAACGCTCTCATGATCTCTCCCCCTTAGTCCACGGTGATCGGCACCGAGGCCGGTGATGGGCCCAGCGGAACGCCACCAGGGCCTGCGCTGTAGTCCAGCCATGGGACCGCGGGTTGTTTCCCGACGCCCGCTCTCGAGTAGTCGCATACACCGGCGGGGAACGCGGCCTGCAGCCGCGTCCACTGCTCGTCGGTGAATCCGAGAGGGCCGTAGTCGTCGTCACGGTCCAGCGGCCGGAGCCGGCATGCGATCACCTCGTTGGTCGGCGGTGCCCCGGCGGTGAGTCTGGGGTCGGCGAACGGCGGGTACAGCGCGTGACAGTCCTCCCCATGGGCGACGGCCTCCGCGTTGACGAAGCACGTGTCGACGGCATCGGGTGGCTTGTTCCCGACAACTTTCTCCTCGAGCGGTATCGCGCGCGTATCCGCTTCGATGGCTTCGAGCCAGCGGTCCATGACGTCGAACGCGATCCGCATGCTCGCTTCGCCCGCGAAAACTGGTCCTGGTTCGAGGAACATGATGTGGTTGCGATGGTGCCCATTCGCCTGGTCGAGCCTGGCGCGCACGACGTAGCTGTAGGCGTTCGGGTGAAGGTCCGCGTAGCCCGGCGCGCGCACGTCGATGATGGGGACGCGACCGAGCGCCGTCGCATCCACGATGAGACCGCTGCGATAGGCAACCTCGAGGGCCATCGGGTCGGCGCTGGAGCGCTCCGGCTGATGGTGATGATCGATGTCGACGCCACCGATCTTCTCGTTGAGGTCCACGAACTGCTCGGGGAGGATCAGGCCCGCCCGCAGCGCCTTGAGGCCATACTGCACACCGACGTTGTCGAACGCCCTATTCGCGAAGCCGCGTCCGATCCGCCGCTCGGGGCCCATCCAGTCATCCGGTGGACGCCGTCCCCACACAGACACCGCGTAGTCCTGCGTGGTGCACCGGGCACCATCGGGGTTGGACTCCGCGTCGTACACCCAGTCGGGTTGCTCGAGGCCGAGGCCCTCGGGCTCGAACGTGAACGGTCCCGAGAGACATCCTGCTGCTTCAGCCGGATCGAGGTACACCGTGGCGAGTTGCTGCCAGATACGGCAGGTGGTCACGGTCGCGAACCCGGCCGCGAAGGCCTGCTGCTGCTGGTCGGCCCACAGGTGCGGCGAAACCTCATCGAAGACGCGCTGCATGAGGTGGCAATCCTCGAAGGGGTGCACCGCCATGTCGGGGATACTGCAGATGGGGATGATCCCGTCCAACAGGCCCGGATAGTTCGCGCCGATCATGTGTTGCTGGATCGCGCCACCCGAGCAGCCCCAGCCCATCGTGTAGCGGATGGGCCCGTAGCGCTCGATGAAGTGCTCCTTGAGCATCATCAGCGCCTCGGCCGACACGACGGGATTGCAGTTGTTGCCTTGCCGGTTGAGGCTGGAGTTCATGACCGCGAAACCACGGGAGAGCGCTAGGTCGTGGAGTGCGGGTGTCTCCGCCTCCCAGACTCCCCGAGGTGATCCCTGCCGGTGTCGAGGCGCACAGTCGCCCCCGAACTGCACGTAGGCCTTCCCGTTGAAGCCGGGCTGCGGCGCCCACGGCTCCCACGGTTCGTTGGGGTCGTACAGCACACCGATGTGATACGGGCCACGATCCATCACGCCGATCTCCACGCGCACGATGTAGGGGACGGTCGCGCCGGTGTCGGTCGTGGTCGTCGCGACGTCCGGTGGTGGATGATGGGGGTCGTAGGGGCCGAACTGGCCGGTGACCGAGGACTTGTAGTGGAACTCGTACCGGAGCGGGGTATTGCACTGCTCGTCGGTGGGTGGTCCAAGCCCGTAGCGTTCGGTCTCGCACAGCCAGGGCCGCACCTGGGGTCCGGCGAAGACAGGGCCGCCGATGGGATGGTTCGTGATCGTGAGCCGTGCGGCTCGGCCATCGGACAGGACGGCGGCCACGTCGTTCTCTCCGACTTCGAGTCCGTCCAGGAGTCCCATGATGCGACCGTCCTGTCGAGGCGCGAACGCATCGGTTACCTCTCGCAGGCCGATCCGAACCGTCAGGTCGGCAACGTCGGCCCCGGCAGGCAGGGTGACCTCGACGAGGGCGTCGCCGCCTGAGACCAGATCTGCCCTGTTGGACCGCACATGGATGGAAAGCTCGGTCGTTGATCCCGCGGGGGGTTCCGTCCCGACGGCTCCCAGCGTGGTCAACGCAGCCGTGATCGCCGTCCCGGCGATCAGTGCTCGAGCCGAGGCACTCCTTCTCCGATACATCCGCTTGCGCATCGGCGTCATTGTTCTCGGTCCGGTGGAGTTCATCCATCCGTACCGTGTAGGGAGATCTGGAGGGAGATCGGACGATATCCGTATCGCGTACGGATGCCTGATGCCCGGTCGCTCAGACAGGATGCCTGGGTGGTACTGCGCATCCGAGTACAGACCATCAGACCCCTGACCGGCTACGCCGGCCGAGAAGGTCAAGCCGCGATCCCATTCGCCGGATGGCTGGGACTGCTCCGTGTCCTGGCGGAGTCGTTACAGTCATCATCGCCCCTGGCGCCGGACCTCGTCGGCGAGTTCTCGCCGCGAGGAGATCCCCAACTTGGCGAACGCATGGGCGATGTGGGTCTCGACCGTTCGCTTCGAGATGAATAGGCGCTCGCCGATCTCGCGATAGGACAACCCCTCGGGAACGAGCGCGACAACCCGGCGCTCGGAGTCGGTCAGGCTCTCCCACCCGAACTTCGGCCGGCCGGGACGCGGGCCCCGCGCGCGTCGAACGCCGCGCGCACGCAGCCGCGCCTCTGTGCGCGCGATGTTCCGCGACGCTTCGACCGATACGTAGACCTCGAGCGCCTCCCGCAGCAGCGCGATCGCTTCATCGGCCCGCTGAGGATCGGAGGGCAGCGCGGCCCCGGCATCTTCGCATGCTTGCGCGGTCAGGAAGGGGCGTGGACCGAGCCGATGAGTCGCCACGGCCTTCAAGAGCAGCTCCGGATCACCTTCGAGCAGACCGCGCGCTCGGAGCGCAGCGCCTTCAGCGGTCGGGGTCTGCATGCGGCGCGCTCCTTCCTCGACCACCTCGGTGAGGATGCGCGCGCTGTCCGGATCCCCCACCTCTACGTATAGGCGGACCCACTCGGGCCCGACCAGGACCATGGTCGGCATCATCCAGGGGCTCGGATCGTTTACGGCCTGCCGGTACTGGTCCAGCGTCCGCTCGAGGGTCTCGGTGTCACCTTTCGCCTCGGCGAGCAGCGCCCGCGTCCACATGGCCGTGGGCATCGCTCGGAGATGCTCGTCCGCACTGTCGAAGTCGCCACGGTGGATGGCGATCAGGCAAAGGGCTTCGTGGGTCATCGAGGCCTCGAACTGCAAACCCCCCTCCCCGCACACGGCGAGACCGGCCTCCCCGACGGCGATCGCTTCATCCCAGCGACCGCTCCACATCTCAAGCGACGCGCGCTGCCAGTGATACCAGGCTGAGATGCTGTAGCCCTGATTCTTGACGTCCCGCGCGTCGTCGAGTCCTCGCCGCGCGGCATCGAACCGGTCACCAACGAGGGCCAGATATGGATTCCCAGCGGCCGACAGGATCGAGTAAAGGTTGTACGGAGCAGGGAGGCTGACCTCCGTGAACGCCTCCCTGTTCTCCTCCCACAATCTCCACGCCCGCTCCACGTACCCGTCGCGGAAGGCGCACGTCAGCAACGCCGCTGTGGCGAGGATCTCGGCGCGGCGCGCGCCGGTCTCTCGTGCCAGCTTCAGCGCCTCCAGGGCTTGCTGCTCCGCGCGCGAACGATCCGCATAGGTTCGGTTTCCCGCAGCCACAGCCAGCATCTCCGCACGCTGCGTGGGCGTGGCTGCGACGTCCCAGGCGACAGCCTCCGCCTCCTCGGCGCCCTCCTGGAGCCGCCACGCGACACCCAAAGCAGTGACGAGCGAGATCCGTGACCTGATACTGCCGTCCTCTGCCACCGCCTCGCGTGCGGCGCTCAGGGCTTGCGCGCCACGACCAGCCTCCACCAACGCATCGACCCATCGGAGCCGCAGCTCGATGTCGAGATCGGATCCGGCGATCTCGACCGCGCGATCGAGCAGATCGGCGGCGACGTGGGGCAACGACTTCATCCGGGTTGCTGTCCTGCGCAGCCAATCGACGGCCTCGGCGTCCCCCGGCTCGGCTCCGAGCGTGATGTGAGGGGCGATGCGCATCGCCGGAGCGCCCGCGTCGATAAGCGTGCGCGCGGCGCGATGGTGCAGGCCGGTGCGCACCGGCGTCAGCATGTCATCGTAGATCGCGTCGCGGATCAGATCATGACGAAACGCGATCGCTCCTTCCTCTTCACCGAGCACGCCGAGCTGCGTGGCTTCATCGATCATCGGAAGCAGTTCCGGGACGGAACGATCCATCATGCGGGCGAGGTCGGTGAGTGAGAACGCCGTCCCGAGCACCGAGCAGATGCGCAGCATCTCCAGGGTGTCGTGTGACAGGTACGTCATGCGGCGCAGGATCGTGAGTGTTACGGACGGCGGCAACGAAGCCTCGCTCACGTCCACGAGGTCATGCTCGCGAACGAGCAGCTCCTCCTGCTCGAGCGCGGCGAGGACCTCGCTGAGGAACAGCGGGTTCCCGGCGGCGCCCGCCAGGACCTTTGACAACCCGGGCCCCGCGGTCGCGCCGAGGCGGGTCGCAACGAAGGCGGCAACGTCCCGACCCGACAATGGCTGTAGCGTGATGGAGCGCGCCCCATGTGCTGCGAACTGCTCGATGACATGGTGGAGTTGCTGCGACCGGGGCAGTGGCCGCAGCGTCGCGATGAGTGCGATCGGAAGCTGGGCCACGGTGGCGGTGAGTCGGTGCAGCACGAGCAGCGTCGCCGGATCAGCCCAGTGCAGGTCTTCCAGCACGAGCAATAGCGGCCGCGAGAGCGCCTGCTCTTCGATGAGATCGGTGATGTTCTCCACGGCCAGGAAGCGAGCATCGGATGCCTCACGGCCGATCCCGCCGTAGATCAGCTCGCCGATCTCCGCGCAACGCGGATGCGCCGCGGACGGAGCCAGACCGAACGCATCGGCCAAGGCGGCGAAGGGTCGGTCACGCTCGAGCGCCTGGGCGGCGCCGCGGACGACCGCCGAACCCGAACGGGCGGCATCGTCGGCGACGGCCGCAAGCAGCGTGGTCTTCCCGATCCCGGGCTCGCCCTCGATCAGCCCCACGCCGCCGGAGCCATCGCGTGCGTGCGCCACCATGCCTTGCAACAGATCGAACTCTTCGTTGCGTCCGATCAGGCTCGCGACGCCCCCCATGCCGTCAACCCAAGAACGAGGTCCGGAAGCAGGACCAGACTCTGCTATGAACCCCACCACCCGGCGTGTGGCGCGAACGACGGATTGCTCGCACCGAACGGGTCGGCTGTCCGCGCCTCGGCCTCACCCAGCACCCAGATCTGCGACGGTTCGGGTCCTCCCACCCACAGGTCGTGTGAGCCTTCCCCCGGATTCGGAAGGGACGCCGGGAGGGCCCTGCCGTCGGGATCGTAGGCGTAGGCGAGCGATCCCTCCGGCGAATACGTCGGCGCGAAGGCCGCTCCGGCCCCGCCGTGCAGGACCCGTCGCGTCGTTGTCATGACGGTTCCGCTGTCCGGGTCGAAGTCGATTGCGGCAAGGTCGGAGAAGCCCGGCGCGCGCCCGGCAGTGCTGGCGAATGCGATCACGGTTCCGTCCGGATGCCACGCAGGCTCGAGAGCGTCCTCGATCAGCGGCCTTGCGTCCGACCCATCGGCGCCCACGATCCAGATCGAGGGAGGGACAGGGACGAGTCCGATGGGATCGGCACCGACCCAGTACGCGATCATCGCTCCGTCCGGCGACCAGACCGGGGCGCTGTGATAGAGCCCGCTGCTCGCATCGGTGAGTCGCTGCTCGGTGGAGGGATCGTCGGGTCGCATCTTCCAGATGGCGCCGTCCTTGCCGTACGCGATCCATCCACCATCAGGCGACCAGGATGGGAAAAGAGCCGCGACGCTCGACGACGTCAGGCGAACCGGTTCCGCGTCCGGACCCGTCTGCAGGTAGAGATCCATCACGCCTTCGCGCGCGCTCGCGAACACGAGCCGCCCGTCGACCGCGATCGCGGGACCGCAGTCGTGACCCGCAGCGGTCACGATCGGCCGCCTGCCGTCCGGAGTCAGCATGAACAGGTCGAAGTCGGCGTCGTTCAAGCCCATGTACACGATCGGGTGCTCGGATCCCGCAGCGCCCACGGCCGCCGGTAGCAGTCCGAGCGCAACAAGGATCGATGAGATGAAAGCCGTCCGTCTCACGTCGCCTCCTCCCCGGCCATGCAAGCACCGCCCGTCTCGCCGAGCATCCGTATGACCTACGGATGTCCTTCCTACCAGGGACTTCGTCCGATGCGCATCACTTTCCTGCCATCAGCGCCGTGTGTCTCGCGGCGAGCAGGGCGTCCTCGGCGACGCGGTGCATCAGATATCGGTACCCCGCTACGGATTCCACCAGGTCAGAAGCCTGGCAGCGTGGGGAGCGCGGACCGACGAGCCGCTCGAAAGGTCCGCTCCACCCCGATCCAGGGAGGCAACGATGGCCAGGCTCGCCGTACTCTTGATCCTCTCGGTCACCCTGATCCTGCCGACGCTCGCGAGCTCAGCTCCCGATCGCGACCACGCTGTTACCGGAGCTGGGGTGCTCGACGACGGGACGGTGTTCCAGGTCAACGCTCATACGGCATTCGGCGACGTCCCGGGAATGGTCCGTCTCACTCGGCCGGGCGCCGCGGGGGTGGTGGAGATCACGCTCGAATGCCTCGCGGTGTCCTGGCATCAGCCTGTCTATCCGATCCCGCCCTATCTGCCGTTCCACCTCGCCGAGGCGTCGGGCATCGATAACGACGGCGTTCGCCACTACGTCACGATCTACGACCTCGTCATCCGGCCCGTTGGCTTCGGCGATCGCATGATCCTCTCCACGGAAGGCGGATCCGGTGCGTGCGGTACGACAGGCATCAACGATATCGGGAGGCCCCTCGCCACAGGCGACATCACAATTACACCGTGAACCCCGGCTCACCCTTGTGCGTCCCGACCCGGCCCTGGTAACCGAGCACCAAGGAAGGCAGCGGCATGCCCGAGAGGCGAGAACACGCCTCACGCGAAGAAGGCGACCGAAAGGCTATGAGGCGTCGGGCGACCCACGAACCGATCCGGCTCCTGCCGCCAACGTTCGTTGAGTTGTCCGAGGACGAAGCACAAGAGGTCGTAAGACTCCTTGCCGAGGTGATTCGACGGGCGGTGCGACGACGAGCCCTCGAACAGGATCCGACGAGGCTCGGGGATCGGCCGGACAAGGACTGAATGCGGCGCGGGGGAAACCATCCGGCCCTGAACTCCCTTTACCGCTTCCCAGTCGTCCGTCTACCGCCGCAAGACCTTGGTTCGTGTTATGGGTAAACGGACTTCGCGTTTCCGCAGGTCAACTCAAGACGTGGGCCCGCCTGGGCTCGAACCAGGAACCGACGGATCATGAGTCTGCGTCGTCAGGTCGCGGCTACCTGCGGAACGACCGGATGTGGCCGGTGCGCTGCGGAAACGATTCAGCAACGCTTCGCATCGTTTCTCACCGTTTCGCAACGTCTTGTGGCCCAGATGCGGCCCAGATTCCAGCGCCGGGAGGCTCCGAGGCGCACGCTGCTCGAACTCCCGACGCTTCAGAGTACGTCGGCGGCTGAGCGCACCGACCTATGCACTGGGCGAAGCTGGGGACCGATCCGTAGATGAGGCCCCGCGCCGCCTCATAGCCCGCGCGAAGGGAGTTCGAGCATGGATGACCGAGATCGAACGCAGGACTGTTGGCAAACCCCCCTTCCGGTCTCGGGACGAACGGCAGGTCCCATCGCGTGCTCTGCTCGTCGGCATCAGCGGCAAGCTCAGCCGCTCGTGAAGGGATCTCGCGCGACGCCCGCGGCGTAGAACCGCCTCGACGTCCCATCTCGAGAAGCCCTTCTTTCAAAGCGCCCGACATGAGCTGGGCATCGTAGACGTAGCGAACATCGCGACGGAACCCCTGTCTTCCCGAAGGTCTTCTGTCTCCCCGGGGGGAATGTCCAGATCTCGACCGGCGCGCGCGCAGATCCGTTTCAGGATCTTGTCGAAGCTTCCCTTGCCGAAGTCCTTGCTGTCCTCGCGGGTCACGAGCAGCAGGATGTCGATGTCTTCCGAGAACCGTTCGATCAACCCGTAGGCCTTGGACAGGCTCGTCCCGCCTTTGAAGATCGCGATGGCATCGTCGATGGGCTTCGCGATGCTTCGAAGGAGCTCTGTTACCCAGTAGTCCTTCTCAACGAAGGCCTCCGGGATACCGAAGTGCTCGCTTACCCTGACTGAGAGCGCGGCAAAGGTCGTCGAGATCGTCGCGCAGCCGGGTCACCGATCGTCTGCACGTTCGACATCCTCAACCAGCCTGCCCAGATGGGTTCGGAGGTTGCGAGATGGATCGTTCCCACCAGCCTTGAGGACCGGGGCTAGACGGATCTCGCCTTCGTTGACGAGGCCCTCGATACGTCGAACGAACTCATCCCAGTCCACTTCGCTGAACGTCGGCCACGAGCGCAGCGCCTCCAGGAGCGCGATCTCGAGTGGCCGCAAGTCGATGCGTGCGAGGTTCTTCCGAGACACGATCCGCACGTTGCCCAGTCCGGAGGGCGGGGCCCCCACCACTGCGTACTCCCGACGAGCTGGCAGTTGCGTCGATACGCCGAGCGCGTACGTAGCAGACCAGCCCGCTGGGCCCACGCCCCGACCCTTGCAAAGCTTGTAGACAACCTCGTCGATCGGTGGCTTCCCCGTGCCGAAACGAGACTCTCTCCCAGACTACTGCTACAAAGCCGTTGTACGCGTCGTTCCACTGCCGCTGGTCGTACGCCTCACGCGCACGCTCAAGCTCCGTAGACATCG
>DASWIP010000022.1:0-42738 GCA_036397635.1 Actinomycetota bacterium | reverse complement strand
ACAGCCGATACGGGATCCGACTGGGACTGCGGCGGGCGGGCTGACCGTAAGGAGCCCAACCGAGTGGGGGTGCACTGTCAGGTTGGTGGCGACGGCCAAGTCGCTGATCTGGCGGGTAAACTACCAGTAGGGTAAGCGACCCAAAGTCGAACGTCTGTGGTGGTTACCTCGCCGGGACCGAGACGAGCAACGTGAAGGTCGCTCGGGGCACTTAAGGCCCGAGAAGTTCGAGGGCCCCGCGGAAGGACCGCGCGCCGCAAGGCGCGAGGCCCGGAAACGGAGCCGGTAGGACGGCTCGGGCCTTATGTCATTTTCCCGAGCTTTGGGGCGGCTCTTCGTTCCGGTTTCCGGCGCGTCGGACCATAGCCCTGCCATCCCCTCGGCCATCCCCCGTTGGTCCCACTCGGCAATGGCCCGGGATGATGCCAGCGTGCCGGGCGGATTTGGCCCGTTCGGACCATCGCTCCCGACGCAGAGGCTGTCGAACATGTGACAACCAGGATGCCGTCCAGGAGATGGATGCCGAACAGGCCTCGGATCACATGGAAGCACGTCGCACCCTGCGTCGCGCTGCTCGCATCGACCGTTCCCTCGGGGGCTACGGCAGGCACGTCGGCGGGCTCCGCCGAGACCGCGAATACGGTGCTCAGCCTCACCGTCGCGGGGACCGAGATCGTCGTCGGTGCCGATGCGGCCGAAGCTGAACGAGGCGACAGCCTCTATGCGCGCGCCGCCTTCACAGCCGGCCGCGGCGACGAGACGACCACCGGTCAGCTCGAGCGGACCGGCACCAGCAGTGCCGACTCCGGCTCCGACGACCTCGTGGACGGGGACCTCACCCTTCCAGGCCTGCTCCACCTGACGGTGGTGGAAGCGTCCGCCTCGATCGGGGTGGACGACGCCCGTGTCTCCTCGAGTGCCGACTCGACCCTGGCAGGCGTCGACCTGTTCGACGGCCTGGTGGTCCTCGACGGCCTGGCCTCCTCCGCCTCCGCCGAGGTGACCGACACCGCCTCCGAAGCGTCGAGGACGATCACGCTCGATGGGCTCCGGGTCTTCGATCTCGCCGGACTGCTCGAGGCCATTGGCGTCGACGCGCTCGCGGTCCCATGCGAGGGGATCGAGGGCGCTGCCGCCGCGCTCGGCGTCGATGCCGACCAGACGTGCGAGCAGCTGGCAGCCGCCGACGATGCGCTCGCGGACGCGCGCGCGGGTCTGGATCAGATCGCCGACGAGCTCGATCTCATGACCACCGGATACGACCGGGCCGACGTCGAGGCGGATCGCGCCACCGCGGCTGCGCTGTCGTGCGCGCCGCTCGACCTGCTCTGCGTCGCCGATGCCCTCGCCACCCTGACCGTGCTTGCAACGACGTACGACGTGACCCTGACAGACCCGACCGACCTGACCATCACCAAGGCCGAGGTCGTTGCGGCGCTGGACGAGCTGCTCGCAGCGTTCGACGACCGTGCCGTCATCGCCGAGGCGATCGACGCCGCCGGCACGGGCACCTGCGATGCGACCGCCGATGCGCTCACCGCAGCGGAGGCCGGCCTGTCCGAGCAGGATCCGGCCGGCGCTGCGCCGGAGCTGGCGGCGTTGCGCTCCGAGGCCGAAGCGGCCTGCGCCACCCTGCGAGCCACGACCGGCGAGGTGATGGCAACCCCCGTGGTCACGATGGACGACGTGACGATCACCCTGACCGCGCGCGCGGCCGAGGGCGACACCGTCGGAGGCGTGACTGTCTCGATCGGGGCCGTGCGCATCGGCGTGAACGAGCAGATCACAGTCGCCGACCTTGCCGACGGGCTCGCGAAGGCCGACGCCCTCGCCGAGGCGATCGCCGCGGTCGTGGACGGTCTCATGCTGGACGCTCCCACCCCCGAGATCGAGCTGTTCGCCGTCGACGGGTCGGACGGCCAAGCCGAGAACGGGGCATGGTTCGCCGACGCCTCGCTGGCGGTCCTGCAGATCACGCAGCCCGCCGGTCCCGTGACCGTGCCCGATGAACCGCCGTTCGCGCTCCTCGGCGACGGCGCCACGCCGCAGGGAACCGGAGGCGGCGGCATCGGTCTCGGCGCGGCGCCGCGAGCGCTGCTCGCCGCGGTGGTCGATTCACCGGAGGTCGTCGTGCGCGCCGTCGTGTTCGACGCGGCGGCCGGCTTCGTCCCTGCCTCGAGCGATGGAGGCGACGGTGGCGACGACGGTGGCGGTGGCGGGAACGCGGGTCCGGGCGCTTCAGGGGGAGACGGGTCGGCCGGCCACGGATCGGGTCTGCCGGTCACCGGGGACGCCGACGACCTGTTCACGTTCGTGGCGTCGCTGCTGCTGCTGGCCGCCGGCGGCATCCGGCGCTGGCTCGCTCGCGCCTGATCCACGCGACGGCCGCACGGTTCCCCCGCCTCATAGGATGAGGCCGTGTTGCGCTCCGTCGTGCTCGGCATCGCGAACCGGCCGCTGGTCAGGCGCCTGGCGACCGGCGGGCCCGGCCGCCGGGTCGCGCTGCGCTTCGTCGCCGGCGAGCAGCTCGACGACGCCATCGCCGTGATCCGCAGCCTGAACGCGCGCGGGGCCGACGTGTCGCTGGATCATCTGGGCGAGAACGTCGTGGACGTCGCGCAAGCTTACGCGGCGGCGGCGACCTACCAGGCGGCGATCGATCGCATCGAGGCCGACGGACTGCGCGCCAACGTCTCGGTGAAGCTAACCCAGCTCGGCCTTGACCTCCCCGGCGAACACGACGTCGACCTGGTCGACAAGGTGGTGGCGCGCGCGGCCGCCGCCGGGACCAGCGTGACGCTGGACATGGAGGACCACGGGTACACCGATGCCACGATCGATGCTTGTCTGCGGCTCGCCGCGCTGTATCCCGGCAAAGTGGGCGTCGCCATCCAGGCCTACCTGCATCGCACACCCGGTGATCTCGCGCGCCTGATCGAGGCCGACCTGCACGTGCGTCTGTGCAAAGGCGCGTACCAGGAGCCGCGCGCGATCGCGCTCCGACGCCCGGCGCGCATCGATGCCGCGTACGCGTCGCTGGCGGTGCAGCTGCTCGGGTCGGATGCGTACGCGATGATCGCGACGCATGACCACCGGCTGATCGAGCACGCGAAGCGTCAGATCCGCGCCCTCGGCCGGACGCCTGATTCCTACGAGTTCCAGATGCTCTACGGCGTCAGGAGAGAGCTGCAGCAGGAGCTGCTCGACGAAGGGCACAGGCTGCGGGTGTACGTGCCGTTCGGCAGCGCGTGGTACCCGTATCTGATGAGGCGAATCGCGGAGCGTCCGGCGAACGTCCGGTTCTTCCTGGAGTCCCTGGCGCGCGGTTGAGGTGCGCTCTAGGCTCCGGGTGATGCGCAAGCTCGTCCTGGTATCCCTGATCGCCGCCACGCTTGCAGCGGCGCCGGGGCCGGCTCGGGCTTGCTCGTGCGTCGGCAGGAGCGACCAGCAGGCGTTCGCTGCATCGTCGCTGGTGTTCACCGGCCGCGCTCTCTCGGCTGAGGATCCACCCCCGGGTGGGTCCGTGCAGTCGAGCGCGGGCATGGTGGTGTGGACCTTCGACGTCGAACAGGTGCACAAGGGGGTCGCGCTCGAACGGCAGCGCGTCCAGACGGGCGCCGTCGGCGGCTCGTGTGGCTTCCGGTTCGCGGCCGGCGAGCGATATCAGGTCTTCGGGGCGGGAGGCGACCCCGGGTCCACCAACTTGTGCAGCGGAACCAGGCAACTCGTTGCCGGTGTCGAGCCCTACACACCGTCGCCGCCTACCGCCTTGATCGTCGGCGCCGTCGCCGGTGCCCTCGCGCTGGCCTGGAGCTTCCGACGCATCCGGGACAGCCGGCTGCCGATAGACCCCGGACCGCGCGCGCCCATCGACTAGCATGGCACGGCCGCGTGCCGGCGCGGCAGGAGGGAGCGTGATGCGCAAGCTCGCCATCATCGGCGGCGGCAAGATGGGGGAAGCGCTGGTCGCAGGCCTCGTGCATGCCGGCTGGGCCGAGCCGGGCGAGATCATCGTCGCCGAGATCCATGCCGCGCGCCGCGACGCGCTCGCCGAGACCTACGGCATCGCGGTGACCGGCGACACGATCGAGGCCGTCAAGGATGCGCCGACCGTGCTGCTCGCGGTGAAGCCACAGGATCTGGACGGCGTGCTCGACGAGATGGCCGGCGTGGTCACCGACTCGCAGCTGATCATGTCGATCGCCGCGGGGATCCCGACAGCGCTGCTGGAACGCCGGCTGGGCTCCACCGTCCCGGTCGTCCGCGCGATGCCGAACACCCCGGCGCTGCTGCGCGAGGGAGCGACCGCGATCGCCGCGGGCTCCCACGCGACCGACGAGCACATGGCCCACGCCGACGAGATCCTGTCGGCGGTCAGCCGGATCGTGCACCTGCCCGAGCGGTATCTCGACGCGGTCACCGGCGTGTCGGGGACCGGCCCGGCGTACGTGTTCTTCCTCGCCGAGGCGCTCATCGAGGCGGCCGTCGGGGTCGGGCTGCCACGCGACGTCGCGACCGAGCTGACGGTCCAGACCCTGCTCGGCTCGGCGCGCATGCTGCGCGAAACCGGCCGCCATCCCGTCGAGCTGCGCGAAGAAGTCACCTCGCCGGGCGGCACCACGGTCGCGGCGATGAGCGTGCTCGAGCATCGCGGCGTCCGCTCGGCGTTCCTGGACGCGGTGCGAGCAGCGACCGACCGCTCCCGCCAGCTCGCCGAAGGCCACGACTGACGCCGCGGTGAAGCACTCGTTCCCCCTGCGCGTGCGCGACGGCCGTACCGGCATCGTGCGAGTCGCGCGGCCCCGGGACGCGCGCGCCTGTCTGGCGATCGTCGCTCAGGCGGCTCGCGAGCGGCCGCGCACGCTGTTGGTGCTCGACGACGAGATGTGGTCGCCCCGGTTGTGGCGTCGGCACCGGCGCGGTTGGGGCCCCGACGGCGTCTCGCTGGTGGCCGAGCTCGAGGGGGAGGTGGTGGGACACCTCACCGCCGACCGTGGGACAAGGCGTGCCGGCCGTCACGCCGCCGAGTTCGGGATCACGGTGGTGGGGCGCGCGCGCGGGCTGGGCGTCGGGCGCGCGCTGCTCGAGACGCTGGAGACCTGGGCGCGCGACCAGCAGGTCACGCGGATCGCGCTCGGTGTATTCCCGGACAACGAGCGCGCTCGTTCGCTGTATCGGTCGATGGGCTACCAGGAGGAAGGACTGGAACGATCCAGCGTTCGGTTCCCCGAGGGCGACCGGGATATCGTGCGCATGGCGAAGCTGCTGGCGTGGCCCGACGAGCGAGCGGCTACGATGGAGATCACGGGTGAGACGACGGAAGGGTGAGGGCGATGACCGATGAGTTCGCCAGCGTCTTCATCAACGGCGAGTGGCGCAAGGCCGCGTCGGGCCAGACGTTCGAGGTCACCAACCCGGCGAACCGCGACGACGTGATCGGGCTGTTCGCGCGCGGCGGCGCTCCGGACATGGAGGCTGCCTGCGATGCGGCCGATGCTGCGTATAAGGGCTGGATGAGAACACCCGCCCCGCAGCGGGCCGACTACGTGCTGCGTGTCGGCCTCCTGCTCGAGCAGCGCAAGGAGCAGCTGTCGATCGACATGGCGCGCGAGATGGGCAAGACGCTCAAGGAATGCCGCGCCGACGTCCAGGAGGGGATCGACTTCGCGTACTTCATGGTCGGCGAGGGCCGCCGGATGTACGGGGTGACGACGCGCTCGGAGCTGCCCCAGAAGTTCTCGATGACCGTTCGCCATCCGGTCGGCGTCGCCGGCTTGATCACGCCGTGGAACTTCCCGATCGCGATCCCCACTTGGAAGCTGTTCCCCGCCCTCATCGCCGGCTGCACCGTGGTGTTCAAGCCCGCGGAGGATACGCCCTGGCTGGCGATGCAGTTGGTCAAGATGTTCGAGGAGGTCGGGCTGCCGCGCGGCGTGCTCAATCTCGTGACCGGATACGGCGAGGAAGCAGGCGTCGCGCTGGTCGAGAACGAGAACGTCCGCGCCGTGTCGTTTACCGGCTCGCTCGAGGTCGGCCGCATGATCAACGCGCGCTGCGGCGAGATGATGAAGCGCTGCTCGCTCGAGCTGGGCTCGAAGAACTGCTTGATCGTGATGCCGGACGCGGACCTTGACGTCGCCGTCGAGGCCGGGGCGTGGGGTGCGTTCGCCACCAGCGGCCAGCGGTGCACCGCCACCAGCCGGATCGCCGTGCACGGGTCGATCCTGGAGGAGTACCAGGAGCGCTTCCTCGCACGGGTCCAGAGCATGAAGGTCGGACCCGGCACCGATCCGAAGACCGAGCTGGCCGCGGTGATCAACGAAAAGCAGAAGAACCGCATCCTCGGATACATCAACGTCGGGCAGAGCGAGGGGGCGAAGCTGCTCACCGGGGGACACGAGCTGACCGAAGGCGAGTACGCCAAGGGCAATTTCATCGCGCCGACGGTGTTCCGCGACATGACCCCGGACATGCGCATCTTCCAGGAGGAGATCTTCGGGCCGGTCACAGGGTTCGTCGAGATCGGATCGCTCGACGAAGCGCTCGAGATCGCCAACGCCACCCAGTACGGGCTGTCGTGCTCGATCTACACCCGCGACATCACCAACACCTTCAAGGCGATCGAGGAGCTGGAGTTCGGCGTCGTGTACATCAACGCGCCGACGATCGGCGCCGAGGTGCAGCTCCCGTTCGGCGGGATGAAGAGCACCGGCAACGGTCACCGCGAGGCGGGACCGGTCGCGCTGGATGAATTCACCGAGTGGAAGGCGGTCAGCGTCGACTACTCGGGCAAGATCCAGAAGGCCCAGATGTCGCCGGACGAGTAGCGCGTGGCCGGGCTCGTGGCAGGAGAAGCGTCGCTGTCACTGCGCGTCGACGGCTATCGGCACGACGCCGCGGCCAACGACTTCGACGCCAACTGGCTCACGCTGTCGGTCGACGTCACCAGCAACGAGCGGTCGTGGTCGGCGACCGCGCCGGCACTGTCGACCTGGGAGGCGCGCGAATTGGTGCTGTGGCTCAGGTCGGTTGCCCGGGGGACCGACCAGGGCCGGGGATTCTCCGGCCTCGAAGGCATGCTGCAGTTCGAGGCGATCGACCTGGACGGCGCGCCGATGCTCACGGCGGTGTTCTGGCGAGGCCTCGCTCCCGAGACCGTCAAGGATGCCGAGGTCCCGGTCTCCTTCGCCGTTCCCCCCGAGCAGATAGCGCGCTTCGCCGACGAGCTGCTCGCCGAGCTCGAGCCGTTCCCGATCCGAGCGGTCGAGCCGGATGGCTACGCGTCGAAGCTGCTCGCGGAGGGCGGATGAGCGAGCGGGTCGTGTTCGTCTGGACCGACGAGTACCTCGCCTACGACTTCGGTCCGCAACATCCCCTGAAGCCGATCAGGGTGAAGCTGACGGTCGAGCTCGCGCGCGCCGTCGGCCTGTTCGACCGGCCTAACGTCGCCGTCGTTCCGCCGCGCGAGGCGACGCGCGCGCAGCTCGAAGCCGTCCACGATCCGGGGTACCTCGACGCGGTCGCGCGGATCTCGACGGAGTTCCGCGGCGCATACGAGCCGTACGGCTGGGGGATCGGCATCGGCGACAACCCCGCGTTCCCCGGCATGCACGATGCGAGCGTGTTGGTCTGCGGCGGTGGTGTGGTCGCCGCGGAAGAGGTATGGCAGCAGCGCGCGGAGCATTCCTGGTACCCCGCCGGGGGGCTGCATCACGCGATGCGCGATCAGGCATCCGGGTTCTGCATCTACAACGACCCTGCCGTCTCGATCGCGTGGCTGCTCGACAATGGTGCGAGCAAGGTCGCCTACATCGACGTCGACGTCCACCACGGCGACGGCGTGCAGGCGGCGTTCTACGACGACCCGCGCGTGCTCACGGTCTCGCTGCACGAGACCGGTCACTACCTGTTCCCCGGCACCGGGTTCCCCGGCGAGGTCGGCTCCGGCGACGCGGAAGGCACAAGCGTCAACGTCGCGCTGCCGCCGTACACGCACGACGACGCCTACCGCGAGGTGTTCGAGCGCGTCGTCCCCCCGTTGGTGGAAGCTTTCGCGCCGGAGGTTCTGTTCACGCAGCTCGGCTGCGATACCCATGCCACGGATCCGCTGGCGCACCTCGCGCTGACCACGAAGACCTACACCTGGCTCGCCGAGATCCTGCACGACATGGCACACCGCTATGCGGGCGGTCGCTGGATCGCCACCGGTGGAGGCGGCTATCAGATCTACGCGGTCGTGCCGCGCGCGTGGACCATCTACGCCGCCGACCTCGCCGGGGGCCACGAGCTGCCCGACGAGTTGCCCTCGTCCTGGATCGAGCAAGCGCGCGACGCCGGCGCCGATGAGCTGCCGCGCGCGTTCCAGGATCCCATGGTCCAGCTCCCGCCGGGCCGCCGCGACGAGGCCACCGAGGGAGCGCGCGCGGCCGCAGACGAGACCATCGCCAAGCTCTTCCCGTACTACGGTCTCTCAAGCGGTCGGTAGGGGATCCGGGGGATGCGTCGAATCCCTGTTGCGTGATCCGCAGGATCCTGGTCATCACGATGGGGCTCGCGCTTGCGCTCGGGCCGCTCGGCGCGCGCGCCGACCACGGCGACGCGACCGGCGTGACCGAGGGAACCATCACGCTCGGCCTCCACGTCCCGTTCAGCGGAGCCGGCGGGATCGACGCCCAAGCCACGTCGAGGGGGGCCGATCTGTACTGGCGCTACCTGCACGAGCAGCTCGGCGTTCTGATCCACGGTCGCCGCGTGCACGTCGTCGTTGAGAACGACAGCTACACGCCCAGCACCGCCGTCCAGAAATGCGACCAGATGACGCAGTCCACGTTCCTGCTGCTCGGCTTCGTGGGTACCGATCAGATCACCGCCTGCGCGAACTACGCCGACCCGCGCGGCATCCCGTATCTCTCGCCGGGCGTTCAAGAATCGGGCTTGTCCGATCGCACCACGTTCTTCGCGCTCAGCGCCACGTGGGAGCATCAGTCTCCGATCATCGCGCAGTTCGTCGCGAATGTGCTTGTGCCAAACCCGGGTTGCTGCCGCACCTCAGGGGATGTAGGGGGACAGGACCCACCGGCGTGCCGTCCGCTGTTGACCGTTCCCGTCCTGGATGTGGATATCGCAGATCCGTTCTGTCTCGAAACAACGGGAGCCGCCACGGTCGGACTGGTGCGGCCGAACACTCCTAACTACGACGCACCAGACGACGAGCTACGGGCCGCTCTCGACGCGTTCGGGATCGGATACCGCGTCTACACCGTGGTGAAGGAAGGCAACTCGACCGAGGCCCAACAGGTGGCGAATCGGATGCAGCAGGATGGCGTCGATGTCGTCGTGGTCCTCACGCCACCGGTCTTCTCCACGACGCTCGCGATCAACACCGGAGGCAACGGTTACTTCCCGCGATACCTCATGTACGGGATGACCAGCGGGTACGACCGCGTCCTCGCGCAGACCTGCGACCAGGGACAGATGCACGGGGCGTCCGTGTTCTCACCCTGGCCGGCGTGGTCGGCGGTGGCGCAAGGGGAGTTCGATCCGCATCTGTCCGCCGCGATCGATGCCTACGCTTCAGACATCGACGAAGGGAGCAGGGATCTCCTGGTTGCGCTGTGGGGCTTGATGAAGAACGTCCACCTGCTGCTCGAGGCGCTGGGATCGCATCCGGCGCGCGCAGATCTGGTCGCGCTGCTCGACGAGGGGTATTCGCACTCGACCGGGGTCTATCCGGACTTCGCGGTCGACGAAGCCAACCACTTCGGCGTGAACGCGGTGCATCGCCTCGAAGCCTCATGCGAAGGCGAGCCGCAGTTCCACCAGGCCGACGCGTTCGTGACCGGCTATCCGCCGCCCGAAGACGCCTAGATCTCGTCGTCGGGGGGCCTGCGGCCGCCGTAGCTGTGCATCCGCCGGATCTCGATCGTGGTACCGCCGCGGCCAGCGCTCAGCGCGCGCGCGATGACGAACGCCCCGAAACCTATCAACGCCACGGCGAACAGGGGGATCCGCGGCTGGTCGCCGTTCAGGTCGTTCAGGCCGATCAGCACGAGCAGCGCGCCGGCCACCGTCAGAATGAAGCCCGCGTGCTGGCCCATCGCGCGCCGCAGGAGCGCGCCGATCAAAAGGATCGCGCCGGCACCGATGCTCGCGACGCCCGCATTCTCGTCGACCACACGCATGATCCCGATCCACACGAGCAGCGCGCCCCACATCAACGCCCGTACGCGGAAGGCCGCCATGCCGACATCCTACCGCCGGTAAGATGTCGTCGTGACCCCAGACCAACGAACCACGCTTCGTCGCCACCTCATCTCCACGGGGATCGCAGGCGATACGCGCACCCCTCGCTCGAACGCCGTCCGTAACGCCGAGAAGCTCGCGGACGGCGATCCGGACAAGGCGCTCGGCGTCGGGGCGCGCGGCCGGGACGCGGCGGGGATCCTCGAAGCGGTCGCGAAGCTCTGCGGATGCTCGCCAACCCTGGATGAGCGCGACGGTCCCGGCTTCATCGATCCAGACCGGACGCTCGATGAGCTCCATGCGCTCGGCGACAGGATCGAAGAGGCCGTACGTCGCGGTGAGCGGATGCTGATCGCCACCGGCCATCCAACGGGCCTGCTGGCCATGTACCAAGCGGTCGCGCGCGCCCTCACCGCGGCCGGCATGACCCTCGAGCAGCCCTTGGATAACGTCGAGCTGCGGCCGCCGCGCCGGCATCGGCGTCGCCGGCTCTTCCGCTACCTCGACGGCGTGGCCGTCCTGTCGACCGGGGCGGATCTGCTCCACACCCACGAGTCCTGGCCGATGGAGCAGCTGCTCGACGCGATCGATCCGCCCGATCTGGTGCTGGCCGACCACGGCTACGCCGGCGCGGCCATGGTCCGGGGCCTCCAGACCGTGAGCTTCACCGACATCAACGACCCGGCGATCGCCGTCGCCAAGGCGGACGGCCTGACCGACGTGGTGGTGCCGCTGGACGACAACGTCCCCCCGGCTTGGTACGAGCCGATCGGCGATTACCTGATCGGGCGGGTACGGGCGGCGGCCGAGAATCTGTAAGAAACGAACGAACCGGTCGCCAGCAACACCAGGAACATCAGGAGGCCCATTTATCTCCAGGGCATCTTCGTTGTATCCTGTAGCTCTTAAGCGGAAGGAGCAATCGGTTGGCGAGGAACGTCTCGCCCAGCGGCCCCCGGTTCCTCACCGCGGCAGAGGCTGCTGAGCGTATGCGGGTTTCGAAGATGACCGTCTACCGCCTGATCCGGAGCGGCAAGCTTCCCGCCGTCCAGATCGGGAAGGCTTATCGTGTCCGGGAAGACGATCTCGAGGGCTTTCTCGACGCTAGTTACGTGAACGCTGCGGGATAGTCCACGACTTCTGACCCCTCGCCGCCGCCTCCGACGCGGAGGACGATGAAGATATGGGGCGGTTGGGATGGATCTCTACGACAGCGTGCTCGCGCGCATCGTCGAGCGTGGCGGCATGGTCGCGGCCCTCGGCGGACTGGATTCCGGGAAGACGACCTTCAGCAAGATGTGCGCCGCCGTCGCTACCCGGCTCGGCAAGACGGCGGCGTTCCTCGATACCGACGTAGGCCAATCGACGGTCGGTCCTCCGACGACGATCGGGCTGAAGTTCATCGCGAACGAGGAGGACCTCGAGCCGGAGCGGCTCGGCCGCCCGGACGCCCTGTACTTCGTGGGTGCCACGTCGCCTCAGGGTCACATGCTGCCGATGGTGGTCGGAGCCGCTCGTCTGGCGGCTCAGGCGCGCGCGGTCGATCCGCACCTGATCGTGGTCGATACCACAGGCCTGATCGACGGCACGGTCGGGCAGGTGCTGAAGCTTCACAAGATGGAGGCCCTGGCCCCGGACTGGGTGGTGGGGTTTCAGCGCGGTGGGGAGCTCGAGCCGATCCTCGGCGCGATCCGCCGGTCCCTGCCGCCGGAGGTGATCAGCATCCCGGTGGATCAGCGGATCGTGCCCACCAGCGTCGACGAGCGGAGCCAGCACCGCCATGATCGGCTCAAGGCGACCTTCGAGCCGCCTCTGCACCGCTGGAAGGTGAAGCCGAGCGTCTTGGTGCCTGCGGTTCCCCCCGACATCGACGCCGCCCAACTCGACGGCCTGCTGGTCGGGATGGACGACGGGAAGGGGAACTGCATCGGGCTCGGGATCCTGGAGTACAAGGAGGATGGGCTCCGGATGATCTCGAGCGTCGCAGAGGGGGCGAAGGCGCTGCGCCTGGGCTCGGTCCGGGTCCACCTGCCGGAATTCAAGACCGCAGCCGTGGATCTCAGGGAGCTCTTCTTCTGCGATTAGGCCGCGACGCACGTCTAGCTGTTCCCGGCTACACTTCCGGGGCCACACGAAACGGGAGAACGTATGGGTTCCATCGTCAAAAAGCGCCGCAAGAAGATGCGGAAGCACAAACATAAGAAGCTGCTCAAGAAGACGCGCTGGCAGCGCCGACAGCAGAAGTAGGCGCGCGCAAGGCCCCTGACCACCGGCCGGCCGGACACCGGAGGCGATCGTGGCGACTGCGTACCGCTTCGTGACCTTCCTCTCCGACTACGGACTCGAGGACGAGTTCGTGGGGGTCTGCCGTGGTGTCATCAAGCGCTACGCGCCCGACGTCGAGATCATCGACATCGCTCACGGCATCCCGCCCCAGGACATCGCCGCCGGAGCGACCGTGCTCGCCCAAGCCGTGCGGTTCATGCCGCCCGCGGTTCATCTCGCCGTGGTGGATCCCGGCGTGGGTACCAAGCGCCGGGCGATCGCCGTGGTTTCGAAGACGGGGCCGCCATTGGTCGGGCCCGATAACGGGCTGCTGTGGCTCGCCGCGGAAGCCCTGGGAGGGGCCAACAGCGCGTACGCGATCGAGAACGAGGGTCTTTTCCTGGAGAACACAGGCCGGACGTTCAACGGCCGGGACATCTTCGCGCCGGTGGCCGCACGGCTGGCGCTGGGCATGCCGGTCGAGGAGGTCGGACCCCCGATCCCGATCGACGACATCGTCCGTCTCGAGGTCCCAGAGGCGCATGTTCACGACGATCACGTCCATGCCCGGGTGGTCCAGTGCGACCACTTCGGCAATCTCCAGCTCAACTGCGTCCGCGAGGACATCGAAAGCATCGGCGCGCTGATCGGTGATGCCGTGGAGATCAGACTGGGAGCCCGCGCCTATCAGGTCGACTACGCGCAGGCCTTCAGCGAGGTCGCGGTGGGCAAGCTGGTGCTGCTCGAGGACTCGCATCGGTCGATCGCCCTCGCGGTCAACCAGGGCGACGCACGGCAGCGACTGGAAGCTAGGCGGGGCGATCCGGTGATCATCGCGCGCGTCCCGGTGGGGGCATGAGGCCCGGTTCGGCGAGGCCCCTCCCGCGGCGTATCCTTTGGCCGCGATGACCAAGCAGCGCGTCCTCATCACCGGCGTCTCCCGATTCCTCGGGGGACGCCTCGCGCAACGCCTCGAGGCCGATCCCGACGTCGAGGAGATCTTCGGCGTCGACCTGGACGAGCCGACCGTCGAGCTGACGCGCACCGAGTTCGTGCGCGCCGACATCCGCAATCCGCTGATCGTCAAGGTCTTGCAGGCAACCGAGGTCGACACCGTCGTGCACACCGCCGTCATCGCGACACCGGCTCGTGTCGGCGGCCGCGCCCAGATGAAAGAGATCAATGTCATCGGCACCATGCAGCTGTTCGCCGCGTGCCAGAAGGCCGAGCGACTCCGCAAGGTCGTGATGAAATCAACAACGGCGGTCTACGGCTCGGACCCGGCCGACCCGTCGATCTTCTCGGAGGACATGTCACCGGCTTCCCATCCCCGCGGCGGCTACGCCAAGGACGCCTGGGAGGTCGAGAACTACGCCCGGTCGTTCGGGCGCAGGCGCTCGTCGGTGCTGCTGACCATCCTGAGGTTCGCCAACTTCATCGGGCCGGTGATCGACACGCCCTTGACGCGCTACTTCTCGCTGCCCGTCGTGCCGACGGCGCTGGGTTACGACCCGCGGCTGCAGTTCGTCCACGAGAACGACGCGATCGAGGTCCTGTACAGCGCCACCCGCC
The DNA here is from genome assembly GCA_036397635.1 of Actinomycetota bacterium. Classification (GTDB taxonomy): domain Bacteria; phylum Actinomycetota; class AC-67; order AC-67; family AC-67; genus DASWIP01. The sequence goes on along the minus strand of DASWIP010000022.1, from coordinate 28,659 downwards.
AGGATCGTCCCGGGACCTTCAACGTCGCCGGCGACGGCATCGTGTACCTCTCGCAGGCGATCAGGATGGCCGGGAAGGTGCCGATGCCGGTCCTGGTTCCCTTCGCGGGGCTGCTGGGCAGCATGGTGCGGCAGACCGGTCTCGTTGACTTCTCGCCCGAGCAGCTCAGCTTCCTGATGTTCGGCCGGGTCGCGGACGTTCGCCGGTTGAAGGAGATCTTCGGCTACACGCCCACCTTCGACACCCAGGAGGCGTTCCGCGACTTCATCGGCAAGCGAAAGCTCGCGAAGGTGTTCTCCGAGGAGCAGGCCGAGCGATGGGAGCGCGACCTGTTCGACTTCCTGGCCCGGCGCGCGCGCACCCGGATCTCGCCGGCCGAGGAGGAGGCCTAATGGGCGAGGCACGTGTCATCCCGATCGACAAGCACGTCGCTCGTGGGCTCTGCCGTGGCCGAACCGCGGGGGGACGTCCCTGCCGGAACCGCGCCGGCGAATCCGGCTATTGCCGGCGCCATGAGCCGGCCGCGCTGGCGACCGCGACGGCGGAGGTGGAGGACCGGAGCCGCTTCGAGGTCGAGCTCGAGCGCCTGCTCTCGTTCACCCGGCGCCGGATGACGGGTGACTACGCCGTCGACGACTTCGGCTTCGACGCCGATCTGACGGAGAACGTGCTGATCCCGATGCTGCGCCCGGTCTACGACCGCTGGTGGCGGATCGAGCAGAAGGGCCTCGAGAACCTGCCTTCGGAGGGGGCCGCGCTGCTCGTCGGGAATCATTCCGGCACGTTGCCCTGGGACGCGTTGATGATGAAGCTCGGCGTGTTCGAAGGCATCGGGCGCCATTGCCGGCTGCTCGCGGCCGACCTCGCTCTCCGGCTCCCGATCGTTGGTGAGCTTGCGCGCAAGAGCGGCAACACGCTGGCGTGCGAGCCCGACACGGTCCGGCTGCTGGACAAGGGCGAGGTCGTCGGCGTGTTCCCTGAAGGGTTCAAAGGCGTCGGCAAGCCGTTCCGTGAGCGATACAAGCTCCAGCGGTTCGGGCGAGGCGGCTTCGTTGAGATGGCGCTGAAGACCGGCGCGCCGATCGTGCCTGTGGCGATCGTGGGCGCCGAGGAGATCTACCCCATGATCGCGAACCTGCGCCCTCTCGCGCGCCTGTTCGGCTTCCCCTACTTCCCCGTCACGCCTACGTTCCCATTGCTGGGCCCGTTGGGTGCGATCCCGCTGCCGTCGAGATGGATGATCGAGTACGGCGAGCCGATCCCGACCGGGGGGTTCGGCCCCGATGCGGCGATGGATCCGATGTTCGTGTTCAACATGACCGACCAGGTTCGCGAGAGCATCCAGCAGATGCTCTACCGCAACCTGATGGTCCGGCGGAACGTGTTCTTCTGATCGCGGGCCGCAGGCCCGCGATCAGAGGGTGGAACGGAAAGAGAGAGGGCGGCCCGAAGGCCGCCCTCTCGGCTTGTGGTCCGCTTAGCGGATCGCGAACCTGCGGATCGTGATCGCGCCACCGAGCAGCATGAGCCCGGCCAGCAGCGGGGTCGCCACGCCCGTGGTGGGCGGCGGCGGGGTCTTGCCGAGCACGCTGCCCAGCGAGACCGACGCTGCGGACTGCGGGAGCTCGACCGCCACGCGGATGCCGGTGCTGACGAAGTCGTCCTCGTCGAGGCGCGGCACTGCTTGGCCGTTGGCGATGGCTTCCTGCAGGGCTGCCGTCAGCGCTGCGGCATTCGGCACCATCGGCTCGACCTCGATGAGCACCGAGCGGGCTGCCGCGAAGGCGGAGTTGCCGTTCGGGTCCACGCGCTCGACCTCGTCGAACAGCGTGACGTTGATGCCGGCGATCTGGGCGAGCAGCTTCGTCGCCGCCGCCAGCTCCTCGAACACCGACTCGAGCTCGGGTAGTGCTCCGACGTCCTTGCGGATGGCGTTGTAGAGGTACTCGGCGTTGGTGAGCTTGGCGAACTCGGCACCGGTGATGTTGATGCCGAGGGCGCCACCGAGGTTGGCGTCGATGATGTCGACGATCGCGTCGGCGACGGCCTGCCCCTTGGTGCCGTTGGCGTAGGCGGAGGTCTCGAGGTTCACTGCACCCAGCGTGGCCCAGTCACCGAGGATGTTGAGGTCGGTGATCTTGGACGAGCTGGTGGCGAGCAGCCCCTCGACGCCGCCCCGGACCTCGGGGAACACGTCGGCCCTGGCGCCGAGGACGGTCAGGTCGACCAGGTCCACGGAGCGAAGGCTTGGGATGGCCTCGACCGGTCCGATGTTGTCGACGATGAGGTCAACGATGTCGTTCTCGATGCCGTTGGGGAGCACGTCGCGCAGCGTGGTCTCGACCTGCTCGAGCACCGGGTTGACGGCCGGGATGACGGTGGAATTGATGGTGTCGGTCAAATCGTCGAGAAGGTCACCGACGGCCGACAGCTGCCCGTTGAGCAGGGGCTCGAGGTCGACGAGCACCTCGGCCAGCTTGGTGTTGTTGCGCGTGTCAACCAGGCTCGTGGTAGCCGACTCGGCGCCGTTGAGCAGGATGTAGCCGAGGTCGAGCGGCAGGTCCACGCGAGTGCCTGCTGTCTGCTGGTTGTCACCGCAGACGGAGCCGTGGCACGCCGACTCGACGGCCTCGTTGAGAAGGTCGCCCTGCGTGACGGCCGCGAAGCCGCTGGCGAGGTCATTCACGCTGGGATCGATCGACCGCAGAACCTGACCCTGGGTCAGCGAGATGTTCTGACGGATGTTGATCGCCGGCAGGCCGAGCATGTCCAGGTCGACCACGGTCGTGTCGACGCCGGCTTCTGCCAGGGCCTTCTGGATGTCACCCAGCTTTGGGATGTCGATGGAAAGCTGCAACGCTGTGGCGTCGGCCTGGCCGTTCAAGATCTCGGGAAGCTTGGCCCCGACTGCGGATGCTCCCGATCCGGAGATCGCGAGCATCCCAAGAGCCATCGCGACGAGCGCCGCCCCCCTGCGGATGATGCTGTTCCTCTTGCGCATCTCTGCCCCCTCCTGGGTGCTGGTCTGAGCAACCGAATGACTCAGTGTGTACTGACTGAGCATTCGTGCCCACGCTCAGTGATTCCTCCGGGACAATCAGGAAGTTCCCGTCTCCGCGGCTCCCCAAGATCCCGCGCGGTTCGGACGGCCCCCGCCGAAGTCCCCGCTGCCCCTCTAACGATGCACGCACCAGAGGGGTAACGCGCAGTATGCCAGTTTCCTCACGGAAATAGAACCCCCCACTGGGAAGAAATAGGACAGAGGTCCCGTGGAAAGGGGCTCCGGTCACCGATGGCGGGCCGGATGGACGCTCAGAGTCCCGACAGATCCCCGGTGAGCGAGGGGAGACTCGACGTCGGCAGGGGCGTCGGCGAGAGCGACTCGATCGGATCGATGATCCCGTCGATCAGGTCCTCGATCTGTTCGTCGGTGTCCTCGGGGAGGGGGGGAAGATCGACCGTTGGCTCCTTGACGGGTGGCTCGGGGTCGTCGTCGCCGTTATCGCCGGGGTCGTTCGAGCCGCCATCGTTGCCCTGATCTCCGCCGGGACCTGAGGACGTTGAGCCGTCGTCGAAGGTGGCCCCGTCCTGCTCGCAGGCGCATCGGATCACCGAACCGTCTGATCCGAGCGCCTGGGTCGCACCGCCGTCACGGAGATCGCTGCACACCGCGCACAGGAGCCCGAGTCGCTGGAGACTGTCCTTCGCGATGCTCTCGACGAAGACCAATGACTCCTCGGCAACCGGCCGGGCCGCAGGCGGCAGACGGAGGACGATAACCCTGAGGTCGGCGGCCTGCTCGCGTGCGAAGCCTGCGAGGGCGCGGAGAGGTTCGGGGTCCCCCACCCGTCGATAGTGCTCGAGGATCAGATCGCGCCCTTCATCGGTCAGCTCATCCATGGTATTGAGGGTGCGGCTGAACAGATCGGCGTCCTGCTCGCCGCGATCCAGCAGCGCGTCGATCTCCGAGAGACGGGTCCTGGCCAGCCCGAGCAGCTGCTCGCCCCGTACGGCCCCTGTGGTCCCGACGAGTTGCGCGGATTCCTGGAAGCGCTTCAAGGGGTAAAGGAAGTCGCCGGGCAGCGAATCACGGGAGGCCGCGAGCGATGCGCCGGCGCCCAGGAGCATGAACACCGCGACCCCCATCGCTCCCATGACGCGGAGGTTCCGGCGCATCCGGGTGTTCCATGAGGCGACTGCATCCGCGACTCGCATCGCGATGGAACGCGACGGCACGGCCGCGGCGATCAACGTGTTCCGAAGCTGGAAGCGGAACGCCGGGTCCGGCAACGGAACCTCAGCCTGCTCCAGGGCGGCGGCAACCTTGACCAGCTGCCGCATCTCTGCAGGAGCCCGCACCGCTGTGTCCTCCAGCAGCGCCGCGAACAGCTCCTCTTCCTGCGATGCTTCGTATGCGGCCGCCGCGAGCAGCTCGTTCCGAAGGCGAGAACGGAAGCGCTGGTCGGGCGCCTGTGCCGTGGCGGCTTGAGCCCCCAGAGCCGAGGCGAGCTTCTGCATCCTGGCGATCTCATCAGACGCCGGAGGCAGGCCCCCCTGGAGGGCCTGCTCGAACGCCTCGTCTGCCCGGATGCGCTTGGTCATCTCACCTTGTTCAACGAGCGGATGTCCGGTAAGGACGCGACCGTCCAACGGGTGGTTTTTCGGGGGGTCCGTCCGAACTACGGGGACTAGTCACCATCCACCACCACCAGCCGGTAGAGGGCTTTCACCGCGCGATATTGCAGGGCCTTGATCGCTCCCTCGCTCTTGTCCATGGCTGCAGCCGTCTCGGCCACCGAGTAGCTCTGCAAGAAGCGCCAATAGATGACTTCCTGCTGTTCGTTGCCGAGCTGGCGGATCGCTCGGTAAAGATCAGCCTGGGAAACTCTGGAAAGTGCGCTGTCTTCCGGGTCGACGACCGAATCGTCGTTGCCCTCCGGGGGCTCCGCACCCACCACTTCGAGGCGGAACTTGCCCGATTTGAAATGATCCAGCACGAGGTTCCGGCCGATGGTGAGGAACCAGGCCCCCACGTCGCGGCCCTGCCAGGTGAAGGTCTTCATCTTGCGCAGGGCCCGAACGAACACCTCGGAGGTGATGTCCTCGGCCAAGGCATTGTCGCCGCTGACCCGGTACAGGACGAATCGATAGACGCGATCGACATATCGGTCGTACAGCGACGCGAACGCCTCGGGGTCGCCGTCGCGCGCGCGCTCGACCAGGGCGATGACGTCTTCGTCGCCGACGGCGGCCGAAGACGGTTGTGCCGGTGAGGGATCAGTTGCGTACGTGTGCGCCATCGCTGTGGTGGTATCGACCGGCCCGTCCCCCGGATTCAGCCCTTGCGGAGAAACCGCCATCAGTAACTAGCCCTTCCCTACCGGTTGAGGACCAACTGCCATGCGACGGCCGCCAGCAATGCCAGCAGAAGAGCCGTCAGCAGCACCGCGGTCCCTCTCCTCATCGCGCGGTTCAGCATAGGCGGCCCAAATGACCAGACTCAAGGGACGCGTGTCCCGGCTCCCCGTCATAGTTATGCTTTCGCCCCATATGGAGCGAACCCTCCTCTTCGGCGACGACGCGATCAGCGTTTCGCTGCCGGACGATGCTCGGATCCTGACCGCCCCCGCCCCGCTGCCCCCGCTGGATGATCCGGAAGCAGCCGTCAGGGCGGCCCTGTCGGAACCAGTCCAGCACGAACCACTCGAGAAGCTGGTAGGCCCGGGCTCGAAGGTCACGATCGCCTTCGACGACCTCACGATCCCTGTGGTTCCGATGGCGCCGCCGGACTTCCGTGGCTTGATCATCCCCATCCTGCTCGAGACCCTGCATCGTGCGGGCGTTCGCCCCGAGGATGTTCGACTCATCGTCGCCAACGCGCTGCACAGGAAATGGACCCGGAGCGAGCTTGCGACGGCGCTCGGACCGATCCTGTCCCTGCTGCCGCCCCAGCGGCTGTACAACCACGATGCCTGCGATCCCGAGCAACTGGTCTTCCTGGGCGAGACCGAGCGCGGGTTCGAGGTTGAGGTGAACCGCGCGGTCACCGATTCGGATCAGCTGATCTACGTGAACTGCACGCCGTCGCCCATGAATGGCGGCTGGAAATCGATCGTGGTTGGGCTATCGACGTTCCGCTCGATCCGCCATCATCACCGTCCGTTCCCATTCGCGCGCGGCCACTCGATCATGGATCCGGAGCGGTCGGCGTTCCAGAAGCTGCTCGCCGAGATGGGCGCAGTGGTGACGCGCGAGCTCGACGCGAAGGGGCGCCGCCTGTTCTCGATCGAGTGCGTGCTGAACGGTGCGGTTCCCGGTCGCCTCGCGGGCGTGTTCGCCGGGCACACGCCGGACGTGCATCGTGAGACGCTCGCGCTGCTCGCGACGCAACAGTCGCTGCCGGTCGACGGTCAAAGCGACGTCGCCGTGTGGGGGTTGCCGGATCGAGATCCGTACTCGGCGCTGTCGCGTATCAACCCGATCCTGGTCGCGAACCTGGCGTGCTCGTACGCGTTCGGCTTGTACACGCAGCGGCCGCTGATCCGTGAAGGGGGCGTCGCGATCTTCGCCAATCCGGTCGAGGTCGCCTTCGAGCGCCACCACCGCTCGTACCCGGAGCTGTTCGACGGCATCTTGCCGCGAACGACCGATCCGTTCGCGATCTGGGACGAATACGCAGAAGACTTCGCGCACAGACCCGAGTACGTGCACGCGTACCGATACCAATATTCCTTCCACGGCGCGCATCCCCTGTTCCTGTGGGGGCAGACCGCGTTCGCTCGCAGGCATTGCAGCCGGATCATCTTCGCCGGCGGCAAGGATCCCGAGGCGGTGGAACGGATGGGATTCAACTGGGCGCCCTCGGTGGAAGACGCGCTCGCGATGGCGAGCGCCGAGTTGGGACGTCAGCCCAGCGTCTCGGTGGTCGAGATGCCTCCCGTGTTCATCCCAGACGTGCGGGCGGAGGCCTAGCGTGCCGATCACACCAGAGCGGGTCGGTCATGTGGTGTTGAAGGTGCGAAGGCTCGATCGAAGCGTGCCATTCTACACTGAGGTGCTCGGTTTCCGAGTGTCCGCGACCTCCGGGCCGATGGTGTTCTTCACCGCAGCCGGGGAGAACCATCATGACCTCGCGTTGATGGAGGTCGGAGACGAAGCTGAGAACCCGCACGCGCGCCAGGTAGGGCTGTACCACGTGGCGATCCGTCTCCGGTCGCTGGATGCCCTGCGCGAGGCGTACCGCGAGTTGCGCGCGCGCGGGCTGAAGGTCGGCTCGTCCGATCACGGCGTCTCGAAGAGCATCTACTTGGCCGACCCGGACGGGATCGATATCGAGCTGTACGCCGACGAGGCCCCCGAGTCCTACGGTGGTGACGTGGCAGCCGCGATGACCGTGCGGCCGTGGGATCCCGAGGTGTAGATCAGCCGTCGACGAGCTCGAGGCACAGCGCGGAGATCTCGCGCTCGAGCGTCTCCAGACCTTCCACCTTCCCGATGCAGGCGGTGACGCCTGCATCGCGCGCGCGCGCTTCGAGCTCGGCGTCGAGGTACGCCGTGTACAGGACCACCGGGATGGTCGGCGCGATCTTCCGGATCGAGCGCGTGGCCGTGATGCCGTCCACCACGGGCATCTTGTAATCCATGATCACGATGTCCGGCGTTCGAGAGTCGACCATCCGCACACCTTCGGGACCGCTCGAGGCCTTCCCTGCGACGTCGAAACCGTCAAGCATCAGCATCTGCGCGAGCATCTCTCGCACGTGGTCGGTGTCGTCGACGATCAGCACGCGGATCGCCATGAGACGCCAGCTCCCTTCGGTTACCGATCCCTCTCCCCAGAGGAACAGAATCTATCGCCCGTCGAGGGACGTGGAACACCCTTACCTTCGGGGTTTCTTTCGGCCTCGAGCCGCCCCACCTTAAGCCGGACTGTGACGAAAGGGGACGAACTACGCACCGGTCGGGGCGCCGAGCTTGTCGAGGCAGAACTCGCGCTGCTCGCGCAGGATCGAGACCAGTTGTGCGGGACGGCTGGCCCATTCGCGGACATCCATCTCCAGGGTGATCGTGCCGCTGTAGCCGCTCGCCGACAGGCGCTCGAGGAGGCTGCCGATCGGGAGCACGCCGGTGGTCAGCGGAGAGTGGGTATCCCGTCCGGTGCCCAGGTTGTTGGACAGGTGGATGTGCACGATACGGTCCTGCAGCTCTTCGAAGGCGCGGATCACGTCGATCCCCGTGACCGCGAGATGGCTGGTGTCGAGCACGATGGCGGGAAACTTCTTCATGTCCTCGACACCCATCGATCGGTGGAACGACAGGCTGCGTCCCCGGACCCACACTGGGAACATGTTCTCGGTCGCGACGGTGACGCGCTCGGTCTCCGAGAACTCCTGCGACTGGCGTTCCAGCCAGCGCGCGAAGCCGTTCTGCCAGCGGTAGGCCGGATGCACGATGACCAGGGACGCGTCCGTCTCCTGAGCCAGCTCCGTGGAGCGTTTGATCTTCTCGATCGGGTCTGCCGTGAACACCTGGCGCGTCAGCAGCAGGAAGGGCGCGTGGATGGCGTCTACGGCGAGCCCGAAGTCCTCGGAGAGAGCGCGTACGGTCTTGGCGTCTTGCGTCGCGCGCTCGGTCGTCACCATCACCTCGACACCCTGATAGCCGGCCTTGGCGATGGCTTCGAACGTCTGTCCGAGCGGGAGCATGTAGAAGGGTCCGGTGGAGCACAGCAGGGTGGGCTGCTTCTTCTCGGGGCGGCGAGGCATGCGGCCATGATACGGGGCGGGCGGCGGTGAAGGACCCCGAAAGGGGGCCGGCCCCGGGGCCATGAGGCCCCGGGGCGCGGAGATGGGTCTTCGTGTGCCGGGCCTAGAACCCGGCTGCGGCACCTGTGGCCGGATCGACGTCCTCGGCGTCGAGGCCGACCATGCGCATGAGGAGGTCCACCGTTCGCGGCTCCGCGGTCACCGGCTTGGGCTTGGGCTTGGGTGCCGCGGCCGCAGACGCAGGGGCAGGCTTCGGCGCTGGTGCGCTGGTCGTCGTCGACGCGACCTTCTTCGTGGTGGTCGTAGTGGTTTTCTTCTTCGTGGTCGTCGACGAAGTGGATCTACGTTTGGCGAACACGTGGGTCGTGTAGATCGTGCCGCTTTCATCGACCGCGTTGCCCACGCCGATCTGGTTGTACGAGCTGTAGAGGATGTTGTCGCGGTGCGGCTTCGAGTTCATGAAAGCCGCGTGAAGACTCTCTACGCTCGGTCCCATACCGACGTTCTCGCCGATGACTTGCCAGCCGTCGACCTCGTTGCCAAGGTTGGGGTTGTGCCAGATCGATCCCTCGGCGGCCATCCGGCGACTGTGCCGGCGCGCCACATCGGCGAGATCGTTCTTCACGACGAGCGTGTTCAGGCCCCGCTGGCGTCGTTCGGCGTTGATCCGATCGACGAAAGCTTGCTCTTGACTGGTCAGCGCGGACGCGCTGCTCGCGGCGACGCTGAGGATCCCTAGGGTCAGCGCCGAGACCAGCGCCCCCGATAACACCTTGCGAATTCCCATGCCCGGCCCCCGATGGTGGGGCCCAAGCGCCAGAACCCGTCTCGCCGCGCTTCCAGCCGCGGGTCGACGGGCTCAGTGGGAGTCCGTCGTCCCCTTCGGCAACCCGGCTAGCCCCTGTAGGGGCCCCGTGGCTTTGCGTCCCCGCCTCACGGCGGGTTTGCCTTTCTCGCGGAGACCGGCCTGATCACTCAGGCTCGTACAACCTTCGATAGCTGTATCGGACGCGGCAAGAGGTCGCTGAACACGGTGGGTGGCTGTTTCTCAGGTGTTTTGCCAGGTGGATGGGTCGAACCCCCAAGAACCGGACACGCTGGGCGGTTTCCGGCCCGATATGCGCCTGTGGCATCGAGCGTTCTACACTTGGCCGTTCCCGAGGGGCAGCGAGCTGGAGGTGGAGCGCCTGAGCATCGAGGTCAGGGTGTCCGACGCGGGGCGGCCGTGCTGAATATCGCCGAGCTGGTGCGGGTGACCGCTCGGCGAATCCCCGATAAGGCGGCGCTGCTCTTCCAGGACGAGCCGGTCAAGTACGCCGAGCTCGACCGGGAGATCGACCGGGCCGCCGCCGGGATCGCGGCTCTGGGTGTCCGGAAGGGCGACCGGGTGGCGGTGCTCGTCCACAACATCCCGCACTTCATCTACGCCTATATGGGCATCGTCCGTGCTGGGGGAGTCATGGTGCCGATGAACACCATGTCCACCGCAGACGAGGTCTCGCACATCCTCGCCGATGCGGAAGCCCGCGTCGTGATCGTCGCGGAGCCTTTCGCGCCCTCTGTCGAAGGGCTGCGTGAGACGCTGCCGATGCTCGAGCACGTGGTGGTGGTCGGTCGCGCCCCAACCGGCTCCATCACCTGGGAGCAGATGCTGGGCGGCGGGGGCGATGTCCCCGATGTCTCCTCCACACCCGACGACCTGGCCTGCCTTCCGTACACGAGTGGCACGACGGGTAAAGCGAAGGGTGCCATGCTGACGCACGGCAACCTGCTCGCCAACCTGGATCAGATGAGCCAGGTGTCACGCCTTCGAGTCGCCGAGGATGACGTGATCCTGCTGGTCCTGCCGATGTTCCACATCTACGCGCTGAACGTCATCCTGGGACTCGCGATGCGAGAAGGTGCGACGGCGTTGCTGCAGGAGCGGTTCGATCCGGTGGCATCTCTCGACGGGATCGAACGGCACCGCGCGACGGTGCTGTTCGGGGCGCCTCCGATGTTCGTCGCATGGCTGCAGACCCCAGGCGTCGAGACGCGGGATCTCTCGGCGGTGCGGGTCGCGGTGTCCGGGGCCGCCCCGTTGCCGGGTCCGGTGCTACAGGAGTTCCGCAGCCGACTGGGGATCACGATCTGGGAGGGGTACGGCCTGACCGAGACGGCACCCGCGGTGACCTCCACCGCCATGGGCGACGAGGCAAAGCCCGGATCGATCGGCCGTCCGCTCCCTGGGATCGACCTGCGGCTCGTGGACGAGGCCGGTGATGATGTCGAGGAAGGCGACCCCGGCGAGATCGTCGTCCGTGGTCCAAACGTGTTCAAGGGGTACTGGCGGCAAGATGATGCGACAAGCGCAGCCAAGGCCGACGGATGGTTCCACACCGGCGATGTCGCCTACGCGGACGAGGACGGTTATCTGTTCATCGTTGACCGCAAGAAGGATCTCATCATCGTCAGCGGGTTCAACGTGTATCCGCGCGAGGTCGAGGACGCGCTCTACCGGAACGCCAAGGTCGCCGAGGCCGCCGTCGTGGGGATGCCGCACCCGTACACGGGGGAAGCGGTGAAGGCGTTCGTGGTCCTGCGGCCCGAGGAGCGCGCGACACAGGAGGAGATCATCGAGTTCTGCAAGCGGCACATCGCGCGGTTCAAGTGTCCCGAGGTGGTGCAGTTCGTAGCCGAGTTACCTCACACCCAAACGGGCAAGGTGCTCCGCCGGGCACTCAGGGACGATGCGGCCGGCAAGCGCGCGCACCGCTCGAAGGCTTGACGTGATCCTCTTCCCGATCGTCGCCGCGGGTATCAGCGCGGTGTTCGCGGCGGTCCTCCTGCGGCGGTGGGCACAGCGGCGCACGCTCCCGCTGCTCGCGTGGGGGATCGCGCTGGCGATGTATGCGCTCGCCTCCGTCGCCGTGATCCTCGGGGTTGCTTCGCGATGGGATGCGACGCTGTACCGCATCTTCTGGCTCTTCGGCGTCATGCTCAACGTGCCGTGGCTCGCGCTCGGCAGCATCGCCCTGATCGGCGGGAAAGCTGTCCGTGTGGTGTCCGCGATCGTGGTGAGCGCGCTGTCGGTGTATGCGCTCGTGCTGGTCGTCGGCGCGGATCCGAACACGGAGAGGCTCGCGAGCGTGGACGACATCCCTCGGGGTTCGGAGATCTGGGCTGCCGGCGATCCGGTGCAGTCGATCGGGCGCTGGTACTCGATCGTGGCGTGGGTGGTGGTGGTGGGGATCGCGGTGTGGTCGTCCAGATCCCGCAAGGGGATGAAGCCCCCGGTCGCGCGGGTGCGGGCCAACTCGCTGATCGCTGCCGGCGCAACCATCACCGCGATCGGCGGCTTCGCGCTGGCTCGCATCGGGGGCGGGGCGGCCGTCGGCGGGTTCTCTGTCGCGCTGGCGGCAGGGGTGACCGTGATGTTCGCCGGCTTCCTGCTCTCCGGGCGCGCGCCTCGCTTCACCGTGGAAGACCCGGGCGAGTCGCCGACCTGATGCCGCGCATCGTGCTGTACACGAAGCCCGACTGCTCGCTCTGCGACGATGCGCGCGCGGCGCTGGACGCCATCGGCCGGCCCTACGAGATCGCCGAGGATGCCCGGTATGCCTCGCGGGTCCCGGTGATCGAGGTGGACGGGGTGATCGTGGCCGAACTCCGGGTCACAGAACGGACGCTTCGGCGCGCCGTCAAGCGCGCCTCGCGCCGAGCGAAATCGTCTGGTTGACCTGCGCTTTCTAACTCTGCGACCGCTCTGACGGCCGAGGGCAACCGTTTGTGATTTCTCTCACAAGCACCTAGAATCATGCTTCTGACGGTCCCTTCCAGGAGCGAACGTGAGAGAACGCGCCATCCCTGAGGCCACGGTCGCACGGCTGCCGCTGTACTACCGCAGCCTGCTCGACATGGCCGAGCATGGGATCCATACCATCTCCAGCGAGCGTCTCGCCGACAGCGCCGGCGTGAACTCGGCGAAGGTCCGCAAAGACCTGTCCTACCTGGGTTCCTACGGAACCCGTGGCGTTGGCTACGACGTCGAGTACCTGCTGTATCAGATCAGCCGTGAGCTGGGGCTCACGCAGGACTGGAACTGCGCCATCGTCGGCGTCGGGAACCTCGGGCGCGCGCTGGCGAACTACCGTGGCTTCGGTGAGCGCGGCTTCCGGGTGGTGGCCCTGGTCGATATCGATCCAGGCAAGGTCGGCGACGGGGTGGACGCGCTCAACGTCGAGGACTTCGAGGATCTCGAGCGGATCGTCAAGGAGCGCCAGGTCGCGATCGGCATCATCGCCACCCCCGCCACGGCCGCCCAGGACGCGGCGGATCGCTTGGTCTCGGCCGGCGTCAAGAGCATCTTGAACTTCGCGCCCACCGTTCTCCAGGTTCCCGACGACGTGTCGCTACGCAAGGTAGACCTTTCGATCGAGCTGCAGATACTCTCCTTCTACGAGCAGCGGAAGGCGGCTTTGGATTCCGTCCGTCGTCCGCGGAAGCTGACAGCGAGCGCAGCGAAGAGCACACGTCCTTGATGTCGATCCTGGTCGTCGGCCTCAACTACAAGGGTGCGCCGCTCGACCTGCTCGAACGGATAACGTTCGATCAGAGCGAGTTGCCGAAAGCCTTGGCAGCGGCGCGCGCCTCCGAACACGTGCGAGAGGCCGTGATCCTCTCCACGTGCAACCGAATCGAGGTGTACGCGGCGGTGGACGGCTTCCACGGCGGGCTCGCTGCGTTGAAGACGTTCCTGTCCGAGTTCCATCACGTGCCTCTGGCCGACTTCGGCGATCGCGCCTACGGTCTCTACGAGGAAGAAGCGGTCCGCCACTTGTTCTCGGTCGCGTCCGGGATCGAGTCGATGGTGATCGGCGAGCCACAGATCCTCACGCAGGTGCGTCGCGCCTTCCGCGGTGCAGACTCGGAGGGCGCGGTCGGGTGGCTGCTCTCGGCGCTGTTCCGGCACGCGATCCGTGCGGGGCGGCGCGCGCGCAGTGAGACCGGTATAGCCGGCTCGTCCGCCGGCTTCGCCGAGGCGGGGGCGACACTGGCTCGCCGCGCGCTGGGATCGTTCCAGGACCGGACCGTGCTCGTGCTCGGAGCCGGGAAGATGAGCGATCTGGCCGCGGCGAGCATCGCAGCGGAGGGCGCGCGTGTCCTGATCGCCAACCGCACCCACGCGCGCGCAACCGCGCTCGCCGAACGGCTGGGCGGAGAGGCCGTTCCGATCGGCGATCCCATCCCCGCGATCGAACGGGCGGACCTGATCCTGGCCTCGACCGGCAGTCCGCAGCCGATGATCACGCGCGAGCAGGTCGAGCACGCGATGGCGCGGCGGCCGGAGCGGAAGCTGCTCGTCCTCGATCTGGCCGTCCCGCGTGATGTCGAGCCGGCAGCGTCCGCCGTCCCGAACGTCGAGGTGCGTGATCTGGACTCGCTCCGTGACGAACTCGAGCCCGGGATCGCGGTGATGTCCGAGATCGACGCCGTGCGCGCCATCGTTGACCAGGAGGTCCCGCGCTTCTCGGCCTGGAAACGCGGCCACGCGTTCGCGCCCCTGATCGGGGCGATGAAGGATCGCGGCGAAACGATCCGGGCGGCGGAGCTTGCGCGGGCGCGCGCGCTGCTCGAGAGGCTGGACGAGTCGTCCCGTGAGGCGGTCGAAGCGCTCACGCACGCGATCGTAGCCAAGCTGCTGCACGACCCGGTCGCTTCACTGAAGGACCGTGCCGGTACCGCCGAGGGAGAGGCGATCGCGCGGGCGTTGCGCGTACTCTGGTCGCTGGACGACGGCGAGGAGGAGTTCTGACATGCCGCGCAGCGTGCTTCGTGTCGGTACCCGGGGGAGCGCGCTCGCGCTCGCGCAAGCCGAGTGGATCCGGCAGGCGATCTCGAAGGTGATCACCCATCGGAACTTCGAGCTGGTGCCCGTCGTGACCGCCGGCGACACCCACCTGGGACCGCTGCCGGCGGTGCAGGGCGGAGGCAAGAGCTTGTTCACCCGCGACATCCAGGAGGCGCTTGCGCTTGGGAAGATCGATCTCGCGGTGCACAGCGCGAAAGATCTCCCCACCACGACGCCGAACGGGATCCTGCTGGCCGCAATCCCCAAGCGTGAGGATCCGCGGGACGCGTTGATCACGCGCTCGGGCCAAGGCTTGCGATCGCTCGCGCCGGGCGCTCGGATCGGCACGTCGTCGATGCGGCGCGGGATGCAGTTGCGCGCGCTCGCGCGCGGACTCGATCCGGTTCCGATGCGGGGCAACGTCGACACGCGGCTGCGTAAGCTCACCGACGGCGAGGTGAACGCGATCGTCGTCGCGATGGCCGGGCTCAAGCGGCTCGGCCGCGCCGAGCGCGTCTCGGAGCTGCTCCCCATCAACGTGATGCTTCCGGCGCCCGGTCAAGGTGCGCTCGCGGTGGAATGCCGCGCGAACGATCGCAACATGCGGGCGGCGCTCGAGCAGCTCGACGACCCCGACTCACGCCGCGCATTCGAAGCCGAACGGACCTTGATGCTTACTCTCGGCGGGGATTGTGGCGTGCCGCTCGGTGCCCTCGCCGAAGCCGACGGTGAACGTTTGCGCATGCGGGCGCTGGTCGGGACCGCCGACGGCAAGCGGATGATCGCCGACCAACTCGAGGGCGACGATCCGGAGAAGCTCGGTATCGCACTCGGTGAGCGGCTCCGCGAGCTGGGCGCCGACGAGATCATCGCCGCCGCCAACGCATGACGCGACCCCGGCGGACCGGCTCCGTCGCGCTGATCGGGGCGGGGCCGGGCGATCCGGGGCTCATCACGGTTCGAGGCCTCGCGCTTCTTCGCGGCGCCGACGTGGTCGTCCACGACCGGCTCGTGTCCGAGCAGCTGCTCGCCCTCGTGCGCCCAGACGCGCGATCGATCGATGTCGGCAAGGCGCCGCGGCGACACAAGGTGAGCCAGGAGGAGATCAACCGGATCCTGGTGCGGGAGGCGCGCGCGGGGTGGACGGTCGTCCGACTGAAGGGCGGCGATCCGTTCGTCTTCGGCCGCGGCGGCGAGGAAGCGGAGGCGCTCGCGCGCGCGGGGATCGCCTTCGAGGTCGTGCCGGGGATCACCTCGGCGATCGCGGGCCCTGCCGCCGCGGGGATCCCCGTGACGCACCGCGCGACCGCCGCGTCCGTTGCGATCGCGACCGCGCACGAGGCGAAAGGAAAGGCGGCCTCGCGGCTGGATTGGGCGGCGCTGGCCCGCGTGGACACCGTCACGTTGCTGATGGGGGTCGAGCGGCTGGGGCGCGTCGCCGAGCGGCTGATCGCGGAAGGGAAGGCTCCGGCGACCCCGGCCGCGGTGATCACCGACGCGACGCTGACGACGCAGCGCACCGTCACGGCCCCGCTTGCGGGGATCGCCGCGGCCGCGCGCCGTGCGGGCATCCGGCCTCCCGCCGTCATCGTGGTCGGCGATGTGGTCGCCGTCCGCGACGTCATCGGCGGCTGGGACACGCGACCCCTCTCCGGCGTGAGCGTGCTGGTGACGCGCACGCGCGAGCAGGCCTCCGAGCTATCGGGCGTCCTGCGCGAGCTCGGCGCGGAGGTCGTCGAATCACCATCGATCCGGATCCGCCCGCCACGATCGTGGTCGAAGGTCGATCGTGCGATCACTCGTCTGCGGGAAGGCGCCTACGACTGGATCGTGCTCACCAGCGCCAACGGCGTCCGGCTGCTCGGCGAGCGACTGCGGGCGGCCCGCTTGGATGCGCGCGCGTTCGGTGCCACCAAGGTCGCCGCGGTCGGCGTGGGGACCGCGGCGGCGCTCCGGGCCGTCGGGATCGACGCCGACCTGGTGCCGGCGACCTTCACGACGCGGGCCGTCGGTGAGGCCTTCCCCGCGGGAGAGGGTCGCGTGCTGCTCGCGCGCGCGGATGTGGTCGAGCCCGGGCTCGACGAGGCGCTATCCGAGAAGGGATGGACCGTTGAGCGCCTCACGCTGTACCACCTTACGGGTGCCGGGACGATGCCGGCGGCGGTGCGCCGGCGAGTGCTCGCCGGCGATATCGACGTGATCACCTTCGCAAGCGGCGGAACGGTCCGCGCTTTCGTCCAGGCGCTTCGGGGGAAGCCCGGCCGAGGCACCAAGATCGCCGCGATCGGGCCGGTCACCGCGCGCGAGGCGCGTCGCGCTGGTTTGCGCGTCCACGCGGTCGCCGATCCGCACACCATCCCCGCCCTCGCTGCGGCGGTCATGCAGGCCACCGGCCGCATGCCCGCTTCGTCCGAATCGCAAGCAGCGGGTCGCGCGCGCTAGTCTCCGTTCGATGGCACGGTTCCCCGTCGCGCGCTCAAGGCGGCTCCGCCGCACCGAGGCCCTGCGCCGCTTGGTGCGAGAGACCAGCCTGGGCGTCGACGACCTGGTGGCGCCGCTGTTCGTGAAGGAGGGCATCGCCGAACCACACCCGATCGAGTCGATGCCCGGTCACGTGCAGCACACGCTCGAGTCCGTGCGTAAGGACGCCGCCGAGATCGCGACACTCGGTATCCCCGCAGTGATCCTGTTCGGGATCCCGGCAGACAAGGATGCGATGGGATCCCAAGCCGACGCCGACGACGGGATCGTGCAGCGCGCGCTCCGCGAGCTGCGCTCGGATATGGGCGAGCAGCTCGTGCTGATCGCCGACCTGTGTCTGGACGAATACACCGAGCACGGGCACTGCGGCGTGCTGGATGCGCGCGGTGAGGTGGACAACGACGCGACCCTGGAGCGCTACCGCTCGATCGCGGTCGCGCAGGCAAGCGCAGGAGCGCACCTGGTCGCGCCGAGCGGAATGATGGATGGGCAGGTCGCGGCGATCCGCGACGCGCTCGATCATCATCGGTTCACCGACACGCCGACCCTGGCCTACACGGCCAAGTTCGCGAGCGCGTTCTACGGACCGTTCCGCGACGCAGCCGAGTGCGCGCCGCGCTTCGGCGACCGGCGTGGCTACCAGATGGATCCCGCCAACGCCGACGAAGCCGTCCGCGAAGCGCTGACCGACCTGGACGAAGGGGCCGACATCATCATGGTCAAGCCGGCCCTCCCATACCTGGACGTTCTGCGCGCGATCCGTGACCGTGTACAGGCGCCGCTGGCCGCGTACAACGTCAGCGGCGAGTTCGCGATGCTCAAGGCCGCCGCGGCGAACGGTTGGCTCGACGAGCGAGCAGCCATGCTGGAGAGCCTCACGGCTATCAAGCGGGCCGGTGCCGACATGATCCTCACCTATCACGCGAAGGACGCCGCCGTCGCACTGAAGGAGCAGGGATGAAGCAGCGGACACTGGGCGACACCGGTATCGAGTGCAGCGAGATCGGGTTCGGTGCCTGGACCGTCACCGCCGGCTGGTGGGGCGAGTACTCCGACGACGACGCCGTGCGCCTGATCCGCGCCGCGTACGACCGCGGCATCACGTTCTTCGACACGGCGCCGACGTACGGTCCTGAACGCCGCGGCGAGACGCTGGTCGCGCGCGCGCTCGGTGATGTGCGCGATCGCGTGACCTACTCCACGAAAGTCGGCTACGACGTCGAGGCCGAGTGGTCCTATGAAGGCCATCGCGAGCGTCCGCACCGGACCGATCCGTCCTACGTGCGCGCGACCGTCGAACGCAGCTTGCGCGCGCTGGACACCCACGTGATCGACGTCCTGCAGCTGCACAACCCGCGGATGCATCACATCGAGCAGGACGACCTGTGGGGAACGCTCGCCGACCTGAAGGGCGAAGGGAAGGTGCGGGCCTACGGCGTGTCCATCGGTCCGAAGATCGGCTGGCGGGATGAGGGGTCGGCGGCGCTCGCGCGGCGGTCCGATGCCGGCGCGTTCATGATGATCCACAACCTGCTCGAGCAGGATCCGGGCCGTGACTTCCTGTCGGCCGCGCGGGGCACCGGCACCGGGATCATGGTGCGGGTGCCGCACTCCAGCGGGCTGCTCGAGGGCAAGTACACGGCGGAGACGACGTTCGACACCGACGACCATCGTTCGCATCGCAAGCAGGAGTGGCTGACCGAGGGGCTGCAGAAGGTGGGCCGGCTGGACTTCCTGACGCGGAATATGACCATCGGGCAGGCGGCGTTGAAGTGGCTGCTGGCCGACCCGCAGATCGCCGTGGTCCTGCCGAACATCTACGGGATCGAGCAGCTCGACGAGTTCGCCGCCGTCTCGGACCTTCCGGACCTTTCGGGCGGAGACATCGCGCGTGTCAACGAACTCTATGACCGCAACTTCGACCTGGTCGGCGCGTAGGTCTTGTCGGCAGGAACTCCGGGGCGTAGCGTTCCCGCTGACGGCCCGATCGGGCCCGGGAGAGGAGGGATCATGCATCCCAACGAGCGCCTGCTTCGCGACGCCGACGAGGCGATGCAGCGGGGTGACAACGAGGCGTACCTCGCCGTTCACACCGACGACGTCATCGTGCACGTGGCAGGCAAGAGTTCCTTCGGCGGGACCTACAAAGGCAAGGACCAGTTCACGGAGCTGTTCGGTCGCTTCATGGAGCGAACCCCGGAGTTCACCTTCGAAGGCCACGACTACCTGGTCTCCGACGATCACGGCGTCGTCCTCCAGCGCTCGCACTACAAGCGCGGCAACGAGACCCTCGACACCGACGACGTCTTCGTCTGTCACATCAAGGACGGCAAGGTCGCCGAGTTCTGGCTCGCGTCGATGGACCAGGACGCGCTCGACGCCTTCCTGGGCTGACGCGCCGCGCCGCTCGCGTCCTCGATAGGCTGGCTCTCCGATGAGCCGGTCCGAGGAATTGTTCAAGCGCGCCCGAGAGGTCATCCCCGGCGGCGTAAACTCGCCGGTGCGGGCATTCCTCGCCGTCGGCGGGGACCCGCGGTTCGTCGCCCGCGCGCGCGGATCGCGCCTGACCGACGTGGACGGCCGCGAGTACGTCGACCTGGTCATGTCCTGGGGCGCGATCATCCTCGGCCATGCGGACGAGCGCGTGACCGAGGCGATCGCGCGCGCCGCGGAGCGCGGCTCGTCCTACGGCGCACCTCACGAGGGGGAGGTGCTGCTCGCGGAACGCCTGGCCGAGCACGTCCCGTCGATCGAGCGCGTGCGCATGGTGAACTCGGGGACCGAGGCGACGATGAGCGCGATCCGACTGGCGCGCGGCGCGACCGGCCGGTCGAAGATCCTGAAGTTCGCCGGCTGCTATCACGGACATGCGGACGAGCTGCTCGCGCGCGCGGGATCGGGCGTGGAAACGCTGGGCCTGCCCGATACGGCCGGGGTGACCGAGGGTGCCGCACGCGACACCCTGGTCGCGCCGTTCAACGATGCGGGCGCGGTCGGCGACGCTTTCGCTGCCCACGGTGATGATCTGGCGTGCGTGATCGTCGAGCCGGTCGCGGTGAACATGGGCGTCGTGCCGCCGGCCCCGGGGTTCCTCGAGGCCCTGCGCGCGCGCTGTGATCAGCACGGCGCGCTGTTGATCTTCGACGAGGTCGTGACCGGATCTCGTCTCGGGCTCGGTGGCGCTCAGGCGTGGTACGGCGTGACGCCGGACCTGACCTGCCTGGGGAAGGTGATAGGCGGCGGCTCCCCGGTCGGCGCGTTCGGCGGCCGTGCGGCGATCATGGACGAGATCGCGCCGACGGGGCCGGTGTACCAGGCGGGGACGCTCAGCGGGAACCCGATCGCCGTCGCGGCTGGCCTCGCCGTGCTCGACGCGCTCGCCGAGGATCCGCCGTACGAGGGGATGCTTCGCCGTGCCGAGACCATCGTGGACGCCCTGACGGCTGCGGCCGCGCTGGCCGGGGTGCCCCTGCGGGTCAACAGAGAGGGATCGCTGTTCTCGGCCTTCTTCGTCGATGACGATGTGACCGATCTCGAGAGCGCGCGCCGGCAAGCGGCCGGAGCGTACGCGCGCTTCTTCCACGCGATGCTCGCATCCGGGATCTGGCTCCCGCCGAGCGCGTTCGAGGGATGGTTCCTCTGCGCTGCGCACACCGATGAGGATGTCTCGCGGATCGAGGAGGCCGCGGAGCGCGCGATGCGCGCGGCCGCGGCCGCCCTGCGGGGAGAGGACTGATCACGAACGGGGGCCTCAGGGCCCCGTTCGTGAGGGGTCACACCGTGGTCGGTACCGGCTCCGCGCCCTCAGCGGGCTCGTGGGTTCGCTCGTATCGCACCAACAGCCACGCGTGCAGGGCGAACCCGATGATGCTCGCGATCAAGAAGTAGAGCGCGTACAGGAAGACCTGACCCTTGTCGCGGAGCGCGAAGACGGTGACCTCGCGATGGTCGTCGGTGGCGGGGATGGTGACGCCGAACAGGAGCGTGTCGGCGTCGACCTGAAGGAACCGCGCCGACGCGACGGGCGGAGGGTTCTCTTCGTCGGCGGGGACCTCTGTGCCCCGAAGCCTGAAGTCCCAGTCCTCGGCGAGGTCCGCGGCAAGATCATTCTCCTGGGCGTCGCGCGCGAGGGCATCCTGGATGACCGTCTTGACGGTGTCGAACTCACCGGAGGAGTCGATCTGGCCGGGGTACTTCTCGCCGGGCTCGTCCCAGTCGGTCGGGAAGTCGTCGATCGCTTGCCGGAACTCCTGGGCTTGCTCGCTGTCCGGTTTGAACGGCACCCAATGTGGCTCCTCGGCGCGTGGCCCGAGGCCCGGGACCGTGCCGGGCACGCCGACCAGCCAGATCAGCGAGAACAGGATCATCCAGATCCCGAGCGAGACCATGAGCACGAGGTACCCCAAGCGCGCGCCGTAGTTCGATGCGAGCAGCATGTAGAGGCTCCCGATCAAGACGACGACAGAAACGGCGACCACCAGGACCGCGCGGACGTCGTCCCACTCGCCCTCGAGGGCGAAGACAACCGGTAGGGATGTCAGCCAGGACATGCCTCAGCTCCTCTGGATGCTTTGGACGAACTGAACGAGCGCGTCGATGGCCTCCTCGCCGAGCGCGGCCCAGGCCGGCATCGACGGGCGGTTCGTGTTGAGCCTGCCGTGCTCGATGGTCGCGCGCAGCTCGTCCAGGCTCAACCGCTGCAGCGCGACCGTCAGGTTCGGGCCGACGGTGGGTTCCCCGTTGCGCAGACCGTCGGCGTCGGGCCCATGACAGACGGCGCAGTTGGCGCGGAACAGCGCTCCACCGTCGGTCTCGGACGGCTCGGGGAAGGGTTCCTGGATGCTCTTTATGTACTCGACCAGGTTGTCCACCTGGAAGGTGTTCAGCGGTCCGCCGAAGCCTGCTCCCCACGTCGGCATCGGCGTCCCCGGCCGGCCGCGGTTGATCGCATCGTAGATCAGCTGTGTGATCGCTTCCTCGTTCTGGCCCGCCGCCTTGTATCGCGCGTAGATGAAGGCGAGCGGGGGCTCGGCGTACTGCTGCTTGACGCCCTCGCGCGTGACCAACTGGGTGGTTCCCGCCCCGCCCTCACCGTGGCAGGTGAGGCAGAGGAACTCGCCATAGATCTCCTCCCCTTGCTCGACGGCCTGCGCGACGAAGAGTTGTTCCTTCTCGCCCAGGCGCGTCGGTTCGCGCAGCCAGTACAGCGGGAGCCACAGCGACATCAGCATGGTTGCGGCCGCGCCCCAGGCGAGGTACTGGGTGAGAACCCGTTGCTCGAGCTCCTGGTCGGAAGGCGCGGGACGCATGGATGCCGGCACGCGTGCCTTGCGTCGGCCGCGAAGCTCTCCGGCGGCGGTGACCACGAGCAAAAGGCCGAACAGCAGCAGCCCGCCGCCGACCACGAATGCGGTGACCACTCGAGAGTCGAGGCCTAATACGATCACGCTGCTATCCCCCTACTTTCTCCGACGGTCACGTTTTCAGACGCAGAACGCGCCTTCCTTCTCCTGCCCGGTCGTGTTCGTCCCGCGAGCCGGCCCTGTGACGATGATCCCGGTGTTGACCGTGATAACGCCCCCTTCGGCCGTCAGGGGGAAGCGGTCGAGCCCACGTGGCGCGGGGCCGGCTTTGTATTCCCCGGCGCTGTTGTACTTGGAGCCGTGGCACGGGCACTCGAACCATTGCGAGGTGGAGCAGAACGGCACCCGGCAGCCGAGGTGCACGCAGCGCTGGTACAGCGCCATGAGCCCGTCGGCGACCAGACCCTCAGCGGTGTACAGAGCCTCTGAGTCGTCGGCCTCGTCGTAGGGCACGAGGTAGAAGCGACCGGGACCGAAATAGAAGGGCTCCCGCGTGCTTCGGATGGTTTCCTTGATCGTCGCGGCGGTTTCGGAGAGCCGGATCTCGCCGCCGAACCCGCCGGCCAGGTTCGGCCACAGCATCGCGAGGCTTGTCAGACCGAGGCCCTCGAGGGACGCGACGCCGAACCCGACGCCGAGTGCCCGGCGGAAGAACGCGCGCCTGGTCACCTGCGCGGGTTTGCCGACCAGCTTCCTGGGCGGGCCTTGTTCGCCGGCCTGGCGCGGGCGGAGGATGGCCAGCAGGTTCACCATCATCAGCCCGAAGCCTGCGAGCGCGATGAGCGCCGCGAGGCCGATGATCACCCACTGGGTCACGGAGAGCGCGAGTACGGTCATGTGCTTTCCCTTAGAGGTCGAAGAAGAGGCCCGTGCTCCACGGCCAGATGAAGTTGTAGCCCGGGCCGCGGAAGAACGAGCCGACGATGACGAGGATCGCCCAGAACATCATGAACACGGTGAACAAGATGACGGCCAGCTTACGCCGGCTCGGCTTCACGCTCGGGTTCTTGTCGGCGTAGGGCAACGCCATCAGCGCGAAGAGCCCGAGACCGGGGATGGTGACGCCGGCCACCATCGGATGGAAGTAGCGGAGCAGCTCCTGGAGTCCGAGGAAGTACCAAGGGGCCTTCGAGGGGTTCGGCGTCAGGCTCGGGTTGGCCAGCTCGCGGAACGGCGCGTGGACGAAGGTCGAGAACACCAGGACGAAGGCCATCATCACCAGGAGCGACAGGAACTCGGCGGCCAGCAGATGCGGCCACACGTTGACCTTGTCGTCTTGACGCTTGACCACCCTCTGGATGCCCTCGGGCGGGACCACGGCCAGCAAGCGGTGCGTCTCGCCGGCGCCGGTCCCTCGTCCTCCCCCGCCGTTGCCCGTGGCGGTTCGGCCGGTCGCCGCCGCGACGCGCGCGGCGCGCTGCTCGGGCGTCAAGCGTTCGACCACCTGCGTCGCGGCGGCGGCCGGTGCAGCCGCTGCCGGCGCAGCCGCGGTGGCTGGTGCTCCTGCGGCCGCGGGTGCGCCCTCGGCCGGGCCGGCGGCCGGTGCTGCTTCGGTGGGCGCTGCTTCCTTCTTCTGGCCGGGACCGGCCGGACCCTTGGTCTTGCGGACGTACGCCGACTTCGCGAGCGCGCGCGCGACGCGCTCGGGCTTGCCTTCGGCGATGGCCTTGTCGAAGGTCTCTTGATCTATGCCGATTTCTTCGCGATCCGCCATGCCGGTCTCCTAGATGAGGATGATCCGAACGATCTCCTCTGTGGTCATGTCTTTGCGCATGTTCGAATCATCCTCAAAGCGGTCCGCTGATCCCGCCGTCCTTGCGGATGCGCCAGAAGTGCACGGCCATCAACAGGACGGCGACGAGGGGCAATGCCAGGACGTGGAGCACATACCATCGGATCAAGGTTGGCGGCCCCACCTCGAGCCCGCCGACCAGGATGAATTTGACCTGTCTCCCGAACACCGGCGTGTATCCCATCATGTTCGTGCCGACGGTGACCGCCCAGATCGCGAGCTGGTCCCACGGCAGCAGGTACCCGGTGAAGGACAGCAGCAAGGTGACCTGCAGCAGGTTCACGCCGACCACCCAGTTGAACTCGCGTGGCGGCTTGTATGCGCCGTGGTAGAAGACGCGCGCCATGTGCAAGAACACGCTCAAGACCATCAGATGGGCAGCCCAGCGGTGCATGTTCCGTACCAGCTGCCCGAACGAGATCGCTTGCGACAGGTCCTGCATGTCCTGGTAGACAGCGGCCGACGCCAGGTCGACCGAGGGCCGGTAGAAGAACATCAGGTAGATCCCGGTGATCGTCAGCAGCACGAACAGGAAGAAGGACAAGCCGCCGAGGCAGAACGTGTAGGTGAGCTTCAATCCGTGCCGCTTCACCTTCACCGGGTGCAGGTGGTAGAGCACGTTGTTCATGGTCGCGAGCGCGCGGTCCCGCGACGTGTCCTTGTAGCCTTTTCGGAGGTAGGAGCCCGGCCGGAAGATCGACTTCCAGACCTGCGACTCCTGCGTCTTGTCTTTGAGCAGCTCCAGCTTCTCTTGGAGCAGCCCCTTCTCCGTCTTCGCCAACGTCGTCCCCCCGTCGAGGCGTTGCTAGGTGGCGGCCTTCGCCTGGTCGCCGACCCTGATGTAGAACAGCGCGTCCGAGGGGCAGCGGTCGACGCAGATGCCGCACCGCGTGCACTCGGTGTCGTCGATCACGAACACCGCCGCGGAGTTCCCCGCCGCGTCCTTGATGGCCGCGGTGTCGGACTCGGCGACGATCTCGCCTGAGAGCATATAGATGCAATCCCACGGGCAGACGTCCTCACATGCCCGGCACAGGATGCACAGGTCGGGGTCGAGCCCGATGTGCCGCTTCGGCTTCACCCGCTGGGAGAGCCAGTTCGGGTCGACCATCTTGAGGTCGTACTCGTCGTAGAACTGCGGCTTGTTGGAGATGGCTCCCATCAGCGACTATCGATCGTTCGCCACAAACGCGGCTCCGATCGACAGATTCACCTCCCAACGATGGATCGTCACTTGTATCCCCCCGTCGCCTCCGACTTGGCCTCGCCGGATGCGAGCTGCTTGGGGAACTTCCGCTGGTAGATCACGAACGCCACGACGAAAGCGCCAAGCGCGACGGCGTTCTGGACGACCACGACCGAGTCCTTGATGGTCTGCTGGAGGCAGCTCATGTCGAACGCGACGCAGCCCTGACCACCCCAGTCGAGACGGCCCTCGGCGTAGTAAAGCCACCAACTGGGGAGCACCGCGAGGATATGGAGGCCGAGGATCGAGAGGCCGAAAGCAGCGAAGGTGGCCTTCAGCCACTCGCTCTTCGACCGCTGTGCGACCACGAGCATCACCCCGGCTGCCGCGAACCAGATCACCTCGAACAGCAGGATCGTCGGGCTGAGCGGGTCGATCGTGAAGTTCGTCAACCGCCGCCCTCCTCGGAGATAGGTCGTCGGCCGATTATACGAGTCGCCCGGGAGTCGCCTCCAAAGGCGCTGAGGTCCCGCGCGCGGCTGCTCGCGCGCTCGTGAAATGCTTCACAAGCACACGCAAAAAAAATGGCCCGATGCACGACCTGATTATCTCGCCGTGCTCGCAGCGGTGCAAGCCGGCGCGCGTCAGGCTAGATGCCGAAAAGCTCGGTGAGCTTCCCTCGGAGCGCGTCTCGAGTCAGCGGGCCGAAGTGCTTGTCCTTCACCGTACCGTCCTCGTCGGCGAAGATCGTGATGGGCATCACCGGATTCAAGACGTTGGGCTGGAACCTCGCATAGAACGCTCCTTTGGGGTCGTAGACCATCCGGTAGGTGACGCCCGTTCGCTGTTTGAACGTCTCGGCGGCGCCGCGCGTCTCGCCCTCGATCCCGAGCACGTTGAGGCCGACGAACGTGACCTCCTCGTCGACCGATCGCGATACCGCGTCGAAGTCGGGCATCTCACGCACACAGAACGTGCACCAGGAGGCCCAGAAGTTCAACACCATGGGCTTGCCGAGCAGCGACGCGACCGCCAGGCCGGGATCGCCCTCCATGCCTTCGAACTCACAGCCGGGGAGCTGCTCGCCCTCGCTGATCACCCCGCGCGCGACGCAGGGCGACAGCGCCCCCGCGGGCACGGTTGGTCCAGGGTCGGGGGCGCTCGCAGCGCACGCGGTGGCCACCAGCGCCAGCGCCATCCCCGTTCCGAGCAGCTTCGGCATCTCCCTATCATGACGCCTCGGCGCGCCCGGGGCTTCCCGCGCGCTCTCTGAGTGGCGTTGCTACGCTCGCTGGTGAGATGAACATCCTCCGTGCCCTGGCGGTGACCCTGCTGGTCGCCGGGCTGGCGGCGTGCACGGCCGGTGAGGCCGGGGGGATCGGCACGGCGACCTCGTTCAACGTCGCGAACTTCCCGCCGGCCGAGCGTGAGCCGGCGCCGTCGATCAGCGGCGAGCGTCTCGACCAAGCCGGAACCATCACGGATGCGCTCATCCAGGGCAAGGTCGGCGTGGTGAACTTCTGGGGTTCATGGTGCGGCCCGTGCCGGAAGGAACAGCCGCTGCTGGAGGCTTTGTGGCGCGAGTACGCGCCGCGAGGGGTCGCGTTCGTCGGGATCAACACCAGGAGGGACAACCGGGCTGCGGCGGTCGCTTTCCTCGAGGAGTTCCAGGTGAGCTATCCGTCCGTCTACGACCCGCCGTCGAGCATCGCGAGCGATTTCGGGGTTCGCGCGATGCCCTCCACCTTCGTGATCGATCGAGAGGGTCGCATCGCCGCGCACATCATCGGAGCCCTGCGCAACGAGGCCGACCTGCGGCTGATCTTGGACGCGGAGCTGCTCGCATGAAGACCGCGCCCGAGCAGACATCGGTCCCGCCGGCGGCGGTGCGCGCTCGCGCCGCGCTCCCGCTCGCGATCGTCGGCTTCTTGACCGCGCCGGCCGGTTGGATCGTGGTGGGGTTCCGTGCCGGTGAGGGAACCGGGATACCCGGCATCGCGTGGATCGGCGCGGCCGTCGGAACAGCCGCTTTGGCCGGCGCGTTCGTCGCGCTGCGAGCAGCGCGCGGCCCCGAGGCGGCGCGGCCGGCCCGGGTTGCGCGCGGCCTCGCGGTGGCCGCGACGGTGCTCGCCGCGATGGGGCCGGTGTTCTGGGTGCTCGTGCAGTTGGCGCCGAAGGGGGACCAACTGGATGGGGCGCTGGTCGGGCCGGCCGGGTTCCTGGTCGCGATCCTGATCGGCATGATCTCGTTCTTCTCGCCGTGCATCCTGCCGCTTCTGCCGGGCTACCTGTCGTTCGTCTCGGGGCTGAGCAGCGAGGAGATCGAGCGCGGGGTGGACCGGCGGCGGGTCGTCATCGGCACCGGCCTTTTCACCCTGGGGTTCGCCACCGTGTTCACCGTGCTGGGCGCGGGCGCGAGCCTGATCGGGTCGTTCCTCATCGACCATCTCGTCGGCTTCAACCGGATCGCGGGCGTGATCGTGATCGTCATGGGCGTCGCGTTCATGGCACCACAGGCCTTGCGGTTCACGGAGGTGGAACGGCGACCGTTCATGCGCAGGGTGCGGCCGGGTCTCGGCGGGGCGTTCCCGCTCGGGCTCGCGTACGCCGTGGGCTGGACGCCCTGCATCGGTCCGGGGCTCGGCGCCATGCTCGGCCTCGGTGCGGATACCGGGACCGTCGCTCAGGGCGCGCTGCTGCTGTTCTTCTTCTCCATGGGGTTCGGCGTCTGGTTCGTCCTCGCCGCGCTCGGGGTCCGGCGGATGCTCGGCGCATCGGAGTGGCTGCGACGGCACGCCCGGGGGCTGCAGGCGGTAGGCGGCATGTTCATGATCGCGCTCGGGATCATGCTGGTCACCAACTACTGGGATCAGCTGATCAACCCGCTGCGCCGGCTGATCAACCAGTTCGCGCCGCCCGTGTAGCCGGATGGCCCAGCATTTCACGAGCACGTACCCTGGCAGAGCGCCATGACTCAGACGCGCCCCGCTCCTCCTTCCCCGGCCGATGTCGCGCGCCGGACGTGGCGGCGTTTGCGCACGATGCGCACCGCGATCGTGCTGCTGCTGATCCTGGGTGCCGCCGCCTCGGTCGGCAGCTTTTTCCCGCAGCGGCCGGTCAGCGTGGCAGCGGTCAACGAGTGGATCGCCGGGCATCCCGGCTGGGCGCCCGTGGCCGAGTTCCTCGGCCTGTTCGACGTCTACGGCGCCTGGTGGTTCATGGGGATCTACGCGTTGCTGCTC
>DASWIP010000021.1:0-9644 GCA_036397635.1 Actinomycetota bacterium | reverse complement strand
GGTCAGCTCCGGCCTTCGCCAGTATCCCGCGAACGTGGTCGGACCCTTCACCCAGAGCTCGCCTGGTTCGCCTTCGGGCACGTCGTTGCCGTCTCGATCGCGCGCGCGGATCGCGTAACCGTCCAGCGCGCGCCCCGCGCTGCCCGGGACGATCTCGTTCGGATCGTTGCAGGTGAAGTGGTGCAGGGCCTCGGTCGATCCGAGCCCGTCCACCAGGGGCCGCCCGAACCGGTCGCTGAACCGTTCGAGCAGCGACGGCGTCAGCGCCTCGCCGGCCGACAGGACCATCCGCACGCTCGGGGGCAGCGACGCGTCGTCCATCATGGAGAGCGCGCCGAAGAAAGCCGGAACACCGAACAGCAGGGTTGGTGACTGCGCGGACATGAGTGCGTGCACGCGCGCCGGCATAGCCGGACCTGGGTGCACGATCACTGATGCCCCCGCTGCGGCCGGGAGGTAAACGGAGTTCCCCAGCCCGTAGGCGAAGAACATCTTCGATACGGAGAGCACTACATCGTCGGGCTCGAGCCCGATCACCTGCCGCGCCAGCGCCGTCGGTGCGAACCGAAGGTGACGGTGGCGATGCATCGCGGCCTTGGGGAGCCCGGTCGTGCCCGAGGTGTACAGCCAAAGGGCGACATCGTCCTCGTCCGTCGCCGCAGCCTCGAGACGCGCGCTTCCGGCGCAGATCTCAGACCATGCTCGAGCACCGTCGGGCGTGCCTTCGCCGACGAAGACCGTCGGGATCCCCGCACGTGCGGCGGCGGGCAGCAGCGCCGAGGCGGACGACAGATCGCACACCGTCGCGCGCGCCTCGCTATCGGCCAGGATGAAGTCGAGATCCGCCGACGCCAGGCCCTGCGCGAGCGGGATCGGCACCAGCCCGGCCTTCATCGCGCCCCAGAACGCTGCGACGAACTCCAGCCCGTCGCGCAAGCACAGGACCACCCGGTCACCGGCGCCAAGCCCGAGGTCGAGCAGCCCCGCGCCTGCGGCGTCCGAGGCGGCGGCGACCTCCTCGTACGAGAAGGAGCGTTCCTCGGTGATCAGGTAGCGGCGCGCGCGACCCGACCCGTCGAGGTTGCGGCCGAGCAGATCCACCGCTGCGTTGTACGGTGACGCGCTCATGTGGTCTCGGCCGCCGCCGGTGCCATGGTGCGCAGAAGACGATCCCAGGTCGAGACCGGGAGGGACTCGATGACGACGAAGACAACGCGTCCCTCGATCGTGGCGTGATATCGCCGCCAAAGGTAGGGACGCAGATCCTCGCCGGGGAAGCAGCGCGCCAGCGTGTCGTGGATGTCGCCGGCGTCCAGATCGGTACCGAACTCGAAGCCGAGCTTGGAGATCCGAGGATCGACGAAGAGCTGGCCGAGGTTGACCTGCTCGGATGCCAGCAGCGCGCCCAGGGTGGGATCGATCCTGCTCAGGTTGACGAACGCGAGGTTGCGTGACAGGCGTGCATCGCCGGTGCGGTACCCGGTGCAGCGCGCGAGGATCGAATCGCCCGGCTCGAACGGCGGTACCAGCGCCGAGGGCACCGCCGGTGGTTCGATGCGCCATTGATCGATCACATCCAGTTGCGGCGGCGCGCCGATCACCCACTCGAGCACCTGCGCCAGCGTGCGGTCGGTCCGGCGCAAAACCTGGTCGGTCGTGGTGGGAACCGGCACGGTTTCGCCGCCCGGGTGTCCCGGCATGACCCGCCCGACGGCGCGCGCGATCGGGCGCAGCTCAGCCAGGAGGCGCTGCAAGGTTTCGGGGCCGATCAGCACCCCGCCTGGATCGTGGATGGTCTCGGTGCCCACGTCGAGCAGCAATCCGTCCGCTCCTGCCGCGACGGCTCCCTTGGCCAGCGCCGGGATGGCCGCACCGGACGGGGCGCAGCGCGAGGGGTCCGCGATCACCGGGAGATGGGTGAGCTGCTTGAGCAGCGCGATGGCGTTGATCTCGAACCGCGGCTTCGCCAGCGCGTCGAAGGTCCTGATCCCCGCCTCGCACAGGATCACGCGCCCGTTCCCGTGCGTCAGCACGTACTCGGCGGCAAGCAGGAACTCCTCCACGGTCGCGCCGGCGCCGCGTTTGAGCACCACCGCGAGGTCGCAGCCGCCGAGCTCGCGCAGCAGGGTGAAGTCCTGCATGTTGTGGCTTCCGACCACCAGCAGGTCGGCGATCGCGCCCGCATCGGCGATCTCGGCCGGGCTGGAGACCTCGAGCGAGAGCGCGAGGTCGTGTTCGTGCGCGACGTCGCGGAGCCGCCGGACGGCAGCGACGGTGCCGCCGGAGCCGGCCGCGAACGGCGCGCCGATGTGCACCACCCCGCAGCCCGCCTCGGCGAGCAGCGGGGCCAGCGCCGCGAGCCTCACCTCGCTGCCGGCGGCCCAGCGCGAGCCGGCCATGACCGCGATCGGCGCGCGGCCCCCGACCGCATCGGTTCGACCCAGATCCACCGGCGTTGCCTCATCGAACACCTTCTTGCTGGCGATCCGGTACGGGGCGTCTATCGGAACGACGCGCCGGACCGCGCTCAGCCGCTCGAGCAGCTCGCGATCGGCCGTCAGGCCGAGCGGGAGCGCGGCCCACCCGTCGCCGCGGGCGATGCTTTGCGCGGGCTGGAAGGCGGCGGCGGCCTCGCGCACGCGCTCGATCTCGTGCGCGGGCGCGTCGGGATCGAGCACGATCACCGAGGGGGTCGGGTCGCTCATGGCCCCATCGTCCTTCCCGCCGCCGCGGCCATGGCGCGCGCGCGGTCCATGAAAGCGCCGAACGCATCGGCGCGAAGCGATTGGGCGCCGTCCGAGAGCGCGCGCGCCGGATCGGGGTGGACCTCGACCAGCAGCCCGTCCGCGCCGGCGGCGATCGCGGCGAGCGACACCGGCGTCACCAGGTCGGCGCGCCCGGTCGCGTGGGACGGGTCGACGAGGACCGGCAGGTCACTGCGCTGACTGATCTCGGGCACGGCGGCCAGGTCCAAGCTGTTGCGCGTCGACGGCTCGAAGGTGCGGCTGCCGCGCTCGCACAGCAAGATCCGCTCGTTGCCGGCGGCGATCATCACATCGGCGGCGCGCAGCAGCTCGTCGACCGTGGCGGTCAGCCCGCGCTTGAGCAGCACCGGCCGTCCCGATGCGGCTGCCGATTCGAGCAGCGCGCGGTTATCCATGTTGCGCGCGCCGATCTGCACGACGTCGGCCATCTCGGCGACCAGGGAGACCTCATCCGGCGACATCGCCTCCGTGACGATGCCCAGCCCGAGCTCGTCGCCGACGCTGCGCATGATCTCGAGCCCGGCGCGGCCCAGCCCCTGGAAGCTGTACGGGGACGTGCGCGGCTTGAACGCGCCGCCCCGCAACAGCGCCGCGCCCCCGGCCTTGGCCGCCTGCGCGGTCTCGCGGAACTGCTCGAGGCTCTCGACCGAGCAGGGGCCGGCGATCACGCGCACGGGACAGCCGCGGCCGAAGCCGATCCCCGCAACGGTCACCACGCCCGCCCCCGGTGCGATCGGTGGCGCGCCGGCCGGCCCGAGCACGCCCGGCGTCACGAGTTCGCCCGCTCCGCGTCCAGCGCCCCCGGGCGCAGCAGGTTGTCCGGATCTGCCATCACCTGCTCGAAGGCTTCTTCCATCAGTGCGAGCAGCTTGCGCGAGCGCGCGGCGTTCTCCTGCTTGAAGGGGTTGCCCTGCAGTGACCGCGCGACGTCCTCGCGGTGGCGGGTATCCAGGGCGAACCGGCCGAACAGCTGCTGCAGACGGTAGAACAATGCCGTCGTCTCGTACCAGACGTCGACGCCCCGATCGACGCGCACCGCGAAGTTCGCCAGCGCTTCCTCCTCGTCGCCGTCCCACGCGGCCAGGATCGCCTCGTGCGCCAGCGATGCCGAGTTGAGTGCGACGTCTACGCCGGAGGAGAAGATCGGGTCGACGAAGCGGAAGGCGTCGCCGATCAGCATCCACCCCGGTCCGGCGACCTTCTCCATCCGGTAGGAGTAGTCGGCCTCGATCGCCCAGGGCCGGATGCGCTTCGCGTCGCGCATCGCGTGACGGAAGGTCCTGTTGCGGACCACCAGGCTGTCGAAGAACTCCTCGGGGGTCCGGCCGGACTTCTGGAAATCGACCTTGTCGGTGACCACGCCGACGGATGCCGTGCCGTTGCGAAGGGGGATCTGCCACGCCCAGGCGCGCTCGAGGCCGAGGAAGTGGAAGATCACGAACCCCTCGTGGCCGGGCGGCGGCTCTTCGACGTCGCCGAACCGCGACCAGATCGAATATTGGTTGAACTCAGAGTCCTTGCGCTTGAGTCCGAGTTGGTTCGCCAGCAGGCAGCGGCGACCGGACGCATCCACGACGAAGCGCGCGGCCACGTCCTCGGACCAACCGTCGGAGAGCTCCACGCGCACGCCGACCGCGCGGTCCCCGTCGAAGAGCACGCGCTTGACGCTCGCGCCCTGGATGACCTTCGCCCCCAACTCGTGCGCGTGGCGCAGCAGCATCGCGTCGAACTCGTCGCGCTCCACGTTGTAGCTGTACGTCTGCACCGCGTTCGGCGCGGGGTAGTCGGACGTGCGGATCGAGACGAGGTTCCACAGCCTCGACCGCGGCGCGGTCCAGCCGACGCCCTCCTTGTGCACGAAGCCCGCCTGCTCCATCTTGGGCAGGAAGCCCAGCCGGTGGAACGCGAAGTTATTGCTGGGGACCATCGACTCGCCGACGTGATCGCGAGGGTGGATGTCCTTCTCGAGGATCACCGCCCGGTGGCCGCTCTGCGCGAAGAAGCTCCCGAGCGCGGCCCCGGCCGGGCCGCCCCCGATGATGATCACGTCGGCGCCGATATCGATCATGTTCATGGTCGGCCCCTTCGGTCGAGCTGCTCGATCCAAGCCGCGACCGCGTCCGCGACGCGCTCCTGCACGTCGATGCTCGTCAGTCCGTGCACAGAGCCCTCCATGACCTGCAGCTCGGTCAGGGGCGCGCGCGCGAGCAGCGCGCCGAGCCGCCCCGGCTCCGCGAGCAGCCAGTCGTGGTAGTGATGATCCTCGGTCCCGTAGATGAACACCACCGGGACGCCGCGCGCGGCGAGCTGCTCGATCGGGTGGAGGAACTCCTCGCCGAGCCAGCGATCGTCGACGCCCCGGCGCCGGGTCAGCGCGCGCGCGACGCGTGCAGTGGCCCCCCGGGCCTTGGCCGCGATGAACCGGGCATAGGCCCGCCGGCGCGCAGGATGGAACAGCCCTCGGATCGTTCGGACGCGAGCAGCGCGCCGGATCGACTCCCTCGCACCCAGCGTGAGTGCCAGCCGCGTGCCGGCCTCGTCGCCGAGCTCGAGATCGCGGAGCGGCGGCGACACCAGCACCAGCGCCTCGAGCCCGTCGATGCTCGGGGCGGCGGCGAGTGCGGTGCGCGCGCCGAAGCAGGATCCCACCAGCACGAAGCGCTCCAGGCCACGGTCTCGGATGCAGCCGACCGCGCCCGCCACGTCGGTCAGGTAGGGCTCGTCGACGCGGGGAGCGCCGGCCAGGACGCCGTCGCTTTCGCCGATGCCGTGGTAGTCGAACCGGAAGGCGTGGTAGCCCTGTGCGCCCAGCCGGCGACACAGGTGGACCGACAGGCGGTTGCGATTGGTCGCGGGCGCCGTCGCGCCGCCGCCCGAGAGCATCACGACGGCCTTCCCGTTCGCGCGCGCGGGTTCGGTCAGGATCCCGAACAACGTGATGCCGCCGGCGTCGAAGAACAGCGGCTCCTCGGCCGCCGCGCGCGCGGGTGCAGCCGTCAAGGCGCCGGCCTCCCGGTCATGGCGTCGACCCCGCGAACACGGGTTGGGCGCGCGCCCAGCCCACAGTGGTCTCGAGCAGCTTGATCGTCGGGGGATGCGTCTCGTGCACCGGCCACATGTCTCCGGAGAGCCACCATGCCTCCCGGTCGACGATGACCTCGGTCGTGACGTCGATGCCCTCGGTGCGCCAGGTCGCGGCCAGCGTCTCGTACGGGCGGCGCATGCTTCTTCCGGGCGCCATCTGCAGCAGCAGGATCGATGGGATCGCCGTGGTCACGATCGAGTCGAGGGCGCGCGCGCGTGCGCTTTCGTACAGCGCGCGCTCCAGCGTGTGACCCAGGATGTCCACGGATCCCGTGCGTCCCATCTCTGCGAGCAGGTCGTCGGCGGTCTGCGCCGGGCCGGCACCCGTGATCTCCCGCACGAGCCGGAAACGCAGGATCTCATCGAAGTAGCGGTCGGGACGAACCACCGGTTCCCACAGCACGAGGGGGGCGCCCGTTGCCGCCGCTGCCGCTGCCGCTACCAGCCCGCCGAACCGCGCGCCGGCGAACCCCACCGACTCGACGCCGGTGCGCGCGGCGAGCTGCTCGCCCGCGTCAAGTGCGTCCTCGAGCATCGCGTCGAAGGTCATCGCTTCCGTCTCGCCCTCGCTGTGGCCCGAGCCGCGGTAGTGGAACCGCTGCACGGCGATGCCCTCGACGGCCAGCGCGCGAGCGAGCAATACCTCCCGTCGATAGTTCCGGAGCAGCTCGGCCTGCAGGGGGCAGCACACCACCATCCCGGCTGCCGGTCGGGTCGCAGGTTCGTAGACGCAGCCGAACAGCCGGTCCGCCCGCACGCCGAAGAACGAACCCGTCTCGCGGATGCCCGTGCTCGGATGGACCCAGGACGAGGGCTCGCCCTCGCGGGTCGTTGCGGCGAACTCGGCCATGGGCTCCATGAGGTAGGCAGGGGAGGCTGCCGGCCTCCGCATCGGCGCGGCCTCGGCTCCCGGCGCATCCCTCCCGACCGCCTGAACGGTAGAGAGCCGGCCTGATGCGGTCATGAGGCGCCGAGCGTAGAAACGGTACGGCGGATGATCGGCCTGTTTCAGGTGCCCCAGGAGATGGTGCCGACGGCGTCCAGCGCGATGTCGGTGCCGCTCGAGGATGGGTTGCGCTGGCCGGTCCACACCAGGGCTACCGTGTGCTGTTCGTCGGCGACGGAGCCCTCGAGCGCGTAGATGCGATCTCGGACCGTCGAGTGGTAGAGGTCGATGCGGGCGGCGAGGATGCCGTCCAGGTACACGTCGGCCATCCCCGAGGAGGGGCTCTGTCGCAGCAGAAGCCCGTAACGGCGTCCGTTGAATGCCAGCTCGACCTGCTGGCCCGCGGCTTCGAGCACTGTGAGCGTGGATCCGAACGGGCCGGAGGTGTTGAGGCGCCGGACGGCGCCGGTCGTCGCCAGCGCGGTGTCCCGGTCGTCGTGGGGGATCGCGCGGCATACCTCGTTGCTGGTGCCCCTGCGGCCGGCACCGTCGACGGCTTCCACCTGGTAGCAGTACGTCGCGCCCGGCGTGCCGGTGTGGACGTGGCGGATGTCGGTGGTCGAGGCGACCAGCGCCTGGGGGCCCCTCGTGCCGGTGCGCCTGAACACGTCGTAGCGGACGATCCCGGTGTCGTCATCGGCGCTCCACACGACGCCGATCTTGGTGTCGGTCATGAACCGGTCGGGATCCGAGGTGATGGTGACCGAAGGGCCGTCTCCGTCCACCGACCACGCGTGGGTCGCGGGATCCGACACCGTCGATCCCGAGACCGCGCGCACCCGGAACTCGTGTGCACCGCTGCTCAAGCCGCTGTAGCTCTGCGGCGAGGAGCACGGCGCGTAGTCTGAGGCGTCCAGCGCGCATCCGAAGTTCACGCCGGCATCGTCGTGCGTGAACGAGAAGGCCACGTCAGGAAGGCTTGGGCTGGCAGGCATCCCGGTCAGGGTGGGTGGGAGGAGGGCGACATCCCCGACGGTGAACGACCACAGGGCCTCCTCGCCCTCGTTCCCCTCTTCGTCGGTCCCTCGCACCCCGAAGCTGTGCGTCCCCTGCCCGACGCTGTACTCGATCGATCCTGCCGTCCCCCCACCACAGGACTCAACGGCTGCCGCGTCCAGCCGGCATCCGAACGAGACGGGTCGGTCGGCGGTCCACTCGAAGCGCACGTCACCGCTGCTGCCGGTCGACGGCGGCCCCGAGGTGATCGACACCACCGGGCCGTTGAACGCTCCTTCGAGTGCGTCCTCGAGCCGCGCGCGGATGGCCGCATAGTCCGGATCGAAGGCGAGGTTCGCAAGCTCCCATGGGTCCGTGGTGAGGTCGAACAGCTCGAACTCGGTGGAGGCGCTGATGAACCGGACGTACTTGTAGGTGTGTCCGTCCTCGAGTGTGGACACGATGCCGAGCGGCCGGTTCGTCGGACGTAACCCGTGATCCTCGAGCAGGAACGACGACCGCCAGGGGGTCGAGATGCCCGAGAGCAACGGAACCAGGCTCCGACCATCGACCCGGCCGGGTGGCGTGATCCCTGCCAGCTCGGCGACCGTTGGCGCGATGTCGATGTTGAGGGCCAAGTTGTTGGCGTCGATCAGCCCCGCTTGCGCCTCCGGGCACACGGTGGCCGGGCAGGCCACGATGAACGGGATCCGGTGGCACTCCTCGTACTCGCACGCCTTGCCGTCCCATCGATGCTCTCCGCGGGCGAGACCGTGGTCGGAGAGATAGATCCAGACCGTCCGGTCGAGACGCCCGTCGGCGCGGAGCTGCTCGTGCAGCGCGTGGACCGCGTCGTCGACGGCACGGTTGGCGCGCAGCTGGGCCCGGAAACCGTACCCGATGATGTTCTGCATCGTGTCGGAGAGGGGCTGGCGGCGCAGGTACGACGGCGGGTTCGGTTGCGGGACCTGGTTGTAGTTCGGGTACTCGGGGAGCGTGATCTCTTGCCGGTAGGTGAGGTGCCATCGCGACGGCGCGACCGGGTCTGGATGGGGTGAGAACGGCGAGAACAGCAGGAAGAACGGGTCGGTCGTGTCTGCGGCCAGGAAGTCGATGGCGCGGTCGCACAGATGATCTGTCGAATACACGACCGGCTGACAGGGCACCGGTGCCGTCGCGTCGCCGCTGTGGGCGACCGTGGTGACGGGGTCTCCGGGATCCTTGTGGACCATGGAGTAGCTGGTGTAGTTGGGGCGTCCCCAGAAGGCGTGCCAGCTGTCCCAGCCGGGCGGCACGTAGTTCGCCGGCAGGCTGGAGTCTTCCCCGTAGCCGTTGGTGTACTTGCCTATCAGCGCCGTCCGGTAGCCGGCCTCGTCGAGCCAGGTCGCCAGGGTCGAGGAGTCGCTGAAGAGGTCGAGGCTCTGGTTGTCCAATACCCCCGTGTGACGGGCGTACCGGCCGCTGAGAAGGCTGGTCCGTGCGGGACAGCACAGCGACGTCGTCGCGTAGCCGCGCTGGAAGGTTGTGCCCGCCGCCGCCAGATGCTGCTGCACGTGAGGCATGCAGGAGTCGGCGCCGGAGTTGAGGTCGGTGCCGTCGAAGCCGTTGAGGCAGCGCCCGACGGTGTCCCAGCGCTGGTCGTCGGTCATCACGACCACGAAGTTGGGGGACTGGCTCGCCGGCGAAGCGGTGGCTGGAGTCAGGGCGCGCCCCGGAACGGATCCGGCGATGGCGAGGCCTGTGACGACGAGCGCCGAGGTGAGCCGCAGCGCGCGCGTGCCGATCGCGTTCGTGGTCAGGACGCAATCCCCCAGGGTCGACGCGCGCACGCTACCCCCGCGCGCAAGTCCGTACATCCTGCACCCGTCGTAGGCCTCCCTACGTGGCGCGGATCTCGATGGGGTCGTCTGCGG
>DASWIP010000020.1:0-4313 GCA_036397635.1 Actinomycetota bacterium | reverse complement strand
CGGACAGCCTCGGCCCATGCCGTGTCGATGCTCTCGTTGCGCAGCGATTCGGTGCTGATCTCGGTGTGCTTGCCGAGTCGGCCCGGGACCGTGTATGTCGTCGCGTCGGACATCACGGGTTCGGCTTAACTGCGCCTGCCGCGTCCTTCGCGTCCTCGTTGATCCCGCTGGCCATCCATGCGGCGCTGATCATTGTGAGCAAAAGCTCGCCACTGAGCGGCGCCCCGCCCCAGATCATCAGCGCACCGGCGAGCACTGCGGACGTGACGCCGGCGAACGCGCGCTTCGCCCACTTCGATTTCGGCTTGCCGATCTTGATCGCGGCGCCGGCGAGCAGCCAGATCGCGCCGGCCAGCCCGAGCAGGATCTCTCCGCCGCGGAACCGCTGCCACACGCTGTCGATCGTCGGCTCGGGCGTCGGCGAGGTGCCGACCGCAGCGGGCGCGTCGGGTGCCGCTTCACTCGCGGGGGTGTCGGCGACGCCGGCGTCACGCGCGAAAGCGTCCGGTGCGGCGAGTGCGAGTGCGAGCCCCATTCCGATCAGGGCGGCGAGAGCGAGCTGCGAGAGTCGGTACGTCATGGTGTCTCCTCGGTCGTGCACGGCGTGATGTCGAGGTAGTACTCCTGTCCCTCGACGAAGATCTCGGCCGCCGGCTTGTTGGAGATCGTGAGCTGCAGGTGGCCACTCGGCGTCGAGTCCCAGAACGCTTTGTTCTCGGATTCCGGGTCCGTCGAGTAGACCGGGTGCAGATCGACCATCACGCCGTAGTCGGTGTCTTTGCGGGTGTAGCACTGGAATTTGCAGCGAGTCTTTTTCATGGTGTCTCCTCGGTGTTGGCTTCCTTGCAGGCTTCCTCTACCTGCGTCATGTACCGGCCCGCCTGCGCGACGTAGCGAATCAGCGGGCCGATGTTCACGAAACATGCGTCGAACTTTTCGTCATCGCACCCAGTCGGGGTGAGGTCCAGGACCCAGGTCGGGTCCAGGGTCGGCTTCTTTCCCACGCTCTCCAGACAGTTCGGGCTCGGTGCCGTCTGGTACACGATCCTGGGCGAGCGACAGCACGCGCTCAGCGTAAGCGCGGCGAGTATTGCGATCGGCGCCGTCCATGAGGGCATCGAATTGCTCCAGTTCTTTGCGCAGCGCCTTGAGCTGTGCGCGTTGGGCCGTGAGGGTCTGCGCGTACGAGTGCGACTGCGACTGTTCGGCTGACAGGGCGCGGCGCAGGTCTTCGCACCCGTTGCGGAGCGTGGACATTTTCCACGTGAGTAGCCCGACCGCGATCCCGAGCAACGCGGACGCGCCGAAGCCGACCGAGACGAGGATCAGCTCGGCGCTCACTCGTCGTCCTCGCAATTGACTCCGACGCCGACGCCGAACGCGGGGGTCTGCGGCAGCCGGTCCGCCATGCGCCGCGTGATGCGTGCGAGGTCGCGGACCGACTCTGCAAGCCGGTCGATGTTCTGCGTCTGTTGCTGTTCGTGCGCGGCGAGCCGCTCGCAGATGGTGTCGATCCGGCGCACCCGCTCGATCATCACAGCCTTGTCGCCGACGATGCGCGAGTCCAGATCGGCTAGGCCGCCCTCGCGCTGGCGCACGACCTGCACGAGCTTAGTGATCGCGGCGATCATCAAGATGACGAAAATGCCGCTGACCGATACGCCCTGGAGCTGCGAGAGATCCATCTACGTCACCCGCCTAGACCTCGATCAGCTTGTGCTCGCTCTTGAACGCCTCCCACAGAGCGTCGAGCACCGCGGTTCTTTCGGCGCCCGACAGCGTCGCGACCGCTGCCGACAGCATCGCGGACTCTTCGATGCTCACGTCCTCCGAAACGTTGTGCTCGTAGGTCTCGCCGGTGAGCTCCCCCGCAGTGTTCCGCAGGGCGACCGTGAGTTGAAGGGTCGTCTTCATCACGCGGCCGGTCGGGTTTCCCTCCGCGTCGCGTCCCATGACCTTGCGGCGCGGGAACGCGACCTCGGTGATGTCGCCGGCCACAAACTTGTTGGTGTCTCGCTGTAGTGCCATCGTCTCGATCTCCTAGTCCATCAGGACCATTTTCCAGTGGGATACGCCGTCGCTCTGGACCCAGTAGTGTTTGTTCTGCGTCGGGCTGCTCACGTCCACGGTGTCGCTCGTGCCGCTGTCCGGCGTCACGGTCCGGCTCGACGCTCCGGTGAGCTGCACGAGGTACTTTTGCTTGCCGTCCGCCGCGGGGGGCAGAACCAGTTCCGCCGTGGCAGCGGTGAGCACGATGGTGTGATCCTGTGCGTCGGCCGTATACTGGGCGGCGGCGGTCTCGACGTATCCCGGTGCGATGCCGTTGGTAAACGTCGTCGCCCACGGTTCCGCATCAGACCCCAGGCCCAACAACGAACCTGTCACCGGCGCCATCTGCCGGGCGCTCGCGGACCCAGTGAGTCGGACGAGACAGAGATTGGCGGCCGTGCCAGCGTAAAGGTCAAGACGCGACCCTGCTCCGCCGCCCGTAATGCGGGCGCGGTCGGTTGCATCATCGAAATGAACGGACGCGGTCCCTGCGGTTCCAGAAATTTGGATTAGGTCACCCGCGTCAGTAATGGCCCAGACCGGATTATCCTGCGCACTCCGATCGCCATCGTCGCCGCGAAGCACGGTGTTGTCCGCAATCACGTCCTCTGACGTGAGCGCGTCGGGGTCGGCGCCGCCGCCGTCGCGGCTCAGCGGTTTCGGATTTGGATCAATCGAGCATCCCATCACATCACCTCGCGTGCAGCCACAGGTCCACGGTCGTATCAACGCCGATCGCGGTCACCTGCGCATAGACGTCGGAATAGTTCCGCAACCCGGTCACCAACTCCGTGTGCCGCAGCAGATCGGAGTCCACCTCGTCGATCGCGTTGCCGTCGTTGAGCACTCCACGGTTCGCCGCGGTCGCGTCGGCGCCGAGCGGCGCCCAGTCCGACATCGCCTCGACCCACACCCACAGCCTGACCGTAACGGTCATCGTCCCTGATCCGGCTGTGCTCGCAAGCGACACCGACGCGACACGATCGACCGGCGGGGAGTGACCCGCGCCGGTAAAGCCGAGCCCCGTGAGCGGGTGCCCCACCGTCTTGTCGCCAGCGGTCGGAACCCCGTTGGTTGCCGAGACCCCGTCCAGTAGCTTGATCCTCATGATGCTCCTGCTCCTTCGCCTGCTCCCCGCGGCTGCGAGAGTTGTTGCGCCTTGGTCGCGCCGTCCACCGACTTGGAGACGGAGCCCGATTGCGGCTGCGGCATCGGGGGCGACCCGCCGCCGACCACGTCTTCCGCGAAGTGTCCCTGCAGCACGCGGAGCACACGCGGGTCCATCGACGGATCGACCGGGACGTCGTACAGGATCGACAGCGCCAGCTTGCGCTCGTACGACAGTTCGCCGCCGATCTCGCTCAGCGAGCCCAAAAGCTCCGCGCGCGCCTCCGCGAACATCTCCGGGTACACCGCCTTGAGCGCTTCGGCATCCTCCGGCGTGACCGAGCCGTCGTTGACGCGCTCGAACACGCTGGCCGGATCTTCGGCAGCCTGCGCACTGCGCGCAAACGCGGCGATGTCCATGTCGGACGGTCGCCAGTTGGTCTGCAGGCCCATCAGGTCCGGGCGCTTCGGCAGCTTCGACGCCAAAAACTCGACCTTGCGCGCGGCGACCGTCTCCATCTGGTCAGCCATCCGCGGCGACACCTCGGCGACTTCGCGCAAGCCCGCCGCGATCTGCGCGCGCGCCGACCGCGTCATCCGCAACCGTCCATCCGGGGTCCCTACCGTGATCGAGCGAAGCTCTTGCTCGCGCGCGCGGAACGCTTCGAGCGTGCTCGTCGGCTTTGCCGCCTTGGCCGGCGCCTCGGCTGCGTAGGAGATCCGCGTCAGGATGCCGGTGGTCGTAGGCCGCGCCTTGCTCGCGATCGTCCCCCCCTTCGCGAGCACGCCATCGAGTGCGGTTGTGACTCGGTCAGCCGCTTCGCCGCTCGCCCTGCCGAGTCGCTCGATTACTGCGCTCTTGATTCGGTCGATCACCTTGGGGGCGACCGCTGCAGCCACGGCGCCGACCGGACCGCCAGCGATGTTGCCGAGCACGGCCCGCGTCGCCGCGCCCTCGAACTGCCCGCCGAGCCCCAGGCCCTGACCGGGCTTGGTTGTCACGTCCTCGATGGCGGCGTAGATCCGCTGGTTCTGTTCGAGCAGCGCGTCGAGGTTTGCGAGCGAACGCGCGCGCTGCCCCGACGTTTCGCCCGCCTCGATCGCGCGACGGAACGCCACCGCGTCATCCACTGGCAGCGAGACCGTGCCGCCGCGCT
>DASWIP010000019.1:0-46355 GCA_036397635.1 Actinomycetota bacterium | reverse complement strand
GCCCAGCGTGTTGTCCTTGGTTCTGTCCAGCCGGTCGAGCATGCTGACCAGCGGCGTGAGCAGCTTCATCAGCCACGCGAACGGCGTGAGCAGCACCGCGGCGATCCGCTGCGCGCGCGCGCCCCGCGACCAGAGGTGCGGTGTGAGGGTCTGCGAGACGCCGAACATAGCGGCGGTGAAGGCGCCGCCCATCGCCTCCACGCGCTCGACCTGCAGCCCTGCCTGCTCGAAGCAGTACCGCAGGCCGTAGGACGTGAACCGGAAGAAGTCGTAGGGCTGCTGATGCTG
Source organism: Actinomycetota bacterium (assembly GCA_036397635.1). Taxonomy (GTDB): domain Bacteria; phylum Actinomycetota; class AC-67; order AC-67; family AC-67; genus DASWIP01. Next base: position 46,067 of record DASWIP010000019.1, on the reverse strand, counting down.
CGGCCAGGACTGGTTGGTGGAAAGCAGCACGGTTCCTCCGGGCCGCAGCACGCGCGCGATCTCGCGTAGGGTGGCGATCGGCTCGGGGACGTGCTCGAGCACCTGCTTCGAGACGACCACGTCGATGCGGGCGTCGGCAAGCGGCAGGCGCATCACGTCGCCGACGACGTCCAGGCCCGAGTAATCCCAGCCGCTGTGCCCGACCCCTATGTCGAGCGCGAGGTAGCGCCGCCCGGGCAGTCGCGCGCGCAACTCGGCCTCGCCGGCACCGTGGTCCAGCACCACGGCGCCGGCGGGGACGCGCTCGAGTTCGTCGAGGAACTCGCCCCATCGGCCGCCGAGCACGCCGTGGCGGAGCCACCAGTCGCGTGCGCGCCCGCCCAGGTAGCGCTGATCCAGCGCGCGCACGCGATCCTTCGCTCGGCTCTGCATCGGCCTGGCTAGGATACGCGTGGATGCGCGCGCTGTTCGTCGCCCCGTACCTCCCGACCCCCGGCTCGGGCGGCCGCACGCGCCTGATCAACCTGCTCGAGCGCCTCGGCGCCGATCACGAGCTGCACCTGGTCGCGTTCCGCGCGCCCGACCAGGACGGCTCCAGCCCCCTGCCCGGCGCCGTGATCGACCCGCCGCCCCGGCGACGCCGGCCCGGCGGGATCCCCGGCGTCGTCCGTTTCTACGCCGAGAAGCTCGATCCGCTGCCGGCGTTCGTGTCCTGGGTGCGCTCGCCCGAGATGCGGCACGCCGTGCGAGCTGCGTGCGCGCGCTTCCGGCCAGAGATCGTCCAGGTCGAGACGACCGAGATGGGCCAGTATCTCTCGGACGTGCCTCACGGAGTCGCGCGCGCCCTGGACCTGCAAGACGTCGCGTCGCGCTGGTTCTCGCACACGGTCGGCAAGGAGGATCAGTCGCGCCAGGAGCGCGCGATGATGGCGATCGAGCTGGGCAAGACCCGTCGGTACGAGAAACGCATCGCGCGCCTTCCCGATGCCGTGTTCGTCTCCTCCGAGCACGAGCGTGGTTTCCTGCGCGACTTCACCGGCGTTGATGCGATCGAGGTTCCCAACGGCGTCGACACACGCTCGTTCGTGCCGATGCCCGAGGTGGCCGAGCAGCGAGACACGATCGCCTTCGTGGGGCCCCTGACCTACGACGCGAACCTCGACGGCGTGCGCTGGTTCGCCCGTGACATCCTGCCGCTCATCCGCCGTGAGCACCCGGCCGCACGTCTCGAGTTGATCGGCACGCCGGCCGAGGAGGACTTCGGTGATGGCGTCCAGCTGCTCGGGCGGGTAGACGACGTACGGCCGCACGTGGCGCGCGCGGCCGTGTCGGTGGTTCCGGTGCGGCTCGGCTCGGGAACCCGGTACAAGATCCTGGAGGCGCTGTCGATGGAGCGGGCAGTCGTCTCGACGACCCTCGGCGCCGACGGGCTCGGCGTCGTCGATCGCGAGCACCTGCTGATCGCCGACGAGCCCGAGCGGTTCGCGCGCGCGGTGGTCGAGCTGCTCGAGCAGCCGAAGCTTCGGGCCGAGCTGGGGGCGAAGGGACGGTCCTACGTCGCCGCCCGGTACGACTGGGGCCTGCTGACCGGACGCATCTCCGATGCGTGGGATCAGGCCGTCGCCCGGCGCCGCGCCACGACCAGCGACGAGTAGTAGGGCGGGAGCCGCAGCGCGCGCGCCATCGCCATCGCCGGTCGCGGCAGATGACGCCGCACGCGGCCGAAGACGCGGAACCAGAACGAAGACAGTTCGAGGCGCATCAGCGCGAGGTGCCCGTGGATGTTCTCGTTGCCGCGCGTTCCCACGTCCCAGCCGGCATCGCGCAACGGCCCGGCGATGTCGTCGACGTCGGGCGCGCGCTCGCTCAGATGCTCGGCGAGCCAATCGGGGATCGCGATGTTGCGCTTGCGATAGCCGGCGGCGAGGCGCACGTCCGCCTCGCGCGCGCGCGGCCCCATGGGGCCGCCGACCACGATCGTGCGCCCGGCGACCCGCATCGCCTCGCGCAGCGCCTGCTCGCGCAGGGGTGGTGGGATGTGCTCCATCGTGTCCATGATCAGCACCACGTCCACCGACGCGTCCGCGAACGGCAACGCGGTCGCGGTGCCGGCGACCGGGAGAAGGCCCGGTCCGGGCGGCTCGAGGAACCGGATCTCGAGGCCGAACGTGCGACGGCCCAGGTAGTGGGCGATCCCGGTCGAGCCGCTGCCGACCTCGAGGATCGACCCCGGCTCGTCGCGGAGCAGCGCGACGACCGGTGCGTAACGCACCAACTGGTTCAGCACGAGGGCCATTATGCTCACCCGGAACGCTCGTTGGTCGATGCGAGATGCGGACGGAGGTGTTCATCCTGCGGATCCTGGTCGTCAGCCACGCGGCCGTCGTGGAGACCAACCAGGAGCCGTTCGCCGCGCTGGCGGCCGCCGGACACGAGGTCCGGGTGGTCGCGCCGCGGGCCCTCCAGACCGATATCCGAGGCAGGGTGAGCCTGCGCGCGCTCTCAGGGTTCGGCTCCAACCTGATCGCGCTGCCCGTCGTGTTGGGCGGCTACCGGAGGATGCTCGGAGGGCAACGGGGGATCCATCTGATCTTCTACCGGGGCCTCGCGCGGGTCGTCGCCGAGCAGCGCGCCGACATCGTCTTCGTCGAGGAGGAGCCGTTCAGCCTCGCGGCCTGGCAAGTGACACGAACCGGGATGCGGTTCGTGGTGCACGAGAACCAGAACATCGCGCGCCGCCTGCCGCCACCGTTCGCGCAGATCCGGCGCCGGGTGCTCGCGCGCGCGGCCGGCGTGACCGTACGCAACCACGCTGCCGCCGACCTCGTGCGTGGCGAAGGGTTCGAGGGTCCGATCGGTTCCTTCCCGCACGCGATCGATCCCGCGCGCTACGCCGGCCGGCCGCGGGACGCGGGTTTGGCGCGCCCGGTGATCGGGTTCTTCGGGCGCGTGGTGCTCGAGAAGGGCATCTTCGATCTGATCGACGCGGCCGACGGGACCGGCGCGTCGCTGCTCGTCGTGGGGGACGGTCAGGCGCTCGGGGAGGCGCGCGCTTTGGCCGGGCGTCGCGGCATCGCAGCGCTGTTCACCGGCCCGCTCGCGCACGAGGAGGTCCCGTCGTGGTACGGCGCGTGCGACCTGGTCGCGATCCCGTCGCGCACCACGCCAACGTGGATGGAGCAGTTCGGTCGTATCGTGATCGAGGCCAACGCCGCCGCCGTGCCCGTGGTGGCCAGTAACTCAGGCGAATTGCCGCACACGGTCGCCGCGACCGGCGGTGGCATCGTCGTTCCCGAGGGCAACGTGGGGCTGCTGCGCGATGCGATCGGTGAGCTGCTCGCCGACGAGGGGCGCAGGCGCGCGGTCGGCGAGGCCGGGAAGGCCGGGGTCGAGAAGCGATTCACGCACGCCGCCGTGGCCGCGGAGCTGGCGCGGTTCCTGGTGGAGGTGGCCGCCGAGTGAGGATCCTGCACGTCGCGCGTTACGGCTCGATCAAGGGCGGCGCCGAGACCTACCAGGCCGCGATCTGCGAGCAGCAACGCGCTGCCGGCCACGCGGTCGCGCTCGCGTTCGGGCTCGATCCGGACCTCGCGCGCCCAGAGGTGGCGGAGGGCGTGCAGATGACCTCGCTGGTCGAGGCACGCGCCGAAGCCTCCGCGCGCGAGGTGGACGCGCTGCTCGATGCGATCAGGCGCTTCGAGGCCGACGTCGTACACGTGCACGCCCCCGACATGGCCTGGATCGCGCCGGCTGCGGCGACGGGCGCCCCGACGCTGCTGGCCGTGCACGATCACACCCTGCATTGCCCGACCGGGACGAAGTACTGGTCGCACTGGCGGCGAGCGTGCACGGTACGGCCCGGCGCCTGGTGTCTCGGCTACAACCTCGCCGGCGGCTGCGGGTCGATGCGCGCGAACATCACCCTGCAGCCGTACAAGCGTTGGCGAGCGGCGCGCGCTGCCGCCGGACCGCTGCACCTGCAGTGCTTCAGCGGTGCGATGCGCGCGCTGCTGGAAGGCGCAGGGTTCGACGCCGGGCGGATCACCGTGACGCCGTACCCGGCGCCGCCGCCGGTCGCGCCTGTTGCGCCCGCGGAGGACGATGAGCGTCCCGTCGTGTTCGCCAACGGTCGCCTCAACAAACAGAAGGGGTTCGACCTGCTGCTGCGCGCGCTCTACGACGTCGGTGAGGATGTCCACCTGGTGATCGCCGGGCACGGGCACGAGCGCCCGCGCCTCGAGCAGCTCGCCGTCCGCGGCCCGCGCGGCAACCGGGTCACGTTCACCGGCTGGCTCTCGCCGGGCGCGACGGCCGGCTGGTACGAGCGCGCGGCGGTCGTCGCGCTGCCCAGCGGGTGGGTCGAGCCGTTCGGCATCGTCGGGCTCGAGGCGATGAGCCACGGCGTCCCTTTGGTGGCTTTCGACACCGGCGGCGTCGGCGAGTGGCTGGCCGACGGCGAGACGGGCTTGATGGTACCGCGGGGCAACACCGGGGCCCTCGGGCGCGCGATCGGCGACCTGTTGCGCGATCCGGCACGACGCCGCGAGATGGGAGAAGCCGGAAGGCGCCGCGTCCAGGCCGAGTTCTCCCTCGTTGAGCACGTTGAACGGCTCACGACCCTGTACGAGAACGTGCGGCGGGATCGGGGGCAGGTGGCATGAGCGCTCCGCCCGGTGAGCGCCCCGCGGGGGCTCACGCCGCCTCCTCCGACCCCGCCGTTCGCGTCTCGGTGATCGTCCCCGCCTACGACAGCGCCGCGTTCATCGAGGGCTGCCTGCGCGCGCTGGACGCCCAGACGATCCCTCCCAGCACCTTCGAGGTGATCGTGGTCGACGACGGTTCGGCCGACGACACCGCGGGAGCGGCCGAGCGGTTCGCGACCGGCGCACGCGCCGCGATCCGGGTGCTCCGGCAGCTCGAGAACCGCGGGCCGGCGTCGGCTCGCAACGCCGGCATCGCGGCATCAAACGCGCCGACGCTCGCGTTCACCGATGCCGACTGCGAGGTCGCCCCCGACTGGCTCGAGCGTGGGCTCGCACGTCTGGACGCTGCCGATGTCGCCGCCGTCGAGGGCCGCACCGACCCCGCGGGCGAGGTTGGTACGCTCACGCACCAGATGCGCAACGAAGCCGGCGGTTTGTGGATGACCTGCAACATGCTCTATCGCCGCGAGTCCCTGGAGCAGGTGGGCGGGTTCGACGAGCGGTTCCGGCTGGCGTTCCTGGAGGATTCCGACGTGGCGTTCGCGGTCAAGGAAGCCGGCGGCGAGATCGCGTTCGACCCCGATGTGGTGGTCAACCATCTCGTGCTCCACGAGGGTCGGCGCAAGTTCTGGCGTGATGCGCGCAAGCGTTTCTACAACCCCCTTCTTTTCGCCAAGCACCCCGATCTGTACGCCGAGCACATCGCGCCGGTCGTACCGGGGTTGCCCCGGCTGCACCTGGTGTACCTTGCCTGGACGATCGTGCCGTTCGTGCTCTGGGCGGTCGGCCTGCCCGGCGGATCGGTGCTCGCCGCGCTGGTATGGGCCTTCTATCTGCGCAGGCTGGCGCATGCGTACCGCGCGCGCGACGCCGTCTCGATCGCTCAGGTCGCCGTGGTCCCGTTCGTGCAGACGTATTGGGTCATCCGTGGGGCGCTCAGGTTCCGGGCATTCTCCTGGAGGATCTGATGGACATCGCTTGCGTGGTCCGGCGCTCGTTCCCCGGCCCGGGGGGGATCGCCACCGCCATGCGTGTGGTAGCGCGCGAGCTCGTTGCGAAGCATCACCGCGTCCGTGTCTGGGCCTCCCGGATCGACGACCGGCCGTTCACGCGCCTCAACACGACCCTGGGAGCGCAGGCCTTCTCCCCGTTCTGGTCCGAGGGCGTCGAGGTGCGGCCGATCCCGATGAGCGCGATCGCGGCGACGGCCTCGGCGCCGATGGCGCTGTTGGAGGTCCCCGGCTTCCGCGGCAAGGGGTTCTCGGTCACCAGGCGCGCGACCGCGCCGGGCTACGTGCGCGCGGTCGCCGGGCGCCTCGCCCGGGCCTGGGGTTCACCGGACGTCGTGCATTGCTGGGGCGGCGAGCACGTCAACTGGGCGGCCGGGCGAGCAGCGCGCCGCGCCGGCATCCCGCTGGTCGTCACCCCCTTCGCTCATCCGGGCGCGTGGGGCGACGATCCCATGAACGTGGCCTTCTACCAGGAGGCGGCGATCGTGTGCGCGCTGCTTCCGACCGAGGCCGCGTTCTACGCGCGCCTCGGCCTGGACCCGGCCCGGCTGCGGGTCGTCGGGGTGCCCGTGACGCCGCTGCCAAGCGAGGGACCCGACGTGCGCGCGCGCCACGGGATCGGTGACGCGCCGCTGGTGGTCTTCCTGGGCGTCAAGCAGCCCTACAAGGGGTATCGCGTGCTGCTCGAGGCTGCGCCGACTGTATGGGGTGATGTCCCTGATGCCCGGTTCGCCTTCGTGGGACCGCGCACCGCCGAGTCCGAAGCCGACTTCGCGCGCGTCGACGACCAGCGTGTCACCGAGGTCGGCCTTGTCCCAGACGAGGAGGTCGCTGCGTGGTTGCGGGCCGCGACCGTGCTGTGCCTGCCCTCGACGAGCGAGATCATGCCCGTGTCGATCCTGGAGGCTTGGCAGGCCGGCGTCCCCGTCGTGGCGGCCGAGTGGTGGTGCGCCCGGGACCTGATCGACGACGGTCTCGACGGAGTGATCTGTGAGCCAACGCGTGCAAGCATCGCGGGTGGGCTGGCGCGGCTGCTCGGCGATCCGGCGGCCGCGCGCGTCATGGGGGAAGCCGGCCGCGCGAAGGTCGAGGCACGTTTCACGCCGGCGAAGGTCGCGGCGCTGCACGAATCCGCGTACGCGGCGGCGCGCGCCTGAGCCCTGAGATTCCGCCTCCGCGCTGGTGCCTGCCTGAGCCCTGAGATTCGGCGTCCGGTTCGCCAGGCTTGCCTGGAAAGAAGCGCACGGAACCGACCTCACAGGCCGTTCCGATAGCCGGATGAGCCGTCGCGTTCCCCTTCCATGCTCGTTGAGACAGGTACGAGCTGCCTCCCGGTTGGGGTGGCCGGACGGTGAAAGGGGCGACCGTCGATGCAGCATCACCAACCGGCTCGTGTCCTGGTGACGGGCGGAGCCGGCTTCATCGGAAGCCACCTGGTCGAGAGACTGGTGGGGCGCGGCGACGACGTGGTCGTCGTCGACGATCTGCGCAACGCGGGCGAGGTCAACCTCGCCGCCGTCGCCGATCGCATCGCGCTCGTGCGCGGCGATTGTGCGCGCGCGGCCGCGCTGCTCGGCGAGCAGCACTTCGATCTGATCTTCCACCTGGCCGCTCCGGCCTACGTCCCCCCGTCCGTCGATGACCCGATCGGCGACCTGCGCGCCAACGTCGAGCAGACCCTCCTCTTGCTCGAAGCGCTGCGCGGGGCGCCGACGAAGCCTCGTTTGATCCACGTCTCCAGCGCGGCGGTCTACGGCCAGCCGAACCTGCAGCCGATCCGTGAGGAGTGCCCGCCGGCGCCGGTATCCCCCTACGGGGTGGACAAGTTCGCCGCCGAGGAGCACGTGCGCGTCGCGGCCACCTTGCACGGCATCCGGGCGGTCACGTTGCGCTACTTCCCCGTGTACGGCCCGCGGCAGCGCAAGCAGGTGGTCTACGACCTGATCAACAAGATGCGCGCCAACCCCGAGCAGATCGAGGTCTACGGCTCGGGCCGTGAGCTCCGCGACCTCTGCTTCGTCGACGACATCGTCTCCGGCACGATCGTGGCGGCCGATCGAGCGCCGGCGCGAGGTGAGGCGTGCAACGTCGGCAGCGGCACGATGGTTTCGATCGCCGAGCTGGTCGCCGAGATCTCGCGCGCGATGCGCCTGGACCCCGAGATCGCGTTCACCGGCTCGGTCCGCCCCGGCGATTCCGAACGCATGGTCGCAGACATCGCGCGGCTGCGGGCGCTCGGTTACGAGCCGCGTGTCTCCCTGAGCGAGGGGATCCGCCGGACGGTCGGCTGGGTCACCGGCGTGGCGCCCGCCGACGAGGGGGCGGTGGCCTAATGCGCGTCGCGTTCGCGCCGGCCGCGCGCCTGCTGTCCGATCACCGTGCCAACGGCGAGGGCCTGATCGCAGAGGGGCTGCTGCGTCGCCTGGGCGCACGAGGTGTCGAGGTCGTCGCCTACTGCGAGGAAGCGGACCTGCGCGAGCCGATGCCCGGCGTTGAGGTCCGCGAGATCCCGGCGCAGGCAGCGTCGTCAGCGCTGTCGCGGATCGCGTTCGCTCGCCGGATCGCTGCCGACGTCGCGCGCGAACGCTTCGACCTGGCGCACCTGCTGTTCCCGCTCAACACCGCCGAGGGCTACGCCCTGGTGCGAGACCTGCCGCTGATCGCCGGTCCGATGTTCCTGCCGTGGCCGGTCACGGTCGCGCCGAAGCAGCGACCGATCGCGCGCGCGGCCAACGCGGTGCTCGGCCGCCGCGAGCGGCGCCTGCACGCGCGGACGTTCCGGCGCGCGGCCAAGCTGCTCGTCACCGGTCCGGCGGCCGCCGCCGACGTGCCGGCCGCATACGGGGACAAGATCGTCCAGATCCCCTTCGGTGTGGACGCCGACCGGATCCCGGCGAGCGCGCTGCCCGACGAGCCCACGATCGTGTTCCTGTCGGTGCTGCAGCGGCGCAAAGGCCCAGATGTTCTGATGCGCGCGCTGCCCGAGGTGTTGCGGTGCGTGCCGCGCGCGCGGGTGATCCTGGCCGGCGATGACCCCTCGGGTCTGCGGCCGGGGCTCGAGAAGCTCGCCGCCGATCTCGGCGTCGCCGGTGCGATCACCTTCGCCGGCTCTGTCGCCCCCGGGGACGAGGCGTTCGCCATGCACCGGCGCGCGCGCGTGTTCTGCCAGCCTTCGCACGGTGAGCCGTTCGGCATGGCGGTGCTGGAGGCGATGGCGACGGGCCGGCCGGTCGTCACGACCGCCGCCGGCGGGGTCACCGACCTCGTGGTCGACCGGCGCGGAGGACGTGTCGTGCCCCCCGGGGATCCGACCCTGCTCGCGGATGCGTTGATCTCGATCCTGTCCGACCCGGTTGCCGCGGTGCGCATGGCGGCGTTTAATCGGGCGCGGGTCCAGGAGCGCTTCAACCTCGACGTGGTCGCCGACGGGATCATCGCGACGTACGAGGCGCTGCTCGGGCAGCGCAAGGATCCCGCGCATGCCGCCTGAGATCGTCGCAGGTCTGGTCGAGCAGCCGCAGATCGACGGCGGTCCGACCGCTCACCCGGAGCTTGAGGCCGACGAGATCAAGCGGCTGGCACTGCGCGGCGTGGGGGCGCTGATCCTGCGTTCGATCGGTCAGCGCGGCATGCAGATGATCGGCAACGTGCTGCTCGCGCGCTGGCTCGCGCCGACCACGTTCGGGCTCTACGCGATCGTCAGCTTCGTGATCGGGATCGCCGGGTTCCTCGCCGATCTGGGTCTCGGCGCGTCGTTGATCCAGCGGCGCGAGAAGCTTTCCGAGAAGGACTTGCGCACCGCGTTCACGCTCAGCCTCGTGCTCAACGGCCTCATCGTCGTCGTCCTGTGGGCGCTCGCCGGACCGATCGTAAGCGCATACGGGGTCTCGGGTTCCCACGCGACCGCCGTGCGGGTGATGTCGTTGTCGGTGCTGTTCAGCTCGTTCACGGTGATCCCGACGATCACCCTCGAGCGGTCGCTGCGCTTCAAGCAGATCTCCGTCGCCGACCTGGCAGGGCAGATGGTCTACCTCGGCGTCACGGTGCCGCTCGCGTTCGGCTACCGGGCGCCATCGCACGCCGAGACGAACGCAGACGCAGCGGTCTGGATCTTCGTCTGGGGGTCCCTGGCTTCGCGCGCCGTCCACACGGCGATCATGAACCTATCGTCGCGCTGGCGGCCGCGCATCGGACTCGACCTGCGCGCGATGCGCACGATGCTCGCGTTCGGCTTGCCGTACCAGGCGACCGGGTTCGTCAACGCGCTCAAGGACAACTTCATCCCAACGTTTGTCGCCGCGGTCGCCGGCGCGACCGCGGTCGGCTACATCACCTGGGCGGTCGGCATGGTCACCAACGCGCTGATCCTGCTGCCCGTGGTCAGCCGGGTCACATTCCCCGCGTACGCGCGGCTGCAGCACGATCCCGAGGCATTGCGCGGCGCGATCGAATCGAGCATCAAATGGGTCGCCGCGACCGTGTTCCCTGCGACGCTGCTCATCGTCGCCCTGGCGCGGCAATTCGTGGAGCACGTCTACGGGCCGAAGTGGGCACCGGGCTTGCCGAGCGTCTACCTGCTGAGCATCCCGATGCTGCACGCCGCGTACTCCACGGTCATGGTGAGCGCCCTGTACGGCTTGGGGCGCGCGCGTACCGTGCTTCGGCTCACCGTGATCTGGGCGATCGCCGGCTGGGGGATCGGCGTGCCGCTGACGCTGTGGCTCGGTGAACACGGCTTCGCCCTGGGCATGAGCATCGTGTCGTGGATGTCGATCATGACCGTCCGCGAGATGAACAAGGTGATCCGCGTGCGGTTCGTGAGGACGCTCGCGAAGATCTTCATCCTGGCCGGCATCCCCGCCGCGATCATCGCGGTGACCGCTCGCTTCGTGGTCACCGACGGCCTCTCGCTGGCCGCCGTCGCCCTCGCCGGCGGCGCGGTGTACCTCGCGCTGCTGTGGGTCTCCGGCGAGCTCGCCGACGTCAAGGCGCTGCTCGCGCGGCGGCGTGCGGCAGGCGGGCGCCCGGCGGAGACGGCCGCGCGCCCGGCCGAGACGGCGGTGATCGAGCATGCCTAGCGCGACCGTGGTGGCCTGCCCGGTCTGTAACGACAAGAGCCGACGGCCGGTGCTCGCGCTGGACGGCGGCTGGGAGATCGAGCGCTGCGGCGGCTGCGACCGCTACGTGCTCTCCCCGGAGCCTGCGGATGTCCGGCTGGAGGAGTTCAACGACGGATCCGGCTACGACGGCGCCTTCGACTTCCGTGACGCGATCCTGCAGCAGCACGATCGGAGCCTGCGCGCGCTCGAGCGGCGCGTGCGTCCGGGCGCGCTGCTCGACGTGGGCTGCGGGCCGGGGCTGCTGCTGGAGGTCGCGCGCGCGCGCGGCTGGAAGGCCACGGGCGTCGACCCGTCGCCGTTCAGCGTGACGCTCGCGCGATCGCTCGGGTTCAACACACACCAGGGGATGCTCGAGGATCTGCGGCTGCCGGAGGCGAGCTTCGACGCGCTCGCGCTGCTGCAGGTGGTCGAGCACGTCCCCGATCCGCGTCCGTTGCTGGCCGAGTGCCGGCGGCTGCTGCGTCCGGGCGGCGCGCTGCTCGTCGCGACGCCGAACCCGGCGAGCCTGCTGGCGAAGGTCAAGCGCGAGGGCTTCAACTACTGGATCCCGCCGATCCACTGCGTGTGGTACCCGCCGGCGACCCTGGCACGGCTGCTGCAGCAGGCGGGCTTCGAGGTGGCGCGGCGCGGCACTTGGAGCGCGCGCGCGGCCGGGTTGCACGACGGCGCCGACATCGTCGCCGCGAGCAGGTTCGGACGCCGGCTCCCGGCGAAGCTGCGGCGCGTCGCCGGCGAGACGGTCGCTCGCGCGGCCGATGCGACCGGACGCGGCTCGATCGTGGAGCAGATCGCGATCAGGGGGGACGCATGATCCTCACGGTCGCGATCCTGGCGCTGAACGAGGAAGCGATGATCGCGCGCGCGATCGCGAGCTGCTCGTTCGCGGATGAGATCTTGGTCGTCGACGGCGGGAGCACCGACGCCACCGTCGAAACTGCACAGCGCGCTGGCGCGCGCGTCGTCGTACGCCCCTTCGACGATTTCGCGCGCCAGCGGAACTTCTGCCTCGAGCAGGCGGCGGGCGAGTGGGTGCTGTTCGTCGACGCCGACGAGCGCGCGACGCCCGAGCTGGCCGCAGAGGTGCGCGCCCTTCTGGACGGCGTGCCCTCCGACGACGCCTACGCGGTGCCTCGGCAGGCGATCGTGCTCGGCCATCGCCTCGGGTGGCAGCCCTTCGGCCGGCCCGACGCGCCCGTGCGGCTGCTGCGCCGCGGCTCCTGCCGCTGGAGTGGCGTCGTCCACGAGGCGGTCGAAGGCGCGAGCAGCTACGGCGCCCTGCAGTCTCACCTGCTCCACCTGACCCACCGGACCGTCTCCGAGGTCGTCCGCAAGATCGATGCCTACACCGAGATCGAGGCCGAGAGCCTGGTCGCCACCGGCGCGCGCGTCGCGAATCGCCGCCGCCTGCTGGCTTCCTTCCCTCGCGAGGCCTGGCAGCTGTGGCGCTCCGGGCTTCGTCGCGAGGGGATGGCCGGGGCGGTCGAAGCCGTCCTGCTTGCGTTCAATCGCACCCTGGTCCTGGCTAAGGTATGGGAGAAGACCAACCGCGACGCGATCGATCAGGCGTACGCGCGCGCGGAGGAGGAGGCGTATCAGCCCGGTGAAGCTGCTCGCGCGCACCGAAGCCGCGACCTGCCCCTGCGGTAGCACCCGCTATCGCGAGATCCTTCGCTCGGACCGGTTCTGCATCTACGGTGATGCGGTCGAGCAGCTCGACTACACCCTGATCCGCTGCTCGGCCTGCGGGCTGGTGCGCACCTGGCCGGCTCCCGAGGACCACGAGCACGGCCCATTCCGCGACGAGGTTTTCCTCGAGCCTTACCTCGAGCGCCTCGAGCTGTTCGAGCAGCTGTTGCGTCCAACCGTCGCGGAGGTCGCGCGGTTGCACCAGCCACCCGGCCGTCTGGTGGACGTCGGCGCGAACATCGGTCTGATCGTGCGCATGGCCGGCGAGCTCGGCTACACCGCGACCGGCATCGAGCTGAACGAGGCCGCGGTCGAGCATGGCCTCGCCGCGGGGCTCGATCTGCGCTCGACGGTGCTCGATCAGGTCGGGTTCGAGCCGGAGAGCCTGGACGTGATCATCCTGTCGGCCACCGCCGAGCACATCCACGACCTGGCGGGGACGTTCGGGCTGTGCCGTGAGCTGCTCGCCCCCGGTGGGCTGCTGTACGTGTCGAACTCGCCGAACATCCGCTCGTTCGGGTACCTGGCCGAGCGCGCGATGTGGTACGGGATCCAGCCGGCCGGCCACGTCTGGCAGTTCACGCCGGCGACGCTCCGCGCGCGCGTCGAGGCCGCCGGGTTCCGTGTCGTCGGCGCGCGCACGCACAACCTTCACCGCGACTTCGGCCGCAACCGCCGTCAGCGGCTGCGCAGGCTCGCGTTCGACCTCGCGGCGCGCGTCGGGCTCGGGGACGCCGTCGGCGTCGCGGCGGTGCGCCCGTGAGGCGCTCGGTCGCGCGCGTGCTCGCGCGCCTGCATAGGCGGATCCACGACTTCGAGGATCGTGAGGCGTGGCCGGCGTTCGGTGCGTTGGGGCCGGGCTCACACGTCGGGATGCCCTCGCTGCTGTACAACCCGCAGCGCCTGTTCATCGGTTCACATTCGACCATCCATCCCTACTGCCGGTTGGAGGTGATCACCGACAACCCGCATCTCGGCGGACCGCCGCTGCCGACGCGCGACGCGCGCATCGAGATCGGCGATCGCGTGGTGATCAACTCGTTCAGCCACTTCGGGGCGATGACGCGGATCGTGCTCGAGGATGATGTGGGGATCGCGACCGGCGTCTGCATCGAGGACCACCATTACGAGTACGCCGGCGCGACCGACGAGCGCCCGCTGAAGAAGCAACCCTTCCGGGTCGCTGAGGTGATCCTCGAGCAGGGCTGCATGATCGGCGAGCATGCGGTGATCCTTCCCGGGGTGCGCATCGGCCGGAACTCCTGGGTCGGTGCGAACGCGGTCGTTACCACCGACGTGCCTGCATTCTCGATCGTCGGAGGGATCCCGGCACGGGTGCTGCGCCGGCGCAACGAGCGGACGGGGGAGTGGGAGCGAGCGTGAGGATCGTCGCCGTCGTGCTGAACTGGCGGCGTCCGGACGACACGATCGCCTGCGTCCGCAGCTTGGCAGAGACCGCGCCGGACACCCAGGTGATCGTAGTGGACAACGCCAGCGGTGACGGAAGCGTCGATCGCCTCCGTGTTGAGCTGACCGACGTCACGCTGCTGGAGAGCGACGCCAACCTCGGATACGCGGGCGGCAACAACCTCGGCATCCATGCGGCCCTCGACGCAGGCGCCGGCGCGGTGCTGATCCTGAACAACGACGTGATGGTGCAACCGGGATGCGTGCAGCTGCTCGCGGATACGGCCGCTCGGCGGGACACCCCCGCGATCCTGACCCCCCTATCGCTTTCTGCCGAGCAGCCCGGAACGATCGACCACTTCCGCACCCGGGTGGACCTGCGCAACGTCGCGCTGCTCGCCGAAGGCCGTGGCGAGCCACGCGATGCGGTCTACGCGACCGAGCCGATGATCGCCGACTACGCGACCGGCAGCGCGCTGCTCGCCCCTGCAGGGCTGCTGGAGCGCCTGGGCGGGTTCGACGAACGGTTCTTCCTGGTGTGGGAGGACGTGGATCTGAGCCTGCGCGCGCGCGCGCAGGGCGGCGAGGTCGTGCTGGTGCCTACCGCCGAGGTGCTGCACCGTGGCGGCGTATCGTTCGGCGAGCAGCGCGCCGCCTCGCCCCTGTACCAGTACTTCTTCGTCCGGAACTCCTTCTTGATCGTGCGCAAGCACGTCCGCTGGCCGTTCAAGACCGCGACGCTGCGCAGGATCGAGCGGCGCTACCGTGGCTGGGTGGAGGCGGCCGAACCGGCGGTGGCACGAGCGATCGGGCGTGGGATCGACGACGGCCTTGCCGGCCGTTACGGCCCGGCTCCCGAGGGCCTCGTGCCGTAACGTTCGGTTCTGTCTGCTGCGTGGCCTTGCGCATGGTTCGTCGGTGTCGCATCGTCCCGATTGACCGTCCCGCGTCCCGTCTTGCCGGTTTCGCACCGTTGCCCACACGGGCCGCTTCGCCCCGGTAAACATGCACCGTGAGCAGCGGAAACGTGCAGGGAGCGAGCGCGTGCGAGGCGAATCCGTAGCTCGATGTGCATACCCATGGGCAGGACCAGCGGATGAGTCGACGCACGCGATCGATGCACGCGAGGACCGGCAAGGGCCTCGCGCTGCTCGCGTTGTGCATCGCGATCTTGGCGCCCGGGCTCGGAAGCGCGCACGCGACAAG
Organism: Actinomycetota bacterium; assembly: GCA_036397635.1. Lineage (GTDB taxonomy): Bacteria > Actinomycetota > AC-67 > AC-67 > AC-67 > DASWIP01. The sequence continues at coordinate 30,935 of DASWIP010000019.1, read as the reverse complement.
AGACGGCTTCTCGGATTCCTACGAGACGCTCGGTCCGGTGGCCGCGACGCCGGGAGACAATTACGAGGTGCGATCGGGTTCGTGGAGCGTCAGCGACATCGCCACGCTGAACGCGCCGGCCCTCGGCGCGATCAACCAAGCCGGCGCTCGGCGCGTGCTGGTTCAGGATTCACGGGCGGCAACCCCCAACGAACCGATCCTGTTCGTGCGCGGCCGGGAGTTCCGCGAGTTCACCGCCCAGGTGACGGCGGCGCTGCTCGACGACACGCCCGGCGCCAGCGTCGGGATGATCTTCCGTGCCCCGATCCGCGAGGACGCGACCGCCGACCCCGACAACCTCTACCTTTTCACCGCCGCCAAGACCGGCATCATCGGGCCGTTCACGACCGGCCAGGCCTTCATCCTGTTCAAGCGGGTCGGCAACGGCTACTTCATGTTGACCAACAAGATCGCGAACACGCGTTTCGACCTGAAGATGCCCCACGACTACAAGGTGGTCATGTCCGGGGGACATATCCAGGCATTCGTGGACGGCCGGCTGGTGATCGATCACGTCGACCGCCCGAGCGGCGACTTCCCGACCACCGTCGATCCATTCCCGGGTTTGCCGTTCGACCGCGGCGCGATCGGGCTGCGGACCTCGGGCGCGCGCGCGTGGTTCGACGACCTGATCGTGGTCGGCCGTGAGGCCTACGAGGGCCGCGCGAGCGCGATCGACGTCTTCGCCGAGGCCGGGATCGACTTCAGCGGCGTGCGTAACGGCGCCGGCGCGCAGCTCACCAGCCTGGTCAAGGTCTCCGATACCGGCTTCCGCTACCACGACCACGACGGTTTCGACGATGCGGTCATCGAGGCGTTCGACCCGTTCGCGAGCGAGCGCTTCTCCGCCGGCGCCGACCTGCGCACTCGCGGCGTCGACGGCTCGACCCTCTCGACGGCGCGCTTGAGCGGCGTCAACGTGGTGATGGTCGATCCGCTGAACCGATTCACGATCCAGATCACCGCCCACGGGCTCGTGCAGCGGGCGACGGCGAGCTGCTCGACCACGACTTCCAGGCTGAGCCTGGAGGACGCCGTGATCAAGGTCACCTACACCGGTCAGGGCGTCCCGGGGGTCTCGCCGCAGGAGACCACCCACACGCTCGAGGACGGATACGCCCCGAACCACATCATCCACGACTCGCCGGGGCAGCTCAGGATCATCGCGCACGCACTGACGACCTCACCGACGACCAGGCGCGTCGAGGCCAGCGCGTTCAAGATCGTGATCCCGGATCAGGCGGCAGCGGTCGGAGCGGTCAGCTCCGGTCAGCGCGTGCCGAACTCAGAGATCACGATCGGCAACGTGGTCGCCGCACGGTACTGCGCATAAGAACTGATCGCGATAGGGGCCGGTCCTCGGGTCGCTCCGGGGCCGGGATGGATGGATGGCTGGATGGCCCGGCGTCGCCGGGCCATCCGGGCGCCCACCGGGCGGCTTGATCGGCCGCTGTTGACCAGACCGTGAAGGAGCGGAGCGGCCGATGATGGGGATCCGCAAGACGGTGGGGCTGCTGGTCGCGATCGTGATGATCGCGGCGGTCGCACCCGTCCGTGGATCGGAGCTACCGGCGATCGACGCGCCCGCGCTGAACGACCGGGTTCTGGTCAAGTTCCGGCGTACTGCGACACGCGAGCAGCGCGCGGACGCGCTGGCCGCGATCGGCGGCCGCATCGAGTTGCCGATCCCCGGTATCGGCTGGGATGTCGTCCGCCTTGGCGCCTCCCTCGGCGCGCGCGGCGCGCTCGCGCGCCTCGGGAGCCATCCAGCCGTCGCCGATGCCGAGCCGAACTACACAGGTGCCGTCGCGCTCACCCCGAACGACCGCTGTTACCTCGGATGCCTCAATGGCGCGCGCCAGTGGAACATCGACGCGGTCAACGCGCTCGCCGGCTGGGATGTCGTGCCGGGCCGCTTCTACACGGCCGACGAGAAGCGATCCGTGAGCCAGCTTCTGGTGGCGGTGCTCGACACCAAGATCGACGTGAACCTCGCGGACTGGGCGAACCCGTCGCCGACGCCGAAGGACCGGCCGGCCGACGTGTCGGACGGCGGGCAGCTCGCGCTCGACCTCGCGGAGGACTTCGTCCCGGAGGCCCAGCTGCATGGGACCGCCAGCTACCACGGCTCGTTCGTCGCCGGCATCCTCGGAGCTGCCGCGCACAACGGAACCGACATCGCCGGTCTCGGCTATCGCGCGACCATCGTGCCGGTGACCGTGGTCGACGGCAACGGCGCCACGAACGCGGGGTGGCTCGCCGCCGGCATCGACTACGCCGCGTCGCTGGGCGTGAAAGTGATCAATCTCTCGCTCGGGATCGGCGGGAGCTCCTCGGCGGTGCAGGACGCGATCTTCCGTGCGAACAGCGCCGGGGCGCTCGTGGTCGCTGCTGCCGGGAACAACGCCAGCAATCAGCCCTTCTATCCGGCCTGGCACGATGAGGTGATGGCGGTGACCGCCGTGGACGTCGCCGACCGGCCGGGCGTGTGCTCGAACTACTCGTCCCACACGTCGGTCGCCGCGCCGGGCGTTGGCATCGTCTCGCTCGATCCGTCGCGCGCCGAGAAGATCAGCGTCGCGCCGTGTGGCACCAGCACCGCGGCGCCGCACGTCTCGGCGCTGGCCGCGCTGTTGTTCGCGCAGAGCCCCGCCCGAACGCCCGCCCAAGTGCGCGCGCTCATCGAGCGCAACAGCGATGACGACCGCTTCTTCCCCGGCGTCGATGAGCGATTCGGCTACGGACGGGTGAACTTCGAGCGCGCGCTACGAGACGGGAACGGCCCGGTCGTCAACCGAGTGCTCGCATCGATCCCGCGCAACATCGGCGGCACCAGCACGGTCACCGCGGTCGCGACGGCCGTCTCACCGACGATCGTCACCGCCGCCGAGTACTTCCTCGATCGGCCGGGTGCGCCGGGTGCCGGCAGCCCGCTGTCCGCGGCCGACGGTGCGTTCGGCGAGCGGTCCGAGCAGCTCACCGCCGAGATCCAGGTGCCGCTGACCTTCGAGACCGGGGTGCATCGCCTGTACGTGCGCGCGTACGACGGGACGCGATGGGGCGCGGCGTCGGTCGGCGTGCTGCTCGTGGATCGAACCCCGCCCGAGATCCGCGAGTTCACGATCACTCCGACCGCGATCGGGGTCGCCGGCCAGGGCGTTCGGATCTCGTTCCGTGCCGTGGACGACCTGTCGAGCAGCGCGACGTACACGTACCAGGTGTCCCGGACCGTCCTTGGCGTGACCCAGGTCGTCTACGAATCCGAGCCGAAGACCATCACGTTGCCCGCCCTGGAGGCGGTTACCTGGCGGCCGGCCCCCGCCGATCGTGGACCGTACGACGTGAAGCTCACCCTTCGCGACGAGGGACAGAACCCGGCGTTCGCCCAGATGGCGACGCTGGTGCTGTAAGCGACGCTGGTCTTGCAAGCGACGCTGGTCCTGTAAGCGGCCCCATCGCCGCACCGTTTCGGGCGGATCCTCTCGTTGTCCGGGCGGCCGCGCCGAACATGTGCGCTGCTCGGGAAGGTGTGCGTGTGCAACTCTGACGGCACACGCACACATCCTGGGGAACAAGTCCTCCAGGTCGGAGGACCTCGGATCTCACCCGGCGGTCGTGCGACCGGCGCTTTAGCCGCCGGTCATCGGACCCGGCTGGCCCGGCAGGTCGCCCTCCGGCCCCTTGCCGCCCTCGACCTTGGCGAACTCCTCAGCCGTGGCCGCGATCTTCTCGGCCGACGCTGTTCCGTCGCAGGTCATCGAGGTGCCCCACACGGTGAAGGCGACCGGCTGCGGCATGCTCTCGCGCGGTACGAGCAGGCGCCGGGTCGGATCCTTCAGCACCACTTCTGTCAGCGCGCTCGCTACGCCGGGATCGGCCGATGGCTGGTACCAGAAGATGACGTGTCCGTGCTCCATGTTGTGCACCAGGTTTCCGTCCGGTGGCGGCGTGGTGTGGACGCCGGTCGTCGAGGTTCCCCCGAAGTGGTCGCCGGAGGTGGGCGGATTCGTGCTGTAGTTCACCGGCGCTGTCTCGGGAACGTGGCTGCGACCCTCTTCGCTGTGGCTCTCCAGGGTCGAGCAGTTCCCTTCTTGCGCCAGGGTGTTGAGCGCCTCGATGCGCTCGCGGCTTCCCTGTTGGGCCTGGATGACGAAGAAGACGACCAGGGCGATCACGACCACGACGGCCCCGCCGCTGAAGATGCGCCGCTTCACGCGCTGCTTCGCCGCGCGCCGCTGGGCTTCCATGCGCGCGCGCTTGGCCGCCTCGCGCTTCTCCTTCTTGGTCATCCTGTCTGCCACGTCATACCTCCACGTCGGGCTCGGGTTGTGACCCCTTAGGATGCCAGCCTTCGCCGGATGCTGCCTGGAGCCCTCCCCAAAGCTCGCGGCCGCCCAGGCGCGGTCACCCGAACAGATCCTCGGCGGGGGCCCTCACCAGCTCGAGAGCCGCCCCATCGCCGGCGAGCCCCTCGAGGCCCCGGACCACCGCCGCGGGGATGCCGTCGAGCTTGCCCATCACCAGCTCGGCTGCCCCGGCGATCTCGTCGGCCACCGCGATCACGGTCGCCTCGAGCACCTGACCGTATCCATCCTTCGCGCCGCGATGGTCCCGGACCGGTCGGATGCCGGCCACGCCCAGCGCCACGTTGGTCTGGCCGATCCGCCAGGGTCGCCCGAACGTGTCCGCGACGATGACGCCAACGTCGACCCCGCCGGAGGCTCGCAGCCCGGCCCGGATCCGCCTCGCGCTCGCGTCTGGATCCTCGGGCAGCAGCGCGATCCGGTCGGGCGGGACGTTGGAGGCATCGACCCCGGCCGCCGCGCAGACGAACCCGTGTCGGGTGCGCGCGATCACCAGGTCGCCCCGCCGGGCGAGCACCTCGACGGCCTCCTGCTCGATCAAACGCTCACGCTCCTCCGCGCGCCGCGCCGGATCGACCTTCACGATGCGCCCCTCGGCCTTCGACACGATCTTCTGCGCGACCACGACCACGTCACCGTCGAGCAGCGCGGCGCGCGCGCTGATCAGCCCTGCGATGTCGTCGCCCTCGGCGATCTCGGGGATCCCGAGCACGGGGACGATCTCGATGCTGGTCACGCACGGCCTGCCAGTGTGAGCGCCACCTTGGCCAGGCGCGCCGCGTCCTCGGGGGAGTGCATCAGGGTCGCGGTCGTCTCCACGCGGATCCCCAGCGCCGCGATGTCGGATGCCGTGGCGGCGTCGGCGTCGTCGATCACGAACCCGTCGAGCAGGTCGGCGTACAGCCCTGCCACCCCGCGCGCGCTCACCTCTGCACCGAGCACGGGCAGAAGCTTGTCGGCCATGCCGCGGACGACCCTGCCGCCGATCACGGGAGAGACCCCGACCACCGGCGCCGGCGTCGCGGCGATCGCGTCGCGGATCCCCGGCACCGCCAGGATGGTGCCGATCGACACGACCGGGTTGGACGGCGCGAGCAGCACCGCCTCGGCCTCCTCGATCGCGTTCAGCACGCCCGGCGCCGGCGTCGCGCTGGATGCGCCGTGCAGCCGGACCTCTCGCGCCGGCAACCCCGCCCGGTGCCGGACCCAGTACTCCTGGAAGTGGATCTCGCGCTCAGTGTCGCCGTCCAGGACACGCACCCGTGTGTGCACGGGATCGTCGGTCATCGGCAGGATCCTCGTTCGGACGCCGAAGCGCTTCGCGATGTCCGCCGTGATCGCAGACAGTGACTCGCCCGCCGCCAGCCGGCCGGTGCGCGCCGCGCAGACCGCCAAGTCCCGGTCGCCCAGCGCGAACCAGGTGGGCTCACCCAGCTCGGCGAGCGCATCCATGACCATGTGCGTGTCGCCGCGCAGGCCGAAGCCGCGCTGCTCGTCGAAGACGTCCGCGAGCATGTAGGTCACGATGTCCAGGTCGGGGCTGACGTGAACACCGTAGATATCGATGTCATCTCCGGTGTTCCCGACGACCGTGATCTCGGTGGGAGGCACGACGCGCACGGCGCCGCGCAGGAAGCGCGCGGCGCCGACGCCGCCTGCCAGGACCACGATCATGGGGCGACAGCCTACGCCGTGGGCTGCGTGCTACGCTCCCGGCCGATGCCGGGGGGCGGTCGCAGGACATGGATGTCGCGCATCTGATCAGACGCGCGCTGCATCGCGCTGAGGACGGCCGCACGCTCTCGCTGGACGAGGCGGACGCGCTGCTGTCGTGCCGCGACGACGACCTCCAGCGGCTGATGGGGATCGCGCGCGCGATCCGCGACGCCGGCGTCGGCCGCACCGTCTCGTACTCCCGGAAGGTCTTCATCCCGCTGACGCGGCTGTGCCGGGACCGCTGCGGCTACTGCACCTTCGCGACCACGCCCGAGCAGCTCTCGGCCCCCTACCTCTCGCCCGATGACGTGCTGGCGATCGCGCGCGCCGGCGCGGCCGCAGGGTGTAAGGAGGCCCTGTTCACGCTGGGCGATCGACCGGAGGCCCGGTGGCCGGAGGCGCGCGCATGGCTGGCCGAACGAGGCTACGACTCGACGCTGGATTACCTGCGCGCGGTCGCGATCCAGGTGATCGAGCACACCGGCCTGCTGCCGCATCTGAACCCCGGCGTGATGTCGTGGGAGGAGATGGCGCGGCTGCGTCCCGTCGCGCCCTCGATGGGGCTGATGCTCGAGACGACCTCCGAGCGCGTGTACCGCGAGCCCGGCGGCGCGCATTTCGGCTCGGTGGACAAGAACCCAGCCGTGCGGCTCCGCTGCATCGCCGACGCCGGGCGTCTGGCGATCCCGTTCACCTCGGGGATCTTGATCGGCATCGGCGAAACCCGTCGCGAACGCGCCGAGTCGCTGTTCGCGCTGCGCAAGCTCGGACGCGCGTTCGGCCATCTGCAGGAGATCATCATCCAGAACTTCGTTGCCAAACCCGGCACCGGCATGGCCTCACACCCCGACGCGGGGCACGAGGACTATCTCGCGACCATCGCGGTCGCGCGCATCGTGCTCGGGCCGCGCGCGACGGTTCAGGCGCCGCCGAACCTGTCCGACGGGCGGTTCGGCGAGCTGCTCGAGGCGGGCATCAACGACTGGGGTGGCGTGTCCCCGGTCACGCCCGATCATGTGAACCCCGAGAAGCCGTGGCCGCAGCTCGACCGGCTCCGCGCGGAGACCGAGGCCCGAGGGTGCGAGCTGCGCGAGCGGCTCACGATCTATCCGGCGTACGCGGTGCGCCCCGACCCCTGGCTCGACGGCAAGATGCGCGCCCCGGTGGATGCGCTCCGCGACGCGGATGGATACGCGCGCGACCTGGCACCGGTGGGCATCGTCTGGCAGTCGCCCGACATCGAGCTTCGCAAGGCGGCCGGCAGCGCGATCGCGCTGGTCGAGAACGCCGAAGCGGCGCGCGGTGAGCTGCGGCGTGGTTTGCGCGCCGACACCGACGAGATCCACGGCTCATGGGACGCACTCGAGGTCGACGTGTCCCGTGCCTGGGCCTCGCGGCCCTCGCGCAACCCCGGCGAGGTGAATCGGGCGCTCGCGCGCGTCGAGGCCGGTGCCGTGCTGACCGACGACGAAGCGATCGCGTTGTTCGAGGCGTCGGGCGACGCGCTCGAGCATCTGTGCCGGATGGCGGACGCGATGCGCGCCGAGGCGGTCGGCGACATCGTGACCTACGTCATCAACCGGAACATCAACTTCACGAACATCTGTTACGTGGGTTGCCGGTTCTGCGCGTTCGCGCAGCGCCGCGACGACCCCGACGCATATTTCCTGAGTTTGGAGGAGGTTGCGCAGCGCGCGACCGAAGCCTGGGCGATCGGCGCGACCGAGGTGTGCATCCAAGGCGGCATCCATCCGGACCTGCCCGGCGACTACTACTTCGAGGTCCTGCGCGCGATCAAGGGTGCCGTGCCCGAGATGCACATCCACGCGTTCAGCCCCATGGAGGTGCTCAACGGCGCGGCTCGCCTGGGCATCCCGTTCCGCGACTGGCTCGAGCGAGCGAGAGATGCGGGGCTGGGCTCTACCCCGGGAACCGCTGCGGAGATCCTCGACGACCAGGTCCGGTGGGTGCTGACCAAGGGGAAGCTTCCGGCCGACACCTGGGAGGAGATCATCCGCACCGCGCACGCGCTCGGCATCCCGAGCACGGCAACGATCATGTACGGGCACGTGGACGCGCCGCCGCACTGGGTCGCCCATCTGCGCCGGATCCGCCGGATCGCGGACGACACGGGCGGCTTCACCGAGTTCGTGCCGCTGCCGTTCGTCCACCAGAACGCGCCCATCTACCTGGCCGGGAAGGCGCGGCCGGGCCCGACGATCGAGGAGAACCGCCGGATGCACGCGATGGCGCGCATCATGCTCGCGCCGTCCATCCCCAACATCCAGGTGTCGTGGGTCAAACTGGGGATCGAGGGATCGCAGATCATGCTTCAAGGCGGCTGCAACGATTTCGGCGGAACGTTGATGGAGGAGACGATCAGCCGGATGGCCGGCGCATCGCACGGCATCTATCTGGAGCCGGCGAGGTTCGATGCCGCGATCCGGGCGATCGGGCGCATCCCGGCGGTGCGCACGACCATCTACGATCGCATCACTCCCGTCGAGCCGGTCGCTGCCGGATCCGTGAGGGGAACCGATGTCTGAGGACACCGAGAAGAACGACTGGTCCGAGCGGATCGACAAGGCTCTGTCGGGCACCTCGGTCGAACAGGTGCGCGAGATGATCGACCGCCTGCGTACGGACCTCGCGCACGTGGCGACCCAGGACGATGTGGCCTCGCTCGCGTCCCGCGAGGATGTGGCCTCGCTCGCGTCCCGCGAGGATGTGGCTTCGCTTGCGTCCCGCGAAGACCTGGTTCGCGGGCTCGAGTCGGTGGCAGCGGCGCGTCGCGCGGACGAAGCGCCCGTGATCGATCCCGAGGCGATCGACACGGCGATCACCGCGCAGGCCGAGCGTATCCTCGGCGGGTTCGCGCAGCGCGTCGGTCAGCTCCAGACCGCCATCACGCGATCGCAGGAGTCGCTGCTCGAACGGATCGAGCAGCTGGACACCCGCGTCGCCGCCGAACGTCCCCCCGCGATCGATCTCGACGCGCTGTCCGATCGCCTCGGCGAGATGATCGGCGAGAACGCGTCGACGCTCACGGCATTGTCCTCGGCCGTCGAGCAGCTCGCGCGCAAGGTCGACGATCTCGCGTCGGCCCCTCCCGCACCGTCGGACGGTGACGCCGAGACCGGTCGAGCGCTGGAAGGGATCCGCGAGGAGCTTCGTTCCCTGGATGTGGCGGTGCGGACCGAGATCGACGCGGCGTTCCGCGCGCGGGACGAGGCCGAGACCAAGCAGGTCGACGCGCTCGGTCTGCGGGTGACGAACCTATCCATGAGCGTCACCCAGGCGATCGACGCCGTGCGCGCGCAGGTCACCGGGATGCAGGAACGCGCCGAGCGTCTCGAAGCCGAGCAAGCGGCGATCCTGGAAGCGATCCGCTCGGCCGTCGCCGGCATCGGTAGCACGGTGGCCGAGAACGTCGCCGGCGGCACCACCGATCTGGCGCGCGCTGTGACCGACCGCGTCACCGCGATCGAGTCGGCGGTGGGCGAGCGGCTGGCCGCTCTCGACGAGCCGCTTCGCGCGGCCGGACAGGCGCGCGAGGACCTGGCGCGCGTCGCCGAGGTCGCGGACCGCCTGGACGCGATCGGACAGGTCGGTGAGCGATTGGCGCTGCTCGATCAGGTGCTCGAGCGGGTGCGCGCGCTCGAGGGCGTGGACGAACGGATGGCCGTGGCCGTCAAGGGAGCGGTCGAGCCGCTGTCGTCGATGCGTGACGAGCTGCGCGAGCTTGCCGACCACGCCATCCAGCTCGGCGCGCTGCCCCAGATGGAAGCGCAGCTCCACCGGGTCGAAGAGGGGCTGTCAACGCTCGGCGTGATCACCGACCGGCTCGACGCGCTGCCCGGCCTGACCGAACGCCTCGATGCGCTCGGTCCTGTCTCTGGCGCGATCGAGCGCATGCGGGAAGACGTCGGGGCGATCCCCAGCATGCGCGAGCACCTGCGCGCGCTGGCCGAGCGTCCGGCGGACCGCGAGCAGCTCGACGCGATCGCCGACCGTCTCTCCCCGCTCGACACGATCGCCGATCGTCTGTCCCAGCTCGACGCGATCGCGGAACGTTCCACGGTGCTCGAGGGGCTCGATCACCGTCTCGCCGCGCTCACGCGCCTCGACGATGTGGCGCAGATGCTCGCCCAGGTCGGCGCGCGCATCGACGAGCTGCCCGAGGTAGCGGCGACCGCGGTCGCCTCTCGCGTCGACGGCGCCGCCGGCGAGCTCTGGACGATCGTGGAACGACTTCCCGCCTCGGTCGACGAGCGGTTGCAAGCTTTGCGCGATCGGATCGAGCAGCGCCTCGAGGGCCTGCACGTCGATCTTGGCGACGTCGACCGGCTGCGCGAGGTCGTCGACGGCATGCTCACCACCGCGCACGCGAACGAGCAGCGCCTCATCGAAACCGCGACCCAGCTCGACGCGGTCGCGGGGGAGATGCGCGAGGAGGTCGGACGCGCGCTGAGTCGTGTCACGGTCCGGCTCGACGGTGTCGAGTCGGCCGTCGCGCGCACGATCCTGGACGTGCGCGCGGCGCTGGAGGAAGGAGCCAGGGGGTCCGCCGACGCGATCGAGGGCGTCGGCGGGCGCCTGGGTGCCTTGACGCAGCGGCTCGACGCGCTCGACGAGACCACGGCATCGGTGCGCGCGCACCTCGGGTCCCTCCCCTCGCCGTCGGAGGTCTCTGTGGCCGTGACCCACGAGGTCGCCGACGTGATGGCGACCTTCCGCACCGCGACCGAGGGACGGATCTCGGCGGTCGAGCGAGATCTCACCGGCGTGGCGACCAACGTCAACGAGATCTGGATGAGGGCGCGAGCGATCGCCCATGCTCTCGAAGGGTTGAACGACGTGCTCGACCAGCAAGCCGTGGTGCTCGGCGAGCAGGTGAGTGCGGCCGATGCGCGGATCGAGCGCGTCCTCGAAGGCGAGCAGCGCACGGCGCAACGCATCGTGGAACTCGAGGAGCGGTTCATCACCGCGGCGCGAGGGATCGAGACGGAGCGCGACCGGGTGTTCATCGAGGCCTTCGACGCGATGCTCGATCGGCTCGCGCGGGACGAACGCCGTCTCGCGAAACGGCTCCGTGGACTCGTGGGGCGCCGCAAGCGAGGAGACGTCGCGGAGCCTGTGGCGACGATCGATCGACCGGGTGCGGCACCGACGTCTGGGGCGGCTGTTCCGGAGCAACCAACGGTCGAGCGCGCGCCGACGCAGGGACGTGCGCCGTCGAAGCCGGCGAGGAAGAAGAAGCCTTCGGCCACGAAACGGACTTCTGAGGCCCGATCTTCGAAAAAAAATATCGAGGGATCTTCGGCCTCCAGAACCGCCGATGAGGCAGCGATATCGAAGAAGCGAGCGACCGCGAAGAAGGCGACCGCGAAGAAGACGACGCGCGCGCGATCGCGTGCAACGAGCAAGCCGCGATCGGCTAAACCTCAAAGCGGAACAACACGCCCCAACATCGCGACAGCGCCGCCTCCACATGTGGAAGATGTCTCGCCCGAAGCCGACTCGCCGGTCGGGCAAGAGGGGTCGAACTAAGCCTCTGACCTGCGGTTTCACTTGATCTTGGGCTGTGGATAAGTCCTTCGTTCCGGTAGCCATTACGCACTACCGCCGAACTATCACCGTGTGTCATTCAGAGCGGGCCTCAGAACAACGAAATATGAACCAACAGCGCGCCAGCGCAAACCTCTCCCCCCAAGAGATCGGCGGGTCGAACCAGACCCGCCGATCCCTCTTTTGCAACGTTCGCGCGACGTGACGACGATGCGGATGCCTCAGTCGCGGCGCGAGCAGGTTGTGGAAAAAAGCGCTCCAACACTTGACCTTGGGGGTCGCCTCCCTAGAATTACACCAGCGTAATTACAGTTGTCGTATTCGTCGGGCGGCCGAGGGGGAAAAGAACGGATGTCCCAGGAGCATGTGTCGCGATTCAGCGATGACCTCCCGTGGCAGGAACAGTCGCTGTGCGCCTACGTCGACCCCGACGTCTTCTTCCCTGAGAAGGGCGGTTCGTCGCGCGAGGCAAAGAGGATCTGCGCGCAGTGCACCGTGCAAGCCGAGTGTCTGGAGTACGCGCTCGCGAACGACGAGCGTTTCGGGATCTGGGGCGGGCTCTCCGAGCGGGAGCGCCGCCGCCTGAAGAGGCTCGCGTCCTGAAGTACTTCCCAGAGCACGAGAGGGGGTGACACCCTATGCCGGCAAAGAAGCGTCGGACAGCCAAGCGCACGAGCACCGCACGCCGCGCACCGAAGAAGCGCACGTCCGCCGCCCGCAAGACGACCGCTCGCAAGGCGGCTCCGAAGCGGAAGGCGACGAGGCGCAAGACGACGAAGAAGGCGGCAGCGAAGAAGGCAGCTCCGAAGCGCAAGGCGACCAAGCGCAAGGCCACCGCGAAGAAGGCCACCAAGCGCAAGGCCACGAAGCGCAAGGCCACGAAGCGCAAGGCCACGAAGCGCAAGGCCACGAAGCGCAAGGCCACGAAGCGCAAGGCCACGAAGCGCAAGGCCACCGCGAAGAAGGCCACGAAGCGCAAGGCCACGAAGCGCAAGGCCACGAAGCGCAAGGCCACGAAGCGCAAGGCAACGCGTCGCCGGAAGAGCACCGCCAAGAAGGCGGCCTCTCCAGCGCGCAAGACGACGAGGCGCCGCAAAGCCACGAGGCGCAAGAAGTAGCGTCGTCACGGATCCCTGAGGCCTTGCCCGCCCGGCAAGGCCTCAGTGCTTCTCAGACGGAAGTGGCGACCGCGCGCGCGCCGTTGGTACGCTCCGCGCGCCCATGCAGCTCCCAGATGATGCCGCTGTGTTGGTGCTACTCGTCGCAACCGATGGGGCACGGTGGCTCCCCGAGACGCTCCGGGGGTTGCGCGCGCAGAAGCACCGACCGATCAAGATCATCGCCGTCGACAACGCTTCGACCGACGGCTCCGGAGACATGCTCACCAAAGCGTTCGGCGAGCGCCGTGTCGTCACCCTGGAACGCCGCGTCGGGTACGGGCGCGCGCTCGCTGCCGCGCTTAAGGTAGCGGCCGAACGCAGCATGGAAGCCGACGCGTTCCTTCTTCTCCACGATGACACCTGCCTGGACCCGGGCGCGATCGAGCAGATGATCGAGGCGCTGGGTGAGGACAACGTCGGCATCGTCGGGTGCAAGCTTCTCGACTGGGACGACCGTGATGTGCTCCAAGACATCGGCCGCACTACGGACCGTTACGGTCGCCAGGTACCGCGCGTCGAGCGCGGTGAGCTGGATCAGGGCCAGTACGAGGGCATCGAGGAGGTGCTCTACGCGTCGAGTGCGGCGTTGCTGATCGCCCGCGATGTGGTCGCCAAGATCGGCTTGTTCGACAACCGGTACGTCGTGCTGCGCGACGATCTGGACCTGTGCTGGCGTGCGCGCATGGCAGGGTATCGGACGGTCGTGCAGACCGAGGCGTCGGCCCGCCACGTGCGCGCCGGCGAGCGCGAGCTGCGCCAAGCCCCACCGCGCTCACGTTCGCGCTACTACGCGGAACGAAACATGATCGTGACGGTCATCAAGAACTACAGCCTGTCGCGGCTGATGCTCGCCCTTCCGGTCACGATCGTGATCTCGCTGTGGAACGTGGTCCTGTTCCTGGTGACCGGACGGCGCCGCGCCGCCCTGCAGGTGCTCGAGGCGCTGCAGTGGAACGTGGTGCATCTGCCGTCCACGCTACGCGCGCGCGTTCGGGCACAGCACGCCCGGACGGTGGACGATGCTCGGGTCACCGCGATGATGCACCACGGCGCGACGCGGTTGCGTGCGCAGTTCGAGCGAGCGGTCGAGACGGTCGTCGGTACGCCCGAGGAGACCACCGACGAGGACCTCGACACCGAGCCACCGCGCATCATCGATCGCCTGCGGGCTCATCCGGCCGCGCTCGGCCTCATCCTGATCGTCGTCGTGGTGTTGATCGGCGCGCGCGGGCTGCTGTCATCGGGTGATCTGGCCGGAGCGGACCTCGCGCCGTTCCCGGATCGTGCGCGCGACCTGTTCGCCTCGTTCGCGTCGGGCTGGCGTGGGCCGGGTTCGGGGGGCGCGGCGCCGGCGACGCCGGCGCTGGTGCTGCTGGGCATGTTGACCTTCGTCTGTTTCGGCAGCGGATGGTTCGCCCAGCGTGCCTGCCTGGTTGGACTTCCGGTGCTGGGCGGCGTGCTGATGTCCCGGCTCGCCCGCACGCTCGGCGTCTCCACGGGCGTCCGGCGCGTCGCCGGCGCCGCCTACGCGCTGACGCCGCTGATGCTCGGTGCCTACGGTGCGGGGCGCGTGTCGGACCTGGTGCTGTTCGCCGCGGCGCCGGGACTCATGATCAGCGTGCTGCGCGCGGGCGCGATCCTGCCGCGCGGCGGATGGCGCGAGGCGGCAGCCGGCGTCGCAGGCTTGGCGGTGACGGCGAGCTTCGCGCCGTGGGCCCTTCCGCTGGTCGCCGGCTCCGGCATCGTCGTCGCCGGCATCCAGGCTGCCCGGCGGCTCCGGGTCGTCCCAGTGCTGCGGCGGATCGCCGTCATCGTCGGCGGGTCGCTCGTGCTGCTGCTGCCTTGGTCCACCGAGTTGTTCAAGCCGGGCTCGCCGCTCGGCGCGGGAGGACCTGATCCCGAGGCCACGATGACCGACCTGCTCGCGTTGACGGCCGGCCCGATCCGGCCGATCCCGTTCGCCGTCTCGTTCGGCCTCGCGCTTGCCGCGGCCGGCGGCCTGATGATCGCGCGGGGCGACCGGCGGCTTCCCGCGTCGGTGCTCGGCGTGCTCTCGGCGTCCGGGTTGATCGCAGCCTGGGCCGTCGCGCGGGGCGTGCCGTGGATCGCGCCGCGCGCGTCGCTGCCGTTGACCGTCGCCGCCGTGTCCTTCACCACGCTTGCAGCGATCGGTGTCGAGACCGCCGGATCGATGCTGCGCGCGCGACGGTTCGGCACCCTGCACCTGGCGAGCGGCGTGATCGGTTTGGTCGTGCTGGTGCAGGTCGCGCCGGCGCTGGGATGGGTCGCCCGAGGGGAACGCGTCGGCATCGTCGAGGCCGGGTCGCTGGTCCCGAGCTTCTTCGCCGGCGAGGCTGAGCAGGACGGCGCCTTCCGTGTGCTGTGGGTAGGGGGCACCGCCGACGAGCCGGCCGTCGCGCTCACCGGGCCGCGGGGCACGTCGATCGAGAGCTTCCTCGCCCGTCCCGTCGGAGACGGCGCGGCGACGCTGGAGCGGATCGTGGCGATGATCGCCGGCGGCTCGACGACCGTGGGAGGCCGGATGCTGTCGACCATGGGCGTTCGGTACGTGATCGTCCGGCCCGAAGCCGGGCCGCGCCTCTCCGATGAGATCGGACGCCAGGCGGATCTCGCGTTCTCACAGCGGTTCCGCGACGCGACGATCTACCGCACGACCGTGGATATCCCCGTCGCGGTTCCGATCGCCGATGAAGCGTGGGTCGAGGCGTCGGCCACCGGCGATCTCGAGACGACCGTGCTCGCCGGCTCGCCGCTGCCCGGCGATGGCTTCGTTCGGTTCGCGCCCTCGCATCTCCGGGGAAGCGCCCCCGAGGCCACCAAGCAGATCCTGCTGGCCGAGGACTACTCGGACGGGTGGCGCGCGCGGCACGGCAGCACCATCATCGAGCCCCAGCGCAGCTTCGGCTGGGCCACGCGATTCCCACTCACGGGCCCCGCCGGAGAGGTCGTGATCGAGTGGCGGGGACAGCGGTGGCATCGCGCGGCGATGCTCGGACAGTTCCTGCTGCTCGCCGCGTTCGGGATCGGATGGTCGCAGCGAGCGGGGCGCGAGCGAGGTGAGCGATGAGGCCGAAGCTCGTGCTGCTGGCCGGTGTTGCGTTGATCGCGGCCGCGGTCGTGGTGGACGGCACGAGCCCCGTGTTGCCGACCGAGCCGCACCGTGTACGGGTTGCGGCGAGAGCCGGAGTGCTCGCATGTCCGATCGCGGTTCCGACGACGGGACGCTCGTTCCTGCACCTTGCGAACGTGGGGGATCGTGACGGGCAAGCGCGCGTGGCGATCGTCCCAGATCAGGGAAGGAGCGCGGTCGTTCCCCTGAAGATCCCGGCGCGGTCGACGCTGTCGTTGGGTCTGCACGGCCGCGTCGACGGGGCCGCGGCTGTGTTCATCCGATACGTGGGAGCGATCGTCGCGTCGCATACGGCATGGCTCAGCGACGGGGCGTTCGGGGGAAGTTGTGCGCCGGCAGGTCCTCGGCGGCAGGTGATCGCCCACGGCTCGACCCTGAACACCGAGACCACCCTCGCCGTGGCCAACCCCGGGAACGCCGACGCGGACGTCTCGATCAGCCTGCTTGTGGGGGGCCGGCGTGTCGAGCCCGAGACGCTGCGCAAGTTCATCGTGAAGGCCGGCCGGCGCCGGGTCTTCAGCATGGGCGACTTCGCCTTCGACGCCGGGGACGTGACGACGGTCGTTCAGGCCGACACCGGTCGCGTGGTTGCCCAGGCGCTGATCCGCAACGCCTACGGCGCGACGGTGATGACGGCCGGGCCGGCGCTGACCGATGCGGTCTCGCTCGTGGGGCTGGGAGACGGACCGCGGGCCGTTAGCATCGGAGCGATCGGCGAAGACGAGGACGCGGCGGTCGAGGCAACCTTGCTCGAGGCCGGACGCCAGGGCGCGGCCCCCGGCGCTCCTCCCGCGCTGGCGCCGTCGGACTCGGTGCGGCTGCAGGTGCCCCGCCCGAGCGGGCGTGGACCGGTCGCCTACGCGGTCCACGTGACGGCCGGCTCTCCGATCGCGGTCGGCGGGTCCTGGCGGCGGGGTCGCGGCGACCGCGCGGGGCTCGAGGCGATCGAGCCGGGGACACGCTGGGCCGGCGTTCTGGGGCTGGACCCGGCCGGTCAGGTGCGCGCGCTGCTCGCGAACACGGGCGAGGCCACGATCACCGCGCGGCTGACGATCATCACGCCGGACGGAGCCGAGGAGGCCGAGGTGACCGTGGGGCCCGGACGAACCCTCGCCCACCCGCTGGGCACGGGCCGTGGGGCGTTCGCCGTGATCGTCGATTCGGACGCGCCCGTGGCGGTGGCGCTGGACGCGATCGTCGGACGGGCCGAGCGGCTGATCGCCGTCCCTGGTGTGGCGATGGCCGAGCCCGGCGCCGTTGCGGTGCGGCAGGATCCGCAAGCGGGTGTTCCGGGCCGTCGGCCGGGAACCTAATCCATCCCCAGCTGGCGGAGACGGTCGTCCGAGATCCCGAAGTGGTGGGCGATCTCGTGCCACACGGTGATCCGGACCTCGCGTGCCAGTTCCTCGCCGGAGCGCGCGCGTGACTCGATCGGTCGTCGGTAGATCGTGATCAGGTCGGGCAGGACCCCCGAGTAGGCGCCGTCGCGCTCGGTCTGGGGGATCCCGTGGTACAGCCCGAGCGTTTCGGGCGGCCCACCGTCCTCGACGAGTATCTCGACGTTCTCGAGATGCCGCTGGAACTCCTCGGGCAACGCGTCGAGCGCGTCGGCGACGAGCTGCTCGAACACGCGTCGCTGCCCGGTGATCCGCGACACGGTCGGTCCCCAGGACCCTCCGATCCGGCGTCTGGCCAAGAAAACCCCCCGATGAGCTTGCGAAGTACCGAGGGCCATGGTATAGTAGCCCGGTACTCCCGAGGAGTGGAAGGGGCAACCCGGAAGCTACTTGGGAGTACATCTTTTGATAGAACCCTAAGACGCGCGCCTCGCTGGACGGCGGGGCGCGTCGACATACGCGCAGGTAGAGGAGGCCATCCGGGATCGGTGGCCTTCTCGGCATGGTGGGGCGGGGATCGGTCCCGGTGCACGTCCGAGCAGCTCGCCTGGGACCCGTCCGATATGTCCCCGCCACCCAAACATCAAAAGTGTCTTAGGTAGCAATAGTCGCGGGTAAGACGCGCCCGTTTCGGCGACCGGTCTCTCCGGGTCGCCCTCGGTGATTGCATCGCCTGATGGCGTCCCTTATGGTTCGCGCGTGCCGACGGGGTCCAGGACGACGAAGGTTCGCCGCTGCTCGCGCAATGGGTGCCGCTGGCCTGCTTCCGCTTCTCTGACCTACGCCTACCTGAAGCAGGTCGTGTGGATCGAGGACCTCACGCCGCAGCCCCATCCAGCCGTGTACGACCTCTGCGCGGCGCACGCGGAGCGGCTCTCGGTACCGGTCGGGTGGGCCAAAGAGGACCTGCGGGTCATCCCGCCGGCGGTGACGCCGATCCGCCCGGGGATCGAGGAGCTACGGCCGGTGGCCGCGCCCCCCGAACGACCGGCTAGCTGGACCGGCCCCGCCGACGCTCAGACCGGCGCCTAGGCCGGCGGGCCGGCCCGAACCCTTCCCAACCCGCGCCTCGCCGCGGCCCTTCACTGTTACAGCTGTCTCATTCTTAGGTACAATGATACATAAGACATCATGGCCATCGAACGAGAACTGATCCGGGCGGTACGCAGGCTCGACGAGTACGACCTGCGGCGCCTGATGATCTTCGTGCGCGGTTTGCTGTTGCACCGCGAGGGCCCGGGCTTCGAGGAGGACGCTCCGCAGACACGATCGAAGGTGACCTATCGCCAAGAGCCGGTCCGCTGCGGCAAGGAGGGGTGTACGCGCTGCCCGCACGGACCCTACTGGTACGCCTACTGGCGGGAGGACGGCCGGATGCGCTCGCGGTACATCGGCAAGACGCTGCCGCAAGGGGCGGATCCCGCAACCTGAGGCCTGGTCGGGCCGTCCATCCCGACCTGACGTGCCCCCTCCTCGCGGGTCATGTCTCGGGGAACGAAACCACCCACATGGGTCATGGAGCCTAGGCGGGGCGATAGGTATGTTCTACGCGGGGCATCGGAGAGGGAAGGGAGAACCGCGTGAGCGCACTCGTCTGTCCGAAGTGCGGGTCGGCGAACGTCATCAACATCAACATGACCATGGAGACCGAAGCGCCAGTCGCCTTCTACTCCTGTCACTCCTGCGAGCACCGCTGGTGGTTCAAGGACGGTGAGCCGATCGACCTCGGTGAAGTCCTGACCCTGGCCAAGCGCATGCCGCGCCGTTCCGCGCGTCGCTCCTGACGGCGCTGTGACCTCCGAGCGCGCGCTCGCGCTCGCCCACCTCGGTCGCTTCGACGCCGCGCACGGCGCGAGCGCGCGCGACCCCAGCGACCGCGGGCGTCACGTCCTGGCCTACATCGCTGCCGCGCGCGGCCGCTTCGGCGATGCGCTGACCCTGTGCCGGGCCATCACATCACGGGGCGCCGATCCGTTCGCGACGCATCACGCTTTCCTGACCGCCGCCTCCGTCCTGCGCCAGATGGGCAGGCACGACGAGGCTCGGTCCGCCGACGTCTCGGCGCATCGACTCGCGCCCGACGCTGCGGGCCGGGCGCACGCGTCGATCGGGCTCGCCGCGGATGCGGTCGGGCGTGGCGACGCAGATCGATGCGCGAGCATGCTCGCCGAGGCCGGGGCGTGCGCGCCGGCCGGCGACTGGCGCGTCGCCGTCCGGCTGGGCTGGGTGCTCGCCGAGCACGCGATGCTGCGTGACCGCCCCGCCCACGCGGCGGAGGCGGCCGGCGCAGCCGCGGCGCTATCGCGCCGCGCCGGCGCGGTCCGCCACGAAGCCAAGTCGCTGTTGTTCCTCGGCGCCGCGATGGCCGCGGCCGGCGACGAGCGAGCTGCTCGCACGCTGTCGGCCGCCGGGACGATCGCCACCCGGATCGGCGCGGCGCCGATCGCGCACGTCGCGCGCGCGCTGCTCGAGGGCGGGCAGTCCCCACACCTCGAGCACGGGTAGCCGCCACGCCTCGAGGGCGGGCAGCCCCTACGCCCGAGCGCGGGTAGACCCCTCGCGGCCGCCGGGTAGGATGCCGCGGATGGACCTGGACGCGATATTCAAGGCCTACGACATCCGTGGCACCTACCCCGACCAGATCGACGAGGAGGTCGCCCACCGCGTCGGACGCGCGTTCGTCGCGCTGCTCGATGCGCGCAAGGTCGTGGTCGCGCGCGACATGCGCTCCTCCAGCGAGCCGCTGTCGGCCGCGTTCATCTCGGGTGCGATCACCCAGGGCGCCGACGTCATCGACATCGGGCTCGCCTCCACCGACACGATGTACTACGCCTCGGGGTCCGAGGATCTGCCGGGCGTGGTGTTCACCGCCTCGCACAACCCGTCGAAGTACAACGGCATCAAGCTGTGTCGCGCCGGCGCGCTGCCGGTCGGGCAGGACACGGGACTGGCCGACATCAAGGCGATGTGCGACTCCGGCGAGTTCCCGCGTCCGCCGCGAACCGGAAGGATCACGCGCCAGGACATGCTCCCGGGCTTCATCGATCACGTGATCTCGCTGGTGGACCAGGACGCGTTCCGCCCGTTGAAAGTCGTGATCGATGCGGCGAACGGCATGGCCGGGCTAACGGTTCCGGCAGTGTTCAAGCACCTGCCGGTGGAGGTCGTGCCGCTGTACTTCGAGCTCGACGGCACCTTCCCCAACCATCCCGCCGACCCCATCCAACCCGAGAACCTCAAGGATCTATGCGAGCGGGTGGTCGCCGAGGGGGCCGTATGCGGACTCGCCTTCGACGGCGACGCCGACCGGGTGTTCTTCGTCGACGAGCGGGGCGAACCGGTGCTCGCGTCGTACATCGGCGCGATGGTCACGCGCGCGATCCTTCGCAAGAACCCGCGCGAGAAGGTGGTGTACTCGCTGACCTGCTCGCGGGTGGTCCCCGAGGTCATCCGCGAGGAGGGCGGCGAGCCCATCCGCACACGCGTCGGCCACTCGTTCATCAAGCAGATCATGGCCGACACCGGCGCGATCTCGGGGGTCGAGCATTCCGGGCACTTCTACTTCCGGCAACACTGGCGGGCGGACTGCGGGATGATCGCCGCGCTGCTCGCGCTGGAGGCGCTGTCGTCGTCCGGCGGGACGATGAGCGACGCGCTCGAGCCGTTCACGAGCCGCTACTGGAACTCGGGCGAGGTCAACTCAGAGGTCACCGACAAGACCGGCATGATCGAGCAGCTCGCCGCGCGCTACGCCGACGGCCGTCCGGATCGGACCGACGGGCTGACCGTGGAGTACGACGACTGGTGGTTCAACGTGCGCGCCTCGAACACCGAGCCGCTGCTGCGCCTGAACGTCGAGCATAGGGACGCCGGAGAGGGCCGCGCGCGCCGCGACGAGCTGCTCGCGCTGATCCGGGCCTGAGCCCATCCGGCGATACCGGCGCGGGGACCGGAGGTCGTAGGATGGGCGGGCACCTCAAGGAGGGACGATGGCCGTCAGCAAGGAACTGATCGACATCTTGATCTGCCCGAACTGCCACGGGCAGATCGAGTACGACGAGGCCGGGGGCAAGATCCGCTGCCTCGGGGATTGCAAGTACGTCTATCCGGTCCGCGACGACATCCCCATCATGCTCATCGACGAGGCGGAAAAGCCTTCGTGATCGATCTCGACGATCCATCCGCGTTGCGTGCAGCCGATCCTTCCGATGCGCTCGGGGCGCTGGAGCGCATCGACGAGCAGTGGGTCGAAGCGACCCGTCGCGCGCGAGCCGCCGACTGCCTGCCCACCCGGCACGGCATCACCGGGGTCGTGCACTGCGGGATGGGCGGCAGCGGGATTGCCGGCGATGTGCTCGCCGCCGTGGCGTTCGGCCGGGGCGGGGCGCCGGTCACCGTGGTCAAGGGGTACCACGTGCCGGCGTGGGTCGGGCCGAACACGCTGGTGATCGTGTCGTCGCACTCGGGGAACACCGCCGAGACCCTCGCCTGCTTCGAGCAGGCCATCGCGCAGAAGGCGCGCATCGTGGCCGTCACCACCGGCGGCGCGCTCGGCGATGCGGCGCGCGCGCGTGGGACCGGCGTCATCTCTCCCGTGGAGGGGCTGCAGCCTCGCCAGGCGTTCGTCTCGCTGATGATCCCGGTGCTTGTGACCGCGGAGCGCTTGCAGATCGTGCGGGACCTGACCGACGAGCTCGCCGAGTCGGAAGGCGTGATCGTCGAGCGGACCAAGCTGCTCGGACCGGACGCGCCCACCGCTGAGAACGAGGCGAAGCGCATCGCAGGCGAGCTGCTCGGACGGATCCCGGTGGTGTGGGGGCAGGAAGGCATCCTGGAGGTCGCCGCCACACGTTGGCGGACCGAGCTGAACGAGAACGCGAAGGTCCCGGCTTTCTCCAGCGCCGTCCCCGAACTGGACCACAACGAGATCGAGGGGTACGTTCCCGGCGTGCCGGCGGTCGCCGAACTGGCGATCGTGGCGCTGCGCGGACCCGACGAGCATCCCGGGATCACCGCGGGCCTCGATGCGAGCATGGACATCGTCCGCGAGCGCGTCGGAGCGATCGTGGAAGCGCGCGCGGTAGGATCCAGCCCGCTCCCGCGCCTGATGAGCTCGGTGCTGCTGGCCGGCTACGTCAGCGTGTACCTCGCTCTGCTGCGCGGGGTGGACCCGACGCCGGTCCCGGTCCTGGAGAGCCTGAAGACTCGATGAACGAGGAGGATGCTTCCTGATGGATTTCGACATCGCCGATGGAGGGCTTGCCGATCGCG
The DNA here is from genome assembly GCA_036397635.1 of Actinomycetota bacterium. Lineage (GTDB taxonomy): Bacteria > Actinomycetota > AC-67 > AC-67 > AC-67 > DASWIP01. The sequence goes on along the minus strand of DASWIP010000019.1, from coordinate 8,269 downwards.
GGCGGATCAGGATCGAGTGGGCGGGGCAGCACATGCCCGTGCTGGCCACGATCCGCGATCGGTTCACCAAGGAGCGCCCGCTCGATGGGGTCCGCATCGCCGCGTGCCTTCACGTGACCACCGAGACCGCGAACCTGATGCTGGCGCTGAAGGCCGGCGGCGCTGATGTGGCGCTGTGCGCCTCCAACCCCCTGTCCACCCAGGACGACGTCGCGGCCGCGCTGGTCGACGCAGGCGTCCCGACGTTCGCGGTCAGGGGCGAGGACAACGACAGCTACTACCGGCATATCAACGCTGTGCTCGACCGCGAGCCGACGATCACGATGGACGACGGCGCCGACCTGGTCAGCGTGCTGCACAAGGAACGGCCCGATCAGTGCGCGAGGGTCATGGCGGGGAGCGAGGAGACCACGACCGGGGTGATCCGGCTGCGGCAGATGGCGGCGGACAACGTGCTGAAGTACCCGATCGTCGCGGTCAACGACACGCCGACCAAGCGGCTGTTCGACAACCGGTGGGGGACCGGGCAGTCCACGCTCGACGGGATCACGCGAGCGACCAACATCCTGTGGGCCGGCAAGCTCGTCGTGATCGGTGGGTACGGATACGGTGGCCGTGGGCTCGCGGCGCGCGCGCGCGGCCTGGGCGCGCAGGTGATCGTCACCGAGGTGGATGCGACCAAGGCGCTCGAAGCCGCGATGGAAGGCTTCCGGGTGATGCCGATGCTGGAGGCCGCGCGCATCGCCGACGTGTTCATCAGCGTCACCGGCGATCGCGACATCCTGCGTCGCGAGCACTTCGAGGTCATGCGAGACGGCGCGATCTTCGCGAACACCGGCCACTTCGACGTTGAGATCAACAAAGGCGACCTCGAGGCGCTGACCGTGTCGAAGCGGCCGGTGCGCGACCATGTCGTCGAGCACACGCTCGCCGACGGGCGACGCCTGTACCTGCTGGCCGAGGGACGGCTCGTGAACCTCGCCGCCGCTGAAGGGCATCCCGCAGCGGTGATGGACATGAGCTTCGCCGATCAGGCCCTGACCGCCGAATGGCTCGTGGGTCAGACGGGTCTGACCCCCGGCGTGCTGGAAGTTCCCGAAGAGATCGACCGCGAGGTCGCGCGCCTGAAGCTGCAGACGATGGGGATCGACATCGACACCCTCACGCCCGAGCAGCAGGCCTACCTGTCGTCGTGGCAACAGGGCACGTAGTGTGCCTCAGGCACGAGGTCGCCATGAACGCCGTCGGCGCTGAGTGACGGTCATGGGCGACGCTGGGTCGAGGCTCGCCGAGTTCAAACCGGACCCGTCGCCGCCGCCGACCAACGGCTCGCACCTCAAGCGGACCCGCGTCCTGGCCGGGGGCGCGATCACCTTCGGCGTCCTGGTCGGCGCCCTGGTCGCCGTCTCGGCCGTCGGCCGCGTCCAATGGCTGAACCTGGCGACGGTGGGATGGTGGGGACGTCCGGTCCTGGCCGCCGGCCTCGCAGGCCTGATGGCAGGATGGTACGCACGCCGCGGTGCCTTCTCGTCCGCGATCAACGGGATGGTTGCCGCGCTCGTGTCTCTGTGGGGCGTCTACGCGATCGTCCGGCTCAGCACGAACGTCATCTTCATCGAGCGGTCCCTCGCCCGGGTCGTCACGTTCGACCTGCTTCGTCTCGCCGCGTACGGCCTCCCAGCCGGCGCGCTCGGTGGTCTCGTGCCCGCATCGATCCGAACCCATATCGCCCGGATGGGGCATAGACGAGAACGCGGTCCTCGGTAGACTCAACGGGATGCGAGCGATCGGATGGGACGGGGGAGACATCGTCGTCGTCGACCAGACGCTGCTCCCCGCCGAGCAGACCTTCATCCGCCTCAGGTCGACCGCCGAGGTCATCGAGGCCATCGGCCGCCTGCGGGTTCGCGGCGCTCCGGCGCTGGGCATCGTCGGGGCCTACGGCGTGGCTCAGGCGGCGCTGGCCGTAGTGACCGACCATCCGAAAGAGGTCCTTCGCGCGGCCGAGGAGGCCGGGGAGGCGCTCAAGGCGACCAGGCCGACCGCCGTGAACCTGGCCTGGGCGATCGAACGCGTGCTCGGGAAGGCGCGGGTGTCGCGCGTGCGCAACCCTGAGAAGCTCGTCGACCTGATCATCGAGGAGGCCCACCAGATCCGGCTCGAGGACGAGGAGGCGTGCGCATCGATCGCGAAACACGCGCACGAGCTGTTCGAGCCGCACAGTGTCGTGCTGACCCATTGCAACACGGGGTCTCTGGTGACCGGAGGCATCGGGACCGCGCTGGGCGCGATCCGCTACGCCTTCGAGTCCGGTCTCGGGATCGCGGTGTTGGTAACCGAGACCAGACCTTTGCTTCAGGGCGCCAGGCTGACGGCGTGGGAACTCGAGCGGCTGAAGATCCCGCACGCTGTCGTCGTGGATGCCGCCGCGCCCAGCTTGATCGCTCGCGGCGAGGTCCAGTTGGTGATCGTGGGCGCCGACCGGATCGCCGCCAACGGCGACGTTGCGAACAAGATCGGCACGTATCCGCTGGCGCTGGCCGCGCGTGAAGCCGGGATCCCATTCGTGGTGGCTGCGCCAACCTCGACCGTGGACCTCACGGTCGCGTCGGGGAGCGAGATCCCCATGGAGGAACGCGACGCAGCCGAGGTCACGCTGATCCTGGGTGCGGTTCGCACCTCGCCGGCCGGCACGCGCGCGCTCAACCCGGCGTTCGATATCACACCGGCCGCCTTGGTGACGGCGATCGTCACCGAGCGGGGTACCGCGCGCGCGCCCTTCAAGCGCAGCCTCGGTCGCCTGCGGAACGTGAGCGCCCCCGGAGATGTGAGGGAGTCCACAGCACAGGTGGTCTCCCCGTCGCCGTCGCGCAACGGGAAAGCTTCCCGCTCGTCGAAAGCTTCCCGCTCGTCGAAAGCTTCTCGCTCGTCGAAGGCTTCTCGCTCGTCGAAAGCCTCCCGTTCGTCGAAGTCTTCGCGATCCCGTCGCTGATCCGCGAAGCGCTAGGCATGGAGCTGTAACCTCCCGCGCGTGCGCGTGCTGCTCGATCTGATCTTCCCGCGACGCTGCTTGTCGTGCGAGGTGCCCGCCGCGTTCCTGTGCAGTGATTGCGACGCGAGGCTGCCCCCGATCCCGAACCCGTGCGCGCGCTGCTCGGAGCCGGGTGGGCGTGGACGATGCTGCGAAGGCCTTGCGTTCGACGCCGCGCGCGCGCCGTACCGCTATGCCGGTCCGGCCCGCGACGCGCTGATGTCGTTCAAGCTCGGCGGCGAGCGGCGAGCTGCTCGCGCCATGGCCGCGCGCATGGCGCCGGTCGCGCCGCCGGCCGATGCGATCACGTTCGTGCCCTCGTCGCCCAAGGCGCTGGCGCAGCGCGGCTTCGATCCGGCCGAGCAGCTCGCGCGCGCCCTCGCACCGCTGCTCGGGCTACCGTGCCGGCGACTGCTGCGAAAGGCGCGCGAGACCTCGGACCAGGCCGCACTGGGGAGATCTGCTCGGCTGGCGAACCTGCGGGACGTCTTCGTCGCTGCTCGAGGACCGATCCCACAGGGGACGATCCTGCTGGTGGACGACGTGATGACGACCGGGGCGACCGCCCACGGCTGTGCCCGGGCTTTGAAGGTGGCCGGGACTTCGAAACTAGAGGTTCTCACCTTCGCGCGGGCCGGTTAGAATCAGGGTGGGTGTCTATCCCGGGTCTGTGGTTGCGGCGGCGAGCTGAACGGCTCGGCCGCTCAGTCGATGCCAGTGGCGGGCGAAACGACCCACGTAAGGTGACATGTGGTTACCGAGCATGGCGCCACTTAGGAGTGAGTCCTGCCGCGGCCGATACCGCGAGAGGACGGAAGTCGTCGGACCGGCCGGATCCGTCAGGATCCACCTACAGGTTCCCGGCGCCGATCGTCCCGGCAGGCGAGTGTGGGGTCAAAGACCAGGTCAGCCGGGTGGGCACCCTTCGCACCTCCAGAACAACCGGCGTGAGGAGGCCAGGATGCAGGTCATCGTCAAGGGCCGTCACACGAACATCCCGCACAACATCAAGGAACTGGCCACACAGAAGCTCGAGAAGGTGCAACGGCTCTTCGATCGCATCCAGAAGCTCGAGATCGAATTCACGGAGGAGCACAATCCCCGCATAGCGGACAAGCACATCGTCGAGGTGATCCTGACCACGAAGGCCCACGTCCTTCGGGCCCACGCGGCCGGGCCAGACCCTTTGAGCGCCGTCGATCGGGTGACGGACAAGCTGACCAGGCAGGTCAGGAGCATGAAGGGGAAGATGGTCGGCCGGAACCGGCCGGGGACCAGCAAGGAGGCGGTCGCCCCGGTCCCTTTCCAGGGAGGGTCGCCGGCTGAGGCGGCTCAGGGCCCTTACAGCGAGAACGGCTCACTTCTTCCGATAGAATCCCCAGATGGCTTGGAAACGGGCGAAGCGGGAGACTCCCGCATCACACGGGTCAAGCGATTCGCCATCAAGCCGATGACCGCCCAGGAGGCCGTGCTCCAGATGGAGAGTCTGGGTCATGACTTCTTCCTGTTCGTCAACGCAGAGAGCGAGCAGGCCGGGGTGGTTTATCGGCGCAATGATGGCTCGTTCGGGTTGATCGAGCCTAGCTAGCCCTGGGGGTTGCGAGTGGCAGAGGTAGGAACACCCAAGAGCGACGAGGCGATCAAGGTCCTCATCGTCGACGATCATGCCCTGTTCCGCCGCGGCCTGGTGATGGTCCTCCAGCAGGAGGAGGACATCGAGCTGGTCGGTGAGGCAAGTGATGGCGCGGAAGCGGTTCAGATCGCTCAGGACAAACTCCCCGATGTGGTCCTGATGGATGTCCGCATGCCCCGTCGGGGCGGGATCGAAGCAACCAATCAGATCAAAGAGATCGCCCCCCACACGAAGATCCTGATGCTGACCATCTCGGATGAGGAGGCCGACCTCTACGACGCCATCAAGGCCGGCGCCAGCGGTTATCTGCTCAAGGAGATCTCGATCGATGAGGTCGCAGACGCCATCCGAGCGGTGTTCGGCGGGCAGTCGATGATCTCGCCGTCGATGGCCTCCAAGCTACTCACCGAATTCGCGACGATGGTCAAGAAGACCGACGAGAAGCCGCAAGTGGCTCAGCCGCGGCTTACCGACCGCGAGATGGAGGTCCTCCGGCTGGTCGCGAAGGGGAAGAACAACCGCGACATCGCCAAAGAGCTGTTCATCAGTGAGAACACGGTCAAGAACCACATCCGCAACATCCTCGAGAAGCTGCACCTTCACTCGCGCATGCAGGCGGTCGTCTACGCCGTGCGCGAGAAGCTCCTTGAGATCCAGTAGAGGCAGGTAGTCTCTTCCCCGTGAAGAACCCGCTTCAGAAGGTCCTCCGCGCCGGCGAGGGCAAGAAGCTCAAGCTGGCGACCTCTTACCTGGGGCGCGTCAATGCGCTCGAGGACGAGATGAAGGCTCGGTCCGACGCCGAGCTTCGAGGCCTCACCGACATCTTCCGCGCGCGCCTGGTCGAGGGCGAGAGCTTGGAGGACCTGATCCCCGAGGCGTTCGCCGCGGTCCGCGAAGCTTCCGTCCGCACGCTGGGGATGCGCCACTTCGACGTCCAGGTCATCGGCGGCGCGATCCTGCACGCCGGCAACATCTCCGAGATGAAGACCGGTGAGGGCAAGACGCTGGTCGCGACCCTGCCGGTCTACCTGAACGCGCTCGCCGGCAACGGCGTGCACGTGGTCACGGTCAACGATTACCTGGCGCGCCGCGACGCCGAATGGATGGGGCGCATCTACCGGTTCCTCGGCCTCACCGTCGGCTTGATCCAGAACAACATGCGTCCCGACCAGCGCCAGCCCGCGTACGCCGCCGATGTGACCTACGGGACGAACAACGAGTTCGGGTTCGACTACCTGCGAGACAACATGGCCATGCGCGCCGAGAACCGGGTCCAGCGCCCGCACCACTACGCGATCGTGGACGAGGTCGACTCGATCCTGATCGACGAGGCGCGGACGCCGTTGATCATCTCGGGGCCCAGCGAGGAGTCGGCTAAGTGGTACCGCACCTTCGCGCGGATCGTCCCGCGGCTGAAGAAGGATCGCCACTACGAGGTCGACGAGAAGAAGCGCACCGTGGCCATCACGGAGGATGGTGTGCACGAGGTCGAGGGGATACTCGGCGTTGAGAACCTCTACGACCAGGTCTCGTCGCAGCTCGTCCACTACTTGCAGAACGCGCTGCGCTCCAAGGAGCTGTACAAGCGCGACGTGGACTACATGGTGCGAGACGGCGAAGTGAAGATCGTCGACGAGTTCACCGGACGCGTGCTCGAGGGTCGCCGCTACTCCGAGGGTATGCACCAGGCGATCGAGGCCAAGGAGAACGTCCGGATCAAGGAAGAGAACGTCACGCTGGCGACGATCACGATCCAGAACTACTTCCGCCTCTACGAGAAGCTCTCCGGCATGACCGGGACCGCCGTTACCGAGGCGGCCGAATTCGAGCACACCTACAAGATGGGCGTCGTCGAGATCCCGCCGAACCAAGAAGTGATCCGCCTCGACGCCGCCGACGTCGTCTACAAGACCCTGGAGGCGAAATTCAACGCGGTCGCCGACGACATCGCCGAACGTTACGAGGAGGGTCAGCCGGTCCTGGTCGGCACGATCTCGATCGAGAAGTCTGAGTACCTGGCAAGGCTGCTCGACAAACGAGGCATAGCGCACCACGTGCTGAACGCGAAGCACCATGAGAAGGAGGCCTACATCGTCGCGCAGGCCGGGTCGAAGGGCGCGGTCACGGTCGCGACCAACATGGCCGGTCGCGGCACCGACATCATCCTGGGTGGCAATCCCGAGTTCGATATCAAACAGGATCTCGCGGCCGAGGGTCTCGAGCCGGATACCGAGGATTACGACCGGGAGCTCGCGCGCCGCGTGGAGGCGCAGCACGAAGCCTGGGAGAAGGAGCACAACGAGGTGGTCGGGCTGGGTGGCCTGTATGTGCTCGGCACCGAGCGCCACGAGTCCCGGCGGATCGACAACCAGCTGCGAGGCCGTTCGGGACGCCAGGGTGACCCGGGCGAGAGCCGGTTCTACCTGTCGCTCGAGGATGACTTGATGCGTCTGTTCGCGACCGGCATGGTCACGCGGTTGATGGAGCGGCTGAAGATCCCGGACGACATGCCCATCGAGGCCAAGATGGTATCGAAGGCGATCGAGCGGGCTCAGCGGCAGCGCGAGGCGCAGAACTTCGAGATCCGCAAGAACGTGCTCAAGTACGACGACGTCATCAACAAGCAGCGCGAGGTCATCTACGAACGTCGGAACCAGGTTCTCGACGGCGAGGATCTCTCGGAGACCGCGGAGGCTTTCATCCGGGACGCGGTCGCCTCGGCGGTGGCCGAGTTCGCCACCACTGAGCTTCCCCCGGAGGAATGGGACCTTGAGGGCTTGATCACGAACATGCGGATCGTCTACCCGACGCAGCTGACGGCCGGATCGTTCGAGCTGAACCTCTTGACGCCGGAAGAGCTGACCGGGCGGTTCGAGGAGGAGGCTCTCGAGCTGTACGACAAGCGCGCGGAGGAGATCGGCGAGGAGGAGATCCGCCACATCGAGCGGCGTGTGTTGTTGAACGTGCTCGATGCCCGGTGGCGCGAGCATCTCTATGAGATGGATTACCTGCAGGAGGGCATCGGCCTGCGCGCGATCGGCCAGCGTGATCCCCTGATCGAGTACCAGCGCGAAGGCTACGCCATGTTCCAGGAGATGCAGGGCTCGATCAAGAACGATTTCGTGCAGTACATGTTCCACATCCAGGTCGTGCGCGAGCAGACGCCTGAGGCGGGTGCGCCACAACAGCCGTCACGGCTGCGGTTCACCTCGTCGTCGAACACCGTGACGGCGTCGAGCGCGGGCGGCGGGCCGCCTCAGCAACAACAGACCGCGGTGATCGAGCAGGCTCGATCCGAGAAGGTGCCGCGCAACGCTCCGTGTCCGTGCGGCAGCGGCAAGAAGTACAAGAAGTGTCACGGGCTGAACGCCTGACCCGGTCGTTTCTCCGAGCAGCGCCGCGCAGGTTTCCCGACTGCTGGTGTTTCTCGCCGAGCGCTTAGCCACCCTACGTTGACAGAAACATGGGCTTCCCCCGGTAAGCCGGACACCTACACTGTGCGACCTCGGTCGCCGGAGAGGAGTCCCGCATGCCAGCACCGCACCCACCGGAGTTCCGTCGCAGAGCCGTGCAGCTCGCTCGAGCTGGGGACCAGCCACTCGCGC
>DASWIP010000018.1:0-71040 GCA_036397635.1 Actinomycetota bacterium | reverse complement strand
GCGTGCTATCATTCCGCTAGCACCCCAGGAGACCGGAGGTCTGATGGCGCAGGTGCTCGTGCGGAACCTGGATAAGAAGACGGTCGATCGGCTCAAGGCGCGCGCGCGGCGGAACGGGCGCTCGCTCGAGGCTGAGCTTCGTGTCATCCTCGAACGCGAAGCCGAGGCGCGCGTCGGCGAAGAAGCGGTGCCGTACCGCACCGAGCGGAACGACACCTGGGCGGCCCTCGAGCGGATCGCAGCTCGATGGCCGGCCTTGGAGCTCCCCGAGAAGCGGGGTCCGGTGCGAACGCCGAAACCGATCAAGATCAAGGGCAAGCCGCTGTCGAAGTCGATCATCGAGGACCGGGAGTGACGGTCCACTTCCTGGATACGAGCGCGTGGGCGAAGCTGTACGTCCAGGAGCCCGGTTCGTCGTGGCTGGCCCGGTGGTCGGCAACCTCGCCGGCGCTCGTGGTGTCGTCGCTCGCCCTCATCGAGCTGCTCGCAACGCTCTCACGACGCCGCGCAGATGCCACCCTGCCGCCCCCACGGTTCGAGGAGCTCTACCGGATGGCACTCGACGATGCATCCCATGGACCGATCCTGCACTTCGACGGCGATGTCTTCGAGCTTGCGATCAACCTGCCCATCCATGTTCCACTCCGGGGAGCGGACACTGTGCAGCTCGCGTCGCTTCTGCTGCTACGGGCCAGGATGCAAGAAGAAGGGGAGGAGGTCGTGCTGGTCAGTTCGGACCGCACGCTGAACGACTATGCCATCGCGGAGGGCGTTCGCGTGATCGATCCGGTCGAGAACGAGGACTAGATCTCGACTGCTTCGACGCGCTTGAACACGGCGTCGGCGTGCACCAGGTACCGCGAGGGATCCATGATCTCGTCGAGCAGCTGCGGCTTGACCTTCTCGGCCACGGCCGGTTCCCCCAGCAGCGTGTCCTTGAACGGTGGGCCACCCTCCCAGGTGCGCATCGCCGCGCGCTGAACGGCTGCGTATGCGTCCTCGCGGGTGAGACCCTGCTCGACCAGCGCGAGCAGCACGGCCGCCGAGTACACCAGGCCGCCGCTGGCGTTGAGGTTCGCCATCATCCGCTCGGGGAACACCCGCATCCCGTCGAGCACCTTGATGGTCAGGTGCAGGATGTAGTCGAGCGCGATGGTCGCGTCGGGCAGGATCACGCGCTCCACGCTGGAGTGGCTGATATCGCGCTCGTGCCATAGCGCCATGTTCTCGAGGCCGGGGACGACGGCCGCGCGCACGACCCGCGCGAGCCCGCTGATGCGTTCGCACAGGATCGGGTTGCGCTTGTGCGGCATCGCGCTCGAGCCCTTCTGCCCTTCGGCGAACGGCTCCTCGGCCTCGCGCACCTCGGTGCGCTGCAGGTGCCTGATCTCGGTCGCGATCTTCTCCAACGTTCCCGCGGTGATCGCGCACGTCGCGAGCAGCTCCGCGTGGCGGTCCCGCTGCAGCACCTGCGTGGACGCCATCGCCGGCTCGAGCCCAAGCTTGCGGCAGACGTACTCCTCGACGAACGGATCGACGCTGGCGTAGGTCCCCACCGGTCCGGCGATCTTGCCTGCGGCGACCACCGCGCGCGCGCGACGCAGGCGCTCGAGGTTGCGCAGCGTCTCGAACAGCCAGACGGCCAGCTTCAGCCCGAACGTGGTCGGCTCGGCGTGGACGCCGTGCGACCGACCGACGCAGATCGTGTCGCGGAACTCCAGCGAGCGACGTTTCAGCACCCGGGCCAGCTCGGTTGTCTTATCGATCAGCAGGTCGGCCGCCTCGCACAACTGCGATCCCAGCGCGGTGTCGAGAAGATCGCTGGAGGTCATCCCGTAGTGGATCCAGCGGGCTGCGGGCCCGATGGGCTCGCCGAAGGCGGTGAGGAACGCGACCACGTCGTGCTGGATGCGTTCCTCGATCGAGGCCACGTGGGCCGGATCAGGCAGGCGCGCGCGCACCTTGATCTGCTCGAGGTCGGTGACCGGCACCACGCCCAGCTCGGCCCACGCCTCGACCGCCAGCACCTCGATCTCCATCCAGCGCCGGTACTTGGACTCCTCCGTCCAGATGCCGGCCATCTCGGGAAGGCTGTACCGCGGGATCACCGGGGCGCCTCCGCCGCGCGCGCGAGCGCTTCGTCGATCAGCGTCCACGCGACCGACTCGTCCTTCCACCCCTGGATCGTGACCGTCTTGTCCTCCAGGTCCTTGTAGACGCGGAAGAAGTGCTCGATCTCGAGCAGCAGGTGGCGATTCACGCCGCCGAGGCCGGCGATGTGGTTCCAGTTCGGGTCGCTGACCGGAACGGTCAGGATCTTCTCGTCCTCGCCCTTGTCGTCGGTCATCAGGAACACACCCACGGGACGCGCGACGATCTCGCATCCGGGGAAGGTCGGCTCGCTGACGAGAACGAGCGCGTCCATGGGGTCGTCGTCACCCGCGAGCGTGTCCTCGATGAAGCCATAGTCGGCGGGGTAATGCACACTTGAGAACAGGAAACGGTCAAGAGCGATCCGTCCCGTGGCGGGGTTCATCTCGTACTTGTTGCGGCTCCCCTTGGGGATCTCGACAACGACGGTGACCGTTCGCGAACTGCTCAAAGCCGCAGCCCCTCCGCGAGCTGCTGCTTGTACTCGTGCATCTTCTTGCGGAGGTCCTCGTCGGCGGTCGCGAGGATCTGTACCGCGAGCACTGCCGCGTTCGCTGCGCCGTTGACCGCGACCGTCGCGACGGGGACACCGGGCGGCATCTGAACCACCGCGAGCAGCGCGTCCAACCCGTCCTGGATCCCACCGGAGAGCGGGACCCCGATCACCGGAAGCGGCGTCATGGCAGCGACCACGCCGGGGAGATGGGCGGCCATCCCGGCCCCGGCGATCAGCACCGCGATCCCGCGGTCCTCGGCGCCGAGCACGTACTCGCGCACGCGCTCGAGGTTGCGGTGCGCGCTCATCGCCTCCATCTCGAACCCGACGCCGAAGCGTTCGAGCACCGCCGCGGCCTTGCTCATCCGGTCGTGATCCGAGACGCTGCCGTAGAGGATGCCGACCCGTACGCTCACCGAGACCCCTCCAGTTCCGCCGCGCGCGCGGCGATGTCGTGGCGGTACTGCTTCCCTTCGAAATCGATCAGCTCAACCGCATCGTACGCACGCGCGCGCGCCTGGGCGAGGTCCGCCCCCAGCGCGCTGACGCTCAGAACCCGGCCGCCGGCGCTGACCGGACCCTCGGCCGTCCCCGCATGGAACACCACCACATCCTCCAGCGCCGCGGCAGCGTCCAGGCCGGCGATCGGCTGGCCCGTCTGGTAGTCGCCGGGGTATCCGCCCGATGCGAGCACGACCGAGATGCAAGCTTCGGGACGCCAGTTCGCGCGCGCGCCGGCCAGTGTGCCTTCCGCGCACGCGAGCATCAGCTCGGCGAGATCACCGTCCAAACGCGGCATTAGCACCTGGGCTTCGGGATCGCCGAAGCGGCAGTTGAACTCGATCACGCGGAGCCCGTCGGCGGTCAGGATCAGGCCGCCGAACAGGCATCCGACGAACGGCGCGCCCTGCGCGGCCATGGTCCCGAGCACCGGTTCGAAGATCTGATCCATCGCGCGATCGACGATGTCGGCCGGCAGATGAGGGATCGGGCTGTACGAGCCCATCCCTCCGGTATTCGGCCCGAGATCGTCGTCGAGCGCGCGCTTGAAGTCCTGCGCGGCTGCCAGCGGGAGCGCGGTCTTCCCGTCGCTGAGCACGAAGATCGACAACTCTTCACCGTGCAGGAACTCCTCGATCAGCACGGTCTCGCCGGACTCGCCGAACCTGCGCCCGACCAGTGAGTCGCGGATCGCGGCGACGGCTCCGGCCTTGTCCTCGCTGATGCTCACGCCCTTGCCGGCGGCGAGCCCGTCGGCCTTGACGACGAACGGAGCCTCGAGCTCGTCGAGATACGCTGCGGCCTCGTTGGCATCGGTGAACGCGCGCGCGCGCCCCGCTGGGACTCCCGCCTCGCCCAGGATCTGCTTGGCCCACGCCTTGGAACCTTCGATGCGAGCAGCTGCCGCGTCCGGCCCGAACACCACGATGCCACGCGCGCGCAGCGCATCGACCGCGCCGGCGACCAAGGGCGCCTCGGGACCGATGACGACCAGGTCCACCCCTTGCTGCTGGGCGAGCGAGGCGATGCCCTCCGGGTCACTCGGGCCGCCGACGCACCGGGCGACCCCGGCGATGCCTGGGTTCCCCGGGGACGCGAGCAGCTCGTGGACCCCCGGGCTCTGCGCCAGCTTCCACGCCAGCGCATGCTCCCGACCGCCGCCGCCGATCAGCAGGACCTTCACGATGCCTTCACCCCCTGGCGCTGCATGTCGATCATCTGCTCGCGCTCGGGCCCCACCGAGATCCACCTGACGGGCACCCCGCTGACCTCCTCGATCCGCCGCACGTAGCGCTGCGCCTCCTCCGGCAGGTCGTCGAAGGAGCGCGCCGCAGAGATGTCATCGTCCCAGCCCGCCAGCTCCTCGTACACCGGCTCGACCCTGTGGAACACCGACTGGTGCCAGGGGAACTCGTCGAGCTGCTCGCCCTCATGCTGATAGGCGACGCAGAGCTTCACCGTGGGCGATGTGCTGAGCACGTCCAGCTTGGTGACGAACAGATCCGTGAGGCTGTTGATGCGCGCGGCGTAGCGCAGCAGCACTGCGTCCAGCCAACCGCACCGCCGCTTGCGCCCGGTGACGGTGCCGAATTCGTGGCCGCGCTCGCCGAGGCGCGCGCCGTCGGGCCCGTGATCCTCGGTGGGGAACGGCCCGGAGCCGACACGTGTGCAGTACGCCTTCGCCACGCCCACCACGCGGTCCACCGTCATCGGCCCGACACCCGAGCCGGTGAGGGCTCCCGCGGCGGTCGGCTGCGAGGACGTCACGAACGGGTAGGTGCCGTGATCGATGTCGAGCAGCGTTCCCTGCGCGCCCTCGAAAAGCACCGCCTGGCCGGATTGCAATGCCCGCCAGGTGATCAACGCGGTATCGGCGATGTAGGGCCGGAGGCGCTCGGCGTACCGCTCGTACTGCGCCATGATCGCCTTGGCCTCCAGGGGAAGCCGGTTGTACACCTTCGCGAGCAGCGCGTTCTTCTCTTTCAGCGCCACCTCGAGCTTCTGCGCGAAGATCTTCATGTCGAGCATGTCCTGCACGCGCAGACCGATGCGGGTCGCTTTGTCCGCGTACGCTGGTCCGATGCCTTTCCGGGTCGTGCCGAGCTGCGCGCGCCCGAGGTGGCGTTCTACGACCTTATCCAGCTCGCGGTGATAGGGCATGATCACGTGCGCGTTGCCGCTGACGCGCAGGCGGTCGCACGAGATGCCCAACTCGGCGAGCGCGTCGATCTCGCCAAGCAGCACCTCCAGATCGACTACGACACCGTCGCCGATCAGTGGAGTGACGTTCTGGTGCAGGATGCTGGAGGGGACCAGACGAAGCTTGAGCGTGGTGTCGCCGGCCATGACGGTGTGGCCTGCGTTCGCGCCACCCTGACAGCGGATCACCACCTGCGCGTCGGAGGACAAGAGGTCGATCGCGCGACCTTTCCCCTCATCACCCCATTGCGTTCCGACCAGGATCGTGGACGGCATGGATCACGACCTCACTGTCACGGGAACCAGGTTGTGCGGTGGCGAGCCCGGGCTCGACGACCCAGGCTCTGGGCCGAACCGTAGAAGGCTCACAACAGCATGACGGCGCCCTCGCGGCGCCGTCGGCAGTATAGCAAGGCGGGCTCTCGGGAACCCGCGTTAGCGCTCCAGACGGAACCGGATGCGCACGTGGGTCTGGTATTCCTTGATCTTGTCGCCCTCGACGACGGCGGAGGTCTCCAGGACCTCCATGCCCTCGATCCCCCGCAACGTCTTGGATGCCTCCGCGAGCGCGGCCTGGGCGGCGTCCCGCCAAGACTCGGTCGACACGCCGACCAGATCGATGCTCTTGATCACCGCCATGGCTGCCACCCCCGCGTCGGATGCGCGAACGGCCGCATCCTACCTGTCGGCGGAAGCGTCAAGCGACCTGCTGCTCGAGGTCGGGCTTGTAGCTGCCGGTGCGGGCGAGGCCGTTCATCTTCGCGCGATGCGCGAACGCCTTCTTCGCGGCCTCAACTTTGGCGGTATCACCCTTCCACGCCTTGAGGGCCGGAGCCTGCAGCGCGCGCCCGTAGCTGAAGCTCAGTTCCCACGGATGCGGCCCCATCTGGTTCATCGCGTTGAGGTGCGCCGTCGCGTCCTCGTCGCTCTGGCCGCCCGACAGGAACACGATCCCCGGGACCGCCGAGGGAACCACGTCACGGAAGCACGCGATCGAGCGCTCCGCGACCTCCTGCACGCCCGCCTGCTCTGCGGCGCCCTTGCCCGAGAGAACCATGTTCGGCTTCAGACACATGCCCTCCAGAGAGACGCGCTGGTAGTAGAGCTGCTCGAAGACCTGCTGCAATGTGAACTTGGTCACCTCATCGCAGCGGTCGATGGTGTGGTCGCCGTCCATCAACACCTCGGGCTCGACGATCGGCACCAGGCCGGCTTCCTCGGACAGCGCCGCATAGCGCGCGAGCGCGTGTGCGTTCGTCGAGACGCATGCGTAGCTGGGGATGCTCGGACCGATCGTGATCACGGCGCGCCACTTCGTGAAGCGCGCGCCCAGCTCGGCATACTCGGCGAGGCGTTCGCGCAGGCCGTCGAGGCCTTCGGTGATCGTCTCACCGGGCGCGAACGGCAGATCCTTCGCGCCCAGGTCGACCTTGATGCCGGGGATGATGCCACGCGACTCGAGCAGCTTCGGGAACGGTGTCCCGTCGAGGCCGGACTGGCGGATGGTCTCGTCGTACAGGATGACACCGCTGATGTAGTCCTCGACACCGGGCGCGGTGAACAGCAGGTCCCGGTACGCGCGGCGGGTCTCCTCGGTGCTTTCGACGCCGATGGAATCGAAGCGCTTCTTGATGGTGCCGCTGCTCTCGTCGGCAGCAAGGATCCCTCTGTTGGGCGCGACCATCGCGCGCGCGGTGTCGACCAGTCTCTTGTCGGTCATGGCTCACCTCTCCGAGCGGCCCGGCTCTGCGGAGCCCCCTTGTCTCAGAGGGCTAGCCTACTCCCGCGACCCCGGCGGCATCGAGTCCGATCACGCGCGCCGAGGGCGGATCGCCAGGGTGACCCGGCCGACTGCGACGCGCTTGTCGTTCTCGACCCCGATCACCTCGACATCCCAGACGGCTGTGGTGCGGCCCTGATGCACCGGCGTGGCGACACCTCGCACCGAACCCTCAGTGGCCGTCGAGATGAAGTTACAGGTCTGCTGGAGACCGACCACCAGGTTCTCGGGCCATCCCGCCGCGAGCGCGGCGCCATACGAGGCGATCGATTCGATCAGCGACATGGTGGCACCGCCGTGCAGGAACCCATCGGGCTGAGTGTTTCCCTCCACCGGCAGCGTCGCAACGACGCGCTCGGGCGTGGCTTCCTCGAAGACCATGCCGAGTTTGTCGCCGTAGCTCTGCGCGCGCGTCATGTCCGTCTCGGGAGGCAGCTCCATGGCGCGGATGCTAGCAGCGCGCGTCAGCGGAGCGCGTCGGCATGCTCGCGTGCGGGCGCCGGTGTCTCCTCCAGCACCACGACGCGCCGGCGCGACCGCTCGAGCAGCGTCGGCAGGATCAGGATCAGCCCGAGCAGCAACGCGAGTCCGCCCGTGCCGATCGCCAGCGGCGTCCGCACCGCAGCGGCCGGATCCGGCTCGATCTCGCCGTCCCCGCGAGGCGTGGTCGGCGTCGGCGTCTGCTGCCCCGGTTGCGACGCACCATCATCGACCGGCGGGGGTGGAGCGACCGGAAGCTCGCCCTGCACCCCGGCGGACACCACCAAGATCGTGCCTTTCATCCACGGGTGCGGGGAGCACGCGTACGGGATCGTTCCGGTCTGTTCCACGACGCGAGAGAACGTGGCGCCCGGATCGAGATCGCCGGAGTCGAACGAACCGTCGGTGGCCGTCACCGTGTGGGTCGCCGAACCTCCATTGCGCCACACGATGGTGTCGCCTGCGCGCACCGTGAGGGAACGCGGTTCGAAGCCCCATCCGAGCGGCGCCACCGGATCCGGCTCGACCGCCAGCACGTTGAAGGTCGCAGGCTCGCTGCCTTCACGTTCCGGTTGCTCGACGACCGGCGTGGATCCCCCGCCCTTGGCGCCGCCACGCTCAGGTGGTGGCGGTGGCGGTTCTCCGCCGGCACCACGGACGCGGACGATCCCCGTCATCCACGGGTGCGGCGTGCAGGCGTATCGGATCGTCACGGGTTCCTCGAACGTGAACGGGAAGGTCGTGCCCGGCTCGATGTCGGCCGAATCGAACGAGCCGTCGGTGGCGGTGACGGTGTGCGTCTGCGCGCCGTTGTTGCGCCACACCACCGTGGACCCCTCGTCGATGGTGATGTCGTCCGGCTGGTACCGCCACGAGTCGGGGACGTTCGCACTCGGCTCCACGATCGCAACGTCCTTGCGCGATGGCTCCGGCTTCACCGGCGGGCCGGCGATCTCGAGGCTGCCTGTCATCAAAGCGGGATGGATCACGCACCTGTAGGTGATGGTTGCCGGCTCCAGGAAGCGCATCGAGAACGACTGCCTGGGCTGGAGTTCACCCGAGTCGAAGGACCCGTCATCGGCGACGACCCTATGCGTGCCGTCGACGGCCGGGTAGTCGAGCATCTCGTCGTTGATCCAGGTCACGGTCGTCCCCGTCGAGGTCGCGAGCTCGTCGGGATCGAACCCGAACAGCTCCATGCTCACCGTGACCTCATCGTGCTCGTCGGCCATCAGCAGCGACTCCGGGTACGCGACGAACCCGAGCGTGAGCAGGCCTGCGAGAAGGACCGAGGCCGTGCGATGGGTACGACGGTGAGCCATGCTGTGGTTACCCTTCCATGCCGGGATGCGGCGTTCCTCCGAGAGGTCCGAGATTACCGGAACCGCCCCATCCGGTCCTCAGATGACCGCCAGCGTTCCCTTCATGTTCGGATGGACGGTGCAGAAGAAGGGATAAGGCGTCCCGGCACCTGCGGCTTGATCGAGGCCGAGCACCGGCGTCTGCCCGATCCCGATAGTCGCGCTCCAGAACAGCGGGCAGGTGTTGTTCTGGCGCTGGCTCGCCGAGCACCATGGCTTGGTCGTCGCTCCGTACACGCGTTCAGCCACGAAGTTATGGACCGCGGTCGGGTCGGCGTTGGCGTACGTCAACGTGCCGTTGTGCTGGGCAACGACCACGGGGGTCGCGTACCCGGCCGCGCCCGCGCCGGGACCGGTCACTGCGACGACCGCGCCGGCCTGTCCCGGGACGCCCAGGATCACGGCTCCCATGACGATCGATGCGAGCCTCGTCGCAAACCTCATCGTTCTTCCTCCATACGCTCTAGGCGGGCACCACGATCAGCGTCCCCTTCATCTGCAGGGGATGGATCGAGCAGTAGAACGTGTACATCTGGCCTGGCGTCACCGCATCCAGACCTTGCACGGTCGCGGACTGTGTGAACGAGATCAGCCTGGTCCAGAACAGCGGACAACGGCCCACGGGATACAGGCCACACCACTCGGCCTCCTCCGACCCGTAAGCCTGCCAGGCAACCAGGTCGTGCGAGGCGAGAGGATCCGCGTTGGTGAATGTGATCGCGCCATCGACCGTGGTGACCAGGAGCGGTGTGCCGTATCCGCTGAACTGACTGCCCGGTATCGCCGCTGCCGTTGGGCCGGCATCAGCGGGAAAGACGGCGACAAGGGCAGCGAGCCCGAAGGCGCTGACAAGGGAACGCGCTCTCATCATCCCTCCAACACGATGGCGTCGGCGATGCGGGACCGGATCCCGGCAGGCCCACGCCACCTGGTTCGGCGCGTCGCGGTCGGTTCCTGCTCACCCGGAGGCAACGGCCCGAACCAACGATGCCAGCTCTTCGAAGATCCCCGGGCCGGCCGCGATCGTTCCCTCCCCGGCCGGGGTCTTGAACGAGGTCGTGAGACCGCCGGCCTCTCGCACGAGCAGCACGCCCGCCGCCACGTCCCACGGTTCGTTCGGGCTCTCGTAGTACCCGTCGAGCCGGCCGCACGCAGTCCACGCGAGGTCCAGGGCCGCAGCCCCGGCGCGCCGCACATCGCGGACGCGCGGCAGGATCGTGACCAGCATCCTCGCCGCGTGCTCCCGCGCCGGCGGCTGGTAGGCGAAGCCGGTGGCGATCAGGGCGCGCGCCAGGTCGAGGGCCCCGCCGACCGCGATCGCCCGGCCGTTGAGCGTCGCGCCTTCCCCGCGCGCCGCCGCGAACAGCTCATCACGGGTCGGGTCATAGACGACGGCCGCGAGCGCACCGTCGGCGTCCTCGCACGCGATCGACACCGCCCACTGGGGGATGCCGAACAGGAAGTTGGTGGTGCCGTCCAGTGGATCGATGACCCATCGCAGCCCGCTGCCGCCGCCCGAGGCGCCCGACTCCTCCCCCAGGATCGCGTCGTCGGGCCGGCGCGCCCCGATGAGCTCGACGATCAGCGCCTCAGCTGCTCGGTCCGCGTCGCTGACCATGTCGGTCCCGCTGGACTTGGTCCCGATCCCCGTGCGAGGCCGCTCGAACCGATCCGCGAGCAGCGCGCCGGCACCGCGCGCCGCCTCGATCGCCAGCCCGAGCAGCTCGTCGCCTCCCATCCGGCGGCGAGCCTACCGGACGTGCCGGCGGCGCTACCCTGCGGCTCGGATGCTGAGAAGGCGAACGCCGGATCCACGCCTGGAAGCGGTTCGAGCAGCGTTCGGCCGCGTGGCGGTGCACGTCGACGCCGCACAGCGCGCGCTGCTGGCGGCGGTCCCGACGTCGCGCGATCCGGGCGTGCCGCTGGCACAGGCTCTCGTCGCCTTCGCCGAGGAGCTCGAGGACGCGGCCCGCGCGATGCCGGCCTGGCGGGACGAGGCGGCAGCCGGGATGTGGGAGAGCTGCTCGAAGGCGCTCGAAGATGCGCGGGTGCGTGCCGACGAGCTGCGCCTCGAGGGTGCCGACCTTGGATTCGAGGCCCTGACCTTACGGGTGGGGGATCTCCTGCATCCCCTCGAGGCCTTCGCCGACGCCGAGACCCACCTCCGACGACGGCGTTGAGGCCGTTCCTCCCCATCTGTCGACGCCGTTTCCACCGGTCTCTTCAGGGCTGTTCCACCCCACCGTGCCGGGTTGGGTAGTCTTGGCCCCGTCCGTTCGGACGGTGAGGCACCATGCGAGCGGGGTAGGGTCGAGGGCGATCACGAGCGATGGAGGACGGCCATCAAGGAGATGCAGCGAGCATCCGAGTCGGCGCTCTACACGGCGTTCACCACGTCGGGAGCGGTCAGGACCGCGTCGGTCGATTTCAGGATCCAGACCACGCGGACCAGTGAGCTGATCGATGTGACCGACCACGTCCGCGCGGCCGTGGCCGAGGCGGACATCGAGGAAGGGCTCACCCTGGTTTCGGTGCCACACACCACCTGTGCGGTCATCGTGAACGAGGACGAGCCGGGCTTCACCGCGGACCTCAGACGATCGCTCGAGTCCCTCGCGCCGACCGGCGCGCACTACAAACACGATGACGCCCCTCACGATGGCGAGGACGAAGAGCCGAACGGGTACGCGCACGTTCGCGCCGCGTTCCTCTCTTCTCCCTCGGTCACCCTGCCGATCCGCAAGGGCGCGCTTGCGCTCGGCCGCTGGCAGCGAGTCTTCCTGGTCGAGCTCGATCGCGCGCGACCGCGGATGCTTCAGGTGACGCTGTTCGGCCGTTCGGCCTGACAGCTCAGGCCGCGGCCCCGATCTCGCTGGCGCACTGGCTGCACCGGCGAGCGGCCTTCGGGATCTCGCTGAGGCACTCCGGGCACGACCGCGTCGCCGGCTCCGGCGTCTCCTCCCCACTCTTGCGTCGTGATTCGAGCGCGTTGACCGGCTTGACGACGAAGAAGAACAACACCGCCGCGATGATCACGAGCTGCAGGGCAGCGTTGAGCACGCTCCCGTAGGCGAAGATGTTGTTCACGGTCTCCCCGTCGACGACCTTCGTGCCGATCGAGAAGCTCAACTCGTTCAGGCTCGACGCGCCGAACAGCGCGACGATCGGGTTGAGCAGTCCGTTCACGATCGACTGCACGACGCTGTTGAACGCGGCGCCGATCACGACCCCGACCGCTAGGTCGACGACGTTGCCGCGCATGACGAACGTCTTGAACTCTCTCAGCATCGCGCCCTCCTGGGTGGTGTCCGGACGGACACCTTCATACCCCAAGGAGGTCGTCGATGAGTCCTACGCGCTGACCTGGGCGCGCATGGCGCGCCAGCGCTCGACCTCGTATCGCCGGCGCTCGTCGAACGTCATGTTCTGCGTCGGCTGGCCACACGAACACAGCTTGGCGTCCCCGCGAAGGGGTCGCTCACAGCTCGAGCAGGCCACCTTCCGGCCTCGGCGACGGTGGATCATCGTTCCCATCTCCCCCATGGTTCGTCCATCCCCGTCCGAGCATGACAAATGGAACGAAGGAGTGCATGGGCCGCAGGTCCTGTCTCCGGTCGGTCGGGATGACTAGGGAACCCTACCGAAGGTCAAAGCGCCCTGCGACAGGTCCACCTCGATGCGATCCCCGTCGCGGATCTCCCCGGTCAGCAGACGCATCGCCAAGGAGTCCTGGATCTCGCGCTGGATCAGCCGCTTCAAGGGACGAGCGCCGTAGACCGGATCGAACCCGCGTTCCACGAGGTACTCGCGCGCCTTGTCGGTCAGCGTCAGCGAGATCGCACGGTCGGCGAGCCTTCGTTCCAGTTGCGCCAGCTGGATGTCCACGATCCGGCGCAGATGGTCATGCTCCAGCCGGTGGAAGATCAGGATGTCGTCTACGCGGTTGAGGAACTCGGGGCGGAACGAGCCGCGCAGGTTGGACTGAACGCGCTCTCGGATCTGGGTCTGTGACAGGGTGGGATCCATGATGATCTCGCTGCCGAGGTTGCTGGTCATGATCACCACGGTGTTGCGGAAATCGACGGTCCTTCCACGTCCGTCGGTCAGCCGTCCCTCATCGAGCATCTGCAGCAGCACATTGAACACGTCGGGATGCGCCTTCTCGATCTCGTCGAGCAGGATCACCGA
This sequence comes from Actinomycetota bacterium, assembly GCA_036397635.1. Taxonomy (GTDB): domain Bacteria; phylum Actinomycetota; class AC-67; order AC-67; family AC-67; genus DASWIP01. The sequence goes on along the minus strand of DASWIP010000018.1, from coordinate 57,884 downwards.
GTAGGGTCGTCGTCGCACGATCTCGGTGAGCTGACCCCCCTCCTCGTACCCGACGTAGCCGGGCGGCGCGCCGATCAGCCGCGACACGGTATGGCGCTCCTGATACTCGCTCATGTCGATGCGGACCAGCGCACGTTGATCGTCGAACAGGAAGGCAGCCAGCGCGCGCGCCAGCTCGGTCTTCCCGACTCCGGTCGGGCCAAGGAAGATGAACGACCCGATCGGACGATCCGGATCGGCGAGGCCGGATCGCGCGCGCCTGATCGCGTTGCACACAGCGCCGATCGCCTCGTCCTGGCCGACGACCCGACGATGCAGGTTCTCCTCCATGTGGACGAGCTTGGAAACCTCGCCCTCCATGAGCTTGGAGACGGGGATGCCGGTCCACATGCTGACGACCTCGGCGACGTCCTCCTCGTCCACCTCTTCCTTGAGGTACCGCTGTGTCGTCTGCAAGGCATCGAGCGCGGCGGTTGCCTGGCCGAGCTCGCGCTCGAGCCCGACGATGCGGCCGTAGCGCAGCTCGGCGGCGCGCTCCAGGTCGCCTTCCCGCTCGGCCAACTCGGCCTGGGTGCGCGCGTCCTCGATCTGGGTCTTCAAGCCTCGGATCTTCTCGACGGCCTCCTTCTCCTGCAGCCAATGCGCCTTCATGGCGCTCGAGCGCTCCTGAAGCTCCGCGAGCTCCTGCTCGAGCTTCTGCAGCCGCTCCTTCGAGGCTTCGTCGGTCTCCTTGCGCAGGGCCGCGCGCTCGATCTCGAGGCGCTGGATGTCGCGCTCGACCTCGTCCAGCTCGGTCGGCATCGAATCGATCTCGATGCGCAGGCGGCTCCCGGCCTCATCGACAAGGTCGATCGCCTTGTCGGGCAGGAACCGGCCGGTCACGTAGCGATGCGACAACATGGCGGCGCTGACCAGCGCGGCATCGGTGATGCGTACGCCGTGGTGAACCTCGTAGCGCTCCTTCAAGCCTCGCAGGATCGCGATCGTGTCCTCCACCGAGGGCTCGCCGACCATCACAGGCTGGAACCGGCGCTCGAGCGCTGCGTCCCGCTCGATGTGCTTGCGGTACTCGTCGAGCGTGGTCGCGCCGACGAGCCTGAGCTCACCCCGCGCCAGCATCGGCTTGATCATGTTGCCCGCGTCCATCGCCCCTTCCGCAGCACCTGCGCCGACGATCGTGTGGAGCTCGTCGATGAAGGTGATGATCTCGCCCGCAGCGTCGGCGATCTCCTTCAACGCAGCCTTGAGCCGCTCTTCGAATTCGCCGCGGAACTTGGCGCCCGCCACCATCGCGCCCAGGTCGAGCGCGACGATGCGCTTGTTCTTCAAACCCTCGGGGACATCCCCCGAGACGATGCGCTGTGCGAGGCCCTCGACGATGGCGGTCTTGCCAACGCCCGGCTCACCGATCAGCACGGGATTGTTCTTGGTCCGGCGCGACAGCACCTGGATCACACGTCGCACCTCGTTGTCCCGTCCGATCACCGGGTCGAGCTTGCCCCGACGCGCCAGCGCCGTGAGGTCGCGGCCGTATCGCTCGAGCGCCTGGAAGGCCTCCTCCGGCGTCTGAGAGGTCACCCGGTGCGAGCCTCGCACCTCCGCGATCGCCTTCAGCACCGCGTCGCGCACGATGCCGTGCTCCTTCAGAAGCGAGGCGACGTGGCCTGCGACTTCCGCGAGGGCGAGCAGCAAGTGTTCGGTCGAGACGTACTGATCGGTCAACGCCGCCGCTTCCTCGGTGGCGCGCTCGATCACGCGGACGAAGGCCGGCGATGCGCCGACGGCCTGCTCGCCCCCCGTGTACGCCTTCGGCAGCCGCGCGAGCAGCTCGTCGACCCGATCCCGCAGGGCCACCGGCGCGGCCTGCAGCCGCTGCACGACCGGGAACACCACGCCCTCCGGGTCCGACAGCAAGGCATGCAACAGATGTTCCGGCTCAACGGCCGGATGGTTTCGTGCCGTCGCCAGCTTCTGCGCCGCGACGACCGCCTGCTGCGACTTGAGCGTCAACCGTTCCAGGTCCAAGCCGATCAGTCCTCCCCGAACGCGAGCCGCATGTCCTTCAGCGGCACCAGCGAGGTCGGTTTGGCGCTTTCGGCCATCTGCTGATGCAGCCGGCGAGCTTCCTCTTGCAACCGTGCGATCTGGTCGTTCATCTGATCCACCGTACGGCTCAGTTCCATCACGACCTGCACGCCGGCGAGGTTCATCCCCTCGTTCTGGGTCAGGCTCTGGATCAGGCGGACGCGCTCGATATCGCGCTCCGAGTACCGCCGCGCGCGGCCCTCGGTGCGCGCAGGCTTGATCAGGCCCTTCCGTTCGTACATCCGCAACGTCTGCGGGTGCACGCCGGCGAGCTCCGCGGCGACCGAGATCACGTACAACGCGCGGTCGCGATCGTCGGTGATCCGCTTCGCGGTCTTGGGTGTCGGCATCTTGTGCTGTGGCATCTTCCTCACTCCTTGGTGGCGCGCTCCCTCTCACGCCGCCCGGCCGGCGAGCCGTTGGAGGCCGCCAGCTTCTCGATCAGGTCGCGCTGCTCGCGCGACAACGTCCGTGGCACCTCGACCTGCACCGTCACCAGCAGGTCGCCGCCGGCACCGCGCGCCGGCTTGATCCCCCTGCCGCGCGCGCGCAAGGTGGTGCCTGGCTGCGTGCCCGGCGGAACCTTCAGCGTGACGCTCTTGTCATCGAGGGTCGGCACGGTCACGGTGGTCCCGAGCGCCGCCTCAGTGAACGAGATCGGCACCGTCACGACCAGGTCGTTGCCGCGCCGTTCGAAGATCGGATGCGCCGGCACGCTCACCACGACGTACAGGTCGCCCGGCTGACCGCCGGGAACCGTGCCGCCTCGTCCGCGCACGCGGATGCGCGCGCCGTCGCGCACACCCGCCGGGATCCGAACGGTGATCTGCTCGGCGCGGTTCTCGACCCCAGCGCCGCGGCACACCGGACACGGGTCGGACACCGTGCGACCGCTTCCGCCGCAGGTCGGGCACGAGCGCATGAACGCGAACGGCCCCTGGTTCTCACCGACGCTCCCGCTGCCGCCGCAGGTGACGCATGTCGCCGCCGTTCCGGAGCGGTCGCCCGACCCTCCGCATGCAGAACACGGCGCGTCACGGCGGAGCGTGACGGGCACGGTCGCACCGCGCGCGGCGTCCTCGAAGGACAACCTCGCGGAGGTCTCGAGATCCGGCCCCCGACGGCTGCGTGCGCCGCGACGCCGTCCACCGAACATGCCTCCGAACACATCCCCCAGATCGAAGCCGAGACCACCGAGGTCCTCGACGCGCACGCCGCCGCCGGGGAACCCGCCGCCGGCCATGCCGCTGCGCTGCATCCGTCGCACCTCGTCGTACTCAGATCGCTTCTGCAGATCGCCGAGGACCGAGTAGGCCTCGGAGACGTCTTTCATCCGGTCTTCGGTCTGGGCATTGCCCGGGTTCCGATCCGGGTGCAGCTCGGTGGCGAGCTTGCGGTACGCGCGCTTGATCTCGTCCTTCGATGCGTTCTCGGGCACTCCGAGGACCGAGTAGAAGTCCTTCTCGAACCAAGCGCGCGACGCGTTCACCTAACCGTTCCCCCCATCGGGTGGACGCCTCGGACCGACCTTGACCATCGCAGGTCGCAGCACGCGACCGCGCAGCAGGTAGCCCGGCCGCATCTCGTCAAGCACGAGCAGCTCATCGCCGTCGCCTTCGGCGCGCATGACCGCCTCGTGGCGCTCGGGATCGAACGGCCGGCCAACCGCCTCGATCCGCTCCAGCCCCTCCTTCTCGAGCACGTCGAGTAGCTCCGCGTACACCAGCTCGACGCCGCGCACCATCTTCTCGTAGTCGGTGGTCTGGTCCGCTGCGAGCAGCGCGAGCTGGAAGTTGTCAAGAACCGCCAGCAACCGGTCGATCAAGCCGAGCGCGGCGCGCTCGGCCAGTTGCGTCTGCTCGCGGACCATCCGCTTGCGGTAGTTCTCGAACTCGGCCTTGAGTCGCTTCAGATCATCCAGATGCGAGGCGGCCTCCGCGCGCGCCTCATCCCGCTCGCGCTCGAGCGCCGACCGAGGGTCGTCTTCTACGACCTCGGCCGACACGATCTCCGCCTGCTCGGCGGCCTCGCCGGGCGCCCCTGGGGGAGTTGGGGGGGACGCCCCGGCGGGCCCGTCGCGATGCGGAGCCTCGCCGTGACGCGTGGGGTCCTTGGACATCAGGCCGTGCCCTCCTCATCGACGATCTCGGCATCGACGACCTCCCCCTCGGAACCGGTGGCGCCGGTCTCCGCATCGCCGGCTGCCTGCTGGTGCTGAGCAGCCTCGTGCATGCCCGCGCCGAGACGCTGGTAGGTCTGCGCGAGCGCGTCGGCCTTCGTGCGGATCAACGCGGTGTCCACGCCGCCGAGCGCCTCCCGCACCTCGGTGATCTGCGTCTCGAGCAGCTCCTTGTCCTCGGGCCGCAGCTTGTCGCCGTGCTCGCCCACGAACTTCTCGACCTGATAGGCGAGGTTGTCCGCGTAGTTGCGGGCCTCGGCGGCCTCACGCCGCTTGCGATCCTCGTCGGCGTACTGCTCGGCCTCCCGCACCATCTTGTCGACCTCGTCGCGCGGCAGAGCCGTCCCACCGGTGATCGTCATCTGCTGCTGCTTGCCGGTGGCCAGATCCTTCGCCGAGACGTTCACGATGCCGTTGGCGTCTATGTCGAAGGTGACCTCGATCTGCGGCACGCCGCGCGGTGCCGGCGGGATGCCCATCAGTTGGAACTTCCCGAGCGAGAGCACCGCCGGGGAGTTCGACATCTCGCCCTCGCCCTGCAGCACGTGTACCTCGACCGAGGTCTGGTTGTCGGCCGCGGTCGAGAAGATCTCGCTCTTGCGCGTCGGGATGGTCGTGTTGCGCTCGATGAGCTTGGTGAACACGCCCCCGAGGGTTTCGATGCCCAGGGTCAGCGGGGTCACGTCGAGAAGCAGGACGTCCTTGACCTCGCCGCGCAGCACGCCTGCCTGGATGGCCGCGCCGACCGCGACAACCTCATCGGGATTGACACCCTTGTGTGGGTCCTTGCCGCCGGTGAGCTGGCGCACGAGCTCGGCGATCATCGGCATCCTCGTCGAGCCGCCCACCAGGATCACGTGGTCGATCTGATCCATCGAGATCCCGGCGTCCTTGATCGCCATCTCGAACGGGCTCTTGCACCGCTCGACCAAGTCGGCGGTGAGCCGTTCGAACTCCGCGCGCGTGAGGGTCTCCTCCAGATGCAGAGGCCCCTCTGCCGTGGCGGTGATGAACGGAAGGTTGATCGTGGTCTGCGACGTCTGGGAAAGCTCGATCTTGGCCTTCTCGGCCGCTTCCTTCAAGCGCTGCACCGCCATGCGATCGGCGGACAGATCGACGCCGTGCTTGTTCTTGAACTGCTCGACCAGCCAGTCGATCGCGCGCTCGTCCCAGTCGTCGCCCCCGAGCTGGGTGTCTCCGTGCGTCGCCTTGACTTCGAAGACGCCTTCGCCGATCTCGAGCAGCGACACGTCGAACGTTCCGCCGCCCAGGTCGAACACGAGCACCGTGTGGTCCTTGCCCTGCTTATCGAGGCCGTAGGCCAGCGCCGCGGCGGTGGGCTCGTTGATGATGCGCAGCACCTCGAGGCCGGCGATCTCGCCTGCCTCCTTGGTCGCCTGCCGCTGCGCGTCGTCGAAGTACGCCGGGACAGTGATGACTGCCTGGGTGACCTTGTCGCCGAGGTAGCTCTCGGCGTCGCGCTTGAGCTTCATCAGGATCTGGGCGGAGATCCCCTGCGGGATCCAGGTCTTCCCGTCGATGTCGGTCGACCAGTCCTTCGATCCCATGTGCCGCTTGATGGACCGGAACGTGCGATCGGGATTGGTGATCGCCTGTCGCTTGGCGACCTCCCCGACCAGGATCTCGCCGCCCTTCGAGAAGGCGACGACGCTGGGGGTCGTCCGCTGTCCTTCGGCGTTGGCGATCACGGTGGACTCACCGGCCTCCAGCACCGCGACCACTGAGTTGGTCGTACCCAGGTCGATCCCCACTACCTTCGCCATGTGACCTCTCCTCTGCTCTCTTCCTGTTTCTCCCTGGTGGGTTAGCAGCCGTGGCCACCTGCCCGAAGCCGGAACCACTATAGATTCTTGAGCGTCTTAGTGTCAATGTTTCCCCTCACAAGGCTGCTGAGCTGGGAGGATGACTATCGCGCGATCGGGAGATCGACGAGCGCCCCCGGGGTGATGCCGGCCGTCGCGGTCGCACCCCCGGGGATCTCCACGGCAGCGTCGGCCGGCAGGGTCCGGTACAGGCAGTTGGCCGGATCACCGGCACAGGGGCTCATCTCGAAGACCTCGATGAGCCGTCCACGCCGCACGACGAGCAGGTCCAGCGGGATGCGCACATCCTCCATCGTGAACGTGCGGGGAGCCAGGTCGTCGAAGATGAAGACCATACCCGTCCCCGGCGACAGCTCGTCCCGGAACCGCAGCCCCCGGGACCGCTCCTCCGGGCTATCCGCCACCTCGACCGTCACCTCGAGCCGGCGTCCGTCCTGCTCGATCGTCACGACGACGCCGGACGGATCCGAGGTGCACGCCCCCGCCGCCAACCCGACGGCGAGCACGATCGCGACCGCTCTCATCGGATCGATGATAGGGCCGCGCGAAGGAATCAGCGGACCGTGAAGGCCGCGCGCATCCCAAGCTGATAATGCCCGGGGAGGTTGCAGATCAGCACGTGGCTCCCCGGGTCGAGCGTGACGGTCAGCGTCGCGCTCTCCCCCGGCGGGAATGCTTCGAGCTCGGAGCGCTGCTCGACCCCGTCGGCAGCGGTGTCGACGACCGCCTCCTCGGTGGTGGGCAGCTCGTCGGGCGGCAGATCCGTTACCAGGATGACGAACTCGTGATCCTGCGTCCCCTCGTTGGCCACGCGGAAGGTCACGTGTCGGGCCTCGGCCGACGCGGGATCAGCCGCCACCGCCCACTCCATCAGCAGAACATCGACCTGTTCGGCATCTCCGGCGGGCGAGACGTCGGTCGCGCCGGGCGGCTGGAGCGCGCCTCCGCTATCCGGTCCCCCGCACGCGGTCGCCAGAAGGGCGAGCACCGCGGCAGCCACCGTGACGATGGATCGTCGTTCCATCCCCTCCCCCTTCCTTCCGATCGCACCCTACCCCCACAGCTCGCAGACGCCCACCGCGTTGACGAGGCCGGCCGGCGCCCCTAGCGTTCGCCGCATGCACGTCTCCGTCACCGCCGTCGGCGCCGACCGGCCCGGGATCGTCGCCGCGGTCACCGAAGTGCTGCTCGATCACGGGGCGAATGTCGAGGATTCCCGGATGGCCATCCTCGGCGGTCACTTCGCGATGGTCCTGATCGTCGCGCTGCCCGATGGGTCGGATCCGGACGCGCTGGGCGCCGCGCTGCAGCGGCCGGCGAAGTCACTGGACCTGGTCGTGTCGGTCCGTCCGGTCGCCGAGGTGGCGCCCGAGCTTGCGACCGGCGCGCCGTACGTGGTCAGCGTGTACGGCGCCGACCGTCCCGGCATCGTGCATCGGGTCTCCAAGCTGCTCGCCGAGCAGCGCGTCAACATCAGCGACCTCGCCACCCACGTCGTCGAGGGCGATCCCCCCGTATACGTGATGCTTCTGGATGTGACGGTCCCCGCCGGTGCCGACGAAGCCGCGATCGAGGCGGCCATGCGCGTGCTGGCGGGAGAGCTGGGGATCGACGTGTCGATGCGCGCGATCGAACCGGAGACCCTGTAGCGCGTGTCGGTCCGCCCCGTCGTCCGCTACCCGGCCGCGGTGCTCAAGTCGCGCGCTGCCGATCTGGAGCCCGGCCCGGCCGCCGAGGCCATCGCCGCCGACCTGGTCGACACGATGCGCGCATCGCCGGCGTGCGTCGGCCTGGCCGCACCGCAGATCGGCGTCGGCGCGCGCGCCTTCTGCATGGATGTCACGGGGCACCGCAAAGCGCGCTCGGTCCACGGGCTGGTGGTGCTGATCAACCCGGTCATCATCGGGCGTGAAGGCGGCGAGGTGACCCGGGAGGGATGCATGAGCCTTCCCGACTTCACCGGCAACGTCCGGCGAGCCGAACGCGTCGTGGTCGAAGGGCTGACCCCCCAAGGCCAGCAGCGACGGATCGAAGCCGATGCGTTCGAGGCACGCGCGCTGCAGCACGAGATCGACCACCTGGAAGGCCTGCTCTTCCTCGATCGCGTGGAATCACCGACGACCGACGTGTTCCGGCGGAAGCGTTACGCGCCACCAGACCGCGGGTAGTCCGTGACGCGTCACCAGACCGCGGGTAGTCCGTGACGCGTCACCAGACCGCGGGTAGTCCGTGACACGTCACCCGAACGGTGTTCGTACCACACAGCGCATGCGCCACGTTTGGAGCCGTTTCCGCGCGAACCTATAATCGCGCGAAGGCCCGCCATCTCCTTCACGAAGGGACAAGCAGCTCATGGAGACAGGTGTCCGCATCGCCATCGGGATGGCGATCATCGGCGTCGCGCTCGGGTTCGCCTCGATCCGGATCAAGTACCTGGTCGAGCTCGCCCTGCGCGGCCGGCGCGACCCCGAACGCTTCACGAACATGTTCACTCGCGTCAACGCGCACAACGTGAAGGTGCTCGGCCAGAAGAAGCTGCTGCAGTGGACCCTCCCCGGAACGCTGCACGCCCTGACGTTCTGGGGCTTCCTCATCGTTCAAATCACCTTGATCGAATCGATCGGAGAGATCTTCGACCGCGAGTTCGAGCTACCGGTCGTCGGCGATCACGCCTGGCTCGGCTTCATCCAGGATCTGTTCTTCACCCTGGTCACCATCGCGCTCGTCGGCTTCATGATCATCCGGCTGCGGACCCGGCCGAAGAAGCTGGAGCGCAGGTCGCGGTTCTACGGCAGCCACCTCGGGGCGGCCTACTTCATCCTGTTCATGATCTTCAACGTCATCTGGACGGTGGCGCTCGCGCGCGGCGCGCGCGGGGCGTTGGGAACGCTTCCCTACGAACCGCACCAGTGGGCGTTCGTCTCCAACGGCATCGGCATCCTGCTGCAGGACCTCAGCACGAGCGCGCTCCATCGGATCGAGGACACCGCGCTGCTGATGCACGTCGCCGTCGTGTTCGGCTTCCTGCTGATCGTGCTGCATTCCAAGCACATGCACATCTTCACCTCGCCGTTGAACGTCCTGTTCGGCCGCCAGCCGATCGCGCTCGGGGCGCTGCGACCGCTCGAGATCGACATGGAGAACATGACCGAGGAGACCTCCTTCGGCGCCGGCAAGGTCGAAGACTTCAGCTGGAAGAACATCCTCGACATGTACACCTGCACCGAGTGCGGCCGGTGCCAGTCCGTGTGCCCGGCGTGGAACACCGGCAAGACACTCAACCCGAAGTTCATCATCACCGCCTCGCGCGACCACCTGTTCGAGAAGGCGCCATACCTGCTGGGTCAGAAGGAGTGGGACCCGAACGCCCCCGGCGCCGACGATCCCGAGCACGTGATGAACAAGCAACTGGTCGGCGACGTCCACCTGGACGAGTCGATCTTCGCCTGCACGACCTGCGGCGCCTGCGTCTACGAGTGCCCAGTCGACATCGAACACGTCGACCAGATCATCGACATGCGCCGGTACGCGGTGATGATGGAATCGCGGTTCCCGAGCGAGGCCGGCCTGATGCTGCGGAACCTCGAGAGTTCGGGAAATCCCTGGGGCGAGGCCTCCGGCAAGCGGCTGGACTGGACCAAGGGCCTGGAGGACGACATCGTCGTGATGAACGGCCGCATCCCCGCCGACGTCGAGTACCTCTACTGGGTCGGATGTGCGGGCGCATTCGACGATCGCGCGAAGAAGTCCGTGCGCGCGTTCGCCGAGATCATGATCGCCGCCGACGTGTCGTTCGCGATCCTCGGAACGCAGGAGTCCTGTACCGGCGATCCGGCGCGGCGGATCGGCAACGAGTACCTGTTCCAGGAGATCGCCAAGACCAACATCGAGCAGCTCCACGGCAAGGGTGTGCGCAAGATCGTGGCGTCGTGCCCTCACTGCTTCAATACGATCGCGCGCGAGTACCCTCAGCTCGGAGGAAACTTCGAGGTCATCCATCACTCCGAGCTGCTCGCACGGCTGATCGATGAGGGCAAGATCACGCCGAACAAGACCATCATCGCCAACGTCGCCTACCACGATCCGTGCTACTTGGCGCGGCACAACGACGTGATCGAGCAGCCCCGCCACGTCATCGAGTCGATCCCCGGCGTGGTCGCGCGCGAGGCGCACCGCTGCGGGAAGAAGACCTTCTGTTGCGGCGCCGGCGGCGCCCGCATGTGGATGGAGGAATCCACCGGCAAGCGCGTCAACATCGAGCGGACGGAAGAGCTGCTCGAGACCAACCCGGACATCGTGTCCACCGGCTGCCCCTACTGCTTGATCATGCTCGACGACGGGCAGAAGGAGCTTGTCGCGCAGGGCAAGTCACGCGAGGGCATCAAGATCATGGACGTCGCGCAGGTGTTGCGAGACGCGATGGACATCTCGGGCTTCGAGCGTCCCGCGCAACCCGTCGCCGTGCCGCGCGGCGACGAGGCGTAGCGCGCGGGAACAGGACGCGCGCGCGTCGCATGGAGGTTCGGGGACGATGCCGCGTAGAGGCTACGGGACGCTTTCGGGTGCGTTGTCCCTGTGCTCGCGAACGAAGGTGCGCAGCATCTCGATGAGATCGTCGGGAACCTCGTCGCAGACCTGCGCGACGGTCCACGCCGTGAACGCGAGCACCCACGGCATCGTGGGGCGTGAGACGACCAGCATCTGCACGGGGTCGGCGCGCACGATCGCCTCGATCTCTTCCAGCACCTCGGGCGGCAAGCCGTTGTGATGCACGATCACGTGACCGTGCTCCAGGTTGTGCACCGTCGCCTCGTCGGGGAAGGCCTGGTTGTGGATGCCGGCAGGGACGGGCCCGCCGGGCGGACCCCAATGCGGGCCGGACATCGGTGGATCGGTCGCAAACGTCGTACGCTGCCCGACCTCGATGTGATCCTGTCCCTCGGATGGCAGCGAGAGCGCATCCGAGCAGGCCCGGCCTTCTGGGACGCCCAACTCCACCGGATCAGCGGGATCTCCGTCGCCCCCGCACGCGGCGAGGACGAGGGCGAGCACGATGAACGAGGCGATCCGACGCATGGCCGGCAGCATGCCCGAGCCGAGGGGCGCGCACAACTCCGCGCGGTACCCCGAGGGGCGCGCACAACTCCGCGTGGTACGCCGCGGCGCCTCGCCGATAGGATGATGCCGATGAGCGAGCAGGCGACCGAGGAGAAGCGCGCGCACGACCAAGAGCAGGAGCGCGCCGAGATCGGCCTGCGATTCGACGATCCGTACTGGGACGACGCGTTCTGCGCGTGGTGGGATCCTTCGCTCCGTACCTGCTGCTGAGACCAGGAGGGGAGAGTGGCCGGTATCGCGGCGTGGGGGACGACGATCCCCCTGTGGCGGCTCGACCGGGCGATGCTCGGCGCGGCGTGGGACACCCCGTCCCTGCCCGGCGAGCGCGCGGTCGCTGCCGGTGACCAGGACTCTCTGACACTCGGCGTCGAGGCCGCGCTGGCCTGCGTCGGCAACGATGCGAGCAGCGTCGATGCGGTCTTCTTCGCCACGACGACGCCGCCGTACGCCGAGAAGCACGGCGCGGCCACGATCGCCGCGGTGCTCGACCGGCACGACGTCCGCACGACCGACATCACCGGGACGCTGCGCGCAGGAACCCAAGCGTTGCGAGCAGCGCTGGACGCCGTCGCCGCCGGCGCGCGCGCCGCCCTCGTGGTCGCGGCCGATGTCCGGCCGGCCGAACCATCGACCGCGGCCGAGCAGCTCTTCGGCGACGCGGCGGGGGCGCTGCTCGTCACCCGGGACGGCCCCGTCGAGGTCACGGGGACGGCGAGCCTCGCCGAGGACTTCACCGGGCCCTGGCGACGCACGGGCGACGCCTTCGTGCAGAGCTTCGACGCCAAGAGCGAGACCGAATACGGCTACGCGCGCGCGGTCGAGGAAGCCGCGACCGCGGCGCTCGCCGACGCCGGGATCGACCCGGATGCGATCGCGCGCTTCGCCGCCTACGCGCCGGATCCCCGCACCTACGCGACCACGGCGAAGCGGCTGGGGATCGCGGGCGCGCGCGACACCCTGTTCACCACGGTCGGCAATCTCGGCGCGGCGCACGCTCTCGTGTCGCTCGCGCGCGCGCTCGAGGAGGGAAACCCGGGCGAGCACTTGCTCGTCGCCGCCAGCGGCGAAGGCGCAGACGCGCTCGTGCTGCGCATCGGGGCCGGCGCGCGCGCGCCGGCCTTCACGGTCGCCCGCCAGATCGGGGACAAGCGCATGCTGCCCAGCTACGAGCGCTACGTCCGGTTCCGAAAGCTCATGCCGTGGACCGATCCCATCGTGCCGGGCTCGACGATCCGGTACTGGCGAGACCGCGCGCAGGCCCTGCCGCTGTACGGCGTCCGCTGCACGGCGTGCGGGGTCGTCCAGTTCCCCGCGAACCGCGCGTGCATCGCGTGCAGCACCGCGGACAAGATGGATCGCATCAAGCTGCAACGCACCGGCGAGGTGTTCACTTTCACGCTCGACCACCTGATCGCGGGCGAGTATCTCGAGACGCCGGTGCCGCGCGCGGTTGTGGATCTCGACGGCGGCGGCAGGATCTTCATGGAGTGCACCGACTGCGAACCATCCGAGGTCGCGGTGGGCATGCAGGTCGAGCTGACCTTTCGCCTGATGCATGAAGCCGCGGGGTTCCGCAACTACTATTGGAAAGCGAGGCCGAGACGCGATGCCGGGCATCAAGGATAGGGTCGCGGTCGCCGGCGTCGGCGCGACGCGATTCACCGAGCATTACGAGAAGGATCAAGAGGATCTGTTGCTCGAGGCCGTCGAGGAGGCCGTCGGCGACGCAGGGATCGAACGCAAAGACATCCAGGCCATGTGGGTCGGCGTCTACTACCGCTTCACCGGCCTGAGCGGCACCACCGTCGCGGATGCCACCAGGCTCTACGGCATCCCCGCGACGCGCGTGGAGAACTACTGCGCCTCCGGGATGGACGCGTTCCGCAATGCGTGCTTCGCGGTCGCCGCCGGCGTGTACGACATCGTGCTCGCCTGTGGCGTGGAGAAGATCACCGATCAAGGATCGCGAGGCCTGCCCAACGTCCTGCGCGACTCGATCCCGCCCTTCATGCCGCCGGCGAGCGCGCCGGCGCTGTTCGCGATGGCCGCGTCCCGCTGCTTCGCCCAGCGGGGCTGGACGCGCGAGGATCTCGCGCGCGTCGCGGTGAAGAACCACGCCAACGGCGCCAAGCATCCGAAGGCGCACTTCCGCCGCGAGATCACCATGGAGACCGCGATCGAGGCGCCGATGATCGCGTGGCCGCTCGGCCGGTTCGACTCATGTGCCGTCTCCGACGGTGCGGCTGCCGTGATCATCACCCGGCCCGAGATCGCCAAGACGCTCAACCACAAGGACGACTACGTCATGGTCAAGGCCAACGGGCTCGCGGTGACGAGCGCGCACCCGATGTACGACCCCGGATTCGACTATCAAGGGTTCCCGGCCACCCGGTTCGCGGCCGCCCAGGCCTACGAGGAAGCGGGGATCACCGAGCCCGCCCGCCAGATCTCTCTGGCGGAGGTGCACGACTGTTTCACGATCACCGAGCTGCTCAACTACGAGGACCTCGGTTTCTGCGCCCCCGGTGAAGGTGCGGCTTTCTGCGAGGATGGGCGCGCGTCTGCCGATGGTGACCTTCCCGTCAACCCCAGCGGGGGACTGAAGTCCTTCGGGCATCCGATCGGCGCCACAGGATGCCGGATGATCGGTGAGGTCACCAGGCAGCTGCAGGGACGGGCAGAAGGTGTGCAGGTACGTGACCCGGAGCTCGGTCTGGCGCACAATCTGGGGGGACCGGGTGCGGTGTGCTCGGTGACGATCCTGGGAAGGGATTGACGTGGGCAAGATCTGGCTCAGCATCACCGCGATCGCCGGCCTGGTGGCCGCCCCGTTCATCGCGGAAGGCATGCACCAACTGATCGATGAGGGACCAGCCTGGTTCCCGTTCCTGGTTGTGATGGTACTCGGCGCCGTCGCGCTGCTCGCGGGAGACCTCACGCGCGGGGTCGCGTGGGGGATGATGACCGGTATCGTCGCCTTCGCGATCCTGCTCTCCTGGTGGCCGGATACCGTCGAATTCCTCAACACCGAGATCCACCCGCCGTTCTGAGACATGACCGCCGCCGCTCGCGGCGGACGAGCGGATCCGCTGGTTGCGCGCGGCGGACGAGCAGATCCCCTGGTTGCGCGCGCGGGACGGGTGCTACCATCTCCGGCACTCGCGGATGTAGTTCAATGGTAGAACGAAAGCTTCCCAAGCTTTAGACGGGGGTTCGATTCCCCTCATCCGCTCTCACACTTCCGCCTCAACCCTCATCCGCTCCCAGGTCGGCCGTCGCGATCGACCATCCGTCCGTTCCGGAAGACACGGTCTTCACGTGCAGTGCTCGTGCGACTAGAACGGATGGCACCCGGGAGGCAAGGGCGACGCAGGGTCCCCCGGTTGGGGTTCGGGGAAGCAGACGATGTGCTCGGTTTCGAGCGAGGCGGTGAATCCCGGCTGGATGAGGAGCCCACCCTGCCCTGTCTCGTCGAAGCCGAACAGGCCGGTCCACATCTGGCTGTTGACCGTCGTGCTCGTCTTGATCGCCCCTCCGCCGACAAGGTCGGAGCGGATGGAGCCACGCACGATCGCATCGCGCGCAAGGTAGACGCTGCCCGCGGCGAACGCGAGCGTCGGTGCCCCCGGCGGCTCCGGCGTCACAGACGCGGCATGGGTCTCGATCGGGGCGGGCGAACCTTGTCCGTCGAGCACCATGGTCGCGATGAGGCGGAAACCGTCCGGCCGGAACGACTGGACGCCGAACACCACCGTCGTCTCATTGAAGGCCGGATCCGTCTCGATGTAGGACGGCGCCAGAACTTCGCAGCCGCGATCGAACGTATCCGCCTTGAAGATCAGGATGCAGCCGACGAACTCCTTCGGCGTCGTCAGATCTGCTTTGGGGTCCGGCTGTGGGAAGATGAAGTTGCCCCGCACCTGGCTGGACTCCTGCTCGAAAAGGAACGCGACGGCCTGCGAGCCGTCGGCGAGCTCAACCGGCGCCAACCCGCCGTCGGACGTGAAAGTTCCTATGATGGCGGCCGTGCCACGATTCACCTCGACGTTGTAGGGGCCGCCGGTCGCGGTCATCGGCCCTACGAGCATCAGCGCCGCCGTCGCGGCGGCCAGAACCAACCGTCGTCGCATCATCTTCCTTCCGAGGTCCGGGTGAACCTTTACGGGACCGCGCCCGGGGTGCGGAAGCGGCCACCGTGGGACGTTTTCGACGGAACGGCACGATACCCTGCCGCGGGCGACCTCACGAATCCGAACAACCGACTGCTCTGACCTGGGCAGAAGGCATGGAACGGGACGAAGCGGACGATCCCGGGGCCTACGCGCTCCCGCCGGCGACGAACGAGGCGAATCCCCAGACCATCACGACCAGGCCGATCAGCATGTTGATCACGACGCGGCCGCGCGCCTGCACCTGGGGAGCTGGTTCCCGGCCGCCCCTGAGCCTCGGCCGGACCAGGGCATAGACGTTGGCGAACAGCAGCGCCGCACCGAGCGCCATGATCAGCTCGGCGAGGATCTGCGGCAGCGGGACCAAGGCTCAGGCCTCCTCGAGGATCGGTTCAGGCATGGACGGCGTGCCCCCCGGCAGCCGCTCCCCGACGATGATAGCCAACCCCGCGGCGACCACGAGCGCGCCGCCGACCAAGGTGAGCCAGGACGGCTGCTCGCCCAGCAGCGCCCACGCGTACAACACGGCAGACGCCGGCTCGATGTAGAACATCACGCTCAATTGCTGGGCCTCCAGCATCCCGATCGCCCGCCACAACAGGATCCCGAGCAGTCCCGTGTAGCCCATCCCCAGCAGCACGAGCAGCGGGAGCGCGCGCACCACTTCACCCGCCTCCGCCACGAGCAGCGCCGGCGACACCAGAACGGCGGCGACCCCCTGCTGCCATACCACCATCGCCGACGGCGTGTACTTCGGCGCGAGCAGCTTGCCGATCAGCAGCATCACCGCGAACAGGACTCCGCTGATCAGCGCGGCGATGACACCCCAGGTGTCGATCCGGGCGATGTCGGGAACAGCGATCAAGCTGATCCCTCCGAACGCCACCGTCAGCGCGGCGATGGACAGGGGACGCAGCCGTTCGCCGAGCACCAGCGGCGCCGCGGCGGCCATCAGCACCGGCCCAAGGAAGACGATCAAGATCGTCGATGCCACGTCGAGCCGTTTGAACGCCTCGAACAAGGTGACCCAATGGGCGCCCAGCACCGCGCCGGAGGCGAGCAGAAGCGCGGGTCTGGTATGCGGCCGCAACTCACCCAGCCGCCGGCGCCACGCGAGCCACGCGATCACGACGCTCATGCCGAAGGCCAAGCGGAAGAACGCGATCACCGGCGCGTTCAACGTGACCTCTTTGACGATGACGCCGATCGATCCCCACGCGAGCGTGCAGATGGCGATGAACAGGAACCCTTGTCGTTTGGCCATGGCGTCGGGGTCCCGCCGCAGGCGGGACTCCGACATGGTAGCGGCGTGCGGCCCGGCTGCTACACCTCGTGCGCGGGACCGCCAACCTCGTGCGCGGAGCTGCTACACCTCGTGCGCGGGACCGCCCACCTCGGGCACGGGGCGGCGGCGGCGCAGCACCCACGCACCGATCGCGGCGAGCAGCGCGAACGGCGCCGCCCACAGCACCACGATCATCCCCGCCGTCGCCATGCGCTCCAGGCCCTCGAGCGCGGTCTCCCAGGCCTTCGCGAAGGATGGGCCCTCGCTCGGAGGCTTGCTCAGGGTGAACACGCCCGGCTCGCCCAGCCGCAGCGAGATCGTGGAGAACTCGGTCCGTGCGTCCAGGAAGTTGATGCGCCCGGTGACCCGCTCGATCTCGGCCTGGACGTTCGCGAGCTCACGCTGCACGACCAGGATGTCCTGCACGCTGCGCGCGCGCCCCATCAGCGTCAGAAGGGCATCCTCCTGGGCCCGCAGGTGGCGCAGCCTGCTGGTCAGATCGACGTACTCCTCGGTGACATCCTGCGACGACGTCTGGTCGCTTCGCACCTCACCGAGCGCACGGACCGCGATCGCGGCTTCCTCGAACCGCTCCGATGGCACCCGGATCGTGAGTTCGCCGAAGGCGACCGCCTCGCGTTCGGGATCACCCGAGCCTCGGCTCGTCGTCAACACCGATCCGCCGAAGCGATCCGCGACCTTCAGCGCGCGATCCCACACCTCGTCGAAGGCGCCTTCGGGCACCTCGACCGAGAGGTCGGCAGTGCGGATGATGCGGTCGTCGAAGCGAAGCTCCTGAACGGCCGCGGCGTCCTCGCCGGGCGCGGCCGCCAGCTCATCGGCCGGCGCGGGAACAGCCAAGTCCCGGTCGGCGAAGCCTTCCTGCGAAGACCCTCCGTGGATCGCGCTGCCCGTTTGGCTGAAGAGAACACTCGTGCGATCGGCATCGCCGCCGCCGATGGAACCCACGGCGAACGCGACGCCCAGCAACGCAGCCAGCGCAGCTGAGACTCGAACGATCACGGTCTTTGTCATGACTTCCTCCTGCATCGCGTCGACCCTTGGACGCAGCGAGGACGCGGGGGGTTCCCGCTCGGAGCGCTGAGTGGTCGCCGGCATGGGTACGGCGATGAAGCGGGCGCAGCCTGCGACCGAGCGCATTTTTCGGCTCGTCCAGCGGTTCCCTGCTACAGGCGCGCGAGGTTCTCGAACTTGGTGTACTGGCCGAGGAAGGCGAGGTCGACCGATCCGGTTGGTCCGTTGCGGTGCTTCTCGACGATGATCTCGGCCTCGCCCTTCTTCTCGGACTCGCGGTCGTAGTAATCCTCGCGGTAGACGAACATCACGACGTCGGCGTCCTGCTCGAGCGCGCCCGACTCGCGCAGGTCCGCCAGGCGCGGACGGCGCGGCTTGCCCCCGCCGGTCTGCTCGGGTTGCCGCGACAGCTGCGACACGGCCATCACCGGGACCTCGAGCTCCTTCGCGAGGATCTTCATCGATCGCGAGATCTCGGAGACCTCTTGCACGCGGTTCTCGGTGCGCCGGGGCGAGGTCATCAGCTGGAGGTAGTCAACGACCACGAGGCCCAGATCGCCCTTGGCTTTCAAGCGGCGGCATTTCGCGCGGATCTCGCCCATCGAGATCGACGGTGTGTCGTCGATGAACAGCGGCGCCTCGGCGAGGCGGCCCACCGCGGTCGAGACCCGCCGCCACTCAGCCTCGCCCATGCGGCCGGTGCGGATCTTGGCGGTGTCGACGCGCGCCTCGGAGCAGATCATGCGCTGCACGATCTCCATCCAGCTCATCTCGAGCGAGAACATGACCGCGCTTCGCCCGTGCGCTGCGACGTGCTGGGCGACGTTCATCGCGAACGTTGACTTCCCCATCGCGGGGCGAGCAGCGACCAGGATCAGGTTGCCCGGCTGGAGTCCCGAGAGCATGAGGTCCAGGTCGGTGAACCCGGTGGGCAGGCCCGTCACGTCGTCCTGCCGGTCGTGCAGACGCTCCAGATGCTCCATCGATTCGGCGAGCAGGTCGCGGATCGGACGGAAGTCCTGATGGATCTTCCCGGCCGCGATCGCGAAGATCAGCTCCTCCGCCCGATTGACCATCCCCTCGGTGTCCTCGGGAACCTCGTAGGACTCGGCCGCGATCGTGGTGGCGGCGTCGATGAGACGGCGCAGGGTCGCGAGCTCGCTGACGATGCGCGCGTAGTAGATGGCATTGGCCGCCGTCGGAACCGACGAGACAAGCGTATGGATATACGGCGCGCCGCCGACATCGGCGAGCACCCCTCGCCGCCGGAGTTCCTCGGCGACGGTGATCGCGTCGACCGGCTCGCCCTGCCCGAACAGGTCGCGGATCGTCTCGGCGATCCGGAGGTGCGCCTCGCGGTAGAAGTCCTCCGGCTGCAGGAGCTCCAGCGCTTCGCCGACGGCGGTCTTGGACAGCATCATCGAACCGAGCACCGACTCCTCGGCTTCGAGGTTGTGCGGCGGCACCCGGCCCGACGAGGGCTCCCGAGGAAGGCTCCGTATCTGGGCCATCAGCCCCGGACCCTAGCGGTGGGGTGTGACAGCATCGACGGCGAGCAGGTCGTCCACAGTCCATCCACCACCGAGGCCTCGATCTCCCCAGGGGAACCGGCGTCGTCAACAGTTCGTCCACAGGGCCCGAAGATGCCGAACGGCCGCCCTGGGGCGGCCGCGGAGTCCTGCGATGGCCGGAGCAACCGCGCGACTATAGGTCTGCGTCCCGAGCCGGTCAAGAGAAGCAAAAGGCTGAACCATCCCGATCGAGCCCGGGGTCTCCTCTATAGGATTCCGACGCCCGACATCGAATCACAGACCCTGTGGAGCCATCCCGTCCCTCACGCCCGTCGCTCGCCATCGCAGCGGCGTGGATCGCGCTGGCGATGGTTTCGAGCGCGTGCGTTGGCCTGCAGCGCCGCGGCGTGGCCGAACCGACACCGACCAACTCCAGCGCGTACGGGGGCGCCCTCGACCTGGAGGAGGACGCCCTCAAGATCGAGGAGCCCGGGAAGGGAGGCGGCGGGGTGGGCACGCTGCTCGTCCAGCTGATCGACACGACGAACAAGCCGATCGCGGGCGCGGTGCTGCGGTACCGAGGGCCGTCGAAGGGAACGAAGGTGACAGACCGCGACGGGATCGCGACGTTCAAGCTCGAACCGGGAAGCTACACGGTGGACGTCGTCAAGTGTGGGCGAGCCGTGGTCGTCGACGACGTCGCTGAGGCCACGGCCACCATCGTCGCAGGCAAGTCCCGCCAAGGTCGGCTCACCGTGGACGCCGGCCAGGTGTCCCGCCGCTATCAGCCCACGAACTCGGCCACGGCCTCGGAGAATGCTCCATGGTCGCCCGGCGATGCGATCACACTCGGCGTGCGCTTCGACGACACCTGCAAGTTCGAGCGTGCGCCGGACATCGCGGTGGGGGAGTACCGCTGGCGCGCAGGCGGAAGCCTGAAGGTCACCGGGACGCCGAAGCGGACGGACGCGGAGGGATTCGCTCGCGTAACCGTCACCTGCGCGCGCGCCGGTGACGCGAGCCTGGAGATCTATCACCCGGCGGATCCCGGCGGGGCAGTCAACGTGTTGCAGTCGTTGCCGAACCCTGCGTTCGGCGCGTGGTGCGGCTAGGGCCGAGTCGCCCTCGCCTCGACACGATCCGGGAGATCAGGCCTTGGTCACTTCGACCGAGAACTCAGCCTCTACCTCGGGATGCAGGCGCAGCTGCACGACGTGGGAACCGAGGTTCTTGATCGGCGCGTCTATCTGCAACCGCTTCTTGTCGATCTTCGGCCCGCCGGCCTTGTTGACCGCCTCGGCGACCTGAGCAGGCGTCACCTGTCCGAACAGGCGCCCCCCTTCTCCGGCCTTGGCGGTCACCCGGACGGTGAGCTTGCCGAGGGCGTCCGCGATCTGCTGCGCCTGCTCGAGATCACGGACGCCCTTGAGCTCCCTCGTACGGCGGATGACGTCGACCTGCTTCAACGTCCCTGGGGTAGCCCTGAGCGCGAGCCCGCGTGGGATCAGGTAGTTGCGCGCGTAGCCGTCGGCCACCTCGACGATCTCGCCGGGGGAGCCGAGCGAACGGACCTCTTGTGTCAAGACGATCTTCATCGCGCGCCCCTACCTGTTCATGAACGGCAGCAGGGCGACCTCTCGGGCGTTCTTGATCGCGCGCGAGAGATCCCGCTGGTGCTGCGTGCAGGCGCCGGTCACCCGGCGCGCCCTGATCTTCCCACGGTCGGACAGGAACTTCCGCAGCGTCTGGGTATCCTTGTAATCGACCCATTCCACCTTGTCCTTGCAGAACGGGCAGACCTTCGGCTTCCCGCGGCGCGCGGCCGCCTTCTTGTCCGGCTTACGCTTGACCTTCGGCATGCTCCTCCTCGTGCGCCCCGCCTAGAACGGGACCTCCTCGGCGACGGGCGCCTTGCGATCCGAGTCGCCCCAGTCACCGGCACCGGTCCCGCCGGCGCGGTTGGTCTTCTCCACCTTGGCGGTCGCGAACCTCAGCGAGGGTCCAACCTCTTCCGCCTCGATCTCGACGACCGACCGCTTCTCGCCCTCCTGGGTCTCCCAGGACCGCATGCGCAGCGTTCCCGTGACCACCACACGCATCCCGCGCGAGAGCGTCTCGGCGACGTTCTCGGCGAGCTGGCGCCAGACGTTGACGCGGAAGAACGACGTGTCCGCGTCGCGCCACTCGTTGGTCTCGGCGTCACGAACGCGGCGGCTGACCGCGATCCGGAAGTTCGCCACGGCGGCACCGTTGGCGGTGAAGCGCAGTTCAGGGTCGTCGGTGAGGTTCCCCACCAGCGTGACCGAGTTTCCTTGCGACATCTTCGACACCTCCCTGGGAAGGACAGGCTCTTCTTAGTCCTTGCCGGGGCGGATGATCTTGTGCCTGATCGCCTCGTCGGCGAGCTTGAGCACGCGATCGAGCTCGTTGACCGCGTCGGGACCGGCCGTGAAACCGGCCACAACGTAGTAGCCCTCGTGGAGATGGTCGATCTCGTACGCGAGCTTGCGCCGGCCCCATTGATCCACCTTGCCGGCTTCTCCACCGTGCTCGGTGATCACTCCGACGTACTTCTCGATCGCCTGCTGGATCTGCGCATCATCCAGCCTCGGATCGAGCACGAGCATGATCTCGTACTGGCGGGCAACCGCCATCCCTCACCTCCTACGGACTTGGACGGCCCCTTCCCGGGGAAGGAGCAGGGGGTGAGCCCCTCGACCGGCCCCGTGGCCGGACCGCGGAAGCATACCAGCGGCATCAGGCCCCCTCCACCCGCGCTGCCCGGAAAGACAGGAACGGGATGAGAATCGTCCTTGTGCCACCGATAGCCCCGGCATGAGACCACCCTACGATGCGGGTGGGACAGCTACGCGATGGGCGTGGGGGCAGGCCCAGGCGGAGCGGCATCTCCGACGAGTAGCTGCCCGACCATCCCTTGGCCGGCCCCGTGATACCGGCAGAAGAAACGGCTCGAAACCTCCTCGTCGAAGGTCACCATCACGGTCTCACCGGGCTGGACGTCGCCGGCGTCCCAGGGACACCCCTCGCACGTGGCGGAATGGGTGACGGAGGTCTCGTTGATGAACGCGACCCGATCGCCGGGCTCGATCTCGACGGAGGCGGGAGAGAAGACCCACGCCTCCGCCGTCCCGGTCATCCCGACCTCGGCGTCCGCGCCCCCCTGGGGCAGCACGATGAAAAGCGCCGCGAGCGCCGCGGCGGCGGGAACGATCGAGAACCTGGACGTCCGAGCCATCGGCGCGGAATCATAGGGGGCTACACGCGGCGCGCGCATCTCGAGCGCTACGCGTTGGTCAGGTACCGACGCCAGGTCCACCAGCCCGCGCCGCTCAGCGCGACGATGCCGAGCAGCGCGACGGTCCCCCGCCCGATGCCCCTGCCAGCGTCGTCACCCCGGTCACCTGATGGCTCGCCGTCGGATCCATCGGTCGTCTCGCTGGGAGAGGGCGACGGGCTCTGGCTCGCATCCGATGGAGAGGCTGAGGGTGACGGGCTCTTCGTCTCGGAGCGGGTCGGTTCGGTTGAAGGAGAGGGAGTCTTCACGGCTTTCGCCACGACCCGCCCGCACATGCCACAGGGCTGGTCGTCCTCGCTTCGGCGGTTGTCCGGCCGTTGAGAGAAGCTGCCGTGGACCTTGCAGTAGTAGTCGTAGGTGCCCGGTTGCGCGAACGGGTAGCGGAAGGTGTGACCCGGGTCCATGCAGTCATCGGGATCGTTCCCGATCAAGGGGGCGGGGACGCATTGGCGTGAGCTGCTCGACGAGAACTCAGCGGGCGCGTCGGGGAAGGAGGTCACCGTGTGCTCGACCGCGCCGTCGTTGCGCCACGTCACCGAGTCCCCGGCCCGGATGACCACGAAGGCCTTGCTGAAGAAGCTGTCTCGTGCCGATACACCGTAGTTCTTGGCGTCCGCGGACACGGTGATGCCCACCACGAGGATGGCAAGACATAGCGCCGGTAGCCGCCTCACGTCGACGCGTTCCCCTCAGTTCGTCGGGACGAACACAACTATAGGGGCGTCCTCGGAGGCTCGCCTGTTCGATCGGACATCGTGGACGGTAGGATCCGGCAAGGAGGGAAGGATGAGCGAGCATCGTCGGGACCAGAGCGTCGGGCACGGCCTGCGGAACTGGCGCGACTCCGATCACGGCTTCTGGACGAAGGTCCGGCTCGCCGCTCGGAACAACTTGCGCAAGGCCCGAACGGGGAGCACCTGCTGCGGCCATCACGGCGAACCGGGCTGTTGACGGCCGGCCGACCCGTCGTCCGGTCCGGATGACACCCCGAACAAGGAATGAATGATCACCGACCGCCGGCACCCGGGAGGTTGAGAGATGGTCCGCGAGTACAAGCTCTTCATCGGGAACGGATGGGCCGACGCCGCATCCGGGGAGACGTTCGAGACCACCAACCCGTCCGATGGGTCCGTCGCGGGACGGGTCGCGCGCGGCGGCAAACAGGACATGGCGCGCGCCATCCAGGCCGCGAGGGATGCCGCCGACGCCGGCGTCTGGAGCGAGATGCCGATGGCCGAGCGCTCGCGCCGCATGATGCAAGCCTGGGAGGTGCTCAGCGCGCGGCTGGGCGACCTGGCGCAGATCGAAGCGGAAGATGCCGGCCACACCCTGCGGATGGCGAACCTGTTCTCGATCGCACTCGGCGTCGAGCACTGGAAGATGCTCGCCGAGCTGGCGACGACGCTGGGAGAGCACGAACCGGTGCCCTACAACGACTACCCGGCTCCGACCTGGGGGTTCGTGCGGCGCGAGCCCTTCGGAGTCACCGCGGCGATCACCCCGTGGAACTTCCCCTTCATCTTGATGATGTGGAAAGTGGCCCCGGCGCTGGTGACCGGGAACACGGTCGTCGTCAAACCGGCGAGCTACACCCCGCTGTCCACTCTGGAGTTCGCGCGCATCCTCGCAGAGACCGATCTGTTCCCACCCGGCGTCATCAACGTCGTCCCCGGCGCGGGCGCGGCGGCCGGCGAGGAACTGGCGTCGAACCCGATGGTCGACAAGGTCGCCTTCACCGGTTCGACGGAGGTGGGCCGCCGGATCATGCAGCTCGCCTCGAGCACGATCAAGAAGGTCACTCTCGAGCTCGGCGGGAAGAGCGCGAACATCGTCCTGGACGACGCCGACCTGGACATCGCGGTCCCCGGTGCACTGTGGGCGACGTTCCTGCATCAGGGGCAGATCTGCCATTCGGGCACGCGGCTGTTCGTCCCATCATCGCTGCACGACGAGATGATCGCGCGCATGGTCGAGCTCGCCGAAGGGCTGAAGGTCGGCTCGGCGCTTGATTTCGAGACCGACATGGGCCCGCTGATCCATCGCAGCCAGTACGAGACCGTCGAGCGGTACGTGCAGGCAGGTCTCGAACAGGGAGCCAAGCTCGCGACCGGCGGCGAGCGCGTGCGCCCGGCAGGGCTGGACGGCGGCTACTACTACCGGCCGACGATCTTCACCGACGTCAGCAACGACATGCGCATCGCGCAAGAGGAGATCTTCGGCCCCGTCCTGAGCGTGATCCGCTACGACTCGGTGGACGACGCGATCCGAATGGCGAACGAGTCCATCTATGGCCTGGCCGGAGGCGTCTGGTCGCGCGACGTGCCGCGCGCGATCGGTATCGCGAAACGTCTGCGCACCGGCAGCGTGTGGATCAACGACTATCACCTGATCAACGGGTACGCCCCATTCGGCGGCTACAAGCAGTCCGGGGTTGGGCGCGAGCTTGGATCGTGGGGGCTGCGGGAGTATCAGCAGACGAAGTACATCCACGTCGATCAGGTGCCGTCGAAGGAACAGAAGTTCTGGTTCCAGATCCTCGGGCTCTAGTTCTCAACCAGACGGAGGCGCGCGCGTAGCTGCTCGCTCGCCTCGTCGCCTTCGCGGAAGCGGAGCGAGGCGGTCTGGTGGCGCTGCTCGGCACGAGCCAGCGCCGTGCTGCGCGACGCTTCGGGGTCGCCGGCGATCTTCTCTAGCGCGGCCACGGCCTGCAGGTCGCGTGCGATCGCCTCGAGGTATGCGGCTGCGATCGCCTCCAACACGCGCTCGACCCGGACTGTCTGGACCTCGGTGCGCGCGCGCTGCAGCGTCAGTCTGGTCCTGGTCACCTTCATGCGCAGCTCCCCGAGCAGCGGGCCGAGTTGCCCCGGCGCCGCGCGCGCGTCCTCGATCAGCGACGGAAGGCCCGCATGGATCTCGCGCGCTCGCTCGACCGCTGGTTGCGCGAGCCGCTCCCATGCGAGGAATGCCGCGCGATCCTGCTCGCGGATCCGGCCACCCGACCGGTAGACGAGCACACCTCCAAGGATGCCGACCGCGACGATGAGCAGAACCGCGACCCATGGCCGCCGCAACCGATGCAACCAACCCCCCATCGGTCCGCGATGCTAGCCGAGGCGCGCGCCCGCGCGACGTCCTACCATAGGGTATGCGCATCGCTGCGACCGAACAGGCGGCCGAGACCGTACGGCTGGTGCTCGCGGCGGGCCGAACCGACCTGGTGATGGTCCTGAGCAACGGGTGCTGCGATGCCACCGCTCCCTACCTGTACGACCACTACGTCCCCGATCCCGAGACGGTCGATGTCGGCGAGATCGGCGGCGTGCACGTACTCGCGCCTCGATGGCTCGCCCGGATGTACGACGACGACCACGAACTGATGGTGGATGTCGAGACCGGTGTCGTGGACGATTCTTTCTCGCTGGAAACCGAGCACGACCGGCGCTTCGTCCTCCGGGCGAAACGCTGACGAAAACGTGAGAGCCGCGGTCGCCCGCGGCTCTGACGTTGGATCGATGACGACTAGTCGCAGTGTTCGTCGTCGGCCGTGCCGGCTTCGCCGTCCGCGCCGGCGTTGTCCCAGTCTGGGTCGCCGGTGAGCGTCTGGTCGGCCACGATGACCGCGCCACACGCGCCGCCGCTTCCCTGGTTCTCCGGCTCCTCGGCTTGCGCCTCGCCGCCGACGTAGAGGACCGTGGTCCCCTCAACGTTCACGCAGACCGCGCCGCGGTCCGGCTCGTCGGTGTTCGTGAAGGCGCCGGACGCCGCCGTGCTGTTGCAGTCGGCCCCATCCGGGATGTCGTCGGCCTGAGCCGCGAAAGGTGCGACCGCCATCGCGGCAAGCAGCGCCGCCAAAGCAAGCTTCCTCATACTCCCCCTCCTTCATCGTTGGCTACGACATCGAAAGGTTCTCCGGTTTCGGCCGGGTTCCCTTCCGCGGATCGTGGACAAAGCGGAAAATCCTTCCTTGGTCGCTGCGGAGGACAGCCCCCGGGGGTCGGGAGGCTCGCTGTCTCGTCGCGGCAGGGGACTTGGGCCCGCAGGGAGCCTGGTCGTAGGCTGCCGCCACAGGGGATGGCGAGGAGGACCAGATGAGCGTCACGCGCTCGGCTCGCAGGGCGACAGCGCCGGCGGACCCGATGTCGCCGCATCAGTCGGTGACCTTCTTCTTCGACCGTGCCGCCGATCAGATCGGCCTCGACGACGAGATGCGCGAGGTGCTCCGGGGCTCTTATCGAGAGCTCGCCGTCCAGGTACCCGTGCGGATGGACGATGGACGCCTGTTCGTGTTCAACGGCTACCGGGTCCAGCACAACGGCGCGCGCGGGCCGTACAAGGGTGGGATCCGCTATCACCCCGAAGCGGACATCGATGAGGTGCGCGCGCTCGCGGCGCTGATGACCTGGAAGACCGCCATCGCCGACCTGCCGTTCGGCGGGGCCAAGGGCGGGGTGCAATGTGAGCCGTTCCTGCTCAGCGAGGACGAGAAGCAGCGCCTGACGAGGCGGTTCACGTCGATGATCGCCTACATCCTGGGCAGCAACCGCGACATCCCCGCTCCGGACATGAACACCAACGCCCAGACGATGGCCTGGATGATGGACGAATTCGGGAAGCGGTACGGGCACAACCCCGCATGCGTGACCGGGAAGCCGGTCGAGCTTGGGGGATCGCTGGGACGCGACGCGGCCACCGGCCGCGGCGTCGTCTACGTGATGGAGGAGTGCGCGCGCGATCGCGACCTTCCCCTGGAAGGCGCGTCGGTGGCCATCCAAGGCTTCGGCAACGTCGGCTCGTGGGCCGCGCGCTTGCTGCACGAGTTCGGCGCGCGGGTCGTGGCGGTCTCGGATGTCGGTGGCGGCATCGTGAACGACCACGGCCTGGACATCGCTGCGGTCGCGGCGCATGCGGCGGCGTCCGGCTCGGTGGCGGGGTTCGCCGGAGCAGACATGGTTTCCAACGAGGAGCTGCTCGCCTTAGACGTCGACTGGCTGGTACCGGCGGCGCTCGGCGAGGTCATCACCGCTGGGAACGTGACCGAGATCCGTGCCCGCGCGATCGTCGAGGCTGCCAACCACCCGGTCACGCCCGCCGCCGACGCAGAGCTCTCAGATCGCGGCGTGCTGATCATCCCCGACATCATCGCCAATGCCGGCGGCGTCACCGTCAGCTACTTCGAGTGGACGCAGAACATCCAGCAGTACCGCTGGGAGGAGGATCGGGTGAACGCCGAGCTGCGCAAGGTGATGGCGTCCGCGTACGGGGCGGTCGCGGGCTACGCCGGCGATCACGATGTCGACCTGCGGATGGCCGCCTTCGACATCGCGGTCGAGCGCGTCGCCCGGGCGGCGCGGCTCCGGGGCTACGTCTGAGCCCGCGACAATCCCCTATCCGCGCCAAGAAATGACCCGTTTGGGTCATACCCGTCGGCTCATCCCCGGGACTACGCTCGTCCCTGCCGGCCAGGCTGGCCCGCAAGGGCCTACTGGCTCCCCCTGCGAGCCGTCGTCCCATGTGGAAGGCGGCTCGTCCCTTTAGGATTCGACGCCGTGAGCGACCTCCACGGCCACGCGCACGCGCACGGCGAGCCCACCTCGCCGCTCGGCTTCACCGGCGAACGCGTCCTCCCCGACGAACCCGAGTGGGCGTGGTGCTTCCAGGCCCACAAGTTCGGCTACGACGACCTCGCCGAGCGCATCGCTCCCGGCGCCAACGTCCTCGACATCGGCTGTGGCGAGGGCTACGGCGTCGAGCTGCTCGCGCGGACGGCCGGCGAGGTCGTCGGGTGCGACTATGCGCTCGAAGCGGTCCGGCATGCACGAGACAGGTACGGCACCGATCGCAAGGCCTGGCTCGTGTGTGATGCCCAGCATCTTCCCTTCAAACCCGGGGCCTTCGACGTCGTATCCTCGCTCCAGGTCATCGAGCACTTCCGCGATACCGACGCACACCTGCGGGGGGTGGCACAGACACTGCGCCCCGACGGCTGGCACTACGTCGCCACGCCCAACATCAAGCAGATGTCGGAGGCGGAAGCCGCCAACGAGTTCCACCTCCGCGACTTCACCGCCGAGGATCTGCGCCGGTCGCTGGCCGAGCACTTCGCGCAGGTCGACGTGGCCGGCATGTTCTACCGCGAGGACTCGCCTCGGGTACGCGCGATGCGGGACGCCGAAGCGCGCGAGCAGCGCGACGCCGGCCGGCTCGCCCGCACGGAACGCTGGCTCGCCAAACTGCCCGGCCGCGTGCGCGTGACGATCCGCCCGACACTGCGCGCGGTCCTGGGGATCACGGATGCGAACGCTGCTCGCAATGCGATCCTGGCATCCGACTTCGAAGCCAGGCCGGCGGCGGAAGAGTCCTTCTGTCTGATCGGGATCGCGCGCGGACCGCGAACGTCTTGACCGGGATCGCACCTCACGCCCGCCGGTTCAGGCTCCGGCGGGTCTTCGGCCCCAGATAGCCGGTGGAGGAGATCCCGCGCGCGCGCTGGTAGCGCTTCAGGGAGTCCCTGGTGATCGGGCCGAAGTACGTCGTCCTCGGCGCGCTGCGTGGATAGAACCCTTCCTCGAGGAGACGGTGCTGCAGATGCCGGACCGCGTGCCCGCGTGCACCCTCACCCATGTCCCGGGCGAACAGGTGGCGGCGCCACCGCACCACGTACCAATCGCTCCGCAGGCCGAAAACCGCCTGGAATCGGTCGCCTGAGAGCCCGATACGGCCTCGGGAGCCTTCGACGACCATCCGGCGGACGCGGCCGCCCCAGGCGCCCACGCCGCTGCGCTTGGTCACCCGCACCCCCGTCACGGTGCCGATGTCCGGCCAACGGCTCTCCAGCGCGGACGCGGGGATCACCCGGCGCCAGGCGTGATGGGGCGAGATGCGATCGGCGGGATCGGGAACCGCGCGCAGGTACGGCGCATCGCCGCGATCGGTGTAGCCGCCGGTGGAGGAGGAATATTGGGCGAAGATCGCCCGGCCTCGATAGGTGAGGATGCGATCTACGGTCGCCCGGGTCGCCCCCGTCGCGCGCGGATGGGTCGAGATGGTCGGCCGGTCACTGAGGCTCTCGCGCCACGCGACCCCGCCGTAGACCTGGCACCCGGTAGAGGCGCAGATGTCGTGGGTCATCCCGGCGCGCCGCGCGCGCACCGCCACGTTGGCGGCGTAGGTGCGAGCAGCGACGGCCTGCGCGCGCAGCGCTTGCCCCGGCCAGGACGCCGGCATCTCGCGCGGCAGAACCGAGGCTACGTAGCGCTCGAACGCGACATGGTTGACGGCGGCGAGCTGCTCGCGACGAGGACGGACCACGATCGCGCCTTCGTATGCGCGCAGACCCCCGCCCGGTCTGAACAGCCAGACCGGTGCGCGGCCCGCGCGTACGACGACCGCCTGTTCGGTCACCATCATCCGCCGCCACGGCCCGCTCCGGCGGCGTGCTCGCTCGACGATCAGCTTCGCGCCGGCGCGCCGAACGCGAACGAGCGCCTCGGGTTTCTGGACCGTTGAGCGGCGATCACCAGAGGCCACGGTGAACGGCTTGCTGCTCCACCCGATCATCCTGCGCGCGATCTGGACCCGAACGCGGATGACCTCGATCGGCCGCGAGCGAGACACCGAGGCCGCTCGGTAGTAGTGCGACACGATCCGGCGCCAGTCGGCACCCTGCTCGGCCATCCCGCGCGCGCCCCATTGCCCGAGGCCCCGGCCGTGCCCGAATCCGCGCCCGGTGACGATCAGCGCGCGAGAGGGATGGCTCTCGATGGGCGAGGCATCGGCGAGAAGCAGGGCGCCGGCCGTCAGCACCACGACGGTGGCCGTCGCCACGCGCCGCGCCAACCCCCGTCCGAGCATCGACCACACGAGGGATTCCCCTACCCAGAGCGGGAAACCTCAAACACCCCGAGCGTTCGGCCAACGACGAGCCGGGGCCGAGGAGTCTGCTCAGCAGGCAGCCAGGACGGCGTCCGGTTCGCCGGCCAGACAGGTGAAGATCGGGGTATCGCGCAGGGTGAACCCGCTCGAGGCAGCCTCTCGCAGTTCCATCACCAGGTCGAGGAAATCCTCGGGGTGATCGCTCTCGAACGCCACCACGAACTCTTGGTCGTCCAAGCCGAACGAGTAGGTGGTGTTGAGCTTCACGCGCGGGTAGCGGTGTCCGACCTCGATGTGGGCGTCCATCATCGCTTGGCGCTGCTCGAAGGGAAGCAGGTACCACGCGCGCGTCTTCACGAACGGATAGACGAAGAGGTACCTGGCCCGGCCCGGCTTCACCTGGAGCTTCTGCCGACGGCCCGGGTCGAGGCGGTCCTCGTACGGCGAGCGCTTGGTCATGGCGAGGAACGAGTGCGGCTCGGTGAGGTGACGGCCCATCGCGGTCGCGCGCACCTCGGCCGCCAGCACGTGGATCGTCTCGAGGTCGGGCGCCGCCTCCCACAGCAGGAGGTCGACGTCGCCGCGGGTGCCGATGGTGGAGTACGAGCGAAGCATCGGGATCCGCTCGCGCCACCCGAGCAGTACTTCGGCGAGCTCCTTGCGCGCGGCGGCACGGTCCTCATCGGGGAGCGCCGCCCACGACGGCGCCGCCTTGTAGAACGCGTACCGAACGATCTGGCGCGGGTGCGGCCGCTGCTCGCTCATGCGATCGAGGGTACCCCAGCAGGCGCGCGCGCGTCCGGCGCGATCACGTTCTCGTCGGCGCGTCGTGAAAGCCAGAGGAGGAACAGAAGCGCCGCGTAGCGCGTCCACACGGCGATCTCGAGCAGCAGGAATCGCAGGTCCGGATCCCCGGCGGAGACCGACGGCTGCGACAGGAACCACGCGCTGATCGAGAACCACACCGCCGCATCGGTGACGATGAACGCTGCGAAGCCGTACCACGGGATCCGCACGAGCGCGAAGAATGGCAACAACCACAGCGCGAACTGCGGCGAATACACCTTCGCGGTCAGCAGGAAGATCAGCATCGCACCGAACGCAAGCGCGTAGGGGCGCGCTCGCTCGCGCTTGGACTCGGCGTACATCAGCAGCCCCAAGCCCGTCACGAACAAGGCGCCGGACAGGTACCCGGTCAGCTCGGGATACGTGCGCCACCAGAAGCTGTCCGCGGTCGCGCTCCCGCCCGAGGCATGCTCGAAGATCATGAACCACGAGGTCTCGAAGTTCGGGAACCGTGTCGACTGGAACCGCCACGGGAACAGCCAGCCGGGCGGGTTGATCAGAAGGATCGGCAAGTTCAGCGTCAGGAATCCGATGGCGGCCCAGACGATCATCGCGACCGGCGCAGCCCCGCGTTCCCGCCATCGCGACAGCACCATGCCCGGCAGCAGTGCGCCGGGGAACAGCTTGGTCGCGGCACCCACGCCGATCAGCAGCCCTGCAGATCGATCCGCCGTCTCTCGATACGCGAGCAGCGCGCCGATCATCAGCGTGACCGCGAGCAGGTCCCAGTTGTGGAACGCGTAGAGCAGCAGTGGCGTCCCCAGCGCGAAGAACAGCACCCGGCGACGATCCTCCACCATGAGCAGCAGCAAACCGGTGCCCAACAGCGCCGCCATCGCGAGGAACAGGGCGTTCAATCGGAAGAACGACTGGCCGTCGTCGACCATCGCGGCGATCGCGCCCACGAACAAACCAGTCCCGACCGGATACTCAAGGTCCCCGTCCAGATCGAATCGCTCTCCCGGCGGCGGGTCGCCGTCGCCGTCCCCGGAGACGTACGGGAAGCGGTCGCCCAGGCCCCGGAACGAGTACAGCGCGAGGATGTCGTTGTAACAGGAACTCCGATACTGGTAGCCATCCCAATGGTGGGTCGTGCAGCGATCCTTGATCCAGAAACCGCCGAGCAGCGTGAGCAGAGTCGCGGCCACCACGACGACGACGACCGGTGACAGCGTGGCGCGCGCGCGCATCTAGGTCGTATCCGGTGAGGGGTCGGGTGTGGGGCTGCTGGAAACCGTCTTCGACGGCGACGGGCTGCTCGAGGCGGTCGGGGATGGCGTCAGGCTGCTCGAACCTGAAGGCTTCGGCGTGCTCGGTATCACCGTCTGACTCGGCGTCGGGCTGGGGCTCTCGGGGCTCGGGGTCGCGGTGGGGGATGGCTTCTTCTCGGACGGTGGATCGGGGAACGGGCTCGGCGGCACATCCCCCAGCGCCTCCAGCATGAAGGCCTTCCATATGGCCGCGGGGAACGATCCCCCGGTCACGTTCCGCCCGCGCACGTTCCGCAGCTTCTTGCCTCCCTCTGCGTACCCGTTCCATACCACGGTCGCGAGATCGGGGGTGTAACCCGCGAACCACGCGTCGTTGAAATCCTCGGTCGTACCGGTCTTCCCCGCGGCCGGCCGGCCGATCTGAGCCGCGGCCCCCGTGCCGCGCTCGATCACGCCCCGCAGCACGAAGTTCACACGGTCGGCGGTGCCCTCCTCGATCGCGCGCTGATCGTCGGGACGGTCTGCCTCGAAGAGCACCCCGCCCCCCGCGTCGGTCACCCTGTCGATCAGGGTCGGCGGCCGGAAGACCCCGCGCGCGGCAAGGGTCGCATACGCAGACGTCAGGCTCAGCGGCGTCACCTCGATCGTTCCCAGCGCCAGCGAGGGTACCGGCGGCAGCTCCTCGGCGATGCCGAGCAGGTTCGCGACCTGAGCGACGTGGTCCGGCCCGACGTCGAGGATCAGCTGAGCGTAGACGGTGTTGACGCTCAGCTCGGTCGCACGCCGAACAGTCAACGTTCCGTGATCTGCTCGATCGTAGTTGTTCACCGTCCACGGCTTGGGCGGGATGTCGAAGGTCTTCTTCGCCGGGGCCCGGTACTTCTGCGAGGTGGGCAGCTCGGCGTCCACCGCCGCCGCGAGCACCATCCCTTTGAACGTGCTGCCCGGCTGACGCTTCCCTCGCATCGCGATGTTGAGCTGGCGCCGGGCGAAGTCGCGCGCGCCCACCAGCGCCCGTATGTGACCGGTGTTCGGATCGATCGCGACCAGCGCGGCATCCGGATCGTCCGCGCGGTCGTAGACCGACCGGACCGCGCGCTCGGCCGCGCGCTGCATGACACGGTCGAGCGTCAGCTGCACGGTCACGCCGCCGGCGTAGAGCTTCCTCGGCCCGATCTCGCGCTCGAGCTGCTCGCGCGCAGTCTCCAGCGCGTGGGGCGCGAGCCCGCCCGCCACGCGCCGCCGGACCTTGACGAGTTCGTCCCGTGCCGCGCTTTGTTCTTCCTCGTCGATCCTGCCCTGGGCGTGCATCAGTCGCAGGACGGTGTTGCGGCGGTCGCGCACACCCTCGGGGTCTCCGGCTGGGTCGTAGGACTCGGGGGCGTGGATCATGCCCGCGAGCATGGCGCTGTCGGCAAGCTTGAGCTTAGCCGCGTTCTTGCCGAAGTAGGCCTGCGCGGCAGCCTGCACCCCGTACGCGCCGCGCCCCAGGTAGATGGTGTTCAGATACAGTTCGAGGATCTCGTCCTTCGACCGCTGCCGCTCGAGCTTGAGCGCGAGCACCGCCTCCTTCACCTTGCGCAGAACGGTGCGCTCGTTCCCAACGAAGGCGTTCTTCACGTACTGCTGTGTGATGGTGCTGCCGCCCTGCTGAACTTCGCCGCTGACGACGTTGCGTATCGCTGCGCGCGCGATCGAGGGAAGGGAGACACCCCGGTGCGTGTAGAAGGAGCGGTCCTCGACGGCCACCACCGCGTCGCGCAGGTGCTGCGGCATCTGCTCCAGGGGGATCGAAACCCGATCAGCCTCCGCGCTGATCCGTCCGATCGCTCGTCCCTGGTGATCGATCACGCGCGCGGACTGAGCGACGGCGATGTCGGCAGGCTCGGGGATCCCAACGAACGCGTACACCAGTCCGACCAACAGCACGAGCAGCAGCATGACCGTCGCGGCCCCCAGGATCGCCCAGCGCACGAGGAGACGCCGCCACCGGCGGGACCGGTCAAGGCCCAGGACGCGGCGCACACCACGGCGAACGCGACCGCCGCCCGCGGACCGGCGGCTGCGCGGCTTGGCGCGTGCGCCGGCCGTGACGCGACCACGCCCGGCAGAAGGGCGTGAGGTTCGTCGCGGAGGCTTACGGCTCATCGATGGAAACGTCCTCGGCGGTCAGATGAATCCTCTGCGGATACCTACCCAGAGCAGGGCGAGCACACCCGCAGCCCCCGCAACGAGCCCTCCGCTGACGAAGCGCGGGACCCGAAGCGCGCTCCCCGGCGGCGACGACGCGCGCTGCTCGAGCAACGGTCGCGGGTGTGTCGCGGCGACGAGCCCGCCGACGGCCGCGATGGCGAACAAGATGCCCAGATCGTCGGGCACCCCTCCGGTGAGATCGGTCAGCGGCCGACCCGCACCCAGGAACGGCGTGACCGGGGTTGTGATCGCGCGCATCGCGCGCCCGGGGACGACCGCGATCGTCAGCGCGGCGGCCCCGGGAAGGATCAACCAGATCGGATGCGCGCGCGCCGCGATCCCGCGGGTGCCGGACGCGCCGGCGACAACGAGCCACAAAAGAGCGAGCGCGGCGGGCAGCGCGACCGCCAGGTCGCCGGCTTCGCCGATCCCGCGCGCCAGGGCGGCGGCGCACACCACCGCGGCGCCGGGGAACGTCGCACCCAGCGGCGCAGCGCCGATCGTCGGAGAGGCGGCCCGCGCGCCGCCGAGCAACAGCAACGCAGCGCCGACGAAGGAGCCGGCGGCGAGCAGCACGGCACCCGAGATCGCCGAGGCGCCGCCGATGCCGAGCCCGGTGAGCACGAGCGCCGCTGCCGCGGCGAGCGCTGCGCCCCCGGACGCCTCGCGGGCCGCCCGGCGCGCCGCGAGCGCCGCCACCACGGCGCCGCCGATCGCCATCGCGCGCGCGCCGCCCCCTCCGGATAGCGCCACCCACCCCGCCAGCAACAGCCCCTGCGCGCGCATGGGGCCGAGCGCGATCGATGCGCTCAACGGCTCAACCTCGGCCGTATCGCTGAACGTGCGAACGAACGGCACCGCGCCCGACCGGATCGCGGCGGCGACCAGGATCAACGCAGCCGGCGAACCCGACAACGTGGGAGGGACGCGCATGCCGTCCTGGGCTGCGAGCAGCAGGCCCGCGACCGCGAGGACATCCGACAGCACGAACCACCGTGCCGCCCTGATGCCGTTGATCACACCGTCCGGCGCCGAGGCGAGCACGCTCGCCGCAGTCGCAGCGACGAGGAACGCGGCGACGGTGAAGACGTCGGTCGATATCAACGCCCCCGCCGCCGCAGCAGCCGACGCGAGATGCGCGGTCGTCGATGTGGTACCTCGCTCGCTCGAGGATGGGATGCCGGCAGCCGCGACCACGAGCGCCCCCAGCGCCAGCCCGGCGCGCCACGCGTCGGTCTCGAGTCCCCGGGCTGCCGCCGGGTCGCCGGGGATCGTGTGTACGAGCACGAAGATCGTCGCGCCGATGCCCGCGCCGAGGCCGGCGAGCGCGATCACCCGGCGCGCGCGCGCACTCCCGCCGCCGACAAGGATCAGCAGCGCAGCACCCGCGGGACCGAGCGCCGTCAGCGGCAGCGCGAGATTCACGGGGCCTCACCCACCAGCGCCAGGACGACGGCGATCCCGGCGAGCACTACGGCGACGGATCCGGCCCGTTCGATCGAGGCGATTCGTCGTCCGACGACGACGACGGAACCGATCGCGACCACGGCGAGCGCCCAAGGGATCAGGTCGGCAACGCCCGTCACCTGCGGGCCTGCGAGCAGCGCGACGATGACCGACACCTGCACCGCGATCGCGACCGCCTCGAGTCGGTTCGCCGGCGCCCCGGTTACGAGCACGCGCTCCCGCAGCGACGGCGCGAGCAGCGCGAGCAGCGCCGCCACCCCTGCCGTCCACAGAGCCGCGACGGTGAGGGGATCGCCGCGGAGCAACCCCACCCCGGCGACGGCGTGCGCGCCGCGCACGCCGTCGACCATCACCGTTCCGGCGCGCATAGCTGCGACCACCGCGAGCCCGGCCCACACGGGCGCGACCGCGACCTGCCGCGCAAGCGAGGCGGCCGCGAACGGCTCGGACGAGGCGGCGAGCGCGGCGGCACGGCAGCCGACCGCGAGCGCAGCAACCAGCAGCACCGACCCGTCGAGCCGGCCGAGGATCACGATGATGGCACCGGCGGCGGCGGCGAGCCCGGACGCGAGCGCGACGCGGGGATGGATGAGCACGCGCTCAGGCTACCGTCGTGCCGGGTCCCGGGCCGCGAGGCTCAGTGGTCCGCCTGGGGCCACTCAGCCGGTTGCGTGCTGGTGGCCGCTGAGGAAGCTCCGGACCAGATGGTTCCACGAGCAGCTCGTGCACACCTCGACCGCGTAGCAGGCGAATTCGCCGAACCGCCGGCGAAGCTCCTCCAGATCGGACCGCCGCCTGACCCTGCCGTTCTCGCGTCCCTTGAGCTCGCGACCGTAGGTATAGAAGACGAGGCGGAGATCCTCTTCCTCGCAGACCGGACAGGTCTCCCCGGTCTCCTCGCCGATGAACCGAGCAGCACGAACCAGCTCGGGGTGGGCGTCGCAGACGTCCACCTTCGAGCGCAAGCCTCCGCGGAGCTCCCGCAGGAGCGCCCTGCGTGCCAGCCGATAGTCCACCGCGGGCATGCCGGCCATGGTACACCGGACGTGGGGACAGACTGTCTCACCCGTCCGGAAGATCCGGAAAGGACTCCGGCCTCCGTCGCCGAATCTTCCCACCCGTGCGGACGCGAGCAGCTTCCATCGCCCTGGCCGCAGCGCTGCTCGTCGCTGCTGTGCTGACCGTGCCCGGACGGGCGCTCGCCGCCGACACCAGGATCCAACCCGGCGCGCGCATCGTGCGCCCGGCGGGATGCACGCTCAACTTCGTCTTCCGCGACGCGGCAGCGCGGCTGTACATCGGAACGGCGGGTCACTGCGTGTCAGGTGTGGGAGACCGAGTCGCCACACCCGAGGGCGAGTTCGGCACGGTCGTCTTCCGGATCCTTCGCGGGGACGACGACTTCTCACTGATCCGGATCGATCCGGCGTTCTACGCCGAGGTCAACCCTGCGATGCGAGCGTGGGGCGGACCGACCGGTGTTACCACCGCCGACACGACAGGGATCGGCGACGCGTTGCTCCAGTACGGCTACGGGATCGTCTACAGCACGACCGAGGTGACCAGAGCGCGCGGCGGGATCCTCTACAACGACAACGCGATGTCCTACCACGCCGAGGTGCCGGCGATCTTCGGGGACAGCGGCGGCCCGGTCATCCACGCCGCGACCGGGCGCGCGCTCGGGATCGTCGCGAACATCGGCGGCCATCTGCTGAACGGCCCGACGGTCCAGCGGGCCATCGAGCTGCTCGCAGAGGCCGGCATCGACGTTTCGCTGGCTACGGCGGGGTTCACGCCACCGGCATGAGAGCCATAACCGCGACGCTGGCGCTGGCGGCAACGGTCCTGCTCGTTCCCGCTCCCGGATCCGCCGTCCCCGGGGAGACGCCGATACAACCGGGCGCCAAGATCTTCTCACCGGTCGGGCAGTGCACCATGAATTTCGTCTTCACCGATCCGGCCGGCACCCTGTACATAGGCACCGCCGGGCACTGCGCACGCGTGGGCGACCGGGTTTCCTCCGAGGAGGGTTCTTTCGGGACGGCGGTGTACAGCCACCGCACCACCGTCAAGGACTTCGCACTGATCCGCATCGACACGGACCGGTACGACCAGGTGGATCCCGCGGTGCGCGCCTGGGGCGGGCCGACCGGTCATACCACCGCGACGGAAACCACGATCGGGGACCCGCTGCTCCAATACGGGTTCGGGATCGGGTTCGGCGAGGCGGCGGAGACCAGGCAGCGGCTCGGGCCGATGTCCAACGACTCGTTCACCCGCTACCGCGCGTACGTGCCGTCCAACTTCGGCGACAGCGGCTCTCCCGTGCTGCACGCGGCCACCGGCAAGGCGCTCGGGGTCGTGGTCGAGTTCGCCTACGCCACCGGCCTGTCCGAGGGCCCGACAGTGGAGGCGATCCTGGCCGATCTGGCGGCCGAAGGCTACGCCCTCGCCGTCGTGACCGCCCCTTGGGAACCGTTCATTCCCAACTGATCTCACCTCTGACCTGCGGAAACGATCGACCGCGGTGGGTGATCCTCCCTGTTTGACACAGCCCGGTCGGCGGGGCACCATAGGGAACCTCGATATATCGGTTCGATATATCGAAGTTGAGGTAAGTCGAGGTGGACAGGTGCTAGAACTGGCGGTGCTCGGACTGCTCAAGGAACGGCCGATGTACGGCTACGAGCTGAAGAAGCAGCTCGACGAGCGGCTCGGGCATGCATGGCGGATCTCCTACGGGTCGCTGTACCCGACGTTGAAGAAGCTCGCCAAGTCCGAGGCGGTCGAGATGGAGTACCCGAAGGGGGAGACATCGCGGCGCAAGAACGTGTACCGGCTGGCCCAGAAAGGCGAAGAGCTGTTCGAGCAGCTGCTCGAGGAACAGGGACCACAGGCGGCCGAGGACCGCGAAGCCTTCATGCTCCGGCTGGCCTTCTTCCGCTACACGAAGCCGGAAACGCGGCGCCGCCTGCTCGAGCGCCGTCGCGGCTACCTGGTCGAGCAGCTCGCTCGGATCAAGGATCGACTCAAGAACCTCAAAGAACGGATGGATGCGTATTCCCTGGAGTTGATGCGCCACGGGGAGCTGGAGATGGAACACGACATCCGCTGGCTCGACAGCATCATCGCGTCGGAGAAGCGGGCTGAGAAGAAGACGAAGACCAGACGCGTCGCGAAGAAGCCGATGCCCACGAGGCCGGCAGGCGGCGCGGGATAAGGGGGAAAGCAGATGACGGAACGGAAGGTACGGGTCGCGATCGCAGGAGTTGGGAACTGCGCGTCGTCGCTCGTCCAGGGCGTCCAGTTCTACCGGGAGGCAGACGACTCACAGGGCGTTCCCGGCTTGATGCACGTCGACGTGGGAGGCCTCCACGTCCGTGACATCGAGTTCGTCGCCGCGTTCGATGTCGATGCCAAGAAGGTGGGAAGGGACATCGCCGAAGCGATCTTCGCCGAACCGAACAACACCATCCGCTTCTGCGAGGACGTTCCGCCCACCGGCATCGAAGTGCAGCGGGGACCGACCCTCGACGGTCTCGGCCACTATTACCGCGAGATGATCACGGAGTCGCCGGAGGCACCCGTCGACGTCGTCGAGGCGCTGCGCGCGGCACGCGCCGACGTGCTCGTATCGTACATGCCGGTCGGCAGTGAAGCGGCCGCCCGGTTCTATGCCGAGGCCGCGCTTCAGGCCGGCGTCGCGTTCGTGAACTGCATGCCGGTATTCATCGCCTCGAACCCCGAATGGGCCGAGCGGTTCCGGCAAGCCCGCGTTCCGATCATCGGCGACGATATCAAGAGCCAGGTGGGCTCGACGATCCTGCACCGCTCGCTGGCGAAGCTGTTCGAGGACCGCGGCGTGCAGATCGATCGAACGTACCAGCTGAACTTCGGCGGCAACATGGACTTCATGAACATGCTCGAGCGTGAGCGTCTCATCTCGAAGAAGATCTCGAAGACGCAGTCTGTCACCTCCAACATGAGTCACGACCTCGGCGCCGAGAACATCCACATCGGCCCCAGCGACCACATCCCATGGCTGCACGACCGCAAGTGGGCGCACATCCGGATCGAGGGACGCGAGTTCGGCAACGTGCCGATCGTGATGGAGATGAAGCTCGAGGTATGGGACTCTCCCAACTCGGCCGGCATCGTCATCGATGCGGTCCGGATCGCGAAGCTCGCACGCGAGCGTGGCATGGGAGGTCCGATCATCGGCCCGAGCGCGTATTTCATGAAGTCCCCGCCCGTGCAGTATCCGGACGAGGTCGCGCGCCAGATGGTCGAAGACTTCATCGTCGGCGGGCAGACCGTCAGCCTGAACGGGAACGGCTCCCACTCCAACGGCAACGGCCACCGTGCCGAGGCCACGACACGGCTCGCGCCCGAGGTCGGCTGACGAGATGACCACGCCGGCGCGCGCGCTCACCACGCGCCGCCGGGTCGGTGAGATCTTCGCCGGCGAGGGCTTCCGGCGGTTCTTCACCGCGCGGCTGATCTCCCAGTTCGGCGACGGGGTCTTCCAGCTCGCCAGCGCGAGCGCGTTCATCTTCGAGAACCCGGGCGCGAACCCCGCTCTGCGGACGCTGATCGCGTCGGCGATCACGCTCATCCCCTTCAGCGCCATCGGCCCGTTCACGGGGGTGTTCATCGACCGATGGGAACGGCGCACCATCCTGACCTGGGTCCCGGCCGGACGCGCGGTACTGACCGCCCTCGCGCCCGTTGCCGCGATCGCCGGGACGGGGAGCCCTCTGTTCCTCACGGTCGTGCTGCTCGTGCTTTCGGCCAACCGATTCTTCCTGGCGACGATGAGCGCCGTCCTTCCCCAGTTGGTCCCGGAAGACGACCTCGTCACCGCCAATGCCGTCGCGACGACGGGCGGGAGCGTCGCCAACGTCGTCGGCCTCGCCGCTGGCGGTGCGCTCTCTGCGCTGATCGGCGGCACGGCGGCCTCCGGATTCGCGGCGGTCGGGTTCATGGGGGCGGCGGTCGTCGCACGCCTGGTCCCCGTGCATCGCGGGTTCAAGGCCGAGCAGGCGCCCCTGTGGGATGAGATCGTGCGCGTCGTCCGCGAACTCGCCGCCGGCCTCCGCGTCCTGGGGAGCTCGCGCCGATCCGTCTACGCTCTTTCGGGGATCTCCATGATGCAGACCCTGGTGGGGGTCATGGTCGGTGCCCTCACCGTGTTCTTCCTCCGTGATCTCCAACTGGGGATCGAAGGCTCCGTACGATTGCTCGTGTTCCTCTCTGTGGGGATATTCCTCGGCGTGATGATCGTGCCCGGTGTCGCCAACCGGACACGCCACGACCGGCTCGTTCCGGTCTCCTTCGTGATCGCCGGCATCGCGACGCTGCTCGTCGCGATCGACATCACCAAGCTTCGGGTCGAGGCCGGGACGCTATTCGTGGGGCTCTCGTACGCGTTCGTGAAGATCCCGGTGGACACGATCGTGCAGGAGGAGATGCCGGACGCCTTCCGAGGCCGCGCGTTCGCGGTATACGACATGCTGTTCAACCTCGCGCGTGTCGCCGGCGTCGGGATCGCAGCGCTGGCGTTCGAGACGACGGTTACGACCGCAGGAGTCATGCAAGCGATGGCGGTGACAGGTCTCGCGGTAGCCGTGATCCTGTGGTGGTGGGAAAGGAGGGTCCACATGTTCGGACGACGGAAGCGTGGAGGGAGACAGCCTTCGGTTGAAGAGCTCTTGCTGCCCGGCGAACTCGTGACGGTGCGCTCGTACGCGGGATCCCGCGCCGACGAGGAGCCCCGCGTCATCGTCGTCGGCGGGATCGAGCTTCCGGTCGAGGAGATCCACTGGCGGGCCGTGATCGAGGAGGACGGTCGCCGCAGTCGCGCCTTCGTCGTCAGCGTCGGCGGGCGCCGCGTCCGGCTCACCTACCGCGAGGATCAGGGCTGGGAGATCGAGCGGTTGCTTCCTCCGCCGCCGGTGCTCTCCGGCACGGCCGACGCGCCCCCACGGTAACCGGCCTTCGCGTGCTGCCCGGGGTACAGCACGCGTGAGCTAGAAGGCGTGAGTCGGTCTAGGACGGTCCGCCCGGTTCTGTACCGGTTCCGCTTTGACGCATCTTGACCATCATGCCGCCACGTTCTGCGGCCGAATGTCGTTAAGAGAGGCGAGGATCGAAGGTGATCCCAACCGGAGCGTCGAAGCTGATGACATGGGCCTGAGCCGGGTACTACACGGGATCCGCACCCGAGGGTGGGGCAGCGGACGGCGCCAAGCCGGCCCAACCGCGTTCGTCCTCTCCGGCGGCGGCGTCCTCGGCGCGGTGCAGGTAGGACAGATGCACGCGCTCGTCGAAGCGGGGGTCATCCCCGACCTGCTCGTGGGGACGAGCGTGGGCGCGATCAACGCCGTGGCCCTGGCTGCGGACCCCACCCCAGCCGGCGTCGCACGCCAGCGCGCGGCGTGGGCGGCCCTCACCAGCGAGGACCTGTTCCCGGGAAGCCGTCTCCGTCGGGCGTGGCAGATCGTGTCCCGTGGCGATCACCTCTATCCGAATGACGGGATCCGCCGGCTCGCCGACCTGCTTCCCGTGCGCACGTTCGAGCAGCTTGCGATCCCCTGCACGATGGTGGCAACCAACCTGCGCACGGGACGCGACCACTACTTCTCGTCCGGTCCGATCGCACCGGCCATGCTCGCATCGACCGCGCTGCCCGGCATCTTCCCACCGATGACCATCGACGGTGAGACCTACGTCGACGGCGGGATGTCGAACAACGTTCCGATCAGCCGGGCGTTCGAGCTCGGCGCGCGCAGGATCTACGTGCTGACCTGCGGGGCGCAGAAGCCGATGCCGCGTCCGATACGCGGGCCCCTCGACGTTTTCACGCAGGCCGTGTCGCACTCGCGCATGGCCGCGGCCGAGGATCAGGTGCGCAGGTTCACGGAGGTTGCGCGGATCGAGATGATGCCGACGTTCCATCCGGGAATGATCAGGTTCAACGATCCAACGCACTCGGCCGAGCTCATGGAGCGCGCGTACGAACTCACGCGCGCGCATCTGAGCGGCACCTCGATCCTGACGCCCTCGGCCGCCACCGCCCCCGCCCCCGCGGTCGCGCCCGCGACCGCCTAGCCACCTAACCTCGAAGCACGCGGATGCGCGAGAGAGGCCAGTAGCAGGCCCTCACCACACCGACGATCGCAGCTCGCACCACCGGACCGGATGCCCAGCTGTCGGTCGATCTCGTCCGGTTGTCACCCGTCAACCAGAGCGATCCATCCGGGAGCCGCCCCGGCGCGACACCGACACGCTTGACGACCTCTCGTCCACCCATGCGCGCGACCACGATCTGCCCCGCGACAGGCTCGCCGGGACCCGGCGGCCGCACGGCGAGCAGCTCGCCCGGCCGCAGCGTCGGCATCATGGACTCGCCCGCGACGCGGACGGCGAACCACGTCCTCACCGTCCGCAGCAGGAGCACCCCGCTGACGAGCAGAGCGAGCACGCCGATGCGACGCACCATGGCTGGGATGCTAGCCCAGCCGTCGGGGTGGTATACCTCCCACGAGAGGACAGCGAATCGAGGGAGGTCCCGATGTCATTCCGTTCGTGGTTGAGCCCGCGGATCGTGCACGCCCACTGCGACCTGCCGTGCGGCGTTTACGATCCCGCGCAGGCTCGTATCGAAGCTGAATCCGTCAAGGCGATCCAGCAGAAGTATCAGGACTCCAAGGACGAGGAGTTCCGGACGCGCGCGATCGCGGTCAAGGAAGAGCGCGCCGAGCTGGTGAAGCACCACCTGTGGGTCCTCTGGACCGACTACTTCAAGCCCGAGCACCTCGGGAAGTCCCCGAACCTGCACACGTTGTTCTGGGACGCGACGAAAGCGGCGGGCGACGCCAAGAAGTCGACCGACCCGGATCAGGGGCAGAAGCTGCTCGACCTGATCGGCGAGATCGACAAGATCTTCTGGGACAGCAAGAAGTAGCGCGAGCAGCGCACGGATCGAACGAGGGGCCGTGGACGCGGCCCCTCGTCACGTGTCTCGTGGTGTCATCCCATGCTGCCGGCGCGATACATGCCGAAGGCGTTGCCCTGCGGGTCGACGAACATCGCGACCTCCGGGCCGCCCGGCGTCTGGGTTGGCTCCAGCGCGGTCTGGGCGCCGAGCTCGTTCGCGCGGACGAGGTACGCACCGAGATCGGGGACTTCGGCCCACAGCGTGATGCCACGCCGGTCGTCCTCCTTGGACACGGAGATCGCACCGGCGCATCCGTACTCGGCCTGGGTGCCGATCATGGCGTAGCTGAATGCCGGGTTGTCCATCTCCTGGTACGTCCAGCCGAAGAGGTCCGCGTAGAACCGCTTCTGCTCCTCGTAGTCGCCGCCGTTGATCTCGAACCAAGCGATCGGCGCGCCATCACCGTCGCTGACGCCTTGGGGCTCGCCGTCGGGCGAGCCGACCAGCCCGATGACGTTGCCCGCCTTGTCGGCGAACAGCGCAATCGTCGGACCGCCGGGGATGTCCATCACTGGCATGACGGTCGTCGCACCGAGC
Organism: Actinomycetota bacterium; assembly: GCA_036397635.1. Classification (GTDB taxonomy): domain Bacteria; phylum Actinomycetota; class AC-67; order AC-67; family AC-67; genus DASWIP01. The sequence goes on along the minus strand of DASWIP010000018.1, from coordinate 13,217 downwards.
GCGGCCGCCTCGTCGAGCGTGGCCTGGAGATCGGAGGCCTCGACGTAGAAGATCTGCTGGGGCCCTCCATCCTGCGACGCCGCGATCCCTCCGTTGATGCCGCCACCGCCGTGTGTATCGATCAACCCGTAGTTCATCTCGGGCATGGACGTGACGTGCCACCCGAACAGCTCGCCGTAGAACTTCTCGAGCATCTCGCGGTCGGGACCGTGGATCTCGAAGTGCACGACTGCATTTCCCATCCCCTTCTCCCTTCTCTTCCCCATCCTTCCGCGTCTCTTCAGCGGGTGCGATCCTAGAACCCCGCCACGACGGCGTGCTGGGTGAACGTGACGCCGCAGGCGGCCTTGGCCATCATGACGGCGCGACGTCGCTCCATGGATCCGGCCCCGGGTCCCCGCCGGACGCGGCAACCCCGAGCCGGGCGAGGTAGTGATCCCAGCCTTCGCCGTGCTGCTCGACGGCCCCGGCGGTTGGCAGATCCCGGTGTGTGAGCCGAACGAGGGTGTATCCGGCCGAGGCTTCGAAGGTCACCTCGACCACCGTCGATCCGGGCGGCAGGGCTGCGTTGTCCTCCCAGCCCCACGTGTAGACCAGCCGGCGGGGTGGATCGATCTCGACGAACTCGCCGACGGCCCACGCGTTCCCCACCACGCGGAACCGATAGGCGCCCCCCACGCGCGCATCCACCTCACCCTCCTGCGCGTTCCACCGCAGAAGCTTCTCGATGTCGGTGAAATAGGTGAACACAACCTCGGGGGGCGCGGCGATCTTGGCCTCCCTGGTCAGCCTCAGCTCATCGCTCACGGGCATCACGCTCCTCTATGTCTCGCTCAACGTGTTCCTTCAGCCGGGCGAGCGCCTCGTCCCAGTACCGCTCGAGGAAGGCCTTGAGGCCGGGGACGGCCTCGGGACGCGCGCGGTAGAGCCGGCGGCGTCCATCGCGACGCTCGGCCACAAGATCCGCCTCCTTCAGCACGCGGAGGTGCTGCGAGACCGCCGCGTGCGTGATCTCGGGGAACGCGGCAGCGATCTCGCCGGCCGGCCGCTCCTGGGTCCAGACCAAGCGCAGGATCGCTCGCCTGCGGGGCTCCGCGATCGCCTTCAGGGCAGCCTCCATGGGCACAAATTTAAGGCAAGACTTAAATTACGTCAAACCCGTGCCGCCTACGGCAGGCCTCGCGCGCGCGCCCAGTCGTCCAGGAGCATGAAGGCCTCCTCGCGCGAGTACTCGCCTCGGTCGAGGCGGATCTCAAGCAAGTGGTCGAGCGCCTCGCCCACGGTCGGGCCCGGCGGGATGCCGAGGTGGGCCATCACGTCGTTGCCGTCGATCGGCGGACGGATCCGCTTGAGGTCCTCCTCGGCGGCGAGCTTGGCGATGCGCTGCTCGAATCGATCCATCGCCGTCTGGAGCTGGCGTGCCTTGAACTTGTTCCTGGTGGTGCAATCTGCGCGGATCAGCCGGTTCAACGGATCGAGCAGCTCGCCGGCGTCGCGCACGTAGCGGCGAACCGCGGAATCGGTCCAGTCTTCGGCGAAGCCCCAGAATCGAAGGTGCATCCCGATCAGATGGCAGACCTTGTCGATGAACTCGGTGGGATAGCGCAATGCCTCCAGCCGTTTGCGCGCCATCTTGGCCCCGACGATCTCGTGGTGATGGAACGAGACCTTGCCTCCTTCGATCTTGCGGGTCGCCGGCTTGCCGATGTCGTGCAACAGCGCCGCCAGGCGCGCGACGACGTCCGGGTCCGGACCGGGGTCGGCAGCCGCGATCTTGTCCACGACCGCGAGCGTGTGGGCGAAGACGTCCTTGTGGCGGTGCTCGGCGTCCTGCTCGAGCTGCAACGCCGGGACCTCGGGCAAGAACACGTCGCACAACCCAGTCTCGGTCGCGAGCAGCAATCCGCGTGACGGCTTCGGCGATGCGAGCAGCTTCGACAGCTCGTCGCGGATGCGCTCGCCGCTGACGATCTCGAGGCGGTCGCGCATCGAGCGCATCGCCTCGACCACCTCGGGCTCCGGATCGAGCTCGAGCTGCGACACGAACCGAGCAGCTCGAAGCATGCGCAGGGGATCGTCGCTGAACGACGCCTCCGGCGCGCCCGGCGTACGCAAGCGCTTGCCGACCAGATCGTTCACGCCGCCGAACGGATCGATGAACTCGCGCTCGGGCAGTTGGACCGCCATCGCGTTGACGGTGAAGTCGCGTCGCGACAGATCCTCGAGCAGCGTCGGGACCGGGACCACCTCGGGCTTGCGCGAGCGCTCGTCGTACCGCTCACCACGGAAGGTCGTGATCTCGAAACGGCGACCGGCCTTCTGCACGCCGACGGTGCCGAACTCGATCCCCTGCAGCCACTTGCCCTCGTGCCACCCTTCGACGAGACGCAGCGTCTCATCCGACGGCGCATCGGTTGTGAAGTCCAGCTCGTCCACCCTGCGCTGCAGCAGCGCATCCCGAACCGCGCCACCCACCAGGTACAGCTCGTGGCCGGCCTCGCGGAATCGAGCCGCCAGGTCGACGGCTTCGGGAGGGATGTCGAGCAGCTCCTTGAGGAGCGCGGCCATCTCGGGCGGCATGCTCATACCGTCAGCGTATCCGTTCCGGGCGTGGCTGAAGCGAGGTTACGCCTGAGCGTGACCCGACTGCCGCAGGCGTACCATGAAGTCGTGCGGGTTGGTGGCGGCGGCGATCGCCTCGTCGAGCGTCACGGTCCCGTCCTTGTACAGCTGGGTGAGATGCTGATCGAAGGTCTGCATCCCGTAGTACTCGCCCTCTTCGATCACGCCCTCGATCTGATCCGTCATCTCGGGATTGACGATCATCTCGTAGATCCGGCCGTTGGCCACGAGCACCTCGACGGCGGGCGCGCGTCCGTTCTCGTCCGCGCGCGCGAGCAATCGCTGCGATACCACGCCCTTGAGCACGCCACCGAGCGAGAGCCGGGCCTGCATCTGCTGGTGGGGCGGGAAAAAGTCGATGATCCGGTTGACGGTCTCGTTCGCATCGACCGTGTGGAGCGTCGAGATGACCAGATGGCCCGTCTCGGCCGCATGGAGCGCCGCGCTAACGGTCTCGAGGTCGCGCATCTCGCCGATGAAGATCACATCGGGATCCTGGCGCGCTGCATAGCGCAACGCCGTGTGGAAGTCTGCGGTGTCGATCCCGACCTCACGCTGGTCGACGATGGACATCCTGTCCTCGTGCAGCACCTCGATCGGATCCTCGATCGTGATGATGTGACAGCCCCGTGTCATGTTGATGTGCGAGATCATCGCCGCGGTCGTTGTGGTCTTGCCCGAGCCGGTCATCCCCGTGACCAGGACCAGACCACGCCGCTCCTCGGCCAGGCTCCGAACGGACGGCGGGAGGCCGAGCGACTCGAAGGAAGCCGTGCCAGGCTGGACCCGTCGGACGGCGGCGCCGACCATGCCGCGCTGACGGAAGACGTTCACCCGGAACCGGCCCACGCCGGCCAGGTGGTAGGCGAAGTCAACCTCGTTGCTGCCGCGGAACTGGCGCAGCTGCTCGTCGGTCATCATCGAGAAGCACAGCCGCTCACAGTCCTCGGCCGACAGCAAGGGGACATCCACGGCGACCAGATCGCCGTCGACTCGCATATACGGTGGTCCACCGGCGCGCAGGTGGATGTCCGACGCCAGGTTGTCGGCGGCGGCCTTCAGCAAGGCTTCGATCGCGAGCATCCATTCCGGTCATCGGCGGGCGAAGGTGTCGTCTTGAACGGAGGGTCAGCCTGCGGCGGGAGGTGCCTGGGGCGGCTCGGCGTCGTCGGACATCGTCCCCGCGGGAGCCTGCGCTTCCAGCTCGCGCTCGAGGCGCGCGCCCATCCCCTTCCAAGTCAGCGCGAAGAGAACGATCAGCACCAACAGCACCACCGCGCCTCCCGCGCCGAGATACCGCTGGGCGACCCGCCAGGATTCACCGAGCAGGTATCCCGTCGCGGCGATGGCGCTGACCCAGATGCCGGCCCCCAGCAGGTCTGGGAGGATGAACCGGGTGAACGGCATCCGCACCGTGCCCGCCACCAGGGTCCGGACGCTTCGAAGGAAGGGGGCGAACCGCCCGACCAGGATCGCGCGCGCCCCGTAGGAGCGGAAATAGTGCTCCATCAGCGGCAATCGCCTGGGGGGCAGGAAGAAGAACCGGCCGAGACGATCCACGATCCATCGGCCGGCGCCGCGTCCGATCAAGTAGCCCACGACATCGCCCAGGACGGCGCCCGCGAACGCGACCACGATCACCTCATCGAGCGCCAGCGGCGCCTGCGCGCGATCCGTCGCGGCCGGCGATGCGAAGAAGCCGCCGAGCAGCAGGACCGACTCACCCGGGAGCACGGAGGCGACGACGATGCTCGACTCGAGGAAAGTGGCCGCGAACACGATGATCAGGCCCCAGTCCTCGAACCAGGGTGTGATCGCATCGAGCAGGCTCTCGATCACCGTTGCAGCAATCCTACGCCGCGAGCCCTCGTCTTCTTCCCGTCCACTGGCCCGTCAATCCAACGGTGGAAGGCGCCGCCGGACGAAGAGCCGGAGGCTGACAAGGATCATCACGATCCCGAAGATGCGGCGGAGGGTGTCGGGGTCGAGGCGGACCGACGCAAGCGCCCCCAGGACGGCTCCCACGATCCCGGCCACGGCGAGGGGGACCAGCAGCGGCAGGTCGACGTTGCGACGCCGAACATTCAGCGCCGTCCCCACCAGCGTGGTCGGCACGATGACCAGCAGCGACGTGCCCTGCGCAACGTGCTGCGACTGATCGAGCAGCAACACCATGGCCGGCACCATCAGGAACCCGCCGCCGACGCCGAACAGGCCCGCGGACGCGCCGGCGATCAATCCGACGATCAGCGCGATGACCACGTCGGCCGCGCTCACGTGAGGACCAGTCTGATCCCGAGCGCCATCGAGAGAGCGGCGAACGCGACCCGGAGCGCCGGTTCGGGGATGCGGGCGAGCGCGCGCACACCAAGCGGCGCCCCTACGATCGCACCAGCCGTCAGCACAGCAGCGATCCGGAGATCGACCGCTCGCTCGGTGGCCGCGTAGACGACGGCGCCGACCGCGGCAACGGGCACGATCGCTGCCAACGAAGTCGCGTGCGCGCGCCGCTGTGCCATCCGAGCGACGAAGACGAGACCAGGGACGATGACGAGCCCGCCTCCGACGCCGAGCAGTCCCGAGATGAGCCCACCGGCCATGCCGATCAGCGGGATCGACCACGCTCTCCGTCCGGTCCGCATCGCGGCGATGGTAGCCGAGCACCGCCATCCGGTCGCTCGGCGCCGACCGGAGGTCGAGTAGCATCGTTGCCGTGGTCCGTCGCACCCTGGTCCTTGCGCTCGCGCTGACGGCGGCGGTGCCGGGGTCCGCTCCGGCCGCGCTCGCCGCCCAGGATGCAGCCTCGGTCGTCATGCGGATCGGACGCATCAGCCCGTTCGTGGACGAGTCCAACCCACTTGAGATCGTGGCGCAGGTCTTCAACGGGGGAGACGATGACGCCCGGGACGTGACGATGCAGGTGACGCTGTATCCGCCGGTGCTCTCCCGATCGCAGCTTCGCGAAACGATCGACGCCGGGACCGCGCGCGCGCCCATCCACACAGCGGGCCAGGCGCGCCCGGACCCGCTGCCGCCCGGCGAGCGGGCCATCCTGAGCGTCCGCCTGACCCGCACGGATCTCGCCGGCCTGACGGGGACGGGCGTCTATCCGGTCGCGATCACCATCTCGGTCAACGGCATCGCGACAACGTACCGAACGGCTGTGCCGTACATGGGCTCGGCGCCGGAGACCCGGTTGAACCTGACCTGGCTCATGCCGGTCGGTCGCGACAACGCACTCCAGCCCGGTGGCGCCTACAGCGAGGAGCTGCTCGAAGCGATGCGACTGGACGAGCTGCGCCAGCAGATGGACGCGGTGGCCGCACGTCCCGGCTTGCCGGTCACCCTGCTCCCGGCGGGATCGTTCATCGATTCGCTGGCCGATCTCGCCGACGGGTTCGCGTTACAGGCTGCGGGGGGTGCGCTCACGGGGGTGGACCCGCAGCATCCCCTCGCGGCAGCCGCCGGGCGCTCGCTCGAGAGCCTGGCCGCCGCGGCCGGCGTCGTCGGTGAGGTCGGCAGCGCCGCGTACACGCCGGCGGATCTCGCTGCGTTGAGCGCGCACGGGCTCGGCAGCGACGTGGTCCGCCAGATCGGCGCGGGCCGCCGCGCGGTCGAGCAGCATCTGCGCCGCACGCCGAGCTTCCGCTTCCTGGCGCCGCCCGGTTTCCGCCTCGGACCCCTCGAGGCATCGACGCTGGCGACATTGGGCGTTGAAGGCGTGGTCGTGGATCCCGCTACCCTGCCGGCGCCCCCGCCCACGCCGGAGGACCATCCCGGCCTCCGGTACGACCTTTTCGGCGTTTCCCGCCCGGTGCTGCTCCGCGCAGGAACCGAGCGGCTCGGGAGCTTGCTGATCGATGCCGACCTGCGCGCGCGCCTCCAACAAGAGGACCAAGGCGTCCTCTTGGCGCAGACCCTGATCGCAGAGACCGCGAGCGCCTGGCTGGAGGTGCCTTTGTTCGCTGAAGACCGGCTGCTGGTGCTTGCCTCCTCATCGATCCCCAAACCGGCGGCGCTCACGGCTGCCCTGGACGGGCTGGCCGCCGCCCCGTGGCTGCAGATGCGGACCGCGACCGACGCCCTCGCCATCCTGCCACCCCGAGCTCCCGCCATGGATGTCGAGCAGGTCGTGCCTCCGGATGCGGCAAACCTCGCGCGCGCGCGCCAGGCGCGCGCGTCGCTTGAGCTGCTCGACTCGATCTCGATCGAGTCGCACCCGCGCGCCCCGGAGCTCGAGCGCATGGTGCTGCTCGCCGAATCCGGTGAGTGGGAGGCAGAGCCCGAGCGGGGCGCCGCACTGGCGGGCACGGCCGTGCGAACGGTCGACCGGATCGTGACGGGGATCGGCATCGCGCCACGGCCGGTGACGTTGACCTCTCGCACGGGGCGCCTTCCGGTCACGCTGACCAACGCGACCGGGTTCCCCGTCCGCGTGCGCGTGCGTCTCGACAGCACCAAGGCCACGTTCCCGGGTGGCGATACGCGGACCGTCGAGCTGCTCGGACGGCACAAGACCGAGGACTTCGAGGTGGAGGCGCTCGCGACCGGCTCGTTCCCGATCACGGTGCTGGTCGAAACTCCCGACGGGCGCACGCTCGCGTCGCGCTCGGTCGTGCTTCGCTCGACCGCGGTGAGCGCCGTCGCGCTGGCCGCCGTCGGCGGCGGCGCGCTGTTCCTCATCCTGGGATCCCTGCGGCGCGGCCGGAAGCGACGAAGGAACAGCGCGCCGCGCGCAGGCTGATACGCTCCGCCGCGATGGCCGACGACCCCGCCGATCCTCGCCGCGAGCATCGCACCGACCCCCCTCCGATCGAGCAGGCTCCCTCCACCCTTCCTCCTCCCGCTGCCCCGGAAGCGCCCGGCGCCCCAGTGTCTCTCGCGCGCGCGACGGCCGTGATGAGCGTCGGCACGGCGGCTTCGCGACTGACCGGGTTCGTGCGCCTGGCGGTGATCGCGTGGGCGATCGGCGGGACCGAATCCAAGCTCCCCGACACATACAACCTCGCGAACTCGATGCCGAACATCGTCTACCAGCTGGTGCTCGGCGAGATCCTGGCCACCGTCTTCGTGCCGGTGTTCATCGAGTACATCACCACCCGCGATCGCGACGAGTCCTGGCGGCTTGCTTCGACGATCCTGAACCTGGCGATCATCTTCAGCGTGGGGGCGTCGGTGCTGACCGTCCTCGCAGCACCATGGCTGATCCAGATCTATACGTTCCGGGTCGAGGATCCCGTACTGCGCGCGCAGCAGCAGGAAGTCGGCGCGTTCTTCTTGCGACTGTTCCTTCCCCAGATGATCTTCTACGCAGCCGGAGCGGTGCTCACCGGCCTGCTGAATGCGCATAGGCGCTTCGCCGCACCGATGTTCGCACCTGTGCTGAACAACCTGATCGTGATGGGCAGCTTCATCGCTTTCCGCATGATGCACGGCGGCGACGTGCCGACCCTGACCACGCTGACGCTCGGAGACAAGCTGCTGCTCGGCGGCGGAACCACCGCGGGCGTGATCGCCATGACGGTCGTGCTGTGGCCGTACGTGCGGCGGCTCCCGGGGCGATACCGGATCCGCGACCTGCAGTGGCGGCACCCTGCGATCCGCCACGTCGGGAACCTCGCGCGGTTCTCGCTCGGCTATGTGATCGTGAACCAGATCGGGCTGTGGGTCGTGTTCATGCTCGCCAACGGCGTGCAGGGTGGCGTCTCGGCTTACAACAGCGCCTGGATCCTCTACCAGCTCCCGTACGGCATCTTCGCCGTGAGCATCATGACGGCGCTCGTCCCGAACCTGTCCGAGCATCATGTCCGGGGCGACGCCGCCGCGTTCCGCCGCGACCTCTCCCTCGGCCTGCGCACGACCGCGTTCATCGTGTTCCCGGCTGCCGCCGGCTTCGTCGCCCTGAGCGAACCCATCATCCGCCTGCTGCTCGAGCACGGGGTGTTCGGGGTGGGTTCGACCGAGTTGTTCGCAGACACGCTGGCGCTGATGGCCGTCGGCCTCGCTGCCTACGCGGCGTTCCAGCAGCTGATGCGCGCCTTCTACGCGCGGCAGGACACGCGCACGCCGTGGATCGTCAACATCATCGCCGTCGCCACCACCGTCGCCACGGCGATCCCCGCGTTCGCCGTTCTGGGCGTCCCGGGCCTCGGACTCGCGCACGCGCTCACGTACATCGTCGGCACCATCGTCGGAGGCGCGATCCTGCGCCGGCGCGCCGGCGGACTGGACGGCGCGCGCCTGGCATCGTCTCACCTGCGCATCGGCCTGGCATCGATCGCGACCGGTCTCGTCGCGTGGGTGGTCGCCGAAGGCATGGGCGACGTCGTCACCGTCGAGACGCTGGGCGGCCAACTCGCGCAGGTATCGGTTGCGATGGTGGCCGGGCTAGTAACCTATGCGGCGAGCACGAAGGCGCTGCGCGTGGAAGAGTTCGACGGCTTCATCGCATTGCTCGCGCGCCGCTTCCGGCGACGAGGGAGGACAGCGTGAGGCTCGTCCACGAGGAGCGCGGGATCATCCTCAGTTGGATCATCAAGATGCTGCTCAGTTTCGCCATCTTCGGCGTCGCCCTGTTCGAGGCCGGCGCGGTGATCGTGTCCCGCGTCACGGTGGATCGCATCGCGATCGATACCGCGCAAGAAGCGAGCCTGGAGTACGAGCGGACGGGAAGCTCGAGCAAAGCCGAGGCGCTCGCAGCGCGCCACGCCGAGCGCAACGGGGCCGCGCTGGTCGAGTTCGACGTTCTCGATGGCGGAGAGGTGATCCTCGTCACCATCGAGAAGGAGGCCCCCACCCTGTTCATCGACCGCATCCCCGGCTTGAAGGATTTCACGCTCGCTCGCGCGACGAATACCCGCCGGGTCACCTGATGCGAGCCCACACCGCGGGCGACGTCCTCGGCGAGCGGTACACCCTGAAGAAGACCGAGTGGTCGACACCGCTCGGCCCGGTGTGGCTCGCGCGCGATCGCGTGCTGGACCGCGCCGTCTTCGTGCAACTCCTGTCACCGGAGCTCGCGGCCGATGAAGTCGCGCGCAAAGCGTTCCTCAAGCAAGCGGCCCGCGTCGCACAAACCACCCATCCTGGGCTGCTGCAGGTCTTCGACATCGGCGAGGACCCATCGTTCGTCGTGCTCGAGCACGCGGCCGGGGGCCGGCTGACCGATCGCCTGCGGTCCGGCCCGATGCGCTCGGCCGATGCGGTTCGAGCAGCGCTCGGGCTCGCGCGCGGCCTCGAGGCGCTGCACGAGCGCGGGACCTGGCACGGGTCTCTATCGCCGTCCACGGTGCTGTTCGACGACGAGGGGCGGGCGAAGATCCTCGCGGTCGGTGCCGCCGACGTCGGTGCCGTCGTTCGCAGCGTCGACCCGACCGCCGAGCAGCCCGACGGATACCGTGCGGACGACCTCGACGCCCTCCCCGCCGATGGGGATCGGTACGCGCTGGCGGCCCTGACCTATCACATGCTCACCGGGCGGCCACCGGGGAAGGAGCCCGCGCCGGCGCGGCAGGTGCGCCGGGACGTGCCCGGCGATATCGACGCGATGCTGCGCCGCGCGCTGGACCCCCAGCCCGCGAACCGCCCGACGCTCGACGAGTTCGAAGGGGGCTTGGCACCCCACGCGCGCTTCGTTCCCCGCGACGCGCCGGGGCCCCGCTTCGCCGGCTCGGAGTTCCGATGGCTGGTGCCGGTGCTGCTGATCCTGGTACTCGGCGGGCTGGCGACGACCTTCGGCGTCGGGTTCGTTCGCGACTTCGCCAACCGCGACGATGCGCCGACAACGACGGAGACCGCGACGCCGCAGACGCCCGGCTCGGCTCTCACCGTCGCCGAGGTGACCGACTTCGACCCACCTCCCGGCAACGGAGAAGAGCACAGCGAAGACGTGGGCAAGACGATCGATGGCGATCCGCTGACCGGCTGGCGCACGCTCAACTACGCCGAGCGGGATCTCGCCCCCAAGGACGGGGTCGGATTGATCTTCGATCTGGGTGAGGCCAGGGACCTCGCATCGATCACCGTGCAGTCCACCCTGCCGGGCTGGAAGGCCGAGATCCGGATCGCGGACGAGCCGGGCGACGACGAGGAGGCGTTCCGCCGCATCACCACCTTCACCTCCGGCAGCGAGGAAGAGGTCCGGCTGCCGCAAGGCACGACGACGCGTTACGTCCTGCTGTGGATCGTCGAGCTGGTCGAGGACCGCGGCGGGACCGACCTGCCCTATCGCGCCGAGGTCGCCGAGGTCGAGTTCTTCGCGCGGTAGGCGTCGGACGGTCGGGGGCGACGACGGCTCGGGGTATGCTCGCGCAGATGCGCGTGACCGTGTGCACCGAGGACGACCGGGAGCGTTTCGACGCCGCCGTGGCCGCCTCACCACGCGCCGACGTGCTGCAGTCCTGGGAGTGGGGCGAGGTCAAAGCCGCGACCGGCTGGGACCCGTTGCGGTTGCTGATCGAGGACGAGCAAGGCCGCGCGCGCGCCGCATGCTCGGTGCTGCGCCTCACCCCGGTCCGCGGCGTGCCACCGTTGCTCTACGCGCCGCGCGGCCCGGTGGTGGCCGAGGGCGACGACCGGGCGTTGCGCGCGCTGCTCGACGAGATACGGCGGCGCGCCGGCAACGCGTTCCTGTTCAAATGCGATCCGCCCGCCGAGCCGGGCGCCTGGCCGGCCGGCGCGCTCGAGGCCGCCGGGCTGCGCCATGTGTCCGGCGGAGCCTTCGGTGGCGTGCAGCCGGTCGCAGTCATGGTGCTCGACCTCACGCCCGGCCCCGACCAGGTGCTCGCCGGCTTCAAGTCCAAGTGGCGGTACAACGTCCGGCTCGCCGAGCGCAAGGGCGTCGTGGTGCGAGAGGGGGATCGTGACGACCTCGCCGGCTTCCACGCCATCTACCTGGAGACCGCCAAGCGGGACGGGTTCGTGGGCCGAGGCCGCTCGTACTTCCAGCGGCTCTGGGACGTGCTCGAGCCCCGCGGCATGCTGAGGATGTGGGTGGCCGAGTTCGACGGAACGCAGGTCGCCTCCATCATCTGCACCATGCTGGGCGAGCGCGTCGTGTACAACTACGGCGCCTCGGCGAACGAGCATCGCAACGTCATGCCCAACCATCTGCTCCAATGGACCGCGATCCGCTGGGCGGCGGAGAAGGGGTTCAAGGTGTACGACTTCCGGGGCGTGTCGCCGGTGCGCGATGGGGAGCCCGTCGACGAGCACCTCGCCGGCCTCAACCGCTTCAAGGAAGGGTTCGGCGCGACCTACGTCGAGTACGCCGGCGAGTTCGACCTCGCGCTGCGGAACGGGTGGTACGCGATCTGGCGCGCCGCGGCGCCGACCGCGATCAAGGTGCGCGCGCGGCTCGCCGGCCGCGGTCCGGAGGCGGCGGATTGAGCGGACGTTCCACGTGGGTCGAGATCTCCACCGCCGCCCTCGGATCCAACTTCCGGGAGGTCGCCGGGCACTCGGGCGCGCCGGTGTGCGCGGTCGTGAAGGCGAACGGCTACGGCCACGATCTGGTGCTGGCGGGGCGGGCCTTCGCGCAAGCCGGCGCAGAGATGCTCGGCGTCACCAGGATCGAGGAGGCGCGCGCCCTCCGCGCTGCCGACATCGCCGCGCCGGTCCTGATCATGGTCCCGGCCGCCGATCCCGCCGAAGCGGTCGCGCTCGGCTGTGAGATCGTTGCCTGCTCACGCGAGGAGATCTCCTCGCTGCCGGCCGGGGCGCGCGTGCACCTGAAGATAGACACCGGGATGGGACGGCTGGGAGTGCGACCGGAGGATGCTGCGGAAGCGGCGCGCGCGGTAACGGCGCGCGCGACGCTGGCCGGGGTTTGGACCCACCTGGCCGACGCGGCGAAGCCGAGCGGGCGCGCGCAGGTCCAGCAGTTCGCCGACGTGGTGGCGAGCCTGCGCTCGGCAGGCATGCACTTCGTGGCCCATTGCGCGAACTCGGCCGCGGTGATCCGTCGTCCCGATGCCCGCTTCGACATGGTCCGCGTCGGCACGGCCTTGTACGGGATGGACCCGCCGGGCGTGCACGCGCCCTGGACCAAGCGCGAGGCCCTGACCTGGTACGCGCGCGTCGCCTCGGTCCGCACGCTGCCGGCCGGCGCCACGGTCGGGTACGGCTCGGAGTGGCGAGCCAAAGCGCCGACGCGCGTGGCGACCGTGCCGGTCGGCTACGCCGATGGGTTCACACTCGAGCCGCGCGCACGCACCGAGACGCTCGGCGCGGCGGTGAAGACGTTCCTGAGAAGCGTCGCGACGGTCGCCCGGCCGCAGCGTTCGGCGCGCGCGGTGCTCTTCGGGGAGCGGCGCGCACCGGTCGTCGGTCGCGTCGCCATGCAGGCCGCCACCGTCGTGGTGGACGACATGCCCGACGTCGCGATCGGTTCGGTCGCTCGGATCCCCGCGCGCCGGGTGACGATCTCGTCCTCGATCGAACGGATCGAGGTGAGGGCGTGAGATTCCCTAGGTCAACCTCAGGCGAAGATAAGCATCACCGCCCCTCCGTGTCGGTTGACGTCGTAGGGCTCATTGGTCTGCCACATCTTCCAGATCACGCGCGACCAAGCCCGAGCAAGGATGCGCACGGCGTGG
>DASWIP010000017.1:0-3183 GCA_036397635.1 Actinomycetota bacterium | reverse complement strand
CGAGCGCGGGGTCGCCGGGCGGCTCGGCGCCGAGTGGGTCGAGCCGCGCCGCGAGGTGGCCGAAGGCGCGGTGGGCGCGCACCAATGCCATTGCTGCCGCCACCAGCTTCAGGTCGTCGGGGAGTGGGGAGGGAGTGGTTCCTGACGGTGCAACGGGGCGTACCACTCCCCACTCCCCACTCCCCGTCACTCCCAGGCTCTCCGCCACTCCCTCGTAGAACCGGTCCTCACCCTGCAAGAGACCCTCGAGCTTCCGAAGAAACATCCCCGACTCCGCCCCCTGGATGATGCGGTGGTCGTAGGTGCTCGTGATCGTCATGAACTTAGCGCCGGCTACTTCCCGGATCGCGCCGGTCGCGATGATCGAGCCCTGGCCCTTCATCAGGCGGGGGACGGAGGCGACGGTGCCGATCGTCCCCGGGTTGGTCAGCGTGATCGTCCCGCCGGCGAAGGCGTCGGGGAGGAGTTTGTTCGTCCGGGCCTTCTCGACCAGCGTCTCGTAGGTCTGATGGAACGCCGCGAAGGCCATCCCCTCCGCGCGCTTGATGACTGGCACGACCAGGCCGCGGCTCCCGTCCTTCTTTTCGACGTCCACGGCCAGGCCGAGGTTGATGGCGCCGGGATCCGCGCGGTGCGGCTTGCCGTCGATCTCCTGGAAGGCGTGGGTCATCACCGGGAACTGCTTTGCCGCCTGGACGATCGCGTAGCCGATCAGGTGCGTGAACGAGACCTTCCGGCCGCTCGCCGCGAGCGCCGCGTTCAGCGCCTTGCGCCGCGCGTCCAGCGTGTCCACGGCGATGTCGCGGAACGACGTAGCGGTGGGCACCGTGAGCGAGTCGGTCATGTTCGCGACGAGCCGAGCGGCGGGGCCGGTGATGGGCGTTGTGTGCGCGGTGGGCGGTGCGCTGTGCGCGGGCGGCGCGCCAGGCGAGGTTTCCCGCGAACCGCGCACTGCGGACTGCGCACGCTCGAGTTCGGCCTTATTCGTCGGGATGATCGGCAGCTCGCCCGACTTCCCGTTATCGAACAGCTGCCGCCAGTCGTCGCCGACCGAGGCGGGATCGCGCAGGTATTGCTCGTACATCACCTGCACGAAGGCCGCGTTGTGGGTGCCGAAGACGAACTCGCTCACGCCCGCAATCTAATCAGCCGTCGGCCATCAGCTATCGGCGGTCAGCGCTATATTGGCCTCATGCTGAGAGTTCGGCTCTGCGTTCTTGCTGCGGTATGCGTTGGCCGTCCGGCGCACGGACAAGATCCGGCGAGCTTGCGTGATCGCATCGAGGCGCGCATCGCGCAGGCTCCGGCGCGGGCGGTGGGGCTGTACTTCCGCGACCTCGCGACCGGCGACTCGTTGCTCGTGGGCGCGCGCGTGCGGTTTCACGCGGCGAGCACCATGAAAGTGCCGGTGATGGTTCAGCTGTACCGCGATCGCGACGCGGGGCGCCTGTCGCTCGACGACTCCATTCCCGTCACGAACACCTTCCACTCGATCGTGGACAGCTCGACGTACCTGCTGGACAAGGCCGACGACTCGGATTCGTTGCTGTACGCCCGGGTGGGCCGGAAGGCGGCGATCCGCGAGCTGGTCGAGCTGATGGAGACAGTGTCGAGCAACCTGGCGACGAACCTGCTGATCGCGCGGGTGGGCGCGCCGCGCGCCAACGCCACGGCGCACGCCCTCGGTGCCGACTCGATTCTCGTGCTGCGCGGCGTGGAGGACGGGAAAGCCTACCGCGCCGGGTTGAACAACACGACCACCGCGCGCGACCTGGGCGTGATCCTCGCCGCCATCGCGCAGCACCGGGCCGCGTCGCTCGCGTCGTGCCGCGAGATGCTCGCCATCCTCGGCCGGCAGCAGTTCAACGAGGGGATCCCCGCCGGGCTGCCGGTGGGGACGCGCGTGTACCACAAGACGGGATGGGTCGGTGGGCTCGTGTACCACGACGCCGCGATCGTCGAGCGGCCGGACGGCCGGCGCTACGTGCTGGTGGTGCTGACGGGCGGGATCGAGAAACCTGACGATGCCTACCGATTGGTGAGCGACCTGTCGCGGATGGTGTTCGAGAGCGCGGGGAAGTAAGCTCAGAAACGTCGACCCGCCCGCCGGCGTTTACCGACGGCAGCTCGCGACACTCATCACACAGGGGAAGCCATGACCGCCCTCGCCTATGATACCAGCAACGACCTGCCCGACAACGTCCGGGCGCAGGTCGCCGGCCTCTTGAATGAGCGCCTCGCCGACGTGATCGATCTGGCGACTCAGGCCAAGCAGGCGCATTGGAACGTGAAGGGGCCGCAATTCATCGCGCTCCACAAGCTGTTCGACGAGATCCACGACGCCGTCCAGGAGTACGTCGACCTCCTCGCCGAGCGCGTGGTGCAGCTCGGAGGAATCGCCGAAGGGACGGTGCGTATCGTCGCCGAGCGCTCGGAGCTGACGGAGTATCCGCGCACGATCGCTGATGGGCCCGAGCACGTGAACGCCCTCGCGGGCGCGCTCGCGGAATTCGGCGCGCGCATCCGCCGCGCGATCGACCAAACCAGTGACCTCGGCGACCAGGGCAGCGCGGACATCTGCACCGAGATCTCGCGGGGCATCGACAAGTGGCTCTGGTTCGTCGAGGCGCACGTGCAGGCCGGGTCGCGCGCGGGGGCGGCGGGGGGGTGAACGGCACGCCCACTTTCTTCATCAACGGGGTGCGGCACGATCAGCGGTGGCACGTGGAAGCGCTTACGAAACGCGTCGAGTCTTCCTCCGCATGAAGTCCATCAGAATGAACTGCCCCAGCGTCATCGTGTTCGTGAAATAGGCCTTCCCGCGGCAGATCGCCGAGACCTTCTTCACGAATTCGACTAGGCTCCGGTCCCGCGCCAGCATGAACGTGTTGATCAGGATGCCGCTGCGGCGGCACAGGGCCACCTCGCGGTAGGTCGCCTGCAAAATGTGCGGGTCGAGGCCCATCGAGTTCACGTAGATCCGGCCGTCGGGCTGCGTCAGCGCCGAGGGCTTGCCGTCGGTGATCATGATGATCTGGCGCATGTCCTTGCGCTGCCCCATCAGGATGCGCCGCGCGAGCTTCAGCCCCTCCGCCGTGTTCGTGTGGTAGGGCCCCACCTGCGCGTGCGCCAGCTGGCCCAGCGGAATCTCCTCGGCGGTGTCGTGGAACAGCACCACGCGCA
>DASWIP010000016.1:0-44296 GCA_036397635.1 Actinomycetota bacterium | reverse complement strand
GCGGTCCGGCTCAGCACCTTCTCGTTCTCGGAAGCGTCGCTCACGAAGAACACCCCTCGGAAGACACGAACGCCGGGTGGTAGCCCGACGATGCCGCCAAGTCTACCCCCGCCCCCGCTGCGCGTCAGCAGTCAGATCCAGGCCGAAGAGCGCCCCCAAACGGGGGACGGTTTCGCCGGCCTCACGATGCAGGATCCCCGTCATCCCGACGGCTTCGGCACCCTCGACGTTGACGGCGAAATCGTCGATGAACACGCACGCCGAGGCCTCGGCGCGCGCGACGGCTGCTGCATGCAGGTAGATCTCAGCGTCCGGTTTACGCATCCCGATCGCCCCCGAGATCAGGATGTGGTCGAAGAGCTGCTCGAGCAGCGGCTGCGGGTAATCACGTCCGCCCCATGAGTTCGATACCAGCACCGTCGTCACACCCGTGTCGCGCACGGCGCGGATGGCGGTCGCCATGGCCTCGTCGGGAACCACGCGCGCGAACAGTCGCTGTTTGAGGTCGGCCGCCTCGATCTCGCGGCCGCAGGCGTCGGTGAGCATCCGGGCGACGCGGCGGTCGAACTCGTCCTGCTCGATCTCACCTCGCTCGACGCGCGCGAACGGTGAGTCGGGCGTCCGCGCGGCACCGAGCATCACCTGCTTGAACACTTCCACGTCGATGCCTTCGTCCTCGCAGAACGCGCCGAAGGACGCGAGCACCGAGGTGGTCACGACCCCGCCGTAGTCGACGAGCAGCGCGCGGAACATGCGCGCCAGGATACAGGCCGCGCGCGGGGGCACCACCGCGCACGTTGGGCCGTGAAGGTCAGCGACGCTCGAGGATGCGGATCTCGGTGCCGTCGCCGGTGAACGCGATGATCTCGACCCAGCCGCCATCGCGCAGGGCGCTCAGACTGGTGCGCCCCTCACGCGGGCTGAACTCAGAATCCCACGCGAGCAGCGTGCCGGCAGGGAGCCGGTGAAGTCCCGACGGGTCGGCCGGGAGCGAGCCCGGCTCCCAATCCGTGAACGGGTCGAGGCCGGCGAACCACGCGACGTCGGGTGCGACGGCGACCATCAGCCGGCCGGAGGCCTCCGCTTGGTACCACGCGGCCGCCTCGGCGGCGAGACGCTCGTGCGTGGTCGCCCGCACCGGGGCGACCACCACGCCCACATGCAGCGCCGCAGCGACGATCAACCCTGCGGCGAGCGCGCGCGGGCGCCGCGCCGCAACGAGCATCGCGCCGGCGATCAATGCGAAGCCGGCGGCGAGCACGATGCGCTCGGTTCCCGCAACCGGCGCCGCGAGGTGACGGACCCCGGCACCAAGCGTGCGATGCGGCACCAGCACGAACGCTTCGGCGAGCAGCAGCATCGCGAACGGCTTCAGGCGCGCGCGGTGCTCCCGCAGCCAGGCCCATCCTTCCGCCGCGTACAGGGCGAGCAGCGGTGCGAACCCGATGAGGTAGACCGGCGTCGGGGTGGACGCGAACAGCGGTACCCCCCAGACCAGGATCAGGAACACCGCCGTGATGGCCCCGAACGCGTGGTGCAGCTCCGGCCGTCGCGCGCGCGCGACCAGGCCGGCCTGCGCGAGAACGAACACGCCGACCCCGGCCGCCACCGGCATGATGCGCCCGAGGTAGGCGAACCCCGCGGTCGGATAGATCGACCCGACGGCCGGGTACGGATTGGCCGTCAGCAGGAACAGCAGCTCGCCGGTGACCGCCCAGCCGGCGAGGTTCCAGGCGGCGAGCCCTGCGAAGGGCACCGCCGCGAGCCGCCGTTCACCCCGCCGCCACAACGTCAGCGCGTACACGACGACGATGAGCACGCCTTCCACGCGGGCAAGCGGCAGGAGCGCCGCGACGATCGCCGCACTGCGATGGCGGCCGCGCGCGTCCTCGAGCAGCAACCGCGCGAGCAGCGCCGCGAACAGCGTCCCCGGCAGCGCGCCGAACGCGAACGAGGAGAAGATCGGTTGCGCGAGCATCGCGGCGGCGGTGACCGGACCGCTCAGGCCGCGGCGGTGCGCTGCACGTCCGGTCCACAGCACCGCGAGCACCGCGAGGGCGATCGTGACCAGCCGCGCGGCCCACAGGCCGGCCAGTGCCGGCACGGCGTACACCAGCGTCGCGAGCGGCCGTCCCCACAGATCGGCGGCGACCTCGGGATGCGACCAAACACCTTTCGAGAACAGCAGGTGCGCATACTCGTCCTGCCACAAGAAGCCGTTGGACGCGAACGCGAGAACGGTGAACACCATCGCGGCGAGCAACGCAACTCGAGCCGTCGCATCGAGGCTGCGAACGGAGCGCAGGGGGCCGCGCGCGCGCGCGGACAGCGTCATGGTCACGTCACCATGATGAACGAGCAGCGCGCGCGCCCGGCACGGCCCCGCCGAGCCCGAAATGCCTGGAAAACCCATGGTTTCGGATGACTTCTGGGCGGAGGCGAACGACGATGGCGCACTCGCGTTCGGTTCCCTTTCGCCGCATTGGTGCAGGCTTGCGGAAACCATCCCGAAAAGATTCCCGCGGATGTTCCGGCAAACGGGAACCTAGCGAACTAGTCGAACGCAGGGCATCCCTCTCAGATGCCGAAATCTGCGCGTCGAAGGTCTTCCGTGGCAAGCAGCCACCGACCGGGCAAACAGGAGGGAGTTTCCATGGCAATCACTCGCAGGGCCCGCGGCTCCAGGTCGCGTGCCATCCTCGCCGCGGGCCTTCTGGCTGTTGCGGCGATCGCCGCGATGCCGGCGCGCAGCGCCACGCCGGTCGCACCCGTGCTCGTTTCTACCAGCATCGGCGCCACCAACGGCTGGAGCGACGGCAGGGTCGTGATGGCGCGCTTCGACCAGCGTCTCGGGGAGGAGACTGGCGGCGTGGTAACCATCACTCCCGGCACCACCGCGACCGTGACGGAATCCGACGGAACGGCGGTGGCAGGCGACATCACCTTGGCCGCCGCCGAGTTCTCGAGCAAGCTCGACGTCATCGTCTGGACGCCGGACCTGACGGGTCTGGTGGACGAGGACAACGGCTTCGCGCTTCGCACCATGCGAGAGGGGGACTACATCGTCACCTTCACGGCCGAGTCGGAGACCAGCGGCCTCGAAACCAGCGTCCCCCCGATCGCGTTCCGCGTGGACCCGGCGATCCCCAACACGCCCAACGTCCTCACCCCTGGGGATCTCGACCCGGTCACCGGTGACCTCGAGATCACGGGTGTGGTCTCGGACGCCAAGGGCAAGAACAACGGGGCCTACAAGTCCGGCGTCAACCGGGTGCTCCTGTACTTCTACGAGCTCACCGACGTACTGTCCTACAGGCCCTTCCCGCCAGACCCGGCAGCGATAAGCACCGACCACCTGAACTGGCTGCCGCAGAACAGCGAGGTGCGTAGCCTCCGCAGGGGTGCGACCCTCCAGGCCTGCACGACCAGCATCAACGGCTGCAGCTCGTTCGACGACCTCGGCAACCCGGTCGTGACCCAGGACGTCGCCTTCTCCGCGACGATCAGCGACCTGTCTCCCGGCGTCTGGGGCATCAAGGTCCGCGCCTTGGATCAAGCGGGCAACGTCTCGAACGAGGCTAGCGTCTCTATCATCAAGCTCTAAACCGGAGTCATCGGCGAAGAGGGCCCTGCGAGGCCCTCTTCGCCATTTCTCGGGCGCGAGCGCGCCCGGGCCGTCAGGCCGCGCGCGCGACCACGCGGCGGATGATGCCCGAGAACTCGGTGATGTAGAGATCCACCGTCCCCGGATCGCCATCCGCGAACGCGCCCTGCTCCGGCGCGATCCGCACGCTCGAGGGGTTCTGCAGCCCACCTGCCACCAAGCAGGCTTCGCCGGTCGACGGATCCACCCTGAGCAGCTCGCCGGTGCCGTTGGCGACGACGTAGAGGTTCCCAGCGTCATCCCTCGTCATGTCGTCGAGACCTTTGACGCCCAGCAGCGGCGCGCCCGGGTCGCCGTCGGCATGCACCGTCGGTTCGAGCGAGGCGGCGCCGAAACTGAGTTGGATGTCGTAGGAGACGTCGGAGGGATCGGCGAGGGAGACGCGCGCGATCGGGGATCGCTGGTCGAACGTCACGGCTGCGTACAGCTGCTCGCCGTCGGGTGAGACGACCAGGCCGTTGGTTCCCCACACCGACGCGATCTCGGACCATGAGCCGTCCTGCTCGATCCGCAGCAGCCCACGGTCGAAGTCGTTCGAGATCGCCAGCGCGCCGTCGGGGAGGAACGTCATACCGTTGGGCATGTTGAATCCTTCGGCGAACACGCTCACGGTGCCGTCGGGATCTGTCGGGTTGAAGCGCACGACCTTCGCCTGCCCGGAGCGCGTGATCGAGTTCGCCAGCGAGTTCCCCCATCCCGCGTAGATCAAGCCGTCGCCGCCGGCCGCGAGTCCGCCCGGCGAGGGGATCCCGCTGAGGCCGCCGAGCACGGCGCCATCCGCGTCCAGCCGCAGCACCGCCGATGCCGTGCCGTCGGAAACCCACAGGGAGCCCTGGTCGAACAGCAGGTTCTCGAGCACGTCGTTGCCGAGCGTCTGCCATGCCTCGACGCTGCTCGATCCCGGGCATGCGTCCTGTGTGAGAGGGCCCGCCGCTGTGGGCAATGATGCCGCGAGCAGGAACAACGCGAGCGCGAGTACGACGATGAGCGTGGTGCGGCGCATGGGACCCCCCTCGGTGGATGTGCCGGGGGAAGGTTCTTCCTCTTCGGCCGGTTTCCCTGCTTACAGGCGCAGGCCGGTGCCGCCTACAGGTACAAGCCGGTGCCGCCGTCGACGCGCTCGCTCGCAACGGCGTGGACGTCGCGCTCGCGAAGCAGGATGTAGTCCTCACCGCGGATGTCTACCTCCAGGCCGCCGTCGGAGAGATGCAGGACGTGATCGCCTGTCTCGACGTTGCGGACGCTGGGACCGACGGCGACCACCTCCGACCAGACGCAGCGCTTGCTGACGCTCGCAGCGGTCGCCGGGATCAGCAGTCCTCCCTTGGAGGTCCGCTCTCCCTCCTCCTCACGGTGCACGAGGATCCGATCCGAGCTCATCCGGATCGACTGCGGGGAGAGGTCGCCCCTGTGATCGGGCACCGGTTTGATCTTGGGCATCACGCAACGATGATAGCGCGGTGGCGAGCGGTACCGTTTCGTTCGTATCTTCGCCTTCGTCCGTATTCCCTGAAGGTCCCCGATCGACCGATAGGCCGCAAAAGGCAGGATATCCCGGCCATCACGGGAACTATCCGTCTATGCGGTATTTCCGTATCTTCCGCACGAGAGCGGCGAATCGGCCTTTCAGGGCGAAGCGCTCGTTCCGTACCATCGGGATGTCCGTGCTGCTGCTCGGTTCGCTGGCGTCCCCAACCGACGCCGCGCACGAACCCCCGACGATCACGCAGCCGGCACCGGGGGAGACGCTGCCCGGGCCCAACATCACGGTCGGCGGAACGGTCGCGGGAGACGTGCAGGTGGTCAGGATCTTCGAAGGAGCAACGGTGCTCGGAGAAACGGGCCCCATCGGTGGCTACTGGAGCATCGACCTGCCGTTCGCCGACGGCCCGCACACCATCCGCGCGCGCGGCCGCGACGCGCTGCTCGCCTGGAGCGCGTTCTCGGACCCGCTGTCCTTCCAGGTGGACACCTCCGCGCCCGTGGCGCCCGCCATCGTCTCCCCGGCCGACGGGGCGATCGTGACGTTCAGCACGGTGACGATCGAGGGGAACGCCGAGCCCGGGGCGCGCGTGCGGCTCGAGATCTCGACCGGAGGCGCTCCCGAGACCGTCGCGGACGGCGCAGGCAACTGGGCGATCGCGCGCGCGTTCAGCGATGCGACGCACGGCCTGGTCGCGCGCGCGATCGACGCCGCAGGCCACGTCAGCCAGCCCTCGACGCCGGTCACATTCACGGTGGATACGCTCGCGCCGGCCGCGCCGATCATCGACACGCCGGGTGATGGCGCAGTCGTCCGGCCCCAGAACATCCTGGTCAGCGGGCGCGCGGAGCCAGGCAGCACGGTCCGAGTGTCCGAGGGCGTGGTCATCGGCACCGTGGTCGCGACCAGCGCAGGCACGTGGTGGTTCACGCACACCTTCAGCGAGGGGGTGCACACGATCACCGCGCGCACCACCGACGCCGCCGGACACGTCAGCCCCGCCTCGGCGCCGATGACCTTCCGGGTCGATGTCACCGCGCCGGGGATCCCTACCATCACCGTGCCCGCCGAGAACGCGATCGTCCCCCATCGCTACACCGTCCGCGGGGCGGCCGAGCCGCATGCGCGCGTGCAGTTGCTGTTCAACGCCGCCGTCCTGGCCGAGACCACCAGCACCGCAGGCGGCTCCTGGTCGATCGAGCTGAGTTCGTTCAGCGGCCCGAAGTCGCTGCAGGCGCGCGCGATCGACGCCGCGGGCAACCTCGGCGGCCTCAGTCCCGTCCGCTCGTTCATCGTCGATGCCGACCATCCCAGCGTCCGGATCGAGACGCACAACGGCGCGATCTTCCTGCCGACGCAGACCCCGACGATCGAGGGCACCGCCACCGACAACTTCGGCGTGCTGGGGATCGACGTACACGTCTTCGACCTGCTCGGCAGGGACGTGCTGACGCGCAACGCCCAGTGCCTCGCGTGCCCCCTCGGCACCGAGGTCGAGTGGAGCATCGCGCCCGCACTGCCACCCGGGCAGTACGTGGTCAAGGCGTGGGCCGTCGATCGGGCGGGCAACCGCTCGCTGGAAGCCCAGGTCACCTACATCGAGATCTAGGCGCATGGGACCCACGGACGCGCGCGGGGGGATCCACCGGATCCCTCCCAACTCCTGCTCCAGAATCCTGCCGGGGAAAAGGAAGAAGCGGGCACGCCACGACCAGAACCCTGCCGGCATCCCCCGCGAAGCGAACCTTTCCGGCACGAGCAGCGCGCAGCCGCACGGGAACAACGCGCAGCCGCACGGGAACAGCGCACAGCCGCACGGGAACAGCGCACAGCCGCGCGCGAGCAGCGCACAGCCGCGCGCGGGTTGTCGTCGCCCCCGTCGCCTCGGCGCGCCGTGGTTGCTGACGCTGGCGCTCGTCGCGTTCGCCGCCGCACCTGCGTTCGCGGAGAACGAGCCGCAGCTGATCACGACGTTCCCGGCCTTCGACGGATCCGAGCGGTCGATGAACGTGGACCGGGTCACCGCGACCTACGACCGCGACATCAGCGGCTTCAAGTCCTCACTGGTCGTGCGGGATAACGCGAACAACGTCCTGGTGGGCGAGACCGACCTCGCCGGTCCGCTGTCCGAGACCGGCGGGAAGCGCACGATCAGGTTCACGCCGTTCGCGCCGCTGTCCGAGGCGGCGAGCCCTTACACCGCGCGCGCCGAAGCCTGGCCGCTGGCGCCGGGTGAGCCCGACCTGGCGATCTGGCACTTCGAGATCGACGATACGGCGCCGGCCGCACCGCTGATAACCGATCCGTCCAACGGAGACGTGCGGGACGACCAGCCGCTTCTCGCGTTGGGCACGACCGAGCCGGGCGCGTACATCAGCATCATCGAGAGCACCGCCACGATCGCGCTCGAGCGCGCGAACCTGGCCGGAGATTTCTCGATCGCCCTTCCGTATCCGCCGGAGGATGGAGTGGCCCACACGATTACCGCGGTCGCCGAAGACCGAGCCGGCAACCGCAGCGCCGATTCGGCCCCGGTCAGCTTCATCCACGACAGCATCGAGGTCGTCCCGGTCATCGTGACCCCCTCGCAGGGCCAGCACCTGAACACCGGCAGCGTCCTGGTCTCGGGGACGGCCAAGCCCGGCGCAACCGTGACGATCCGCGAGGGGGGTCCGGCGATCGGCGTCGCTGGAGTGAACCCCAGCGGGAACTGGTCGGTCACCCTGCCGTTCACCGAGGCGACGCACGTGATCACAGCAGAAGCGTTCGACGGAGTGAACGTCGACGGCCCCTCACCCGCCCGGACTTTCACCGTCGACCTCACCGCACCGCCCGTGCCGATCATCACGACGCCGGCTCCCGGCGCGGCCCTGGCCTCGCACGACGTCACCGTATCCGGCACGGCCGAGCAGAACACCTCCGTACGCATCCGAGAGGGCTCGCTGCTGCGGGCGACCGTACCGGTGGACGGCGCCGGCGCCTGGTCGGCGAGCATCACCTTCACCAGCGGCTCGCACACGATCACCGCGACCGGCGAGGATCGCGCGGGCAACCTCAGCGCGCAGAGCGCCCCGCGAACCTTTAGCGTCGACACGGCCGACCCGGCCGCACCGACGATCACCCAGCCGGCCCAGAGCGCGTTCCTGGCGAGCAACGTCGTAACGGTCGGCGGTAGTGCCGAGGCCAACGCCGGCGTCCGCGTGCTCGAGGGGACGGTCACGATCGGCGTCGCAACCGCCGACAACGCGGGATCGTGGTCGGTGATGATCAGCTTCGCCGACGGCGCGCACACGATCCATGCCGTGACCGTCGACGACGCCGGCAACGTCTCGCCCCTCTCGGCCGGCCGCGCGTTCACCGTCGACACCCTCGCTCCCGCCGCCCCGGTCATCACCCACCCGGGGCCGGGCGAGGTGGTCGGGCCGCAAGTGTTCGTCGCCGGGACCGCCGAGCCCGGCACCACCGTCGAGATCCGCGAGGGCGTGACCCTGGTCGGCAGCGCCGCGGCCGACGGCGCCGGCAACTGGTCGCTCACGATCACGTTCGGCGCCGGCGGCCACACGATCACCGCGCGGGCGGTCGACCTGGCCGGGAACATCTCCCCGCCCTCGGGCGCGCGCACATTCACGGTCTCCTCCTCGGTGGATGTCGTGCCACCCCCTGCGCCGACCATCATCGATCCGGCAGCAGGAGCGATCGTCGGCCCCGTTCCCGTCTTCCGGGGCGGAACCGAGGCCGGGGCCACCGTGACCGTCTACGAGGGCCTGGCGGTCGTGGGAACGGCCACGGCCGGCCCGAGCGGATCCTGGGAGTTCGCGGTCAACATGCCGGCCGGATCCCACACCGTGACGGCGACGGCGACCGATCCGGCCGGGAACACCGGGCCATCGAGCCCGAGCCGGACCTTCACGGTGGATGCGAGCCGGCCGACCGTGAGCTTCTCGACCGCCGGGCCGGTCATCGTGCTTCCCGGCCAGACGGTGACCCTGTCCGGCACCGCCTCGGACAACTTCGGGGTCGCCGGTGTGACCGTCGAGGTCCTCAACAGCCTGACCGGGGTGCGCGCGCTGCTCGTCGCGGCTGCCTGCACGGGCTGTCCCGGGACGCCGGTGAGCTGGCAGTCCAGCCCGAGCCTCGGACCCGGCCTTTGGACGGCCCGGGCCCTGAGCGCCGACCTGGCCGGGAACCGCTCATCGGCGGCGGAGATCGAGCTGCTCGTCCTGTAGAAAGGGGCGAAGCGGTAGTTCCGGAAAATCCATCACGAAGGGTGAGGAAGCAGGAGTTCCGGGACAATCTCGCGAACTTTCCAAAGAGGGGAAATCGATAGTTTCGCCGATCTGGAGGGGTCATCGTGAGCAGTCTTATCCGTTCACCGCAGACGATCAGGCACGGCATGCCCGTCGTGCTGTTGGCAGTCATCGCGCTGGCGCAGATCTCCGCTTCGGCGGGGGTGCCCGTGCCCGGCAGCGCCCCCCCGACGCCGACCGTGCTGATGCTCGACGGGGGCGACCATTGGGTCAACGGGTCCGAGCAGGACACGCTGATGGTCCGGGTCAACTACAGCACATCATTCGTGCCACCGATCACCTCGGCCTCGGCGAAGATCGTGGGGACGCCGAAGGACACCATGACGCCGTGCGCGTCGGGCGCTCCACACAACACGCCTCTGCTCTCGTCGGACATCCCCCAACCGGGCGGGTTCTTCCTGATCGGACCCTTCGACGTCAGCTCGTTCCCGGACGGCGTCGTCCTGTGTGCCGTCGGCTTCGTGAGGGCCGGGGCGCAGGCGAGCGCTACGGATACCTCCAACGTGGCGATCAAGGACACGATCGGCCCCGTTCTGGGCTCGGTCGAGATGGTCGAGACCTTCATCGTCGACGGCTACCTCAACATCCGCGAGGCGACGAACCAGTGCTGCATCGCCGCGAACTGGTCGCACGCCGATCCCGGTGATGTCGCGTCAACGCAGGTCTGGTTCGAGGACAGCACCAGCACGATCACGGGCGGCTGCGGCGTCTTCAACGTCGGGCCGAGCGGCTTCGGGGCGGTGAACTCGACCTGTGCCGGAAGCATGGCCCAGGGACCGTTCACGTTCCGCGGTCAGTGGACCGATGTGGCGGGCAACCCGTCGGGCATCGCGGTCGCGACGCTGATCAAGGACACGATCCGTCCCAACCTGACCATGGACATGCCCGAGGCGGGCGCGCAGCTCGCGCCCTCGGCTCTGACCGAGGCGAGCGGCACGGCCGATCCGGGAGCGCCGCTGGTGTTCCGTCTCAACGGCGACGTGATCGGCAACGGAACCGCGGCGCCCGACGGCGCCTGGACGTTCTCGTTCACCACGCCGGCGGCGCTCGGGAACCACACGCTGCTCGTCACCGCACGGGACGAGGCGTCGAACTTCCGGTCGGCGTCGCGCGTTTTCGAGGTCAGCGACCTGGTCCCGATCATCATCCTGCCGGTGGAGGATGCAGACGAGAACGGCACGGTCACGATCTACGGGAGCGGCCGGCCGGCCTCCGATGTCGAGGTCTACGAGGGGGATGTGCTGATCGGCTCGGTCAGGGTTACAACCGACGGATTCTGGACCATCATCTCCGGCATGCCGGATGGTCCGCACGCGATCCGCGCGCGCGGCTTCGACAGCTCGATCCCAAGCACGTTCTCCCCTCCGCGGAACTTCTCCGTCGACGCCGGGAGCCCGACGGTCACGATCACCAACGAGGTCCCGTTGCCTGCGCCGCTCGATTATGCCCTGCTCCCCGGGGTCATCACGGGGACGGCGACCGACGGCTTCGATGGCGTGGCTCGGATCAGGGTCGAGTACTTCAACGCGCTGGGGACCCGCGTGCTCTCCGAGGACGCCTCCTGCCCGGACTGCGGTGCCGGTGCAACCTCGGTTGGATGGGAACACGAACCTTCCCTCCCACTCCCCGGCCCCTACACCGTCGTAGCCCAGGCATTCGACATCCAGGGCAACTCGTCGGTTCGCCGCACGATCAAGGTCGTCTGGGCCTGATCGCAAGATCCTCTGTGCCCGATCGCTCACTCCAGAGGGGACCCTGTGGGGGTCCCCTCTGGGCATTCCGGTGATGCCGCTTTGGCGGGAAAATTGCGGCGAACCGGTAAAACCTCACCGGCCGATAACCGGGACGAAGCAGGAAAGTCTTCCACAGGCGGGGAATCAACCCATAAGCGGAACATCGGGCCATAGCCGAATCAGCGGGTGAAAGGGTCGATGCGGGCAGACCGAAACCGCCCGTCCGCCGCCAGGAACGCAGACGAACGTGGCCCGATCTTCGGGCCGCAGGAGGGGAACGCCATGGGTATTCGAGCCACGAGCAGCGCCCGGCTTCGGGCGCTCTTGGTCGGAGCCGTCGTGCTCTCGGCCGGCGCGGCGATCGTCCCGGCGCACGCCGCTCCCCCGCCGCCGCCGGTGTTCACGATCGACGACGGGGGCGACGGGTGGGTCAACGCGACCGAGGCCACCGCGCTCACGATCAGCGGAACGTACGACGAGGCCGCTTCGCCCGCGGTCACGCAAGTGATCGCACGCATCGTCAACAGCCCGACGTGCGACAACGCGGCAGCTGAGGCCACGCCGACGCAGACCTTCGCGGTCAACCTCGACGGCACGTTCACGTCGCCACCGTTCGACGTGTCCGGCTTCACCGACGGCGCGATCCTGTGCGCACGTGCTCGCACGATCAACGCGGACGGGCAGAGCCTCGCCGGGTTCTCGACGAACACGCCCACGCTGGACCTGACCGCCCCGGCCACGCCGACGATCATCTTCCCCGCGCAGAACGCATTGGTGGGCGCGCACTTCGACGTCAACGGGTCCGCCGCTCCGGGCAGCATCGTCGAGGTGCTCGACGTGACCGAGCTGCCGGTCACGAGCCTCGGGAGCGACGACGCCGACGTCAACGGCCTGTGGCAGTTCCACGTCTTCATGGGGTCGAGCGACACCCGCCAGCTGCAGGCGCGCGCGTTCGACGAGGCAGGAAACGTGAGCGCCCCCACGGCGCTGCGGACGATCGACGTCGACGCCGACGCGCCGACCGTCGCGATCGAGCTGCCGGCGAACAACACGATCTACCTGCCGGGCGACCCGGTGCTGATCGAAGGAACCGCCGCCGATACCGGCTTCGGCATCCTGGCCATCGAGGTGCACGTGTTCTCGTTCGGCAGCGAGGTCGCGAGCAAGCAGATCAAGACCTTCACCTGCGAGGCAGGCTGCCCGACGAACAGCGAGGTCTCGTGGAGCTACGTGCCGCCGGTCGGCACGGGCTACTTCACGGCCAAGATCTGGGCGATCGACGTCGCGGGCAACCGGACGCCGCAGCCCGCCGAGGTCGCGTTCCTCAAGATCGGCTAGCCGCTCAAACAAGACGCAGGGCGAGGGGGTCGCGGCGGGCCTCCTCGTCCCTGCCTTTCCGGGCCTTGTTCGGGCGCCCGGCCGCCCTTCCGGCGGTTCGCCGGCACCACGCAGAGGCTACGATACGCGGCCGATGCAACGTCTCACGCTCTGCGTGCTCCTGCTGGTCCTGACCGCCGCGTGCAGCGGCGAGGGAACGGTCCCGCCGCCCGGCCAGCAGCCCTCGGCGAGCCTGATCGGGCGAGGCCTGCAGCTGCCCGCAGGGGATCCGTTGCGGATCGGCTTCCAGCCGTTCACCGGGGCAGCGCGCGTCATCGTTCGGTTCGAGCCGAGCGACGCCGTGGTGGACGTCTGCGCGCTCCGGATGCTCGATGAGCCCGTCGACCCGTCGCGCGCCGGGTGCGTCCGGGACGTGCGGGCCGGTGTGCGTGAGACCGTGACAGGCGCCGGCATGCGCGGCGTGGCGATCGTCGTCCGCAGCGAGCAGCGCGTGACCACCGACCTGGTGCTCGAATACGAGGAGGGTGAGCGAGCCATCACCATCGCGTTGCCGGTCGTCCCGCCGCCGCCCGGCGGCCGCGACTGCTCGGACAACGCGTGCAACCCGTTCTTCGAGCTGCAGCCGACGCGGGCCGGGAGGTTCTCCGCGCACGCCAGATGGGATGGACCGGACGGTGCGCTGGTCCTGCTGCAGGGAAGCGTGCTCGGGCGCTCGCAGACCGCGACCGGGATCCCCTACGCCGAGCCGGCCCGGGACGAAGGGACGCCACCACTCGAGCTCGAGACGTCGATGACCGCGCCGGCCGAATATGCGATCGCGCTTCGTCACCTGCGAGCAGGTGCGACGATCCCGCCGATGCGGAACGTGGTGCTCGAGGTCACCTGGCCCTCGTAGCACGAGCCTGGAAGCGCCGGTGGAGGTCGGCTATCAGTGTCGTGGTTCAGAAATTCGGTTCAGCATGTGACCGGGACAGCGATCCAGTTCTTGCTTCCCGTATGGATGAGGGCGCTATACGACCTCAAACATACGCTGGCCCGCCCAACACCTGGGGAAACGATCAATGATGCGAATCACTGACTCGCAACACTAGTGTCGCGTTAGGGAAATCCTTTTACCGTCAGAACGCGCCTGCATCCCCGATTGCTGCGTTGCCCGGCGGTTGCATATTCCCTGAATATGCGCGCTCCTCGCGCCTTGCACTCGGGGCGCAGATCGCGCCCTGAACGGCAAGAAATCCCCCTAACGAGACCTCAGGTGGTCTTGACGATGAAGACGTCGCACGACGCGTTGTGCGACACCTGGTTCGGCACGCTGCCCAGCAGGAACCGCCGCGCGCCCGTCATGCCCTTGTTCCCCACCACGATCAGATCGACGCCTTCGTTCTCGGCCACCTCGAGGATCTTGTCCGCGGGATCGCCTTCCACCGACAGCGCGGACACGTCGCCCTCGATCTGACCCGAAGTCGTCTCCAGCGCCTTCTTCCCTTCGGCGGGGTCCCCGACGTGCAGCAGCAGGATCTCGGCGCCCGACGCGCGCGCAAGCGCAGACCCGACTCGCACCGCGTTCGACGCCGTCGGCGAGCCGTCGGTCGTCAGCAGCACCTTCTTGTACATCGGACCCTCCTGCTACTCGTCCGTCGTGTGCACGATCAGCACGTTGCACGGCGCATGATGCGAGATCGTGTTCGGCACGCTCCCCAGCACGAACCGCTTCGCTCCGGTCATGCCCCGGTTCCCCACGACGATCACGTCCACATCCTCGTCCTCGGCGATCTCGAGCAGCACGTCACCGGGCGCTCCCTCCCGCGCGACGGTCTTCAACTGAACCTCGTCTCCGTACCGCTTCTCGACGTCTTCGAGCAGCCCTGTGGCAACCTCGATCCCGGGAGCGACGTCCAGAGACGTGAACGGCGGTGCCGAGGCCTTGGCGGCCGGATACGCGCTCATCACGGTCAGCCTGCCGTTGGCCGACTTGGCCATATCGACGGCCCTTTTCACCGCGGCGGCGGCCGTGCCGGAGCCGTCGGTGCCGACGAGGATGTGGTTGAACATCACGCTCCCCCCTGGTTCCGGCGCCGGTCGGCGCCGCAGGTGGAACGATAGCCGCTGGGGGGCAGGCGCGGCTAGTTGGTCGAGCTCCCCAACAGCTCCACCAGATCCGTCGTGTCGGTCGCCGGAGGCAACGCAGCGAGGGCCGCGCGCGCCTGATCGAAGGTCTCGGCGGCCTCGTCGTGGCGCCGTTGCGCGTCCAGCGCCCCCGCGAGCAGCGACAGTGCGCGCACGCGCTCGACCTGATGATCGGTCTGCTCGAGCAGCATGATCTCCTCGCGCGCGGCCCGCTCGGCCTCGGCCGCATCCCCCGCGGCGAGCGCGGCCGTCGCCAGCGTCCGCAGCGCGGCCACGCGCGCGATCACGTCCTGACCGGCCTCCTCGACCGCCGCGCGCGCGACCTCGACGGCCCCGGCCGGCTCGCCGTCGACGATCATCAGCTCCGCCAGCTGCGCGCGTGCCATCGCCGGTCCGATCAGCACGATGCTCTGCCGTCCCACCGACCGCTCGAGCAGCGCGCGCGCCTCCGCCCGCTTGCCCATCGCCGCGTATGCCCGCGCCAGCAGCCACCGCACGCCGGCTCCCTCCGGCTCCTGATACCCGCCCAGCTCGGCGAACCCTTCGACGGTCGGCCCCACCGTCTCGGGGTGTCCCTCCTCCAGGGCGAGCCACGCGCGCGCGAACTCGAACTGTCCCACGTACAGCGGATCGCCGGTGGCGGCGGCAGCCCGCGCACCATCCTCGAGCGCGACGCGCGCGTCGGCGAACCGACGACGGTGCATCGCGACGTAGAACCGCGGGTACGACGCCAGCCCGCGCATCCACGCCGAGCGGTTCCGCTGCGCGCCGGCGAGCGCGGTGCTCGCGAAGGCTTCAGCGTCGGCGAAGCGCCCGTGCAACGCGGCCACCGCGGCGCGCATGATCCGCTGCGCGTCCAACTCGAAGCTGCCGCCGTCCGGCCGCTCGACCGACAGGACATCCTCGAGCATCGCGGCGATCGCCTCGGCCTCGGCGAGGTCGCCCGACATCAGCAGCACCCATGAGCGCAGGCTCATACACCAGCCCGCCCCCTCGACATCTTCCAGCGCGCCGAAGACCTCCTCGCCTTCGCGCAGGTACTGCACCGCTTCGTCGTACCGGCCGAGCAGCAGGCTGGCCCAGCCCAGGTTCTGCAGGCTCCATCCCTCGCCGCGCGGATCGGCGAGCATCGGATGCCGGTAGCGCGCGAGCGCCTGACGGAACCACAACGCCGCCGAGGACCACCGACCTCGATGCAGGTCGAGCAGCCCGTGCGAGCGCAACCCCTCGGCCTCCTCGCGCGCGTCTCCGACCTCCTTGGCGATCGCCAGCGCGCGCTCCAGCGGCTCGCGCGCGCGCTCGACCTGGCCGCGCATGCGGTACAGGTCGCCCAGCAGCCGCAGCGCCTTCGCCTCGACGGCTCGCTCGCCGAGCCGGCGCGCGTCGGTGAGCGCCGCGACCAGATGCTCCTCGGCGGCAGCATCCTTCCAGATCGCCAGCAACGCCTCGCCGAGGTGCAGCCGGAGCGTCAGCGAGGCGGGGTCGTCCTCGGACGCGAACGCCAGCGCGCGCTCGTAGAGATCGGCGGCCGCGGCGGCGGCGTCCAGCTCGAGCGCGTGATCGCCGGCGTGCTCCAGCGCCTCGCGCGCGCGCTGCAGGGCGTCGGGCATGGCCGCGCCGACCTCGCCGGCGAGCTGCGCGGTCCGTTCGTAGTGGTAGGCGATGAGGTCGGACAGGTCGCGTTCGGCGTCGGCCGCGCGCTGCTCGAGCCATCGCGCGACGGCGTCGTGCTGCTGCGCGCGCAGATGCTTGGGCACCGAGGCGTACGCGACCTCACGGACCAGCGTTTGCGCGAACCGGTACGCGGCGCTGCCGGGCACCGACGGCGACGACACCGGCTCGACGAACCCGGCCTCCACGAGCTCACCGAGCGCCTGCCCGACCTCGACGGGATCGATCCCGGCCAGCGCCGCGAGCCCCTCGACCGAGAACTCCTCACCTACCACGGCCGCGTGTTGCAGCAACAGCTTCCGGGCCGGCGGCACCGCATCCAGGCGCGCCGACACCAGCGCCTGCACGCTCACCGGCACGGCGCTCGGCTCGACCTCGCCGTCGGTCAGCAGCCGGGCAAGCTCCTGCAGGTAGAACGGGTTGCCTCCGGCACGATCCAGGACGTTCTCGCGCAGGCGCGGCGACAGCGACGGCGCCAGCGCGGCGAGCAGCTCGGCTGCGCGGTCGCGCGGCAGGGGCTCGAGCGACAGCAACGTCGTGCCGAGGCTGCGCGACCAGACAGGACGACGCTCGAGCAGCACGGGGCGCGCCAGGCTGATCACCAGCAGCGGCGCGTGTGTGATCCGCAGCAAGGCCTGCACCAGATCCAGCACCGCGTCCTCGGCCCAGTGCAGCTCGTGGAAGGCGAGCGCGAGGAACCCCTCGCGTTCGGCGACGCGCTCGAACAGCGTCCGCGCGGCGTCGAGCCAGGCGGTGGCGCCGCCGGCGAGCGGCGCGCTGGTCGCGGCCGGCCCGGTGGACGTCGGCTCGCGCGACGGCGATGCCTCTCCCAGCCCGAGCAGCGCGATCAACCGGTCCGCCTCTGCTGTGAGCCCCAGCTCCTCGATGTGCTCCCGCGCCCAGCGCTCTGCGTGCTCGGCGTGCAACGAGCTATCGAGCAGCAACGCGGCGCGCACCAGCTCCTCGACCGCGAAGGCGGGTGAGGTGGTGCCGTACGGCAGCGAGCGGCCGTGGAGCACGCGCCCGCCCTCGCTCGCGAGCCGTTGGGCGAACTCGGCGACCACTCTGCTCTTGCCCATCCCCGCCTCGCCGATGATCACGACCGCCTGCGGCTTACCGTCGCGGCGTGCGATCCGCGCAAAAGTGTCGAGCAGGCCCAGCTCCTCGTCGCGTCCGATCAGCGGCGAGGGGCGGGCGACGCGCTGACCGGGCAGCGCGCGCTCGCCCACGGCTTCGAAGACCACGACCGGCCGGCTCTTGCCTTTCACCGACACCTGCCCGAGGCGCCGGTACTCGATCGCGGTCCGCGACGCCTCGTGGGTGGCTTCGCCGACCAGGATCTGGCCGGCCCGGGCTTCCTCCTCGATCCGGCGCGCGGTGTTCACCGCATCGCCGATCACCGTGTACGCGTCGGCACCGCCGACCAGCCCGGCGACCACCTCGCCGGTGTTGATGCCGATGTGCATCCGCACGGGCACGCCGCGCTCGGCCTCGGTGTCGGCCGAGTACTCCTCCATCGTCCGCTGGATCGCCATGGCCGCGCGGACCGCGCGCTCGGGATCGTCCTCGTAGGCCTGTGGCGCACCGAACACCGCCATGACCTCGTCGCCGATGACCTTGTCGATCCGGCCGCCGTAGCTCTCGACGATCGCGGTGACGCGCTCGAACACGCCGTCGACGATGCGCTTGACCTCCTCGGCGTCGCGACGCTCGCTCAGCTCGGTGAAGCCGGTCAGGTCGCCGAACAGCACCGTGACGAAGCGTCGCTCCTCGCGCGGCAAGTCGCCCTGCGTTGCACCGCAGGAGGGACAGAACCGCGCGCCGGCCGGCACCTCCGACCCGCAGCGCGCGCACACCGTCACCGCCGCCGCCACCGCTCTCCCTCCCGGATCACGACGCCGTCCCGCTCGAGCTTGGTCAGATGCGCCGAGACGCTCAACGCCGCGGCGCCGTGCAGGGCATGGTCCACCTCGGCGTAGATGCGCTCGACCATCTCGTGAACGGTCTCGTCGCCGTCGTCGAGGGCGGTGAGTACCTGCTGCTCGCGCTCGAGACGATGCGAGACGTAGAAGTCCAGGTGCGGCGCCGGGTCCTCCACCACCGGCCCGTGTCCCGGATACAGCCGCCGGGGCGCCAGCGCGCGCACGCGCTCGAGCGAACTCATGTACTCGACCATGTCGCCGTCGGGATGCGCGACCACCGTGGTGCCCCGGCCGAGCACGTGGTCGCCGGTGAACACGGCCTGCTCCTCCTCGAGCAGGAACGAGAGGTGGTCGCTCGCGTGGCCGGGCGTGTGCAGCGCGATCAGGGTGCCCCCATCGGTGGTGATGCGCTGGCCGTCGCGCACGGCGCCCGCGCCGCTGCAAACCAGGTCGTCGGTGACCGGGAACGCCGCCACCGGCGCGCGCGCCATCGCCGCGAACCGATCGGCCGACTCGGCGTGGTCGTAGTGGCGGTGTGTCAGCAGCACCAGCCGCGGCTCGCCGGACTCGTCGAGCACGCGCGCGAGGTGCTCGTCGATCATCGGGCCGGGATCGAGCACGACCGGGTTGCGCTCGCCGATCAGGTAGGTGTTCGTGCCCTCGAGCGTCAGCGGATGCGGGTTGGGCGCGAGCACCACCCGCACCAGCGGCGACAACCTCGTGACGCTCACGGCAGGTGCGAGGATCCGTCGGGCAGCACGACGCGCACCTCGCCCTCGCGCAGCACGATGCGGGGCAGGATCGGATCCGGCGGCCGGTCCACGGCAGCCGCGAGCAGCTCGCCCGCGCTCCCGTACCCGGCGATCGACTCGAGCGTCTTGCGCGTCGGGAAGATGATCGACAGCGTGCCGGCGAGCGCCTGCTCGACGGCCTCGCCGGGCCGGACCCAGCGGCTGGCCGTCGTCTCGAGCGCGTCGTGCAGCGGGACCTGACCGTCGGGCATCTTGGCGATGAAGAACCGGGTGTCGTAGCGCTTCGGGGCTTGCACCGGAGTCACCAGCCGGCCCCAGAACCGAAGCATGGTGGCGTCGAAGCGGATCCCGGCCTCGCGCGCGCCCTCGAGCGCGTCGTGGTCGCCGGCCTGGAGCGCGTGGCGCACCTCGATCCAGCGCGTCGCGTCCGGTCCGAGTCGCACCGGTGTCCCGTCGGGTCCGCGCGCCAGCAGGATGCCGGCTTCCTCGAACGTCTCGCGGATCGCGCAGATCAGGATCCCGCGCGCCCGCGTCTCGTCGTCCTCGCCCATCTCCGCCGCGCGCGCCGGATCCCACCCGTCGATCAGATCGACATAGCCTGGATCGAGGTCGGCCGGGTCGAGACGTCCGCCGGGGAACACATACGCGCCCCCGGCGAAATCGCTGGCCAGCGTGCGCTTGAGCATGAACACCTCGAGGCCGCGATCCCCATCACGCGCGACGATCACGGTCGCGGAGTCGCGCGCCAGGACCGGCTCGGCGGGCTCCTCCAGCGGCATCTCCATGTGCGGCCGGTCGGGGTTCGGCGTGGGCTGCATGGCCGTATGTTCGCAGAACGGGCAGGCACCGGCCGAATCGGCACGCCCATCGCGACGCGACGCGCACCGGTCAGTGACCGGGCGAGACTTGCACGAACGTGCTGATCCGATCCGGCACGGCGAGCCAGAGCTGACCGGCCCCGCCCGAAGCGACGGTCACAGCTTCGCCGATCGAGAGGGCGTGGTCGACCCGACGCTGGTCGGGATCGATCCGGTATAGGGCGCGATCCTCTTCGGTGGCGACCCACACCCGACCCGCCTCGACCGCGATCTCGCCGCGCACCGGATACCGGGCGAGGACACGGCCGGTGCTCGCGTCGATCTGCGAGACCAGCCCACCGAGGTGCGTCCAGATCTCGCGCCGGCCGCGCGCGACCAGCGCCGCGGCGGGCTCCCCACCGGTCGAAATCCCCCCGACAACACGCACCTCGCCGGCATCGATGTGGTAGATGACCGAGCCACCAGAGACCCAGACGTGGGCCCCGGCCTTCACGATGCTGTGGGCCCCGGGGAGCGAGAACGTCTCGTGCACGGTCGCGGCGTAGTCGGTGTACATGACCCCGCTCGAGCCATCCCCGTCACGGTACGAGATCCACAGACCACCGTCTTCGGCCGCGATGTCGAGCAGCTGCCGACCCGATCGGACGACGAAACTGTCGATCTCGCGCACCTCGAGGCTGTCGACGAGGATCCGGATGAGCTGATCGCCCGCGGTCACGAACAAGTAGTCCGGCGCCGCGACGATGGCCGTCGGCACAGAGCCCGGTCGAAGTGGAAGGTCATGCCGCTGGAGCAGCGTGCCGGCATCGACCAGCTGAATCGCGCGTTCCGTCAACAGCCACACGCCCACGGAGGCACGCGCGCCGATGTCCCTGATCGTGTCCTCGACCTGGAGGATCCGCTGCACGCATGGCTGCTGGCAATCGACGAACTGCCACTGGTCGGACGGCGCACCGGGAGCCGGCTGCTCATCGTTGGTGACCGGTTCGGGCGCGGTTCCAATGGCGTCCGGCCAATCTGCCGGGGCGATCGGGATGGTGGTCGTCGTGGGTGAGGGAACCGAGGATGGCGTATCCAACGGCGACGGGGTCGGCGAGCCCGTCGCGGGCACCGGCTTCACGGGCGGCACCGGCGCAGGATCCGCGATCAGCGCGCGCGCGCCCAGCGCCAGGGCCACCACCGCGGCCGCCGCGCTGAAGCCCGAACCTGCGATCGTCACGACACGGCGGCGGCGGATACGGCTCACCGTCGGTGGCGCCAGCGGCTGCGGCGCCGGAGCCTGCTCTGCCTTCTCACGCAGCATCGAAGCCAGTTCTCGCTCAAGGTCGGTCGTCATCGGTCCTCACTTCCCATGCGGCTCCGCAGACCCTTGAGTCCGCGCGAGATCAACGACTTCACGGTGCCGCGCGCGGCGCCCAGCATGTCGGCGATCTGCTCCTCGGTCATGTCCTCGTAGTAGCGCAGCACCAGCGCGGCCCGCTGACGCTCGGGGAGACGCTGCAGCGCGCGCCACATCTGGTCGCGCATCCCGAGATCCGGTCCCTCGATGGCGTCGCGGAGCATGGGCCCGTGGCGCTCGAGGTAGCCACGCTCGACCCCGCGACGGCGGAACGATGAGTTCGCCAGGTTGACGACGGTGCGCTTCAGGTAGCTCCCGAACGCACCCGGGTCACGCAGGTCTCGGAAGCGGCCCGAGATACGGATGAACGCGTCTTGCATCAGGTCCTCGGCCAGCTCTCGCTGGCCGGTCAGCAGGTAGGCCAGGCGCAGCGCGTCACCGGCGTGCGCATCCCACAACTCGGCCAGACGCCCGTGCGCCGTCTGCTCTGTCATAGCGACCGTCATCATCGCCTACCCCCTCGGCATAGGGACGCGCAGGGGGTACCTAGAGGTTGCGCCCAGTTTCGGGGCGACGAGAGGCCGGACTATCCTTCGTAGAACCCGGAACGGAGGCTCCATGGACTTCAGCATCCCGTCAGAGCTCGAAGAGGTTCGATCGTCGTTCCTGTCCTTCGTGGACCGCGAGGTCCGACCGGTCGAGGAGCGCTATCGCGAGCAGCTCCAGGAGGACGTGTTCACCGACGAGATGCGCGAAGCCGGCATCGCGCTGCGGCGCAAGTCCGCCGAGATCGGCTACTACGGCGCCCACCTGCCCGAAGAGGTCGGCGGCTGGGGCTTGTCGACGCTGGGCTACACGCTGCTCGTCGAGGCGATCGCACAGACCGGCCTTCGTTTCGGCACGTTCGTGATCGGGCCGCCGAACCCGGACGCGCCGACGCGGTTGCTGCTCGAAGGGACGCCAGAGCAGCAGAAGCGCTACCTGGTGCCGCTGGTGAAGGCCGAGCAGACGATGTGCTTCGCGCTGACTGAGCCCGACGCGGGCTCGGACGCGCAAGCGATCACGACGCGCGCGGTCAGCGACGGCGAGCACTATGTGATCAACGGCACCAAGGCCTTCATCACCAACGGCGCGCGCGCCGACTTCGCGATCGTGTTCGCGGTCACCGACGCCGAGAAGCGCGCGAATGGCGGCATCACCGCGTTCATCGTCGAGCGCGGCACGCCCGGGTTCGAGACCGGCAAGAAGCAGAAGACCATGGCCGGCGACACCAGCCAGACCGAGCTGATCTTCACCGACTGCCGCGTGCCGGCGGCGAACATCCTCGGCGAGGAAGGCTTCGGGTTCTACGCGGCGATGAAGTTCCTCAACGCGGGACGCGCGTACATCGGCGCGATGTGCCTCGGGATCGCCGACCACTGCCTGCGCATCTCGACGGAGTACGCGAAGGAGCGCAAGACCTTCGGCAAGCCGATCGGCAAGTACCAGGCGGTGCAATGGATGCTCGCGGATTCCGCGGTCGAGATCGAGTTCGCGCGCTGGATGACCTACCGGCTCGCATGGCTGGTCGATCAGGGCGAGGAGCCGATGAAGGAATCCTCGATGGTGAAGCTGTACAACACCGAGATGGTCAACAGGGTCGCCGACCGGGCCGTTCAGGTCTTCGGCGGCATGGGCTACCTCAGTGAAGGTCCGGTCGAGCGCATCTATCGTTACGTGCGCATGTTCCGCATCGTGGAGGGCACCAGCGAGATCCAGCGTCTGGTGATCGCGCGAACCCTCGGCCTATGACCGGCGCATGAGCGACGAGCGCGCGCAGGAGGCCCTCCGGGCCCTTCCGCAGGTCGACCGGCTGGTACGCGACATCGGCGAGCTGGCAACGGTTGGGCCGGTCGTCGCACGCTGGCTCGTGCGACGCGAGATCGACGCCGCGCGCGAGCGCGTGCTCGCAGGCGCCGACCCGGGTGACATCCCCGCAGCGGTGCGCTCGGCGGTGAACGGGCTGTCGCTCGCGCGGCTGCGCAAAGTGATCAACGCCACCGGGGTCGTGCTGCACACCAACCTCGGCCGCGCGCCGTTGGACGCGGCCGCGCGCGATGCGATCCTGGCCGCCGCGGGCGCGACACCGCTGGAGATGGATCCGGTCTCGGGTGAGCGAGCAGCGCGCGCGCCGGTCGCGCCGACGCTGGTCGCAGCGCTGCTCGACACGGAGGACGCGATGATCGTGAATAACAACGCCGCGGCGTTGCTGCTCGCGCTGGGCGCGCTCGCGCGAGGCGGCGAAGTGATCGTGTCGCGCGGCGAGCTGATCGAGATCGGCGGCGCGTTCCGGCTGCCCGACGTGATGGCGGCCTCCGGCGCGCGGCTGCGCGAGGTCGGGACGACCAACCGGACCCGCCTGCGCGACTACACCGACGCGATCGATCAGCGCACGCGCCTGATCCTGAAGGTGCACCCCTCGAACTACCGGATCGTCGGCTTCACCGAGGAGCCGCCGCTGAGCGACCTGGTATGGGCCGCTCGCGAGGCCGGCGTGCCGCTGCTGTTCGACATCGGCAGTGGGCTGCTACGCCCGGAGGAGGACGCGCTCGCCGACGAGCCCGACGGCGCGACCGCCATCGCCGCCGGATGTGATCTGGTCTGCTTCAGCGGCGACAAGCTGCTCGGCGGGCCGCAGGCTGGGATCCTCG
Source organism: Actinomycetota bacterium (assembly GCA_036397635.1). GTDB lineage: Bacteria > Actinomycetota > AC-67 > AC-67 > AC-67 > DASWIP01. The sequence goes on along the minus strand of DASWIP010000016.1, from coordinate 20,452 downwards.
CCGGCCGCGCCGACCTGATCGAGCGCTGCCGCCGCGACCCGGTCGCGCGCGCGGTACGCGCCGACAAGCTCAGCCTCGCCGCGCTCGAGGCTACGTTGTGGGCCTATGCGCGCGGGGAAGCAGACGGGTTGCCGGTGAGGCGCATGCTCGCGGCCACACGCGAGCAGCTCGCCGCCCGCGCGCGCGCACTCACCGACGCGGTCCCCGAGGCCGAGATCATCGACGGCGAGAGCGTGGTCGGAGGCGGTTCCGTTCCGGGGCACGCCTTGCCGACGGTGCTCGTGTCGCTTCGCACCGATCGACCCGAGCGCCTCGCGGCGGCGTTGCGCACGCAGGAGCCGCCCGTGTTCGCGCGCGTCGAAGCGGGGCGCGTCCTGATCGATCTGCGCACGGTGCACCCCACCGACGACGCGACGCTGCGGGAAGCGTTGGCGCGCGCGCGCTGACCCCGGATTCTGACCCCCGGCGGATCCTGTGGGAGAATCCTCGCATGCATGTCATCGCGACCGCGGGTCACGTCGACCATGGGAAGTCGACGCTGATCCGCCGCCTCACCGGTATCGATCCAGACCGGCTGCCCGAAGAGAAAGAACGGGGGCTCACGATCGATCTCGGCTTCGCCTGGCTCGCGCTTCCCGGCGGCGACGAGGTCGGCATCGTGGACGTACCGGGCCACGAGCGGTTCATCCACAACATGCTCGCGGGTGCCGGTCCCGTGAACGCGACGCTGTTCGTCGTGGACGCGACCGAGGGGTGGCGCGCGCAGTCCGAGGAGCATCTGCAGATCCTCGAGCTGCTCGGTGCGCGCACCGGCGTGGTGGCGCTGACCAAGGCCGACCTGGTCGACGACACGACGCTGCACCGTCGCGCCGACGAGGTGCGCGGCCGGCTGGAGGGAACCGCGCTCGCCGGCTGCGAGATCGTGGCGGTCTCGGGAACCACGGGAGCTGGGTGCGACGACCTGCTCGCGGCGTTGCGCCGGATGCTGGACCGGCTCGGGGCCGAGGAGGACCGCGGCCGGCCGCGCGTGTACCTGGATCGCGTGTTCACCGTCCACGGCGTCGGCACCGTCGTCACCGGGACGCTGACCGGAGGGCGGATCCGCCGGGACGACCTGATCCAGATCCTGCCATCGGGGCTGAACGCGCGCGTGCGAGGCATCCAGAGCCACCGCAAGGTCCGCGAGGACGCGGAGCCGGTCAGCCGCATCGCCATCAACGTTGCCGGCATCGAGCGAGCCGACCTGCATCGCGGCGACGCGCTCGTACATCCGGGACAGTGGAAGCCCTCGACGGAGGTGGACGTGTCGTTGCGCACGGCGCGCGGGCTCGATCATGAGATCCGCGCGCGCGGCGCCTACAAGCTCTACATCGGCTCGGCCGAGGTCGACGTCAGGCTGACGTTGTTCGGGACCGATGCGCTCGAGCCGGGCGGCGAGGCGTTCGCGCGGCTCACGCTCGCTCATCCGATCGTGACTGCGCCGCTCGATCGGTTCGTGCTGCGCGACACCAGCCGGCGCGCGACCGTGGGCGGCGGGGTGATCCTCGACGCGCATCCGTCGGCGCTGCGCGGCACGGACCGCGCCAACAGGGTCGAGCAGCTGCGCATCCGCGCCGACGCCTCGCCCAACGAATTCCCGAGCATCGTGGTCGCCGAGCATGGCGTGGTCGAGCGCATCGACCTGGGATGGCTCGCCGGCAGCGACGTGCGGCCGAAGTGGACGATGCGCCTGCGCAGCCTCGAGGTCGCCGAGGACCTGTATCGCCGGACCCTCGCGCGGATCGAGGAGGCGCTGCGCGCGTTCCATGAGGCGAACCCACTGGTTCGAGGGATGTCGCGCGAGGACCTGCGCTCCGCGGCGTCCGTCCGAAACCAGCGGCTGTTCAACGAGATCGTCGAGGCGACAACCGAGCTGCTCGCAACCGACGGACCGCTGGTCAGGCTCACCCAGCACACGGTCACGCTGACGCTCGAGCAGGAGGGCGCGCGCGACGTGCTGCTCGAGCAGCTCGCCGACGCCGCCTTCGCGCCACCGGGTCTGCAGACGTTGATCGATCAGCACGGCGAGCCGCTGGTGCGCGCGCTGCTCGAGGCGGGGATGCTGATCAAGGTGGCCGAGGACATCGCGTTCGCGGCTTCGCAACTGGATCAGGCGCGCGAGACGATCGCCGCGGCGATCGAAGCGGAGGGACCGATGACGGCCGCGCGGCTGAAGAAGCTGCTCGGCACGTCGCGGAAGTACGCGATCCCGCTGCTCGAGCACCTCGACGCGATCGGCTTCACGCGCCGGCGTGGGGATCTGCGCGAGCTGGCACCCTCAGGGGCGTAAGCGGCGCGCCTGCGCGCGCCTCGCGCCGCGCGTGTCACGCGCGGAGTTGCGCAATCGCCTCGATCTCGACGGGCGCGCCGAGCGGTAGCTCCGCGACACCGACGGCCGCGCGCGCGTGACGGCCGTTGTCGCCGAACACCTCGACCATCAGATCGCTTGCGCCGTTGGCGACCGCAGGCTGGGCACCGAAGCCGGGCGCCGAGGCGACGAACACGGTGAGCTTCACGATGCGCTCGATATCGTCGAGCGATCCGGTGACCGCGCGGAGCTGGGCGAGGATGTTGATCGCGCAGAACCGGGCCTCCTCAGCGGCATCCTCCGGGGTCACGGCGGAACCGACCGCACCGGTACGCGGCAGCCCACCGGCCCGGAACGGGACCTGGCCGCTGACGAAGACCAGGTCGCCCGCGCGTGCCGTCGGCACGTAGGAGGCAACCGGCGACGGCGGTTCGGGCAGCGTGATGCCGAGGTCGGCGAGACGCTGCTCGGCACCCATCAGGCTTGCTTCGGCCGCTTCATGATCGCGACCGTCCCCGGCACATCGGTCGGGTTGTAGACCTGGACAAGCTCGTAGCCCTCGTCGCCCCAGTTGTTCAGGATCTCTTGGATCGCGTGGGGGATCAACGGGACCGACACGTACTCCCACTGTTGCACCTTCGCACCTCCGCCTCGAGCAGCTCGACGCACGAGGGTAGTCCCTCGGCGTTGATGCGGTCCAAAAGCTCGCGCGGCAGGCGGGGGAGCCTGCCGCGCGAGGGGAAGAAGCTCAGCCGGCGCGCTTGGAGATGACGTTCCGACGCTCGGTCTCGTTCATGCCACCCCAGACGCCGTGCGGCTCGCGGGTCGCTATCGCGAACGCGAGGCATGCTTGGCGGACGGGACAGCGGGCGCAGGTCGCCTTGGCCCTGGCCTCGCGGGCGTGGCGCTCGTCCTTGTTCTCGAGATGGTTAGGGGCGAAGAACCAGTCGGGATTCTCGCCCCGGCAAGCGGCGTAGTTCTGCCAGCTCGCATCGAAGTCCCACGTCTGTCGGGCCACTTCTGGAACCACACCGGGCCGCGTGCGGGCCCCTGGCGCAGTGTTCATCACTCTCCTCCACCCTTATCCGACGCCCGCCGGAAGATGGATGTTCCGGCGGTCACGCAACCGTTACAGTCAACCAGGAGGGCATTCAAGCGGACCATGGCCCAAAGTTCAAGGAAATTTCTGTATCTGCTTCCAGAATCCGACATTCCGGCCCGCCGGCATCGCTTCCGGGGATCGTGTGCGTGTGCAACCCGAGCGGCACACGCACACAACTTCCGGGAGCGAACCCGAAGGCCCTGGTCAGGGCGATGAAGGCCCACCGCCGGGGTCGGATCCGGGCCTCCGTGGCTTGGATTCAGGTCTCGGCGGGCTTGCCGGGACCGGCATCCGAGGCCCCCGCGTCGTCGGCCACGGGCGCGCGCACCATCAAGACCGTCCCCACGACGCCTGTGACGACGACCTGCTCGCCCACCCGCATCCGGCTGCCATCCTCCGAGCGCGCGCGCCAGATCTCGTCGCCGACCTCGATGAAGCCCTCCGGGTTCAGCAGGCTCCGAACCTGGCCGGGCTCACCCACGAGCTTGCGCTTCAGCTCGGTCGCGATGGGGCGGCGCGCGCGGCGTACCACGGTCATCACCGGCACCGCCACGATCAAGCTCCCGGCCACGCCCAGGCCCACGATCCACCCAGGGATCGCTAGCGGCTCATGCCCGGACGGGAACAGGGTCAGCGACCCGGCGATCAACCCGGCGCCGCCCAGCACGGTCGGAGGCCCCAGCGAATCGCGCGCGACGTCCAGCGCGAGCAACAACAGCCCGCCGATCAGCAGACCCATCCCCAACGCGCGCGCCGGCAGCACGGTCAGCCCGTACGCGCTCGCGGCGAAGAACAGCCCGGCGGTCACGCCGGCGACGCCGAAACCGGGCTGGAACAGCTCGAAGATCAGCAGCATGGCGCCGGCCAGCAGCATCAGATAAACCAGCGTCGCGTTCGAGAACGCGTGCAACAACCGCCGGATCGGTCCCGGCTGGTGGAATCGGACGTCGATCGCGTCGGTGGGCAAGGACAACGTGACCTCACCCACCGCGGTGGTCACCGCCCGTCCGTCCAGGCGATCCAGCATGTCGGCCAGGCTCACGACCTGCATGTCAACCAACCCCACTTCGACGGCCGTGCGAGCGTCGTAGACGCGCTCGGGCTCGACGACGACCGAGCGACCGCGCAACAGCCCGAGCGCCGGCAGGGCTTCGAGCTGCTCGAGAACAGGGGAACGATCGACATGGCCGAGGTCGATCGGCGTGACGGGGCCGAGGCGCGCGGCGGCTTCTGCGCCCGACACGTGGGCGGCTTGGGCCATGAACAGCGCCATCCCGGCCGCGCGCGCGCTGCGAGGCCCGACGAAGACGCCGACGGGGATCCTCGCGTCGCGGATGCGGCGCACGAGCGGCGGGAGAAGCTCGCCGTCGGACACCTTCATCCCGCCGAGGCTGTCGAGCTGGAAGACCAGCAACCGCGCGCCCTCCCGCTCGGCCGCATCGATCCGTTCGAGCGCGTACTGCTCGATCCTCGCGTCGATCACGCCGGCGATCTCGACGACGTCGACGAACGGCGAGTCGTCCTGCGCCCATGCGGCCGCGGGAGCCAGGGCGAGCAGGAGGAGAGCAGGCGCGAGGATCCGGCGCACGGCGCGCATCCTAGCCGCGCAGCCCCAGGCCCGCATCCCGCCCGGCGCGCGAGGGTTCGCGCGCGCGGGAGGCTCCCCGCGCGCGAGGGTTCGCGCGCGCGCCGGGGGCAATTATGATGCGAGCCCTATGGCCATCCTCGGCCCCGCGCGCGTGCTCATGGTTTCGGGCAAAGGCGGTGTCGGCAAATCCACCGTCGCCGCCGCGCTCGCCGTCGCCGCCGCGAAGCGGGGCGAACGCGTGCTGGTCGCCGACCTCGAGGACCGCGAGTCGGTCGGGCCGATCTTCGGCTTGCCGAAGCTGCCGCACCAGGAGCATCACATCGAGGCCGGCATCACGGGACTGTCCGTCATCCCCGATGAGGCGCTCGTCGAGTACTTCCGGGTCGTCTACAGGGTCCCCAAGTTCTCGCGCGCGCTGCTGCGCTCCAAGGCGGTCGAGTTCGCGACGCAGACGGCGCCGGGCATCCGCGACATCCTGCTGATCGGCTCGATCATGCAAGCCGAGCGGAGCCGGCACGACGGCCGCGTACAGTACGACCGCATCATCGTGGATGCGCCTCCGACCGGCCGGCTGCCCCGATTGCTGGACGCGCCGCGCGCGATCGTCGAGCTGGTGCGCGCCGGGCCGATCAAGCCGCAGGCGCAGCGCGTGCTGGACCTGGTGCTCGATCCGCGGCGCCTGCAAGTGGTGCTGGTGACGCTGCCCGAGGAGATGCCGGTACGCGAGACGGTGGAGGCGGTCGAGACGCTGCAGAAGATGGATGTCACGCTCGGCTCGATCGTGGTCAACGGCATCTGGCCGGCTCTCGACTCGGTCGGCAAGAACGCGAAGCAGAAGCTGCGCGCGCCCGCGGAGGCGGCCGGGCTCGGGGCGGAGGCGCTCGACGCGCTCGCAGCGGTCGCATCGGCGCACGCACGACGCGTCGCCAACCAACGCAACACGATGACCGAGCTGAGCGAGCAGGTCACGCTTCCGCGCATCGAGCTTCCCTACCTGTTCACCGAGCGCATCGGCCGCGACGAGATCGACACGCTCGCCGACCTGCTGGAGGACCGATGAGGGCGGACGAGCTGCTCGCGCAGAAGCACATCGTGGTGTGCACGGGCGCCGGAGGGGTGGGCAAGACCACCGCGTCCGCGGCGCTCGCGCTGCGTGCAGCCGACGCCGGACGCAAGGTGATCGTGTGCACGATCGATCCGGCGCGCCGGCTCGCCCAGTCGCTGGGCCTCGACGGCCTCAAGCACGATCCGACGCTGGTCGACGCGTCGGCCTTCAAACGCCGCAAACCCAAAGGCGAGCTGTGGGCGATGATGCTCGACATGAAACGGACCTTCGACGAGATGGTCTTGGACCTGACCAGCCGCGACCGCGCCGAGGCGATCTTCGCCAACCCGTTCTACCGGCACGTCTCCTCGACGCTTGCCGGCACGCAGGAGTACATGGCGATGGAGAAGCTCTGGGAGCTGCACGAGGAGGGGCGCTGGGAGCTGATCGTGATCGACACGCCTCCGACGCGGAACGCGCTCGACTTCCTGGACGCGCCGCGGCGGCTGACCGACTTCTTCGAGGGGCGGTTCCTGCGCCTGATGCTGTGGCCGTACATCAAGGGCGCGCAGGGCGGCATCAAACTGTTCAACGCCGGCGCGCGCGCGGCGCTGCGCGCGGTGACCAAGATCACAGGCTCGGAGCTGTTCAGCGACGTCGCCGATTTCTTCGTGGAGTTCGAGGGCATGTACGAGCAGTTCAAGCGGCGGGCGGTGGCGGTGCACGAGCTGCTCGGCGCGAAGCACACGTCGTTCGTGGTGGTGACGGCGCCGACGGAGCCAAGCCTGCGTGAGGCGCGCTTCTTCGCCGACCGGTTGCAGCAAGAGAAGATGCCGCTGGGCGCGCTGCTGGTGAACCGCACCCACGACGTGCCCGACGCGCCGGGGCTTCAGGACCCGCGCGCTCTGGTCGCCCAGGTCGGCGGCGGGCCGCTGGCCGACGCGCTCGCGGTCTACGCGGACTGGCGGACCGTGGCCGCGCGCGAGCAGCGACTCCTCAACACCGAGCTCGGCGCGCTGGGCAGCACGTCGGTATGGCGGGTCCCCGACCTGGCCGATGACGTCAACGACGCAGCGGCGCTGCGCGAGATCGGCGAGCTGCTCGCCACCGCCTGATCGCGAGATGCGGGGTGGGACGCGCGCACGCTACCCTTCCCGGCGATGCCCAACGACCGTCCGGTCGTGACCGAGGATCCCACCCGCCGCAAGGGAAGGAGCTGGCGCGACCGTTTCTGGGACGCCTCCCATTTCGGGGAGCGCGTCTCGCCCCCGCTCGCCTGGGGGCGGGACCTGACCCATCGAACCGTCCTGCTGCTGATCGTCGCGGCGATCACGGCGCTGTTCGTCGGCATCGCGGCGCTGCCGGGCGTTGCGATCTTCTCCAAGACGGTACGCGGGGTCGCACAGCGGTTCGACGGCGACCTCGGCTCGCTGGATCTGCCGACGGTCGCGCAGCGCTCGGTCGTGGTTTCGCGCGAAGGCAAGGTCCTGGCGACGCTGGCCGGCGAGGAGAACCGCGTGGTCGTCTCGATCGATCGCGTGCCCGAGATCACGCGGCAGGCCGTGCTCGCGATAGAGGACGCGGGGTTCTACGAGCACCAAGGCGTCGATCTGAACGGCTTGATGCGCGCGCTGCTGTCCAACGTCAAGGCGGGCGGCCTGCGGCAAGGCGGCTCGACCATCACCCAGCAGCTGGTCAAGAACACTCTGGTCGGCTCAGAGCGCACCCTCGATCGCAAGATCCTGGAGGCGCGCATGGCCGTCGAGCTGGAACGCAGCATGTCGAAGAAGAAGATCCTGGAGCTGTACCTGAACGAGGCGTATTTCGGGCGCGGCGTCTACGGGATCGGCACCGCCGCCGAGTACTTCTACGGCAAGACGGTCGAGAAGCTCACGCTGGCCGAGTCGGCGCTGCTCGCCGGGGTCATCAAAGCGCCGGAGAACCTCGAGCCGATCGCCAACCCCGAGGCCGCGAGGACACGCCGGGCGCTGGTGCTCAAGCGGATGGTGGACGAGGGCTTCGTCCCCGAGAGCGACGCGCAGGCCGCGGGCGAGGAGCCGCTGGGCGCGGAGGCGCGACCGTTGAAGGGCGCCGCATCGCCGTACTTCGTCGAGTACGTGAAGTCGCTGATCCTGGACGACCCGCGCTTCGGTGAGACCACGGACGAGCGGATCCAGGCATTGTTCCAGGGCGGCCTTCGGATCGAGACCACGCTGAACTGGCAGCTGCAGCGCGTCGCGACCAGGACCACCAAGCAAGTCCTGAACTTCCGCAGCGATCCGGATTCCGCGCTCGTCTCGATCGACCCGAAGACCGGCGAGGTCATCGCGATGGTCGGCGGCCGCGACTTCTCGAAGGAGCAGTACAACCTGGCCGTGCAGGGCAAGCGGCAGCCGGGCTCGACGTTCAAGCCGGTCACGCTGGTGGCCGCGCTGCGCGAGGGCGTGCCGGACACCTTGACGATGAACACGCCGTCGCCGATCACCGTCGAGGATCAGGAGGGCAACCCGTACAAGGTCGCCAACTACGACCTGAAGGGGCGCGGCTGGATCGACATGCGTGAGGCGACCGCGTTCAGCGTCAACACTTACTACATCCAGCTGATCGAGCGGATCGGGGAGGCGAAGGTCGCCGAGACGGCGGCGCTGCTGGGCATCCAGAGCGAGATGCCGGCGGTCACCTCGCTCGCGCTTGGGACGATAGAGGTGGCGCCGTTCGAGCTGGCGAGCGCATACGCGACCCTTGCCGCGAAAGGACGTTACTGCGCGCCGTTCGCGATCACGCGCGTGCTCGATGCGTCCGGCGAGGTGATCATGCGCGGCGAGCCCGAGTGCGAGCAGCGCATCGACCCAAACGTCGCGGCGCTCGCCAGCGACATCCTGCGCGAGGTGCCCGAGCGTGGGACCGGCACCGGCAACGGGCGCATCGGCCGGCCCGTGACCGGAAAGACCGGCACCACCGAGGAACTCTCGGACGCCTGGTACGCCGGGTACACGCCGCAGTTCTCGACGGTGGTATGGATCGGGTTCCGGGACTCGCGCAAGCCGCTGGTGAACATCCACGGACTGCCGAAGGTGTTCGGGGGCACGCTGCCCGCGCAGATCTGGAACGCCTTCATGGTCGCCGCCCACGAGGGCCTCGCGAAAGAGCCCTTCCCCGCGCCGCCGCCGCCGTTACGTGCGACCGTCCCCGACGTGGTCGGTCAGGATCAGCGGGATGCGCGCGCGATCCTGGAGGAAGCCGGCTTCAGCGTGAGAGGAACATATGTGGACTCCGGAGAAGCGCGCGGTACCGTGATCGCGCAGGATCCGGCGGCTGAGACCGAGGCCGCGGCCGGGCGATTGGTGACGCTGTCGGTGAGCAACGGCGAGGGAGCGCCGACACCCCCTTCTCCGTCGCCATCGCCGTCCCCGTCGAAGAGCCCGTCACCGGCGCCTTCTCCGACGACGAGCACGACGCCGTCGGCGTCGCCGACGCCGGAGGGTGACTAGTTAGGGGCCGAGACGCGCTCGAACAGCGGCCGAAACAGCCGAACCGTCGGCGCGCCCCTTGACCTTCGGCATCAGCACCTTCATCACCGCGCCCATCTGCTTCGCTTCGGTCGCGCCGGCCTCGGCGATCGCTTCGTCCACCAGACGAGCAAGGTCGGCGTCGGAGAGCTGCTCGGGCATGTAGGGCTGCAGCACGGCAAGCTCGGCGGTCTCCTTGTCGACCAGATCGGTCCGGCCGGCCTGCTGGTAGGCCTCGATCGACTCCTTGCGACGCTTCGCCTCGCGCGCGACGACTTCGACGACCTCCTCGTCCGAGAGCTGCTCGCCGCGCTCCACCTCGGTGTTCTTGACCGCGGCCATCAGCATGCGCAGCGTCGACACGCGCGTTTGCTCGCGCGCCTTCATCGCGGCGCGCATGTCGTCGGCGATCTGGTCTCGAAGCATCACGGTCCAGCATAGCCGTCGGCGTCCACTCGGCCGGGCCCCTAGGATGTGCGCCGATGATCTGGCTGTGGGTGGTGCTCGGGCTCGGCGCGGCGGTCGTCGTGTACGCGTCGCTGCTCGAGCGGAACTGGTATGCGCTGCGGCGCCACACAGTGCCGTGCCTGCCGCCCGGCGCGCCACCGATGCGGGTGCTGCACATCTCGGACCTGCACCTGCGCGCGCGGCAGCGTCGCAAGCAGCGGTGGCTGCGCGCGCTCGGCCGCCTCGATCCGCACCTGATCGTCGGGACGGGAGACTTCCTGGGCGAGGGATCGCCGCAGACACTGGCGGCGACCGTCGAGACGCTCGCGGCGATGCCGGCGTCGATCGCGCGCGTGTTCGTGCTCGGGTCGAACGACTACTACGGTCCCGTGCCGAAGAACCCACTGCGCTACTTCCGTCGCCGGAAGGGACCGCCGTCGCTGCACGGGCCGCAGAACCCTTGGGAGGACATGGTCGCCGGGCTCAAGGAAGCCGGGTGGCTCTTCATCAACAACACGGCCACCGAGGTGGAAACGCCAGCGGTGGAAGCGCCCGAAGTGGAAGCGCCCGAGGTGGAAGCGCCCGAGGTGGACTGGATCGAGGTGGTCGGCCTCGACGACGCTCACATCATGCGCGACGACCGCAGCCTGGCGCGCCCGCGCGCCCCTGGTGACCAGCGGTTCCGGCTGGGGGTCGCGCACTCGCCTGACTCAGCGCCCGTGCTCGCGGCCGCCGGGTTCGACCTGATCATGTGCGGACACACCCACGGCGGGCAGGTCCGCTTGCCCGGCTACGGGGCGCTGGTCACGAACTGCTCGCTCCCGCGCACGATGGCGCGCGGCCTGCATCGGTTCAACGGCGCGTGGCTGCACGTGAACGCGGGGCTGGGCACCAACATGTTCGCGCCGTACCGACTGGCGTGCCGGCCCGAAGCATGTCTGCTCGACCTGGTACCGCGGCAGGGCTGAGCGCGTGACTCAGCGTTCGACGGCCGACACGCGCTCGAGCTCCCGGGTCAGCGTCGTTCGTTTCTTCGCGAGCTGATCCGGCCGCTGGAGCGGGAAGGTCAACACGTCGGTGTCGACGGCGTATTCCATCAAGCACACTTGGCAGATGCCGTATTCGATGGAGGCTGCTGAGCCGCACCAGCCACAGTCGAGTCGATCGTTTCTCATCCGGTCCCTGCTCCCAAGGGGCGAACGGTTGTCCCCGATCGATGGACCCGCAGCAGTCCGAGAGGTTGTTGGGGGCCCGCATGGTAACACTAGGACTGCGGTCCCGACTAGGGGTTTCGTAAAGGTTCCGTCATCAAACCGAGCGGTTGGGTCGGCCGGTGTCCGAAACGTCCAGGGTTTTTCCCGTTCTGTGCGCGCGGCGTGCTGCCTACGTCACGCGAACCACGTCACGCGAACCAGACATCACCCGGGCCTTCGCGTTGGACGCGGCCATCCGCGTGGATGATGACACCGGTGTAATCATCGAGCGCAAGCACGCGCACCGGGGATCCACCCTTGATGTTTTGGAGCCAGGTCGGTGGCCGGCTGCCGGCGTGAACCGCGAGCGCGACGGTTGCCACCGGGCCGAGACCTCGGGTCCAAACCGTCGGGACCCGGTCGCCGGGACGCGGCTCGAGCGTGTGTTCGCACAGAGCCATGGCCCCGGCGCTCGCGCCCGCGAGCCCGGTCCCTCCTCGCCAGGCATCAGCTACGGCCGCCCAGCGCGGATTGTCCCGCAGACACGCGAGCAGCTCGGCGGGCGAACCGCCACCGAGGTAGACCAGGTCCACGTCCGGGTGATCGTCTCCGTGGACCACATCGGCGTCGAGGACCTCGGCGCCGAGCGTCCCGAAGTGCGCGCGCGCCATCCTTGTGGTGTTAAGGGCCGCCCTGTGATCGGCGCAGATGACCAGCCCGATCCGTGGTCCAGATGCCGCGAGCAGCGCGCGGTCGAACTCGGCGACCTGGGGACCGAACTCGTCGCCCGAAAGCAGGCCCAGCGGGCCGCGCTGCTCGGGCAGGCCGTCGGCGAGCATCGTCAGATCGGTCATGGCCGAAGGGTACCGCGGTGCGGCGCGCGTCCTGATCGCACGAGAGCCGCAGCAGAGTACGGGTAGTGGGCGGCGCGCGCGGCGGGTATCATGGCCCGGCACTACTTCGGGAAGTAGCGCAGCTTGGCAGCGCGCCACGTTCGGGACGTGGAGGCCGGGGGTTCAAATCCCCCCTTCCCGACTGAATTTGGCCTTTGACCTGCAGTTTTGGTTCGTGAACGGTTTCACGTTGGTACACGCAGACCGTGGAGCGCGTTCTTCCGCCGCAGGTAGAAGAGTTGCGTTGACTCCACGTTGTAGAGCGCAGACCGTGGAGGTCAACGACGCTTATGGGTCTCTCTTCGGTGGGTTCTCGTCCCCGCCGTTCAGCCCAGGAATGGCTTCGATGTTTTGCAGCGGGTCGACATCGGAGGCGAGTTGCTCGGCCCAATCGCACCAGCCCTCGATCCGCGCGCGCTCGATCTCAGATAGAGAGATCGCACGCTTGCGCAACGCAGCGATGTAGTCGCGGATCTCTTCTGCGCGTCGCCAGGCCTGAACCTCCGCCGACAAGCGCTTGCGGTTGCCCTCCTCGATCCGCTCCAGACGTTCATGCTCCTCGCGTTCTCGAACAAGTCGCTGGCGTTCTCGCTCCTGTCGTGCGCGCTCGAGGTCGCGGACGTCATCACGCGCTGCGCGCGCTTCGAGCTCATCCAGGACGCGGATGAACTTTGATTCGAGACTTCCGCGAGGACCTTCGGACCAGCTGCTCCTGTCACCCTCAATGAAGGTTGGGAAGGTCAGCTTGAGCCTGCCGTTCGCGACGGACTTGCGCGGCGGGGGATCCTCGTCTGTGCGCCAGGGATGGTCCTTGCGCCATCGTTCACGTTCGGTCTCGCTCGTCGGGATGGACGACGTGAGCTCTGAGATCTTGACCGCATATCGATGACCGCGGATGGCGATCGCTACGCCGCGGAACACACCCCATGAATCCTCTGCGGCGACTATCTCATAGCCGCGTGTCTCTGCGAGGCGGAACAGCGTGTGGACGAGGACCATCGAGCGACGAAGTTGGCGACGAGAAACAGACGTCGGTATCAGGCCGGCGGTGGGAGCGACACGGATGCGCCCGGAAGCATCGGCAGGCCGCGATTCAGCCGCCTTGAGGGTCGGCGTTACGAAAGGGTGGAGCTTCCGGGCTCGCGCCACGATCGAGTCCTTGTCGGATGATGGCTAACAGAGACTAGCGTCCTCGGCTCAGAAGGTTCCCGGGCCTGAGGCTCCGTTCGTCAATATGCAAGCCCCTCGCCAAATTCGAGCACACGTCACTGCCACTGTGCCGGCAACGTGAGTTCGAATGTTGCCGCCGCACTTTGAACCGCTGCCCGGTGTTGAGGGTCGCTTGGGTTCAGATGCACGCTTTCGACGGCAACTGCAGTCGTTTCCCAAACCGCCCAGCACGGCTCGTCGGTCGCGAATCGCGAGTGGTACCCGACACCGAGCGCATCGGGGATCCACTCTCGGACCGCAACTCCAACGGCCTGGCTGATCGGTCTGCCGAGCTCGATACCTCCGAGCCGCATCAGCGCCACATCCAAATGAGCCGCAGCATCGAGCGCTGCCACCGCGTCGCGGACCCGAGGATGTTTGTCGAGCTGAACGAGAAGAGCTGGCGCCTCGACGTCGAGGAAGACACCTGTCGCGAGAACCCGAACCGTTCCCACGCGCTGTATGTCGAGCCACTCGGTGAGTGCCTGAGCATCGTCTGCGGGCCACTCGAGGTCGTCTTCTTCGAGCCCTTCGATGTCGGCGAGGATGGCTTCGGCTTCGGCTTGGCGCCGGAAGCGGCTCATCGTTTCGAGCAGACACGCGATCAACCGTGTAGCCGTGTAGCGCACCGCGACGAGACCTTCCGGATCGTCGAAGCGACTTCGCCCCGGACGGTCGGGCTCCGCAGGAGCAAGTGCCTCGGGCGCGGGGTGGACACGAAGGGTGCCGGCATCCGGATACAAAGCGTGCGACGACGCCAGGACTTCGCCGGGGATCAAGGCTTCAACCTTCGAGGAACGCGCGCGTAGCGACGAGCACTCGACGGATGGCTTCGGGATCGGATGCCGAACGCAAGACGGTCAGGGGTGCTTCGTCGTCCAGTTGCGGGTTTGCCGAGCGGAGGAAGCGGGCCGCGACTGACGCTGAGTAGCAGCCGACCACCGCGCGGACGACCCAGTACAGCGCATCCAGTCGAGCGGCGACGTCGTGCTCGCGGGGATCGATGCCCTCGCCTGCCCAACGCTTCAGTTGCCGGGCATCGGAGAGCCCTAAGGCCGCTGTAGCGATGCGGGGTCCGACCGTGCTGAGTAGGTAGGCCGCCTTGGCTCGCGTATCGTCTGTCACCGAGGCTTTGTGGGCTTCCTCCCACACCCTCACGAAGTCGATAGCGACCTGTGACATGCTGGCTCCCTTCGCCGTTGCCTTCCTATCGACAGGCTTAGTGTATACCCTAATGTGAGGTCCCGAAAGGGATAATTTGGACTTCCCGCGACCGAGGCGAGCGTTCACCGGTCCAGTCGCCTATCGCGGACGCGTTCCCCCTGGGTGGTGACCGTCTTCACCTTTGAGAGTGACGCCCCCCGCGGTCCCGCGAAGACGGATCGTGCAAAGCAACCAAAATCCTCCAAATCAACTCCCTCTCCTCACCTGCCGATACACCTTGGGTGGAGGGGGTTCGGCCATGGCAGACAAATCGAGCGCCGTTACCAACGATTACGACCGTTTCTTTGCGATGTCGCTCGATCTGCTCTGCATCGCCGGCTTCGACGGCTATTTCAAGGAAGTCAATCCATCTTGGGAGCGGATCCTTGGATGGACATCTGAAGAGTTGACGGGCAGACCGTTCATCGAGTTCGTCCACCCGGACGATCAACAAGCCACGATCGCCGAAGCCCAGCGATTAGGCGGAGGCGCGCTCACCATCTCGTTCGAGAACCGGTACCGGTGTCGCGACGGGTCATATCGCTGGCTGGTCTGGACGGCGAATGGTTCCACTGACGACCAGCAGATCTTCGCGGTCGCGCGCGACGTGACTGAGCACAAAGACGTGGCGCACCGCCTCGAGCGGATAACAGCTGAGTATCGCGCACTGTTGGATTCGGCCGCGGAGGCGATGTGGGGTGTCGACCGCGAAGGCAAGACGCTGTTCGTCAACCGAGCGACGACAGAACTGCTGGGATGGGAAACCGATGAGCTCATCGGTCGGGTCATGCACGACGTCGTCCACCACACGAGACCGGATGGCTCGCCCTATCCTTCTGCTGAATGTCCGGTGGCTGCCGTCGCACTCAACGGAGAATCGGTTCACGTCGACATCGAGATTCTGTGGCGCAAAGACGGGACGAGCTTCCCGGCTGAGTATCGCGCGACACCTTTCGTCGTCGACGGAGAAGTCGTCGGCGCAGTAGTGACGTCGACGGACATCTCCGATCGCATGCAGGCTGCCGAAGCGCGGCGTGCGATCGAAGCCGAACGTCGCCTCGCCTTGTCCTATCGACGTCTCGAGCTATTGCGGGACATCGACAAGGGCATCTTGGCCGCAGGATCGCTCGAAGAGTTGGCTGCAAAGACTCTCGACCGGCTCCGCAACCTGATCGCCGTCGAGCAGTGCCGTTTGGTGATTTTCGATTTCGAGCGCGGAGAATCTCAAGTCTTTGCAGCGTCGTCTTCGACCGGTGGCCCGGATCTCGGTGTCATCGTCCCGTTGAGAGAGACCCCTTTCGAGAAATTCATCGGCCCGCTGCGACGCGGAGAGCGGGTCGTGTTGGACCTCGATGAACACTCCGACTCTCCCGCGTTGGCGCAGCGACGAGCTACAGGCATCCGGACGATCGCGATGGTTCCGTTGCTCGTCGAAGGCGAACTGGTCGCCATGCTGACCTTCTCTAAATCAAGCTTGAGCTCCCTTGAAGAGGAGGAGTTCCAGATCGCCGAGGAGGTCGGCAACCAGGTTGCGATCGCATTGCGCGTTTGGCGCCTGCGCGGGGAAGAGGCGCTTCGACTCGAGCTTGCTCGTGCGAACGAGCGGCTGCGGGCCGCCGATGAGATGAAGAACCTGTTCCTCACGGCGGCGTCACACGACGTCCGCGGCCGGATCGCAGCCATCCTGGGATACGCCGAACTGGTAGCGCGCGCCGACGATCGCATCGATGCAGAGCGCACGTCCCGCTTCATCGGAGAGATCCTTCGCAGCGCTCGCGCGCTCGACGGGCTCCTGGCGGACCTGTTGAACCTCGACCGGCTCTTCCGAGGGGCTCTTGAACCCCAGCGCTCTGTCGAAGATGTGGCTGCGCTGATTCGACGCGTCGTGGACGAGCAGGGCATCACGAGCCGCAGGCGGGTGGAGCTAAACCTCGACGAAATCACCCAACAGGTCGACCGAGTCATGGTCGAGCGATCCGTCGACAACCTGGTCAAGAATGCAGAGCGATACACCCCGCCCGACAGCAAGATCTGGGTACACGCTCGCAAAATCTCGGGCGGTACCGAGATCGTCGTCGAGGACGCGGGGCCGGGGGTGGCAGAGCACGACCGGCTCCGCATCTTTGAACCGTTCCGCCGAGGAAGCGACACGTCGCAGCGTCCGGGTGGCTCGGGTGTTGGCCTGTACCTCGTGTCTCGCTTTGCAGAGCTTCAGGGTGGACGAGCCTGGGTGCAGGACCGGGAAGGCGGGGGCGCTTCGTTCCACCTGACCTTGCCGGACTCGACCACCGATAAGGAGATGATGTGAACAAACATATCCTGGTTGCAGAAGACGATCCCCAACACGCCGAGCTCATCCTGGAAGCATTCTCTGCGGCGAAGATCGCCAATCCCGTGCTGGTCTGCAAGGACGGCGCCGAAGCGATCGCGCATCTGTCCGAAGAGGCTCTCCAGCCCGGCGCAGACGGCGTGCCGTCTCTGCTGCTGCTGGATCTTCATCTACCGCGGCGCTCCGGGCTCGAGGTTCTCGAATGGGTCAAGGACCAGCGCCACCTCAAATTCGTGCCGGTCGTGATGCTCACCTCGTCGCGGGAAGCCGAAGACATGACCAAAGCCTACGAGCTGGGCGCGAACTCCTACCTCGTCAAACCGGTTGGCTTCGACGCGCTCGTACAGGTGATTAGAACGCTCGGGATGTACTGGTTGGTGTTGAACCAAAAGCCGGCCCCGGAGCGATCGTGACGCCACACATCTCCTCGCGCGCCTGGCGCTTGGTCGCCGCGGCCGCTATCGCCGTAACGGTCGCGGTGGCAGTCGTCGCCATCGTCCGCGGAAACACCGCGAGCGCGATAGGGCTCACCGCTCTTGGAGGCGCCGTCGGCTTCGTGATCCTGGTCCGGCTTTCCGGGCCGCTGGTGGACTTCGAGAAACAGCGTCGCATGGCGACGGAGATGACCCGGCTCAAAGCCGCTCTCGAAGATCAAGCGACGCACGACTTCTTGACCGAACTGCCCAACCGCAGGCTCCTCCGCGACCGACTCGAGCAAGCACTCGCGATCGAAGACCGGCGGCCCGGATGCTTGCTGCTCGACCTGGACAATTTCAAGAGCATCAACGACGTGCATGGCCACTCGGTCGGTGACGAGCTTCTCGTGGCAGTCGCGCGTCGTCTGCAGAATGCGGTCCGGGCGAAGGATGTCGTCGGTCGGCTCGGCGGGGACGAATTCTTCATCGTGTTCGAACACACCGGCCCGGACGAAGCCGCAGCGCTGGCCAATCGGTTCCTTGGCGCCCTCGAGCGGCCGATCGCTGTCGGCAGCAGGCAGATCCTCGCACAGGCGAGTGTCGGCATCGCGATCGGTGCCGGTGGCCTGTCGGAGGAGGAGTTGCTCAAGCAAGCCGACATCGCGATGTATGAGTCCAAGCGAAGAGGTGGCAACGGATGGACGCTCTTCGACTCGAGCCTGGAGACCGCTACTCGTTCCAAACATCAGCTTGAGATGGACCTCCGCCTCGCCGTGAGGAACAACGAGATGCGGCTCCACTACCAGCCGGTCATCGATCTGACGACCGGGGAAATGGTTGGCGTCGAGGCGCTCGTGCGATGGGAGCATCCCGACTTCGGGTTGGTATCGCCCGACCGGTTCATCCCCATCGCGGAGGCGACGGGGGACATCGATGCGATCGGCTCCTGGGTGCTGAACGAAGCGATCCGCCAAGTGCTCGACTGGGATCGACGATTCGGAACCGCGTTAGACGTTGCGATCAATCTCTCGCCGGTGCAATTGGAACGAGAAGGATCAATCGAAGCGATCGCCTCCAACTTGGGCAAGGCGGGAATCCGACCAGAGCGTGTGACCCTGGAAATCACCGAGAGCGCCGTGATGAAGGACCCGGAAAGGATGATCGGTGTCTTGACGTCGCTGAAGACCTCCGGCTTCCAGATCGCGGTCGACGATTTCGGAACCGGGTACTCATCCTTGAGCTACCTCCGCAAGCTTCCCGTCGATATCGTCAAGATCGACAAGTCATTCGTCGCAGGAATCGCCAGCGAGACAGAGGAGTTCGCGTTGGCATCTCTGATCGTCGAACTCACCCATTCCCTTGGGAAGACCAGCCTCGCAGAAGGCATCGAGAGGACTGAACATCTCGCTCACTTGCGTGCGATGAATTGCAAACTGGGCCAGGGATACTACTTCTCCCGCCCGTTACCCCCGGAGAAACTGGAGCTTCTTTTGGTCATGCCGGTCACCTCTTGGCCGCAGAGCGCGTAGCGACGGTTTCTTAAGTGGGCACGCATGGCCGAAGGGCGCGCGGGCTGCTGAAGAAGCAGGCCGGCATCGACGCCTTGGAGAGCCTGGCGGTCGAGTCGGCGGTCTTGTCGCTGCCGGCTGTTGTCTTTATGTCGTGGCTCAGCGCGCAAGGAGCCGGCTCGTTCGAAGCCGACGGGAGCTGGCACACGGCACTATTGGTCGGTGGCGGTGCGATCAGCGCGTTGCCGTTGCTGTGTTTCGGTGCCGCCGCGATCCGCGTCCCTTTGACAGCCCTGGGACTAACTGCAGTATCTGGCACCGGTCGGGCAGTTTTTGTTGGGAGTGCTCGTGTTCCACGAGGAGATACCGGTCTCGCGATCGCTCGGGTTCGCTCTGATCTGGATCGCGCTCGCGTTGCTGACTTGGACCGGCCTGCGCGCGGCACGTCGTCGCTCCCGGGAGCGCGGGGAGGAACTCACCTAGCGAGTGCGGCAGATCGGAACTGATCAGACCGTGGAGCGGGCCTCGAAAACGAGTCCCATTTTTGTCCCACGCCTGGGAGGAAAGAACGCTCCTTGGTAAGATGAACGAGCAACAACGGGAAGAACGAAAACACAGGTCGTTGGACTTCTCGACGCGAACGTGCTGGTAGACGAACTGCTACCGATCACGTTCGGGACGTGGAGGCCGGGGGTTCAAATCCCCCCTTCCCGACCATGTAGGACTGACGCTCATCGCTTACCGGGGCCGTCGTCTTCTGCTTGAGTCTCTCGTACGGCGTCTGGCCGCCCAGAGCGCCGTGAGGGCGATTGTAGTTGTAGAAGTCTTCCCACTCCTTGAGCTTGTCGTTGAAGACCTTGGCGTCGTCTTCAAACCGGCCGTCGGTGTAATCCGGTGTAATCGCAGCCGCTAACGATCCGCAGCACGTCTCCTTACGCGGTCGATCGGCAAGGCTTCGGCGGCACGTCCAGCCTTGGGTGACGACGACATCGGTTGGCTAATCAGACGGCAGCCTCTGACGGACGTCGGCGAGCCCGCAATCTTCATACACGATGGCGGTCCAGATCGTAACAATGCCCACTGGTACAAGCATGAAGTCATCACGTCGGCTGGTAACGCGGGTAAGTTCGCGAACTTCTCCGAAGATCACTACTTCCTCAAGTCCACCGTACGCGTTGGCCGCGAGCGGCTCGTCTTTGTGGTGTCTTTTCACCACGTCGGTCGAGAGTTGACGGGAATCATGGAGGCGACTGCCTTCTCACGGATTGAATCCTTCGAAGACTCAGAAGATCGCGAACGCGTCGCGGAGGACTTCTTCCTTTGCTCGCTAGAGCCTTTCGTATTCACATACAAGACGCAAAGCGCAGAAATCCGCGACTCGTTTGCTCGGTGGCTCGATTCTGCCCTTGCTGTGGCTATCAAGGAGTACGGGGATCGACTGTAGTCTTCGCGGCCAAGGACTGGCGCGTGAACTGAAGGGGAACGGAGACCACAGACGGAGCACAACGCAGCCAATAGCGAACTGGGCTTCCCCCGGTTTCCCGGACATGACGGGTGAGATATTACGCGGCATCGTTAGCGTTGCGCCTCTCGAACTCGACGGGGCTGAGATAGCCGAGTGACGAGTGTCTGCGGTGCGGGTTGTACCAACCTTCGATCCATT
>DASWIP010000015.1:0-59693 GCA_036397635.1 Actinomycetota bacterium | reverse complement strand
TGCATCGATGTTCTCCCCGACACGGACGGGAGCACGATCGATGAAAACACCGAACCGGGCCGCTTCGCTCTCGTTATCGAATCGCCAACGCACCCGGAGAGGAAGGGTCACCGTTTGGCGATCTCCTGGGGCCATGATCTGCAATCGCTCGTCCAGGCGAAAGTCGCCCTGGAGGGTGCATCCGTTCATGGTTATCGCCACCACGAGAGCGACGACCGCGATCCGGGCACTCTTCATGAGTGCGAACCTGTTTCGAGTTGCTCGAAGGCTGCTATAGGGGCACCTTCCGGCGGCAGCAGCCAGCGGAGCACCATGCGACTGCCTATGGTGACGTCGATGGGAGTAACCGGCGCCAGGATCCGAGGTCCTTCCTCGAGTTCGACGATGCCAACCGCGTGCGGGGTGGCAATCGTGTCCGACACCGCGACATGCACCACGGTAACCGAGTAGAGCGTGCCAGACCCTGATGCCTCCTCCCACTCGATGTCGCGCCGATGGCACCTCCTGCACAGAGCTCGCGGGTACAGCTGAGCAGAGCGGCAGTGGGCGCACCTCTGAAAGATGAGGCGCTGTTCCTGCGCGGCGTCCCAGAAAGGAGCGGTGACCGGATCATCGAACAGGGCCGTCATCGTGACAGGACCACCGTGGACGCCGTGGACATCATCCCGCCAACTCCGTGGGCCACCGCGATCTGCGCATCCGGTACCTGCCGATCCTCGGCCTCACCTCGGAGTTGACGCACCGACTCGATCAGAAGCTGAACGCCCAAGGCTCCGGGGTGGTTGTAGGACAGCCCACCTCCACTCGTCATCGAGGGCAGTTCGCCGCCGGGCGCCAGCACGCCCTCCGCTACGAAGGGACCTCCTTCGCCCTTCTTGCAGAACCCAAGGTCCTCCAGCGCGATCAGGACCGTGATCGTGAACGAGTCGTAGGGCTGCAGCACATCTACGTCCTGGGGGCCGATCCCTGCCCGTTCGAAGGCTCGGCGCGCTGAGGCGGCCCCAGGGGATGTAGTGAGATCATCCAGCTCAGTGATGTGCCAGTGAGACACCGCTTCCGCTGCTCCGAGGATGCGAACGGCCGGCTTGGTGGCATCCTCGGCACGGTCGCCGCGCGTCAGGACGATCGCGCCGCCGCCGTCTGTAACGAGACAGCAGTCGAGTCGATGCAGCGGTTCGCATATCGGTCGTGACGCCAGAACATCATCAACAGTGAGAGGCTCGCGCGCCCACGCCTTCGGGTTGCGGATCGCCCACTCGCGCGCCGCAACAGCGACATGCGCTAGTTGCTCCCGAGTGGTTCCGTACTCATGCATGTGACGGGCGGCGATGAGCGCGTAGTGCCCGATCGGGAGCGGCAACCCAGCAGGGGTCTGGAACTGTGCGGTCAGCGACGAGGAGTCGATCGGCGGAGGGAGACTGGAGCGTTGTCGCTTCGACCGCTGCCTCGACGCGAAGCCGATCAAGGCGACGTCGCATTCGCCAGCCTGCAGCGCGAGCTGGGCATGATGGACGAACGCTTCGAACGCTGCACCGCCCAGATCGGTTGAATCGCAGTACCGTGGTGCGATCCCGAGGTACTCGCTCACCTGCACGGTGCCCTGCTCGCCCATGTAGTTGACTAACAGCCCGTCTACGTCGGACAGCGAGAGTCCTGCCTCGCCGAGGGCCTCGTCGGCAGCCAGTGCCAACATCGAGAATTCTGAGTGATCCTTCACCTCTCCGAGCGGCGTTTCCGCGGCTCCAACGATGAAGACGTCGTTCTTCATGACAGATGATCCAGTGCTACCTGGACGGCGGCTCGGTCTTCCGCAAGCGAGGATCGGCGGATCTTCCCTGCCTCGTTCCGGGGAAGCTCTGTCACGAACTCGAACGTCTTCGGAACCTTGTAGGCAGCGAGCCGGGCGCGAACTTGGCTCTCAAGATCGCTCACCGGGGGTGGAGCGTCAGGATCGACGGGCTTGATGATCGCATGCACGCGGTGACCCCATTCATCGTCGGGGACGCCCACTACCACGGCGTCGGCGACGCCGGGGTGCTCGCTGAGGGAAGCCTCGATCTCGGCTGGGAAGACATTCGCGCCGCCGGAAACGATCATGTCCGCGCGTCGATCGGCCAGGAAGAGGTAACCGTCCCCATCGAGCCATCCCATGTCGCCCACGCTGATGAACCCATCTGGAGTCGAGGCGGCTGGAGGGGAGCCGATATAGCGGTAAGTTGGCCCGTTGGCGAACAAGGGCCGCATGAAGATCTCGCCAACCTCGCCGGGCGCCAGGGGCCTTCGGTCCGGATCAAGGATGCGGATCTCGGTCTGAACCGGACGACCCAGGGTCCCCTCGTGCAAGAGCCACTCGTCACCGCGCACAGCAACGATGCCGACCATCTCCGAAGATCCGAATGCCTCGTAGACGTTCTCGGCTCCGATGAGCCGGATCCATCCGTGCTTGACCCACGAGGGGCAGGGTCCGCCTGTGTGATAGAGGGTCAACCCATCCAGATCTCGAGACTCAACGCCTCTTGTACGCAGCATCCTGAGCATCATCGTTGGCACCATCGGCGAAAAGGTGACGCCATGACCTTCGATAAGATCGAGCGCTCGGACCGGGTCGAAACGGTCCATGAGGATCAGCGTGTGGCCTTCGAACAGCCCCGCGTGGGCCATGTTGAAGGGTGCCGTGTGGTATAGAGGCGCGCTCACCAATTGGATCTGGTTCGAGCGGATGCCGCTCCACTCGCCGAACTGTTCGCTGATGGCACCCGGAACTTGGGCACCTGGGTTGGGATCGAGGATCAGCTTCGGCCGACCTGTTGAGCCCCCGGAGGCGACGGCTTTCGCCGGATGAGGGACAACGTATGGAACGGGGCCATCATCGAAGGCACCCGCGTACAGTTCCTTGGGTCCGATCCCGTCGATGTCTTCCCATTCGGACACGACGAGCCGTGGCTGCGCCAATTCAAGCAAGCTATCGCGCTCGGGGACGGGCAGAGCCGCACGTAGGGGGATCACGCACGCGCCGACCTTCCAGGCAGCGAGGACGGCAACGAAGTGCTCCGGTGAGTTCGAAAGACCCACAGCAACCGTACTCGTGCCGTCAACGCCGCGGCTGGCAATCAGTCGCGCTGCTCTGTTGGTCCATCGGTCAAGCTCACGCCACGACAATGCAGTTTCAGCGCCGCCGCTCTGACTGTAGATGATGGCGGGCTGTGCCGGCCGTTGCCGAGCGATGTCGCTGATGCGGGTTCCGAACCCGACGCGGCCCTCCATCCCGTTCTGACCAGAGTTGCGTTCGACCTCACTCATCGAAGAGGAGCCATCCGATCCGCCCACGGACGGGCCTCTTCCAACTGTGACCCCAATCGGAGAAGGGTCGCCTCGTCTCCGTAGCGCCCGGTGAACTGGATGCCGATCGGGAGGTTGTCATCGCTCCACGCGAGCGGGACGGACATAGCAGGCTGCCCAGTCATGTTCGCGAGACTCGCGTTGAACGGGCGAGCCCATTCGTTGATGCGCTCCCATCCACCAGTCGGGGACTCGGGCGAGAACGATATCTCCGAGATTG
The DNA here is from genome assembly GCA_036397635.1 of Actinomycetota bacterium. Classification (GTDB taxonomy): domain Bacteria; phylum Actinomycetota; class AC-67; order AC-67; family AC-67; genus DASWIP01. Next base: position 56,134 of record DASWIP010000015.1, on the reverse strand, counting down.
CTGGGGGTGTTTCGGCAAGCACTGCGTTCAGGAAGACGTCGTACTGGTGGAAGAAGCTGATGGCCGTTTCCGCCAACGCTCGCAAGGCTTGCTGTGCGATGAGGAGATCCACAGCCTTGACGGAGTCTCCTGCCGAGTACAAGAACCAGGTGTAGGGCTCGAAGTCGTCGGCGGTTGGGGTTTTGCCGAGTCGCGCCGCCCACTCGTCTATCTGTCGTCGGATCGCCGGGGCTCCGGCGATCATCAGCTTCTGTCCCTGTTCGAGGACGGTCGATCCGAACGGGATGTCGCTCTCTTCCACGTGATGCCCTGCTTCCTCGAGGAGCTTCGCTGTGCTGATGACAGCCTCAGAGACGGCAGCCGAGTACTCGCGGCCCATCGGGTCCTTGGTGGAAAACGCGATATGAAGTCGCCCTGGATCCTCCCCAACCTCTTGAACGAAGGGTCGAACGGGGTCCGTGGCGTAGTAGGGGCTCTCGGCCGGCGACCCACGGACAGCGTCGAGGAGAGCCGCCGAGTCCCGCACGGATCTGGATACGACATGGTCAACGCCCAGGCCGCCGAAATCTGTGCTCTCTGGAACCCTTGCTCGGGTCGGCTTGAGGCCGAAGACCCCGCAGCAGGCTGCGGGGATACGGATCGAGCCGAACCCGTCGTTCGCATGGGCAGCCGGCACCATGCGCGCGGCAACCGCCGCGGCAGAGCCACCGCTGGACCCGCCGACCACTCTTGTGAGATCCCACGGATTGCGCGTCGGACCGTACAGAAGAGGTTCGGTCGACAGGAGTCCCATCTCCGAGCAGTTGGTTCGACCGAGCAGCACAAGACCAGCCGCCTTGTACCTCGATGTGAGCGGCGAGTCCTCCTGAGGCACGAACCCCTTTAGAAACCTGCAAGCCTGCGTGTACTCAACCCCCGCCCACTGGGCGTGGATGTCCTTGAGAAGGAATGGCACGCCCCGGAAAGGCCCTCGCGCAGGCCCCTCCTTCGCCGTCGCTCGGCCTCGATCGAACGCCTCGATGATGACGGCGTTAACGACAGGGTTCACTTCCTCGATCTTCGCGATCGCCGCTTCGACGATCTCTTCCGGTGAGGCATCACCGGATTCGACGAGCAGCGCCAAGCCCGTCGCGTCATAGGTGTCGTAGTCCTGCAGCAACCTGACGTTCCTTTCGATCCGTTGGCGGGCTTGGTTAGAAGGGCATCCCTCGCCAGGGCACCTTGTACCGCATGCATCCGCATGAGGAGTCGTATGTGAAAATCCTGTACGAGGAGATGGCGTCCAGCCGACCGGCACCGAAATGCGATCCGGGGAACACGATGGGCGAAAAGCCTCGCCCGAGCCGCTCGAAGTAGGTGGGTACATCGGCCTGGCCGAGTGCTCGTCCCTTCGCCGGCGCAAGCGCCGCCTTAAGCAGATATCCGAACTCGCAGACCGGCGTGACAGTGTCTCCGGTCTGGCGATTCGCGATCGTGATCCGGGTCCGGCGACTGATCATCTCCCAGCAGGCGCGCTCCCTCTTAGTCGGAGCAGGAAGAGCGGCGCCGTTGAGATCGGCGAGGGAATAGAACCCAACCCCCAATGTTCCATTGAGCTGAGCTTGGGGCATGGAACCGGTCTCCATCACGATCCTGGGATACTGGAACGTACTGACGGCGTAGCGCGGTCGGTAGAGTTGTGCTTCGGCTTGCTGGGCGAAGAGCAACCACGCGCCTCCGAGCGTTGCCCACACGATGACGCGATCGACGCCGGCGTTCTTGAATGCAAGCACAGCGCTGGCGGTGCCAGCAGCCACGCCGTCGTATGTGACTGGGAAGCGGGCCGCCTCGATCACTTTGCCGCCACGCTTCTCGATCTCAGCCACCATCACATCTTCGCTTCGCCTCGACGCCTCGCCGATATAGGCGATGAGGCCCATCTTCTTCGTGAGGAATCCTTCCTGGTCCCAGACCCGAGGCATGAGGCGCGCCATGTTCGTGGCGTTCATCCACAGGGGAGGGATCACCCAGGGGGCAACATCTTTGTATCCCTTGGCGTCCGTCTGCACGAGTGAATCGAGCAGCGGAGTCTTGTGGCTCGCATAGCATTCGCGAGCGTAGTTCGTCACACCGAACGACACGACCATGAAGACTTTCTCGTCTTCGGTCAGGTCGATGCACGTGTTGTTCTGCGAGCGACTCTGCGCGTCCTGGCTCTGATCCGTCTGCGAGGTCCCTCTGATCAGCGGGGCGATCGGGTGCCCGCCTAGTCCTCCGTTCTCGTTGATCTCCGCCACCATCGCCAGAAGCACCTGCCGGGCCTGATCCTCGCTCGCGCCTCCGCAGTTATCGGCGCCAAAGGCCGCGCACGAGTCACCCGTCGCGAGGATGAAGCCCACCTTGAGCGGACTCTTGTCGCCTGGCGGAGCGATCTCTCCCGATTGGATCGGATTCTTCGACGCTGACCTCGGTGTCCGCGAGGGCCCGGAGGTAGATCCTCCGCCCCCTCCGACGCTGGGCGATGAACCCTTGGGTCCCACGGACGGATCGCTGCTTCCCGTGTCGAGCGTGGAGGGTACGCCGTCTGCGTCCTCACCTTGCGAGCGCATCTCTGTGGAGGTGCATGCCGCGAGAACAAGTGCGAGGCTCAGCAGGACGATTCCCCATGGTCGTAGCCTAGTTGCCATGGGATCCTTCCTTTCCGGATGGGTTCCGTCGCGTGCGTTCATGACGCTCCAAGTTCGACGAGCTTCAAGCTCAGATGAGCGGACAATCGATCCTCGCCGCGGTCCAAGTCGAGTCCGGTGATCTCCTCGATCCGCCGTAGCCTTCTGTACAGGTTCGAGCGATGTACCTTGAGAGTGAGCGCTGCGTTGGCAGCATCGCATGCGCTGTTGAGGTAGACCCCGAGAAGCTCCGTCAGCTCCTTTCCGCCCGGCTCTGACATCAATCGGCGGATTCCCGGCTCGATCATCCCCCGATGATCCACAGGCAGCCGAACGAGGGCTCGGTACGCACCCAGATCGGACCACAGCGCCACGCCGCCAAGACTCGGGACTTGCCGTGCCACACGAACGGCCTGCAGGGCCTCGTCGTATGCGACGTTCGCCCGGCTTGGTTCGTTGTACTCTCCACTTATGCCGATCACGGACTCGCCGAGCGTCTTCCGCGCGAGGGCAAGAGCGGCGTTAGCAAAGCCTACGATTCCCCCATCCTCAGCCCCCAAAGCGGACGCCGTGACGAGCAGCACTCCCCTGCTATCGATCTCCGCAGTCAAATGATCCGCGGGGGCGACGACCCCGGCAGCAACCTCGTCAAGGACATCGATGATCTCCTCGCCTGCCTGCTCGAGTGGCTCAACCATCACGATGATGATGCCCTCGCCCGAGCGGAACTGTCCTAGTTCACCCAACGCAGTGAGTGCATTGGACTGTTCGACCGAATCTGATCCGATGAGTGCGCGCAGCGCTTGCGCTTCCTCCGTATGCTCTTGCGTTCGGCGAGCAGCCGAACGGAACAGGACTTCAGCCGCGCCGTCGGCGACGTGAATGGTTTCGACGAGGTCCGCGTCACCGAGCGATCCGTCGTCGTCGATCAGCCAGAGGTACCCGAGATGCGCACCTGCATAACGCAGCGGCACGCAGACCCTGCTCCGCATGGCAACCCCTTCGTTCGAGGGGAGGCGCAGTGGCCCTTCGGCTTTATCGACACCCAAGGAGAGCACCCATTGGATCGCCTCCGGCGGCCCGGCGCGTTCCACGATCGAGCGGAACCTAACCGGATCGATCTCTCCATCGACCGAACTGTGGGTTATCAGTCGGAAGTGTCGGTCGCCGATGAGGACTGACCGCCCTAACCTCTTCGCCAGACCGTCCACGAGGACCTGGAGCTCACCGTTCAAGGATCAGCTCCTTCGTCGTATGCACGGGTGAGCCGTCCATGAACACGGCTTGGATCCGAGAGGACAGGTCAGAGACGTCCTCAAGGTCTCCGTCGATGACGACGAGGTCCGCCTTCTTCCCTTCAGCTACCTCGCCTAACTGATCGGAGACCCCGAGTAGGCCAGCAGCGACGGTCGTTGCGGACGCAATCGCATGTTGCGACGACATCCCCAGCATCTTCATGAGTTGGAGTTCCCGAAGGTTGGCCCCGTGAGGGGTGATGCCACTGTCGGTGCCCATGGCGATCGGGATGCCGGCGGCCAGCGCGCGCTTGAATGACTCAGCGTGCACCGCCACGACCTCTTTCACCTTCGCCAGCGAGTCGGGAAACAACGCGGCACCCGCCTCCGCGGCTTCGAGCACGCCCTGGGGGGCAGCAAGCGTCGGCACCAGGTAGGTCCCGTGATCGAGCATTAGATCGATCGCCTCGTCGTCCAGGTAGATGCCGTGCTCGATCGAGCGTGCTCCGGCTCGGACGGCTGCTTTGATGCCATCCACTCCGATGGCGTGGGCCATGAACGCCTTGCCTGCGGCCTCTGCCTCCTCAGCCAACACCGCGAGCTCTGACGCTCTGAAATGAGCGTGACGCGGATCGTCTCGGGGTGAGAGGACGCCACCGGTGGTTGCGACCTTGAGTACATCCGCGCCCGCCCGGATGTACTCTCGAACCCGCTTCCGTACCTCGTCGGGCCCATCTACAGGTCCCTGGGGATCCATGTGAGCCATTGAGAGGCTCGTGCCCGATGGGAGCCAGCCATCCGAGTGGCCACCGGTCTGGCCGATGATCCCGATGGAGATCTGCATCCGAGGCCCGGGAGTGAGCCCATCCACTACAGCAGTCTTGAGGCCAAGATCAGCGCCCCCGGCATCCCGTACGGTCGTGATCCCCACCTTCAGTGTCTCCCGCAGGTTCTGCGCTGCCTGGAGGAGTCGGTACGAAGGAGACGTGTTCAGGTGGCGCCAGAAGTCGATGTGGCTGAACATCACGTGCACGTGGCAATCGAAGAGCCCAGGGAGGACGGACCGCCCCTCGAGGCTGATCGCCGCGTCTCCGTCCAGGCTCGTTCCGACGGCCGTTATGCGGTCGCCCTCGATCGCGATGTCTGCCCGGGTGAAGCGGGACCCATCGAAGACGTGGCCGTCCGTTAGTACCGTCCGCATTGGAGCGGGCCCTCCTAGGGAGCACCCCCGCAACCTGAATCACGAGGGGAAAGCGAAGTCGCCCTTCCGCCGTGATGGTATGGACGGGGACGTTGCCCGCCAAGCGCCAGGTGATGCGCCTTCCCCATCCGAAGCGCGTCACTTGTCGCATCTCCTGGCCGCCCTGAAGGCTACACTCGGGGAAGGAAGCAACAGAGCCGGAACCGGGTGCGCTACGGGCGCATGAGGTCCTTGGGTTTGCGCTGGTAGCGCGATAACCCTCCGAGCGTGGCTCACGAACTGAGCGGAAGACCGCCCAGGCTCGTAGAGGCGCGCTCCGACCCCATGGTCGGGCACCGAAGCAGCTCCGGTCCTTGGACTCGGGCTTCCAGCGGCTCAGGACTCGGGCTGTGCGGCCATGAGGAGCACAAGTGGAGCAGCAGCTTCAAGCGATCGCTGAAGCCCTGGCCGCGCGGCTCGGAAGATCTGTTCTCATCGGAGATCGCGCGTATCGCCTCCTCGCACACAGCAGAACGGAGGAGCAGATCGACGACATTCGCCGACGCTCGATCCTTGAGCGTGAAGGCCCCAGGGAGGCGATCGAATGGGTGGAGCGCTTCGGCGTGGATCGCGCCCGCGCGCCGGTCACGATCCCGTCGAACGATGTCCTGGGGATGGCAGCCCGGGTCTGTGTTCCGCTCTGGAGCCACGGCATGCATCTTGGATTCCTGTGGCTGATGGATCCTGAGGGGACGCTGGGTGAAGCAGAGCTGGAGATAGCACAGGACATGGGGCGATCCGCCGCGCATGTGCTCTACCAAACCCAAGTCCTAAAGGACCTCGAACAGGATGTCGCCAGACACCTCATGTCGGAGCTCCTATCCGACGACCCAGGCCGTCGAGCGGTCGCGGCAACGGAACTTCGCGAACTCGGCCTCTTCGAGAAGACGAGGGAAGTCGTTGCCCTCGTTCTATCCGTTCGAGGTGACGGAGATGCTTCTGACGAGCGCCGGCTCGTCGTTGCATCTACCCTGGATCGGGCACGCCGGGCCACGCTCCGCGGATACAGTGCCATCCTCCTGCGTTCAACCCATGGAGTGATCCTCGTGGATACGGGCGATCCCGCGATCCGAGGTGGGGGCATCGATGGTTTCGGGGAGCTGATCCTAAAGGTCGCCAGGCGACCACCCGCCGAGAAGGAGGTTCGCGCGGCCGTCGGGATAGGAGACCCGTCCACACTCGAGGCAGCGTTCGAATCCTACGAGGAGGCGCAGGCCGCCGCGCGGATCGGGCAGCGAGTATCGCCTGGTCGATCCGTCAGCTTCTGGAGGGACCTGGGCGTATACAGGATCCTGGCACGGCTACCGGAACAAGGTGTCAAGGAAGCCGTGCCCAACGCCTTCCGCAGTCTCTCAGAGTCAGACCATGGGCGCGAGCTGCTTCAGACCCTCGAAACCTATCTGGACCTCGGATGCAACGGGGGCCTCGCTGCCTCGGCGCTTCACCTCCATCGATCCTCGCTATACCGACGGATACGCAAGGTCGAAGAGCTCACGGGCGTCGACCTCTCCCAGGGCGAGCAGCGCCTCGCAACTCATCTCTGGATAAAGCTGCTCCGGCTAGAACCCTAGTTGCAGGGCATCGCCTGCGCCCACCGCGCGACAAGTGATGCACCGGGAAGCGTCAGTAGGCGACACCGGTCCGCTGCGCAACGGGTCCTTGCGCTGGAACAATGGTTCCCACAAGGAGAGTTATGAGTCGACTTCTCGGACGGGTCGCAGTCGTCACGGGCGCAGGGCGGGGCCTGGGCCGAGCCCACGCGCTTCGCCTCGCCCATGAGGGCGCCAGCGTGGTCGTTAACGACACGGGAGGAGCGCTCGACGGGACGGGTCAGAGCGAAGGGCCGGCCTCGTCTGTCGCGGAGGAGATCCGCGATGCTGGCGGTCAGGCAGTCGCGAGCACGCATGACATCTCCGATTGGACGGGTGCACTCGAGCTGATCAACCTCGCCCTCTCCACTTTCGGCCACTTGAACGTGCTCGTAAACAACGCGGGCATCTTGCGAGACAGGACCCTCGCCAACCTGGAAGAGTCTGAGTGGGACTCAGTCATCCGGGTTCACCTGAAAGGCCACGCAGCGCCCACAAGGCATGCCATGGCGTACTGGCGCGACATGGCCAAGGCGGGAGTCGACCTGAAGCCGAGCGTCATCCACACGTCTTCCGTGGCGGCGTTCGCCGGCAACGTGGGTCAGGCGAACTACTGCGCCGCAAAGGCAGCGGTTCTTGGGCTGTCCCGTGTCGTGTCGTTGGAAGGCGCACGATACGGCGTTCGATCAAACGTGATCGCGCCCTCAGCACAAACGAGGATCACATCGGCCATGGGAGGAGCGGATCAGGCCCTGCCGGACGACTTCTTAGATCCCGCCGGGGTATCCCCCCTCGTTGCGTGGCTGGCGTCTCCGAACTGCCCCTCGGATTCACAGGTGTTCCAGATCGTGGGTGACCACTTGGCCGTGTACTCCATGCCCGTGCCGGTTCATCAAGTGCGCAGCGCGACGGGAAGGTGGACGCTAGAGGAACTCGATGAGATCTTGCCGATGCTGATGGTGACTCCCCCTCAGGTGCTCGACCTCTTGCCACAGACGCAGACATAGACGAAAGGAACCGCGCCGTGTCCTATGATTTCCTATCCGAACAATGGTTTAAGGCGGCACGCGAGATCCGCGAGTCCATCCGGGGCAAGGCAGCAGCGCAGCCAAAGATCCGGATGAACCTCGTCATCAGGGATGTGCCCGGTGAGTCCGCGCCGGCACACGCTCACGTCGACAGCACGTCGGGACTCATCGAATTCGAGCGTGGGCACCTCGAGGATCCCGAGGTAACAGTCTCACTCGACTACTCGACCGCCAAGGCGATGTTCGTGCTTGGCGATATGCAGGCTTCGATCCAAGCGTACTCACTCGGAACGCTCACCGTCGAGGGTGATGCAAGCAAGCTGATGCAACCTATGATGCCAGATCCCACAACGCTCGCGGCCCAGCGCGAGCTGGTTGCGATCACCAACTGAACATGCTCGAGATGTGCAACACCGGTCGTCATATGGCGGTCGGTCGAACAAGAAGGAGGCACGATGAAGGGGAGGATGAAGGCGCTGGTTCTGGTCGCCGCGGTCGGGTTGGCCTCATCGAGCGCCATCGCGGACGCACCTTGTGACGCCGAGACGTCCTGGGGGAAGAATGGCAACACCAACCAGCAGGAGTGGCGGACGCCCGTCATCCCGTTCATGGCCCCCGAAGGGATGGCCGTCTACATGGGCAACCGCAGCGATGGCCGTGCATTCGTCGGTTCGAGCAACTCCTTCCTGTACGCGGAGTTCGAGTACGAAGAGGACGATCCGACACAGTTCCGTACCCACGGATACCCCAACCCGGTTCCGCCTATCTGGTACAGCGTGTCATCCGACGGGTCGTACTGTCTCGAGTACTGACGCCCAGGACCGCCAGCCACGAGGAGCGTCAGGAGTCAACGACGGGGGCGGGCTCGCGGTTGGTGCTCCGGGGAGGCGCCGCACAAGGTTGGATCTCAGGACTTGGTCCGCCTCAGCCTCCGCCCGATCGGGCCGTTGCCGGAAGCACCAACGCGAGCCGCCCTCATCGCAATCAGAAACCTGCAAGGGAGAGCAATGCCGAAGTATGCCGAGTGGCTACACCATGTCTGAGCGAACACCCCTGGCGTCAGGAAGCCCTCAAGTCGCACGCAAGGCACGTCTGGCGCCCACTGACGGAGCTGACAATTGAGCAGTCAAGGTACAGCGACAAGGGTTGCCGATATGGCTCCCTCGATCGAGCCTGTTCAGCTTCTGTCTCCTGAGGGAGCCCTAATCGAGCGGGATGATTACCCGCTCAGCCTCGACGATCACGACTACATCAGGATCCACGAGCAGCTGGTAGAAACTCGAACTCTTGACCGGGAGTTCGTGAATCTCCAGCGGCAGGGACAGCTTGCGCTGTTCCCTTCATGTCTTGGCCAGGAAGCAGCACAGGTTGGGAGCGCCATCGCGCTCGATAGCGTCGATTGGATCTTCCCGCAATATCGCGAACTCGGTGTCTTCGTGGTACGAGGTGTCGATCCGGTCGGTATAGGCCACATGTGGCGAGGCACCTGGCATGGGGGCGATGGGCTTCTGGAGAAGAACTGTGCTCCCCTCTCCGTGCCCATAGGAACACACGCGCTCCACGCCGTTGGGCACGCACTCGGCTCTCGTCTTCTCAGGGAGACTACCGTGACGGTCGCGTACGTTGGCGACGGCGCTACCAGCGAGGGCGATGTTCACGAAGCTATGAATTTTGCCGCGGTCTTCGAAACACCGTGCTTGTTCTTCGTGCAGAACAACCAGTGGGCCATCTCGGTGCCGGTGAGCAGACAGACGCGCGCTCCATCTATCGCTCATAAGGCGATCGCCTACGGCATCCCCGGCATCAGGTGTGACGGCAACGACGTTCTCGCCTGCTACGCGGTCACGCGCGCCGCAGCCGAGCGCGCGCGTCGCGGCGAAGGGCCCACCCTGATCGAGGCGGTCACCTACCGGCTCGGGCCACACACGACCTCGGACGATCCGACTCGCTACCGGACCGATGACGAGGTGGAGTACTGGCGAAGCCTTGATCCCATCCTCCGATATGAAGCCTATCTGAAGAGTGCAGGGATTTGGTCGCAGGAGATCGAACGTGCCGCCGCGGACAAGGCCGCGGAAGCCGCAGGCAGGTTGCGCGCCGGGATCTATGAGGCTCCCCACGGCGATCCACTCGAATTGTTCGATCACGTCTACTCGACTTCCCCGCCGACACTGGAACGTCAGCGGGAGCAGCTCCGAGCGGAGCTCGACGCGAAGGGCAAGCATGAGTGACGTCACAGTCGCGAGCGCGATCAACACAGCTCTCCGCGATGCGATGCGCGACGACGAGAGGGTCCTCGTGTTTGGAGAGGACGTTGCGACTCTCGGTGGCGTGTTCCGTGTGACCGAAGGTCTCGCGGACGAGTTCGGGCCCGACCGATGCTTCGACACACCGCTGGCTGAGTCGGCGATCCTCGGCACCTCAGTGGGGCTGGCGATGCGAGGCTTTCGACCAGTACCGGAGATCCAGTTCGACGGTTTCACGTGGCCGGCGTTCGAGCAGCTTGTCAGTCATCTGGCGAAGTACCGCAATAGGACCCGTGGCCTTGCGCCGATGCCGGTTACGATTCGCGTCCCCTCCTTCGGAGGAATCGGCGCCGCTGAGCACCACTCGGAATCACCCGAAACTTACTTCGCTCACACCGCGGGACTCAAGGTCGTCGTCCCCTCAAATCCCGCGGACGCCTACTCCCTCCTGCGTGAATCGATCGCAGATGACGATCCGGTGATGTATCTCGAGCCCAAACGCAGATATTGGTCCAAGGATATGGTCGAACTCCCAACGCGAACCGAGCCGATGGGCCGCGCCGTCATCCGCCGCACGGGGAACGATGTGACCGTCGTGTGCTACGGCACCATGGTACAAACCGCCCTCGAAGCGGCAGAGGTTGTCTCCGAGGATGGGTGTGGGCTTGAGGTGATCGATCTGCGCAGCCTGGTTCCCCTCGATGAGGAAACCATCCTCACGTCTCTATCGCGCACCGGCCGCTGCGTCGTCGTTCACGAAGCGGGTCGGTACCTGGGCTTCGGTTCCGAAGTCGCCGCTCTCGTCCAGGAGCAGGCCTTCTATCACCTAAAGGCGCCTGTGCTCCGCGCGACAGGCTTCGATACGCCGTATCCCCCAGCGCGTCTTGAGGAGTACTGGCTTCCCGACATCGATCGGATCCTGGACTGCGTCGAGCGCTCGCTCGCCTACTAGAAGGAGCAGCGAGTCTTCCATGACCGACAAGGTGGTCGATGCCGCGTCCAGGGACTTCATGCTGCCTGACCTCGGCGAGGGCCTCGTGGAGGCTGAGATCGTCCAGTGGCTCGTGCAGCCCGGCGAAAGGATCGAACTCAACCAGCCGATCGTAGAAATGGAAACCGACAAGGCGTTGGTCGAGATTCCCGCGAGAATCATCGTGGGCCTATTTGGTGGGCACGACACGACATGTAGATGTGGGCCCGCCTGGGCTCGAACCAGGAACCGACGGATTATGAGTCCGCTGCTCTGACCATTGAGCTACGGGCCCGCACCACGAGCCTAGCAGCGGGTCAGATGCCACCCAACCTCCCCGAGCGCCTCGCCGCGCCCCACGCCCAACGCCCCGCGCGCGCGCGCTAGGCGCTCGCGGATCCGGCTTGCGCGCGCGCGATGGCGTTGCCGAACAGCTCGGGCTCTTCGAGGGTCAGCGTCAGCCCTGGATGGGTGATCACGACGAACGGCGTCCCGCCGGGTACGGCCTCGCCGAAACGGAGACAGATCCCACGTTCCGTATTGGTGCCGAAGGTCAGTCCTCCGTCGGTGAACGACCAGCGCACGCCGATGGCCTTCAGCGGGCTGTAGGGGCCGCTGATGGAGGTCTCGGCGACGTTCTCGACCGGAGTCTCGAGCAGCCACCGGCCGAACCGGGCCGTCACCAGTCCGCCGGCGATCTGGGCCCACGCGCGGTCGGGCCAGACGCCGAGCGCTGCGAGCACCCAGCGGAACCGATCGTCGAAGCCGAACCAGAAGCGTTCTTCGGGGATCATCCCGGGCTGTTTACCCGGATGCGGACCCAGCAATCCAGCTTGGACTGCCGAACCGATCCCGGCAGGGTTGGGTCCGCGGGCGCCGAAGTGTCAGGATGGTGCCTCGAGGCCGGGCCTCAGAAGGGCCACGGTGGTTTCGAGGGGGAGGTCAGGATGGCTCGCCGGAAGCTTGCATTGTTCGTCGCGCTCGCGGTGCTCGCGGTCGCCAACGTTCCGTTCGCGCGCGCGGCCGCGCCGGGCCCGAGGTTGCTGCCGGCGCGCTCGATCAGCGGTCCTTCGCCGTTCGAGGCCGAATGCTCGGGCGCGGTGGGCGCCGCTCACGGCTCGGAGGTCGAGCCGCACGTCGCGGTCAACCCGGCGGACCCGAACAACGTAGTGGCCGCGTGGATCCAGGATCGCTTCGCCTCGCACGGCGGCGGACAGTCCAACGTGATCGCCTACACGCGCAACGGCGGCACGAGCTGGCGGAAACGGCCGGTCGTGGGCATCTCGCGCTGCACCGGCGGCGAGTGGCAGCGCGGGACCGACCCGTGGCTGGACATCGCCCCGGACGGCACCATCTACCTGGCGACGCTGTCGATGGACGGGCAACTGAACGTGACCTGGCGCCGCAACGCGTTGACGATCAGCCGCTCGAGCGACGGCGGCGAGACGTGGACCGATCCCGCGGTCGTGATCGACGACCCGGCCGTCATCCTCAACGACAAGGAAGCGATCACGGTCGATCCGACGCGGCCCGGTCACGTGTACCTGGTGTGGGCGCGCTTCGTCGGCGTGAGTGTCATCCTGTATCTGTCGAAGAGCACCGACGGCGGCGACACATGGGCACTGCCTCTTCCGATGGCGACGATCTCGACCGGCGGTCAGGGCAACGAGATCCTGGTCACGCCCGACGGCACGTTGGTGGACATCTTCTACTCGGGCGGCACGCTCTACAACATCCGTTCCACCGACGCGGGGATGACCTGGACCAACCCGCAGGCGATCACGGCGATGCAAGCTGCCTCGACCCGCTCGCCCGACACATCGCGCACGGTGCGCGCGGCCGGGGCGATCCCCAACGCCGACATCGGCCCCGACGGCGAGATCTACGTCACCTGGGCCAGGACCGCCGACCAGCTGAACCACAGCGTCGTTGTGGTCAAGAGCACCGACAACGGCGTCACATGGACGGAGCCGATCGTCGTCAAGGAGATCTTCGGTCAGATGTTCACGCCCTCGGTGGCCGTCGCCGGCGACGGTACCGTCGGCGTCACCTACTACGACTTCCGCAACTTCGAGCAGCATCCGGGCGGCCTGGACACCGACGTGTGGTTCTCGTGGTCTCCCGACGGCGGTCAGACCTGGACCGAGGAGCACATGGCCGGGCCCTTCGACATCGACGGCGCGCCCTACGCGGACGGCTTGTTCCTCGGCGACTACGTCGGGCTCGAAGCGTCCGAGAAGACCTTCCACGCGATCTTCACCATGGCGACACCGAACGCCAGCGAGCAGCGGCCGATGACCGACATCTACCACGCCAAGGCCGATTTCTCGGCGAGCAGCTCACCCCCCGCCCCGAGGGTGCTCGGGAACCGCAAGACGCTACCGGCGACGGGAGCGGCCGCGGCGCCGGTGCTCGGAGCGCTGATGCTGATCGGCGCCGCCGTGCTGCGTCGCTGGCACGTGCGCGGCGCCTGATCACGGGTCCGCGCGTCGTCGTCGCCGAGGATGACCACGACGCGCTCGCGACGCTTCTGCCAATCTTCCCGTTCGACGCAACGATCCTTGACCTTAGCGCCCGTGGGGAGACCCCCGACGAGACGCCATGGGAACTTGGCCTACCCGTGCGCCGCGACCGCCAGCCGATGCGCGAGCGTCCGCAGCATCGCCAGCGCCATCTTCGGCTCTCCTTCGAGCAGCGATTCGAAGTCCCTGCGCGAGATCGCTAGAAACCGGACGGGCGTCGTCGCACGCACGCGCGCCGACCGCACCGCCTCGGGCGTCAACAGCGCCAGCTCGCCGAAGAACTCCCCCGGCCCCAGCTCGGCGGGGTGATCGTGCGCCTCAACGGTGACGGTCCCCTCCTCGAGCACGAAGAACCCGGACCCTTCCAGCCCCGGCTGGATCAACACGTGCCCCGCGGGGACCTCCGCTTCGGTCGCCAGCTCGACGATCCGCTGTAGCCCCTCATCGCTGCATCCCGCGAACAGCGGGATCCTACGGAACGTGTCGAGACGAGGGTCGCCCATGAAAAAGCCTCCCAATCACACCGGACCAGGAAGCATACGAGGCCCCAGAGGATCCGCGCGAGCGCATCCGGCGTCGGGGATCATCCCTCGAACGCGCGCGACTCCAGGATCCACCCTCGCGAGCGCACGGTCCGGACGAACCCCTCCCCCAGGATGCGCCGCAGCGAGGACAGCAGCACGTCCACCGAGCGCGCGTTGCGTACGCCGATGCGCTCGCACAGCTCTTCTCGCGAGGTCACGCGATGCCGGTTCGCGATCAGCACGGCGACCAGCTCGACCTGCGACGCCTTCAAAGGCAGTCGCTGCCCGTCCAGCATCACCGTGTAAGAGGTCAGGTCAACGGACAGCCTGCCGAGGACCAGCGGCCAGGCGGCGCGCGGCTCCACCGGCCCCCGCCGGACCCCGGGCATCTCGGTCACGCTCAGTCGTCGCCTCCTTGTCGACCCACCCGACCGTAGCAACGGTGTGTTGCGCCCGGTTATCCGCCATGTAAGCGGCACGTGACGAGCACGTTTCCCACCGCGGCTTCGCACAGGGTTCACCCCCCGGAAACGCGCTGGTTGCCGCGGCGCAACCTGGCCCCTCGACACTGAACGCCGGCCACTGGGTGGGGCATGAGGAGAGATCAGCTATGGCCAGGTACTGGTGTGGATGGTGCGGCGACGCGTCTATCGCTCCGCCGGGGCTGGACGTTCCGTGCCGGCGATGCGCCGGCGAGTTCACGATGCTCTTCGGCTTCACCCCGAGGACCTCGATGGATGAGCTCGCGCCCGGCGAGGAGCCGGGCGAGCCGGCTGCAGCCCGCAAGAGATTCACCTTCTACGACGCTCGGACCGGCGTTGTGATCGGCCGCACGGCCGTCGCCGCGCAGTCAAGCAAGCGACGGAAACCAGGTCTTCACACCGATGTCATGGATGGGTCACGGCGTGGCAACGGCCGGCCGGTAGCGTCGACAGAGTGAAAGGAGGAGCCATGGATCTGCTGATCGACCTGCTGCTCGAGCAGACCGACGAGCCGTCCGAGGCTGAGACCGACCTGGACGAGGCGCTCGCCGCGCGCTGCGCGAGCCTGTAGATCCTCACCCGCCTCTTCGCGAACAGGGGCCGGCGTCGGTATCCTTCGGCCCGACATGTCCTACGCGATCACCGCGATCCGCCCCATCTGGTCCGATGACGGGACCCACCAACACGTCGAGTTGGTCGGCTACGAGAGCGCGCACATGCCGGGTGAGCCGATCATGGTGCCGGTCTCCAGCATCGCCACCAAGATCGCGTTCGGCGAGAGCTACTACGTCACCGTGGACGGCGAGCGCGCCGAGGTCAGCGTCGCCAAGTGCGACGCTTGCGGCTACGAGCCGGAGCTGAAGACGTCCAAGGACACCGCGGAACGCAAAGCGCTGCTCGAACTGCCGGTGAACTAAGCGGTCTGGCCGGTCAGGCGGTCAGGCGGTCAGGCGGCCGGGAAGTCCAGGATCCGGAACGTGAACGTGGCGTTCGCGCCGGTGACCAGATCTACCACGACCCACGCCGCGGCTGCCGGGATCACTCCGAACTCGTTCGAGCCGACCGTTGCCATGTGGTAGGCGTTGGGATCGGCGGTCGGCCTGATCAGGGTGCACCCGAAGTCGTAGAACCACGCGTCGACGTCGTTGCCCGGGATCGCTCCCGCCGGGTCGGGCACCGCGAACTCACTCGCCGTCAGTGTCGCGTCGTGGCCCGCCGCTCCCTCGGGCAGCTCGAACCAGAACCCGTCGGTCCCGTTGGCCGCCCCGGGAGGCACGTCCTGGTCGATGCTGCCCCCGCAGGGCGACACCAGCTCCGCTGCGCCCCCGTACAGACGCGTTGCCGGGTTCGCCACCGCGATCGTGCCGGTCTGCTCCCACGCGCTCGAGCCGTGATCGGCTCCGGCCGGCAGGGCGACGGCGATCGCCAGCAGCGGAACGATCGCGACCCGGCGCACTAGGCGATCGAGAAGGTGAACGCGGCGTTCGCGCCGACGGCGAGGTCCACGATCACGAACGTTGCCGCCGCCGGGATCGTCCCGGACTCGCCGGCGGTCAGATCGGTCGCCATGTTGTACGCCGCGGGGTCATCGTCGTCCGAGATCAACGTGCACCCGGTGCCGAAGCCCGTGTAGAACCAGACATCCATGTCCACCGCGTCGGACGCCAGCGTCGCCTCGCGGCCCTGCGCGCCCTCGGGCAGCTCGATCCAGAAGCCGTCGAGCCCGTTGATGTCGCCCAGATCCGGGTCTTCCTCACCGCAGGGGTTCAACAGCTCGGTCAATCCGCCGATCGCCTTGGAACCCGGGTTGGGTGCAGTCACGACGCCGTCCTGGCTGAAGAAAGGTTCCTCGGCCTGAGCCATCGGAGCCGCAACGAGTGCCCCCAGCACGAGCAGCAACGGTAGACGCTTCATCTGGTTCCTCCCTATTGGCGCACAGGTTCAGTCAGACCACGCATTCGACGCGAAAGGGTCGATTCCTACTGCATGGCGGCCGATCGTTCAGGATCAATGGGTGGGATCCGGCAGACTCGGAACCCTGGGTCGGCACCACGGGAGGAGCACCGGAGCGCATCCTTCCTACGAAGGGTGAAGGCCGGCCAAGGCCGGCCTTCCTGTGCTCCGGGGGTGGGACTCGAACCCACGACCTTGCGGTTACACCTGGTCCCGCCGTTTCCAGCGGGGGTGGACTATCTCATCACCCTCCCGCGACGAGCACGGGGGCGGGTGCCGGGCGCTATGAGTCTCTGAACCTTCCCCCGGCTTTGGACACCGAGGGCTTGGCTGCGGATCGCCATATCCTGACACCGGCCGGACGTAGGTTTCCCGCAGTTCACCCGGTTTTCACTCGAGGGTTTCCCCCCGAGGCTGCCTCCGACAGCCGCCTGCTCTACCGATTGAGCTACCCCGGAACGAACAGTCGCCGAGTATACCAGCGGCCCTCAAGGGCCTCGGCTCATACGCCGCGCGCGCTCCATCGCCGCATCGCCAAGGAACCGAAGACCAGGATGACCGCGAGCAGCGCGACCCACCCATCCCCGATCCCGGTCCGTGGCAGCGGGGCCGGTCCGGTCCGACCACCCAGCACGCGCGGCCCTTCGGCACCGTCGGCAGCCAGGAACGAGGGCCCGCCGTTCTGGCGCGAGAAGCCCGGCAGCGACACCGCGCCCCCCTCGCTGGTATCCGAGTAGGCGGCAACGAGCATGCCCTTCGTGTCGATGTCGATGGTGAAGTAGTCACCGAGACGACGGTCGACCAGTTCGGCCTGACAGAACGTCCCGCCCTGACAGATCGTGCCGCTGTGGACCCGCTCCGCGGTCATGTTCGTCGCCGTGAATCCCGGCGTCGGGCTGAAGTCGCATCCCAAGCCGCTGAGGGTTTGCGCGGCCGCGATCCGCCAGCCGTGCGCCCCCTCCGTCTCCGCGTTGTGTCTCGGGAGGGACTCCTCGGCCTCCAGCCACGCGATCGCGACGCGCCCCGGGTCGCCGACGGCGATCCACGGCCAAGTATCGGTGCGATCGTCGGTGTCGACTCGCACCGCCGTGGCCCAGGTCATTCCCCGATCGGTCGAGTACGAGTAGTAGATACCGGCCGGACGTCCGCCGCGACCCGACTCGT
Organism: Actinomycetota bacterium; assembly: GCA_036397635.1. Taxonomy (GTDB): domain Bacteria; phylum Actinomycetota; class AC-67; order AC-67; family AC-67; genus DASWIP01. Next base: position 38,536 of record DASWIP010000015.1, on the reverse strand, counting down.
CCCACGTGATGTAGAGGTTTCCGACATCGTCGATGTCTATCGCGGGCCAGTGACCGAGCATGTTTACCTCCGGCGCGATCAGCCGTTGGATCGGCTCGAGGTCGCCGTCGCGCGCGTTGCGCAAGATGCTCATCCAAAGGAGGCCGTTCTGGAGGTTGGCCTCGTAGACGGTACCGTCCCGCTTGTCGACCTTGATGTCGCCGAGGCCGCCACTGATCGCTTTGCCGGCGGTGAACGTCTTGCCGCCGTCTACGCTCTTGTAGATGAAGTGGCCGCTATTCCCGACCGGCTTGGTCGGGAACGTGCCACCTCCCGTGGCGTTCCCGGTGATGTACAGCACGCCCTCCTCGTCGGCCTCACTCCACTGCCGGTCGGTCAAGACCTCACCGAAGAAGTTCTGCAGCGTGAATGACTGCCCGGCGTCGGCGGAGGACGAGACCGCGATGTTGATCAGGTTGATCTCCGAGTAGTAGATGTTGCCGGCCTCGTCGATCGCGAAGTCGGGATCCGAGAACCCCGATGCCGGCACGTTGGTCGGGACGGTGCGGGGGATGAACGTCCACGTCTGCCCGTCGTCGGTGCTACGCCAGATGTAGGTCTGTCCCTCGTAGTTGGCGATGAACGCCTGCGTCGTCGTATCGGAGCCGGCCGGTGTATAGAAATGCGTTGTGCCGGCGTGCGATGCGTAGAGCAGCGTGCCGTCCTCCAACGATTGGATACTGGGCTCGCCGCCGGCCCTGTTCTGATCGATGAGCTTCTTGGGCGCGAACCGCATCGGCGCGGTCGGGTTCGGACAGGTGATCGCAGCGGCGGCTGGTCCTGTGACGAGCAGCGGCACGGCCACCGCGACGGCGACCGCAGCTGCGATGGTGAGCCGGCGCGGCCCGGACAGGATGTTCTCGGCCATCGACTTGCCCCCTGGTGATCCGGGCGTCCCGAAGCGCCCCGGAAGTGTTCGTACCCTGCATGATAGGTCGTACCGGGCATACCCGTCGATGCTTCGTGAAACACCCACCGGATGGAGCGTCGCCCTGGTGAGATCGCCGATCTTCAAGTTACCCACCGGTAGAAGTCCTTCGCTGCTTGCCTACCGGCCGGTAGGGGCCCATCATCGGCGGTCGGGTGAGAGAGCGGGCAGTACTAGCGGTGTCCCGCCGAGGTCGAAGGGGCGTTAATGAAGGAAGCGGACGTCGGCAAGTTCATCCGCTGGGGCGCTGCGGTCACCATCGATACGGCCGAGAAGCTCATCGGGATGCTCCCGATCTCCCGGCCGGAGGATCTCGTGGAGATCCCGAACGAGGATTGCCCCGAGGACGAGGCGCTCGGCCTCAGGGTCTCCAGCTGGTAGAAGGGCTGCGATGCAGCGGACGGGCGGTCGAAGGCCGCCCGTCCGGCTTTTCACTCGCACGGATCCGTCGCCACACCGGGGTTGAGCCCTTCCAGGATCGTCGACGCTGAGAATCCCGCGCGCCGGCCGCCCGCCGCAACGTAGACGAAGGATCCGTCGCTCGCCACACCGATCCCGTGCCGGGGCGTGGGCAGATCGGGAAGGCTGATCCACCGGCTACGTGAGACATCGAAAGCCTCCGCATCCGGGAAAACACCGTCGGAACCAGCCGCGCGCTCCGAACCCTCTCCACCGACGACGACCACCAGATCCCCGACGACCGCGGCGCCGATGCCGCCGCGCGCGGTCGGCATGTCCGGCAGCCGTTCCCATCGGTCGGTCGCCGGATCGTAGCGTTCCAGCCGCGGCATCGTGGAGGCGATCGACAAACGACGGCCGCCTGCGGCGTAGAGGTAGCCCTCGTGCGATGCCGCCGCGAGGTGGTCCCGCGGCGTCGGCAACGCCGCAGCATCACGCCAGCGGGTTCCGTCGAAGATCTCGCTCGGTTCGATCAGCCCATCGCCGTCCTGCCCGCCGACGACGATGATCCGGTCGCCGACGACGGCTGCGGTGCCGGCCGCGCGGCCGCGCGCGAGCCGGGGCAGCTCTTCCCACCGGTCTTGGCGCAGCGCGAACGCGCGATCCGATGCGCCGGCGAAGCTTCCGGCCGTGAAGCCACCAAGCACAACGAACGCATCGTGGTAGGCGATGCCCATCGCGTGATGCACCGCGATGGGCAGGTCCGGGCCCGGGCGCCAGGAGCCGCGGTCGAGATCGTAGATCTCGACCGCGCGCGTCACGCGCTCGGGCGTCTCGACGTAGCCGCCCGCAACGAACAGCTCGCGTCCCACGATCGCCGCCGCGACCTCGAGCCTGGACACGCCTGCGGGCGCCAGGGTCTCCCAGAAAGGCTCAGGACCCGCGATCGGTGTACAGGTCGCCGATCCACCGACGGTCGGAGTCTGGCTGGGGGATCCGGTCACCGGCGGCGTGGTTTCCTGCGGGCATGCGACAAGCGCGAGCCCGGCCGCGAGCAGCGCCGCCTTACTCGAGGTAATCACGGAGCTGCTGCGACCGCGACGGATGGCGCAGCTTCGACAGCGTCTTCGCCTCGATCTGGCGGATGCGCTCGCGGGTCACGCCGAACTCGCGGCCCACGTCCTCGAGCGTGCGCAGATGGCCGTCGGCGAGCCCGAACCGAAGCTCGATCACCTTGCGCTCGCGGGCGGACAGGCTGTCCATGATGCCGTCGAGCTGCTCCTGCAACAGGATGAACGATGCAGCGTCCAGCGGGACGATCGCTTCGTCGTCGGGGATGAAGTCGCCCAGGTGCGAGTCGGCCTCGTCGCCGATCGGCGTCTCCAGCGAGACCGGCTCCTGGCTGATCTTCTGGATCTCGCGCACGCGCTCGGGCGAGAGGTCCATCGCGTGCGCGACCTCCTCCGGCGTCGGGTCCCGGTTGAAGTCCTGCAGCAAGCTGCGCTGGGTGCGCAGCAGCTTGTTGATGGTCTCGACCATGTGCACGGGGATGCGTATCGTGCGGGCTTGGTCGGCGATCGCCCTCGTGATCGCCTGGCGGATCCACCAGGTCGCGTAGGTCGAGAACTTGAAGCCTTTCGTGTAGTCGAATTTCTCGACCGCGCGGATCAGTCCGAGGTTGCCCTCCTGGATCAGATCGAGGAACAGCATGCCTCGCCCCACGTACCGCTTCGCGATCGACACGACCAAGCGCAGGTTCGACTCGATCAGCTTCTTGCGAGCGAGCTGTCCTTCGCGCTCGGTCCGGTGGAGCAAGTCCTCGATCAGGTCCGCGGAGGGATGATCGGACAGCCTTCCCAGCTCGCGGTTCAGAGACGACTTGTCGAGCATCCCGCGCAGCTCGTCCATCGTCGGGCGCCTTCGATGCACGAGAAGCTCTTCGGCTTCCTCGCCCGCTTCGATCTTCTTGGACAGGTAGACCTCGTCTTCGGCGGTGAGCAGCGGCACCTTGCCGATCGATTTGAGGTACATCCGCACCGGATCGGATGTCGAGACGATGTCTTCGTTGCCTACCACTTCGCGCAGCACGATCTCGGGTTGATCGTCGTCGAGGATCTCGATCCCCTCGCGCTCGAGGGTGGCGTAGAGCTGCTCGAGCTGCTCGGGGGACAGGTCGGCGACGGAGAGGAAGTCGTCGAGCTCATCGCCGCTGATGGTTCCGCCGTGCTGCTTCGCGCGAGCGATCAGTTCGGTGAAAGCGTCGGATCCGGTCTGGCTCGGGAGCACCTAGGCTTCCTCCCCTTCTTCGCTGAGGCGACGCTTCTGCTTCTCCAGCTCGATCAGGTCCGCGAACAGAGCTTCGTACCCGTCGGGGTCCGTCGTTGGGTTCAGCCGTTGGAGCTGTGCCTTCAGGTCCTCAGTTTGCCGCGTGACCACGAACTCCTTCAAGCGCCGGAAGATGTCTTCGACCAACCGCTCGGTCGCTTCGCCCGCGATCTCCCCCACCGCCAGCTCGCGATAGACCGCAGCGGCCTCGCCGTCGAGCATTTCGGCCAGCGCATCGGGGTCGGCGCCGCCGGTCAAAGCCGTCCAGATCGCCCGATGTGTCGGGACGGAGAACGTGTCCGGGGCCACATCCTCGAGCAGCTGTTTCACCATCGTCGGGTGCTGGATCGCGACCTTCATGGCCTCGCGCTCCAGCCGAACCTGCGCGCTCGAACGTTTCAGCACCGCCGCGCTCGTCGCCGTGGGTGGCGCTCCGCTGCGTAAGACCCGCTCGAGCTCGACGTGGATGATATTGGGATCGACACGGATCCAATCGGACAGGCGCCGCGCGTACTCGTTGCGGACGACGCCGCTCTCGGTGCGCGCGAGGATACGCAAGCCCGATGCGAGCGCGCGCGCCCGCACCTCGGGGTCGCCGACCTTGTAGCGCTGCGCCTCGCGTTGCAACACGAACTCGAGCAGCGGCACGGCACCGTCGATCAGCCCGCGGAACGCCTCGGCGCCGTCGCGCGCGACGGCATCAGCGGGATCGTCCCCCGGCGTCATCAGCACGACCTGAACCTGCAACCCCATCGCCTGCGCGTCGCCGATCAGTTGGTCGTAGGTCCGCTCGGCCGCCTTCCCGCCCGCTTCATCGGAGTCCAGCGACAGCACCACGTGCTGGGTGAACCGCTGGAGCGTGCGCAGGTGCTCGAGCCCCAGCGCCGTGCCACACGTCGCGACCGCCTCTTTGATGCCGGCCCGGTGCAGCGCGATCACGTCGGTGTATCCCTCGACGAGCAGCGCGCGCGCGCCCTTGACGATCTCGTTCTTCGCCCAGTGCAGCCCGTACAGGACCTTGGCCTTGGAGTAGATCGGGCTCTCGGCGGAGTTCAGGTACTTCGGCCCCTCGTCGTCCTCGCGCAGGCGGCGCGCCCCGAATGCGACCGGGTCGCCGGTGATGTCGAAGATCGGGAACATGATCCGGCCGCGGAAACGATCGACGATCCGGCCCTCTTGCGTGCGTGAGGCCAGACCGGCGTCGACCAGCTCCTGCTCGTTGAACCCTTGCGCGCGCAACGCGCCCGAGAGGTCTTCCCATCGCGGGACGCTGAACCCGATCTGGAACTCCTCGGCGACCGCGCGGTCGAAGCCGCGACCCTTCAGATACGCCCGTGCGTCGGCAGCGTCGGGCGCCTCGAGCAGCGCGCGGTGATAGTGCTCGACCGCGGCACGGTGTGCATCGATCAGCCGGAAGCGTCGTTTCTGGGCCGCGCGGTCGATCGCGGAGAGCTGCTCGTACCGGATGTCGACGCCGACGCGGCGCGCGAGCCGTTCGATGGTCTCGACGAAGGTCAGGTTCTCGAGCTTCTCAACCAAGCGGATCACGTCGCCGCCTTCGCCGCACCCGAAGCAGTGGTACAGGTTCTTCGCGGGATCGATCGAGAACGACGGCGTCTTCTCCTGATGGAACGGACACAGCGCCTTGAACAGCCGGCCGGCCCGCTTGACCTGCATGTAGTCCGAGGCGACCTCGACGATGCTCGCGCGCCGGCGAACCTCCTCCAGATCGGCGTCGCGGATGCGGCCGGTGCTCACCCGCACAACTCCTGATGACGCCGCAGCGCGTAGCCGTCGGTCATGCCTGAGATGTAGTCGGCGACCCGCACGATCGCTTCACCGGGCAGGCGCTGGTACTCCTCGGGCATCTGATCGGGATGCGCGCTGTAATGCTCGAACAGCTCGCGAACGACCGAGATCGCTCGCTCGCGGTCCGGCGTCGCCGTGGGCGCCAGGTACACGCGCGAGAACATGAAACGCCGGAGCTCGTGCATCACGTGCAGGATCTCGGGGGTCATCTCGACCACCGGCCGCCCCTGGCTCAACTCGACGATCGCCATCACCAGCGTGTTGATGCGTTGCGCATGCGAACCTCCCAGCAGCGCGACGATCTCGTCGGGGATGTCGTCCGGGGAGATGATGCCGGCACGGATCGCGTCGGCGAGGTCGTGGTTGAGGTAGGCGATCCGGTCGGCGAAGCGAACCACCGTCGCCTCGAGCGTCTCGGGCGCCGTCATCGCCCACGAGTGCCCCCGGATGCCGTCGCGGACCTCGAAGGTCAGGTTCAGCCCGCGGCCGCCGGCCTCAAGCACCTCGACGACCCGCAGCCCTTGCTCGGCGTGATGGAACCGCCGGCCGAGCAGCTCGGTCAGCACGTCCTCACCGACGTGGCCGAACGGGGTGTGCCCCAGGTCGTGGCCCAGGGCGATCGCCTCGGTCAGGTCCTCGTTGAGCCGCAACGCGCGCGCGATCGTGCGGCCGATCTGCGCGACCTCGAGCGTGTGGGTCAGGCGCACGGTGAAGTGGTCCCCGATCGGCGCCACGAAGACCTGGGTCTTGTGCTTGAGCCTGCGGAACGCCTTCGCGTGCACGATCCGGTCGCGGTCGCGCTGGAAACAGGTCCTCAGCGGGTCTCGGTCCTCGGGTCGCTCACGGCCCTTGGATGCGGACGCGTGGGTCGCATAGGGGGCGAGGATCTCGTGCTCGATGCGCTCGGTCTGCTCGCTGATCGTTTGCCCCACGACCCCTCCGGCCGGCTCCCGTGCCACGCCGTCCACCAGGCTAATCGACGCATCGGACACGGCGCGCACCCTCACTCACCCTGGGCGCGCGTCGGGGCGCGCGCGAACCGAACGGGAAGGGGACCCCAAGGGTAGGAGGCCTGCCGGGAGGGGTCAAAGCAGTGAAACTCGATCACGAAGGGGCTCGGAGGTACTGGTTTGTTCCCTTCTACCGGAACCTCCACGTCTTAGGGGCACCTCCGGGCCAGGAAACCGGGAGGAAACGGTAGGACCCGGTCGAACCCTACTCCACAGACAACTGGGAATAGACACACCAACCCGTAGAAGGGGGCAAACCGATGCGAGCGAGAACATCCCGCCGGGCGGCGCTTCTCGTCGCCGTCGCCGCGTTGGCTGCGTCGGCGTTCGTGACGACCGGCGCCGGCGCCGACCATTCCATCGCACCGAACGACGACCGCCAGTGGATCTCCCAAGCCGGCGACGGTGGCGGGTCCTCACAGGCGATCAACGAGCCGCAGGGGTTGCCGGTCCTGGAGGACATGAACGTCCTTTCGGTGCTGTTCCATCCGAAGCGGTTCCCCTTCGACAACGGCATCGCACGCCCCGGGTTCGGACGGTACGTGGCGTTCGGGCTCGTGCGGGTCAACCCGTCGCAGCTCAACGACGTCATCGTGTCGCAGCTCGCGATCTCGCATTCGGAGAACGGCTTGGGGTGGAGCGCGCCGCAGCCGGTCACGCTGCGCGACCCTGACGGCGTGGACGTGCCGTTCATCCTGAACGAGCCTCGCGGCTTCCTCGACGTCATCTACACGCCTGAGAGCCGGTACCCGGCGCAGTTCCCGTTCGCACAGTTCGCGATCGTGTATCGCACGCTGAGCAGCGAGCCCCAGGCCACCGACGCCGCAGACTTGCACATCGCGTGGTCGGACGAAGGGCAGACCTGGTACGGCGATCAGTCGATCGAGGAGGACGGCGCGAACCCGGTCCTCGCCGGCGGCGGATTCAAGCAGGGCAGCTTCGGCCCGACCGACCTGATCTACCAGACCAACGACAAGCTTCACCCCTCGGTCCGTCCCATCGCCGAGAACGCCAACTGCGCGACACTGGATCCCGACGCTGGCGGTCCGATGGTCGCCTCACCGTGGAACTGCCGCGTTGTGATGCTGTACGACGCGATCGACCCGGCGGGTCGCCACCAGGTAGCGATCGCGAGTTCGCCGACCCTCGGTCACCCCGGTGACCCCGAGAACTTCGAGCCGCCCACGCCACCTTCGTTCCGCGGCACGGCAGCTCCGCTGATCCCGGCGGGGGCCGCCACCGAGTGGGACGACCGCGCCGCCACGCTGGCCAAGGTGCGGATCCGTCCGAACCCGCTGGACGCGCGCTTCCCGCTGTACGACCTGTACTACTCGGGCGGCACGACGCCGGACACCGCGTGCTTCGGCAACGCGCTGGGATGCTGGAGCTTCGGGTCGGCGATCTCGACCGGCGGTCTGGTGTTCGCCAAGACCGGGGGCAACCCGGTGACGCCGCGTGAGCTGCTCGAATTGTTCGGTCCCGACGACCCGCACACGCTGTGGGCGCCGTCGGTGGTCGATGACGCTGGGCCGGACGGCAACGGTTCGGTTCACGCGCGCATCTACTACTCGCGCATCACCAACGGTTCAGGCGATGTGTTCCCGACGCGGGACATGTTCCTCGCCTACACCGAGCCCGCGCCGACGCAGGCGCCGCGGATCCGGATCTCGGAGCCGCAGGTGATCAAGTCGCCCCTGTTCCCGACGCCGTTCCGCAACCAGGCGGGGACGCCGATCATCTTCACTATGACCGACACGCTCGGCACGCCCGGTTCGATCGGCGTAGACCTGACGACACTCGAGGTGCTCATCGACGGGTCGCCGGCCGGCGGTGGCGTGAGCTTCCTGTCGCCGCACTTGGTGAACGCGCTGAAGTTCCCGGCGATCCGCGGCAGCATCGACGCGGGACAAAACATGCTGGCGGACGGGCTGCACACGCTCTCGATTGAGGTCGCCGACCTCGAAGGGAACGTCGGCGTCGCGACGAAGACGTTCATCGTCGACACGCTCCCCCCGATCACCGAGCTCGACGTGGTGCCGGTGGACGGTCGTATCGGCTTCCCTCTTTCGAACGCGGGAACGTTCACCGGCGTCACGACCGAGCCACCGCCGGGCACCGCGATCGATCGGCTCGACGTGACGGTGACCAACCCGCTCGGGATGCGGAAGAGCTACGAGATCCGCGGCGCGCTGGTCAACAAGGTCACGCCGCAGATGTGGGAGTGGGCGTGGGTCGCGCCGACGCCGGATCTGCACTTCCTGCTCCCAGGTATGTACACGTTCAGCTTCCAGGCTGCCGATGTGGCGCAGAACCGGGAAGACGTCACCGAGGACAACACGATCTCGATCCTTTTGATCTAGAACTCTCCCTCAAGAGGCGCTGCGGGGACGGCTAAGCCGTCCCCGCAGTGTTTCCCCGTTGTGGTGCCGGGGAGCTCCGGTGTTTGTTCCCGGGATCGTGTGCGTGTGCCGTCCGAGCCGCACACGCACACGAACCCCCGACGAGAACCACGACTCCGGGAGTAGCTGTGGCACTGGGACGAACGTCGCGGTCGACGCGAATCAGTGAAGCCGGATCGGGCGGTGGCTTCGGCGTGCGATGCTCGCCATGCGAGCAGCGCGCGCCTGGCAGCTCGTTCTCGTGTCGATCCGCTTCCGGTTGCCGGACGTCAGTCCGTACGGGAAGGCGGCCAGCAGGCCCGGACGTGTCACGCGGAACGAGGGGAACCCAGCGGCCGGCCGGACGTGTCACGCGGAACGAGGAGAACCCAGCAGCCGGTCGATGCGGCGGGGTCAGGCGGTGGCTTCGGCGTGCGCTGCTCGCTCGACGAGCGCGCGCTTGCGCGGCGACATCAGCAACGCCCCGGAAAGGAACAACCCCAGCCCGGCGACTGCGAGGACCACCTGCGTGCCGTCCATGGACCAGAACACCGAGCCAGCGCCCAGCCGGTGGGCCACCCACGCTGCACCCATCCCGACGACAACGGCACCGACGCGAAGGCTCGAGTGGGCCATGGCGAACGTGCGCCCGCGGACGGCGTCGTGCACGCGGTCCTGCAGGATCGTGACTCCGCCAAGGAACGTCGCAACGAACGCGCCGCCGAACAGGAAGCTCATCCCGTACCCGACGACGGCAGAAGGGAAGATCGCCATCACGAGCAGGATGGCACCCATCACGCCGCTCGCAACGTGGAACAGTCGCGGGAGGATCGAGCGCGCGCGATGCAGCAGGCCCACCCCGGCCGCCGCCCCGGCGCAGAAGGTCGTCAGCAGCACGCCGTACGCTGCCGGGCCCGCCTCGAGGGTCTCGCGCACGTACGCCAAGCCCAGGGTCAACAGCGATCCGCCAAGGCTCGCGACGACCAGCCCGCCCAGCGCGACACGACGCAGGATCGGGTCGGCGGCGAAGACCTCACGGACGGCGCGGAAACCGGCGCGCGCGCCGGTCGCGGGCGAGTTCTCGTGCTGCTCGATGATGCCGGCGTCGGTCGCGATCCTGCCGATCAGCACCGTCGCACCGCCCAGGAGCCCGGCGGCGGCGAGCAGCGATAGGTCGACGCCACGACTCCCGGTCAGCCCCTGCAGCCAGAGGAGCACGGCGAACAGGCCGGACCCGAAGGGCATGGCGATGAACGTGGAGGCCATCGAGATCCCGTTCGCGGTGGAGAGAAGATCACGCGGCACCAGGCGCGGCAGCGTCGCGTCGCGCGCGGCCGAGTAAGCCAGGGTGCCGACCTCGGCCACCAGGGCGAGCGCGAGGACGGGGGCGACCCCGCCTACCAGCGGCAGCGATCCGTAGATCAGCGCGCGCCCGAGCGTGCAGGCGACCAAGACCCGCCTGCGGTCGAACCGGTCGACCACCAATCCGAGGAAACCGGAGAGGATGGCCGCGGGCAGAAGCCGCAGGGCGAGGACCAGACCTGAGGCGACCGCCGAGTGCGTGCGATCCCACACCAAGGTGATGAGGGCCATGGTAGCGACCCATTCGCCGAGGCCACCCATGGCCTGGGAAGCGAGGAGGCGCTTGAAGTCGCGAGCAGCGAACAGGCGCCGCAAACCGTCGAACCGCTTCCCCATGAAAAGCCTCCGTGTCCTTCCCCCGGTTCGAACGACCCATGGAATGTTTCGTCGCCACCACGCGAAAGGTTGAGTCTCCTTGGCGCTGTAGGGTCCCCGAAGTGGGATGAACCCATGGAACAGTACGCACCAACATCGTGCAAATCGGAAGCAGCGAGCGCCATGGACCTGCGTCACGAGATGTGAGGCATGAATCGCCGCGGCGTCCGGAACGTCCGATTTCGCCTCGATCTACTTGGATGCAGCCTCAGCACCGCCGAGCGCCGCCTGCGCGGCGGCCAGCCGCGCGATCGGGACGCGGAACGGCGAGGCACTTACGTAGTCGAGCCCGAGCTCATGGCAGAACGCCACCGAGGCCGGGTCGCCGCCGTGCTCGCCACAGATGCCCAGCTTGATCTTCTCCCGGACCGATCGCCCCTTCTCGACGGCGATGCGCATCAGCGACCCGACGCCCTCGCGATCCAGCGTGGTGAACGGGTCATCGTCCAACACTCCGTGGGTAACGTAGACGTCCAGGATCGGTGCCACGTCGTCCCGACTGAACCCGAAGGTCAGCTGGGTCAGGTCGTTGGTGCCGAAGCTGAAGAACTCGGCGTGATGCGCTATCTCGTCGGCAACCATGCACGCGCGCGGGATCTCGATCATGGTCCCGATCAGGTACTTGACCTTCACGCCCGTCGCCTTGATGACCTCTTTGGCCACGCGATCGGCCTGCTCGCGCTGGCGGCGGATCTCCTCGCCGATGCCGACCAGCGGGATCATGATCTCCACCCGGGGATCCTTGCCCTCCGAGCGGAGCTGGCACGCGGCCTCCATGATCGCGCGCACCTGCATCTCGTACAGGCCGGGCTTGAGCACGCCGAGGCGGACGCCGCGCATCCCGAGCATCGGGTTGACCTCGTGGAGCCGGCGCACCGCGTGCAGAAGGACGCGCCGGTCTTCGGGGACGCCCTCACCCTTGGCTTCTGCGACGGCGATCTCGGCGGTCAGTTCGGTGAGGTCGGGGAGGAACTCGTGCAGTGGTGGATCCAGCAGCCTGATCGTGACCGGCAACCCGTCCATCGCCTCCAGGATCCCGTAGAAGTCGTCGCGCTGCAGCGGCCGCAACCCTTCCAGCGCGGCGTTCTCCTCCTCGTCGCTGCTCGCGAGGATGAGGCGTTCGACCAGCGGACGCCGGTCGCCCAGGAACATGTGCTCGGTGCGCGCAAGCCCGATGCCTTCGGCGCCGAACTCGCGCGCTTTCTCCGCGTCCTCGGGCGTGTCGACGTTGGCGCGCACCTTCAGCGTGCGTACCTTGTCGGTCCACGACAGGATGGTCGCGAAACCGCCCGACAGCTCCGGCTCGCGCAGCGGCACCTCGCCCCGGTAGACCTTGCCGGTCGTCCCGTCGATCGAGATGACGTCGCCCTCGTTGATCGTGAGGCCGCCTGCCGTGAAGCAGCGCCTCGCGAGATCGACGTCCAGATCACCCGCACCGCATATGCACGGCTTGCCCATGCCGCGCGCGACGACCGCCGCGTGCGAGGTCTTGCCGCCGCGGCTGGTGAGGATCCCCTGGGCGGCGATCATGCCGTTGAGGTCGTCGGGGCTTGTCTCGCGGCGAACCAAGATGACCTTCTCGCCCGTCGCTGCGATCTCCTCGGCGCGATCGGCCTCGAAGACGGCCTTTCCGACGGCGGCGCCGGGGGACGCGTTCAGTCCCCTCCCGATGACCTCCAGGCCGCCGGCTCTCACGTCCACCTGTGGATGCAGCAGCTGATCCACCTGGGTCGGCGTGACGCGGCGGATCGCCTCGCGCCGATCGATCAGACGCTCTGCGACCATGTCGACGGCCATCTTCACTGCGGCAGCGGCGGTCCGCTTACCCACGCGCGTCTGGAGCATCCACAGGTTCCGCCGCTCGATCGTGAACTCGATATCGCACATGTCCTTGTAGTGCTTCTCGAGCTTGGCCATGTTGCGCAGCAGTTGCTTATAGGCCTTCTCGTTGATCTGCTCGAGCTCCTGGATCGGGACGGTGTTGCGGATGCCGGCGACCACGTCCTCGCCTTGGGCGTTGACCAGATAGTCGCCGTAGGCTCCATGCTCGCCGGTCGCGGGATCGCGCGTGAACGCGACGCCGGTCCCCGAGTCGTCCCCATAGTTGCCGAACACCATCGCCATGACGTTCACGGCGGTGCCGAGCTCGTTGGAGATGCCCTCCTGCTTGCGGTACAGCTTCGCGCGGTCGCCGTTCCACGAGTCGAACACGGCCTCGATGGCCATGCGCAGCTGCTCGCGGGGATCCTGCGGGAACTCACGGCGCTTCTCATGCTTGACGATCCTGCGGAAGTCCTCGACCAGTTCGCGCATGTCGTCGGCGCCGAGGTCGGTGTCGTTGGTGACGCCCTTGACCTCCTTCCGCTCGTGCAGCGCGTCCTCGAACAGGTCGCCTGGGACACCCATCACGATGCGGCCGAACATCTGGATGAAGCGCCGGTACGAGTCGAAAGCGAAGCGCTTGCTGCCCGATTGGCGCGCCAGGCCGTCGACGCTCTGGTCGTTGAGCCCGAGGTTCAGGACGGTGTCCATCATCCCCGGCATCGAGAACTTCGCGCCCGAGCGGACCGACACCAGCAGCGGGTCGTCGGCGTCACCGAGGAGACGTCCCATGGCCTTCTCGAGCCCGCGCAGATGCCGCTCGACCTCGTCCATGAGCCCCGCCGGGAACCCGCCGGAGTGCATGTAGGATCGGCAGGCCTCGGTTGTGATGGTGAACCCGGGGGGGACCGGCAACCCAAGCGAGGTCATCTCCGCGAGGTTCGCTCCCTTCCCACCCAGCAGGTCCTTCATCTCCCGGTTGCCCTCCGAGAAGCCGTAAACCAGCTTCCCCGCGCGGGGGCGGCCGGCCTTCCTGGGGGCCTTCCCGGGGGGCTTCTTGCCGCCCTTGGACTTGGGGGCCGATCGGGTCGTGACGGACCTGGAGGACTTCGTCTTGGCCATCGGATCACCACCGGTTTCCGGGTTCGAGCAGCGAGCCCCCACTGTAACGGAGCACCGGAGCCCGGCGGCAACCCGTCCATGAGCAGCGGGAGGCGGCGCTCGCGAACGTCGGGCCCCGCTCAGGCGTCTGTCCTGGTGGACGGGCGATATGCCCGCTCCGTCGGTCTGGCATGGGCAAGACCTTCTCGGCACGATATGTCACACTTGATGAACACCTGATGGAACGACTCCCGCGACCTGGGCTTCCGCCCGAGCAGCGCTGGCCTCCGCTGGCGCTCGGCGTCGTGGCCGTGATCATGATCTTCACGGTGTTCCCCAACCCGCTGCGCCCCCCGCCGCAGAACCCGAATGCGCAGGCCGAGTATGCGGCCGGGCCGCCGGATACGCCGAACTTCAACGAGTCCGCGCTGGCGACATCGGGCGGCGTCGGCAGCACCCACATCGAGTACCAGGACCCGGTCGCCCTGGCCGCGCAGGCCCCACCTCCGCCCCCACAGTTCCGCGCCCGGACCAAGGAATGCGTCGGCACGCCGCCGAGGCAGACCGAGGATCCGCTGTCGCCCCCCTGCGTCGGGTGGTTCGACGGGGTCACCAGCGCCACCTACCGCGGTGTGACTCGCGACGAGATCCGCGTGCTGTTCTACAACGACTGGGATGTCGAGGGAGACCTCACGGGACCCTACGACTCCTCGCAGGAGCCGAACGGTTCCTTCAACGTCGCGCGCGCGGAAGGGTTGGTCAAGACGATCAAGGCGCAGTTGCGCTTCTTCCAGGAGCGCTTCCAGACCTACGGACGGCGCGTTTTGTTGATCGGGGTGAAGTCTCAAGGCCGCGGCTCGACTTGCCCGCAGCGCAGGGGCGATGCCAGTTTCTGGGCCGGCCAGCTAGATCCCTTCGCGGCGCTCGACTTCAGCTTCGCCAATCCCACATGCTTTCTGGATGAGATCGCTTCGGTCCAGAAGGTGATGACCTTCGGGATCAACCCCGACCTGCCTCCCGGGGTCTATCAGCGCAACAAGCCACTGATATTCGGCTTCTATCCCGATCAGGGGAGCGAAGCGGCATGGAGCGCAGACTTCGCATGCAACCTCGCGGCGAAGCGGGCAACCTGGGCCGGCGACACCGACCTGCGAACGAAGCGGCGGACCTTCGCGCTGATACAGCCGAACGAGCCGGACCAGGCGTTCGGAGAGGACCGCATCACCAAGCGCCTCCGCGATGAGCTGCAGGCTCGGTGCAACCTCTCGTACCGTGAGATCTCGAGCGGCGGGATACGGCAGGCAGCTCAAGAGGGCATCACGACTATCATCTGCCAGTGCAACCCCGGCACAGCGCGCAATGCTCAGGACACCGCCGATTCCGAGGATTACCACCCTGAATGGTTCTTCCCGTACGGCTCGGGCATGCTCAGCAACGCTGCGAACCGCGCGGCCGCCTCGCCCACGCAGCGGTCGTTCGGGATGACGCATCATTGGCTGCTGCCCAGTGTGCAGGAGCAGTTCCACTACCGCGCCTACATGACCCAGGAGCAGGGATCCCGCCCTAACACGGACATCAACTTCGAGATCTACATGCAGTTCATGAACCTGTTCACCGGCATCCAGGCGGCAGGGCCGAAGCTGACCCCAGAGAGTGTGCAGAAAGGCATGTTCACCTTCCAGTATCAGAATCAGCAAGACCCCAGCCAACCCACCGGCGGCTACGGCCCCTACAGCCCGAAGGCCGTCAGCGACTACACGTTCATCGACACGGTGGCGCTGTGGTGGTGGAACCCGGATGGGACCGAGCCGGGAGGCGAGCAAGGCTGCCTCGCCCTCACAAGCGAGGGACGGCGCTACTACCTGGGCGAGTGGCCGGCCGATCCGGGCTTCTTCGATCCGGAGACGTCGCGTTGCACGGCCGATCCCGAAAGCGGCGGCGGCGGCGGGTTCGACGCCTTCTAGCCTGCAGCCGGAGCGCGCCTAGCCTGAGGCGAGATCCTCGAGCTTGTGATGCAGATGGTGAGCCAGCTCAGCGATCGAGACCCGCTCCTGCGTCATCGAGTCCCTGTCGCGAACCGTGACGGCCTTGTCCTCAAGGCTGTCGAAGTCCACCGTGACGCACAGCGGCGTTCCCACCTCGTCCTGCCGGCGGTAGCGACGCCCGATCGACCCCGCGTCGTCGTAGTCGATCATCAGGTCGGGCCGAACCATGCTCGCAACCTCGCGCGCGGTCGGAACAAGCTTCTCGTTGCGTGAGAGCGGCAGCACCGCCACCTTCACCGGGGCGAGGTCGGGATGCAGCTTCAGCACGGTCCGCGTCTCGGTCTTGCCGCTCGCCGAGGTGACCTCTTCCTCACGGTAGGCGTCGATCAGGAACGCCAGGGTCGCACGGTCGGCGCCGGCGGCCGGCTCGATCACGAAGGGCAAGTAGCGCCGATCGTTCTCTTGGTCGTAGTAGGTCAGGTCCTGGCCGGAGAACTTCTGGTGCTGACCGAGATCGAAATCGGTCCGGTTCGCGATGCCCTCCAGCTCACCCCAATCGGTGAACGGGAACGCGTACTCGACGTCGACGGTGCGCTTCGAGTAATGCGAGAGCTCGTCGGGTTCGTGCTCGCGTAGGCGAAGGTTCTGCTCGCGGATGCCGTAGCGCTTGTACCACGCGAGCCGCTCGTCGATCCAGTATTGGTGCCACCGCTCGTCGGTACCGGGCTCGCAGAAGAACTCCATCTCCATCTGCTCGAACTCGCGGGTGCGGTAGATGAAGTTCCCCGGCGTGATCTCGTTCCGGAACGACTTGCCGACCTGCGCGATCCCGAACGGGATCTTCCTCCGCGCCGTCTGCTGCACCGTCGAGAAGTTCACGAAGATCCCCTGGGCGGTCTCCGGACGAAGCCACACCACCGCGCTCGACTCCTCGAGCGGGCCCATGTAGGTCTTGAACATCAGGTTGAAGTTGCGCGCGTCGGTGAACGTGCCCTGCCCGCAGTTCGGGCACTTCGCACCCTTGGCCATGTCCACCGACTCGCCGCCGTCTTCGTGTCCGGACTGCGGCGCGTGGAAGCCGGGGAGGTGGTCGGCGCGGAAACGCTGGTGGCAGTTCAGACACTCGACCAGCGGATCGCTGAACGTCTCGACGTGGCCGGACGCCTCCCATGTCTTCGGGTGCATCAGGATCGCGGCATCGAGGCCGACCACGTCCTCGCGCAGCTGCACCATGTGCTTCCACCAGGCGTCCTTGACGTTGCGCTTCAGCTCGACCCCGAGAGGTCCGTAGTCCCAGGTCGAGCGGACGCCGCCGTAGATCTCGGACGAGGGGAAGATCATCCCCCGGCGCTTGCAGAGGTTGACGATGGTGTCCATCGAGACATCGGCCATGGTCCGCGGAATCATACCCACTCGGCCGCGCGTTGTGATGCCGAGAGGCCGACACCGACACCGATGGAGGAGGGGCCATGGAGATCGAAGACGCGCTCGAACACTTCCGAGCGAACGGCGCGGGCGTGCTGACAACGCTGCGAGAGGACGGGCAACCCCACGCATCGGTGGTCTTCACCTCGGTGGTCGACGGCGCGCTCTGGATCTCATCGACGCAGGATCGCGTCAAGACCAGGAACGTCCGCAACGACCCGCGCGTCGCCTTCACGTCGGGCGTCCGTCCCTGGGCTGGGGTGGAGGGCGTCGCGACGATCCACGACGGCGACGATGTGCTCGAACGGCTGCGGACGTATTACCGTGCCGCGCGCGGCGAGCATCCCGACTGGGACGACTACGATCGCGCGATGCGCGAGGAACGACGTTTGATCATCCAGATCGATCTCGCGCGCGCGTACGGGGATCTCGGCTGATCACCTGATCGCACCGGCTAATGCGGCACGGCGAGCAGGCCGTTCCTCATCGCCGTGCGGATCGCATCGACTCGGTTGTTGACGCCCATCCGGCGGTAGAGGTTGCCGATATGCGTGTTCACGGTGCGCTCGCTGATCCCAAGGCGCCGGGCGATGGCGCGCGCGGTCAGGCCTTCCCCGAGCAGTTCCAGCACCTCCTGCTCTCGCTCGGTGAGATCGCGATGCCCGGCGCCGTGCGACCCGTTGCCGGTGGAGCCGTCGGCCGCAGTCTGCATGACCGCTGCGGTGACGGCCGGGGACATGAACAGCCCTTCGGCCTCGAGCGAGTCGAGGGCCGACGCGTACTCCTCGACGCGCGCCGACTTGATCAGGTAGCCGGAGGCGCCGGCGCGCACGGCGTCGATGACCGTGGAGCCACCTTCCTCGACGGTCAGGATCACCACGTGCGCTTCGGGATGGTTGGCTTTGATCTTATGCAAGGCGTCCAGGCCACTCATCTCGGGCATCTGAAGATCCAGGAACACGACATCGGGCCGCAGCTCGTCGCAGAGCCCGATCGCGTCCAAGCCGGTCCCCGCCTCACCAACCACGTGGGCTCGCCCGGTCATCTCGAGGAGGACGCGCACTCCTTGGCGCGTGACCACGTGATCGTCCACGATCAAGACGCGATGGCGCGCGGTCATGAGATCTGCCTTTGGTCGGGGAGAGGCGCATCGTCTCGCGCGCGGATCAGGCGCTCCAGGTTCTGTGCCTGACGAAGGATCACCCGCGTGAGGCTGTCGCGCGTCGCCGGATCGATGCGATCACCCCACTCGAGCAGCGTGTAAGCGCATCCGGCGATAGACGTGACGGGGTTCAGCATCTCATGCGCTTCGTCGCGCGCCTCTAACAGGGAATGCTCGTTGAGGGCCAAGCCTTGCTCCTCCAGCGGGGGGACACATCGTCCCCAGGGACCACAGGACCAGGCTAGAGAGCGCCCCGGTTACCGTCCATGACACGAGAAGGTCATATCGTCCCCCCTCTCGCACCATCCTTCGCGCTACGTAGCGCCGATGGAGCCCCCTGGAGACGACGCGGCGGCCGCCGGCGTCGAGGCAACGGCCCGTGATCACCCCGACCAGAACGCATCCGCTGGTTGTGGGCCCGGTGCGTTTCGGAGCGCCCATCACCGTCCCCGCGCAACAGCCTGCGCGCGCCGCCTCCAGCGGCAAGTATCTGCCGTCGGACCGCGCAGCGCATCCGTCGAAGCACCGATGTGGCCGCCGCTCGTCTTGCCTAGCAAAATCTTCCGAACATCGGGCAAGCCGCCCTTCCGGGCTAGACGGCACGTAGCGTGATGCTTCTCGCACGCACCTAAGGGACGGGTGCTCGCCCCCCGATACAAGTCGCTGTAAGTGGCCACGCTGCGTACTCGCGCAAGCACTTCAAGGGGCGGAGACTCATGGCAGTTCGTCACTCTCGCACGTTCCGCATCGCTCTGACCTGTTCGGTCCTGCTCGCGCTGTGCATCCAAGCGACCGCATGGGCCGCGCCCGGCGGGAACGGCAAGGGCGGCGGCGGCAATAGCTCGAGCACTTGTCGCGGCAAGAGATGCTCTGATCCCGAACCCTCCCCCGACCCCTCGACCGAGCCCTCACCATCGCCGTCGCCGACGGCAACCACCGAGCCCTCACCAACCCCGACCCTGGACACCGAGGGCTCGTTCACCGTGACCGACCTGGCGCTGACGAACACGGCGGTATCCGACGACCTGGCGCCGCTCGGGCGCGCGCGCATGGCCGAACGCGGATCACTGTCGCTGATGCTCTATGAGACGAGGTTCGGCCACGAGCCATGGCTCTTCGCGCGGGACCGGTCGTCGGGCACGGCCAACCACATCAAGCTACCGTACGACTCGCTGCTCGGGTGGACCGACGCCAGCTACGTCCTGACCCCTTCGGACGATCTGTGGATATTCTCGGGCTCCGGCCCGATGTACATGCGCCGATTCAAGCTGTCCGGCTCACCACCCTCATCGGCGAGCTTCGTGTCGACGACGACGTTCGGCGACTCGGAAAGCCGGCCGGGGAACATGATCCAGCTCGCCGGCGGCGGTCTGGTCGCGGTCTGGCATCGTCAGAGCACGACGGCACAGCACGGGATCGCGTACCGAGCCCCCTCGAGCAGCTCGTGGCAGACGATGACGTTCTCCTTCATCCCCACGCGCGCCAGCAAGGACATCTTGGTGCAGCATCCCGCCGACGGATCGATCTGGCTGTTCAACAGCCCCGACGCATGGAGCTCGATCGGAGCCGCACACCTCACCGAGACGACCTCGGGGTTGCGCTTGGACTGGTCGGAAGCCGCCTTCATCGACAGCCGCTACGGCGAGTTCGACGCGGATCCCGAGAACCCCGATCTTGCCGCTGCGGCGGATCCTTCCACAGGCGAGATCGTGCTGGCATACCAGAGCGCGAAGCGCACGATCTTCGGCGGTACCGTCGCCGGGAGTTACCCGGCCGTCGCGCGGATCCTCCCCGACGGAGGGAAGTCGTTCGTGCACCTGCCGATCTACGTGGAACGGATCTCGCGGCTCGGGCTCGTGGTCCGGCCGGGCAGCGTCTGGCTCATCCACCGGCCGATCGACACTGCAGATCTATCCTTCGATGACCTCTACATCAGCCGCTTGAGCAGCGGGTCTTGGTCGACCAAGCTCCTGGGGTCGGTCTTCGCCATGTACGAACGCGTCGGCTATGGGATCAGCCGCGTCGAGTTCTCAGCCCGTCTGTCGGATGGCCGGATCCACACATTCGACGTCTGAGGCGCGCGCACGCACACACGAAGAGAGGGGCCGGTGATCCGGCCCCTCTCTTCCCCTCGCACGGCTGCTTAGCCCGGGCTTGGAAGCGGCGACGGGTTGGGTGACGCGTGGGTGATCGTCACCGTCACGGCATCCCGTTCGTCGGTATCGCAGAACTGTCCAGTGGTCGGGGTCGTGCAGTAGGTCACGTCGTCCCCGATGGCGTCGATGCCGTGGCCGGTGGCCGTGTTGGTCTGGTTGAAGTCCGCACCTTCGGTCGTGGACTCCACGCAGTTGAACACCCAGGTTTCGCCACCGTCCAGCTTGTTGTCGTTGTCGAGATCCCCGATGTTGTGTGTCGCATCGCTATCCAAGGAATCCGACGTCGATCCGAGCACATGCAAGACGGGCGAGCAATTATCGTCCACAACCCAGCCGCCGTTTCCGTCTGTTTGCGTCGGGGATGCATCTCCCGGTACTGGGGCGGTGAGTTCACCCCCGGCTTCGTCGTTGGTTTCGTAGTACCGGAAGGTGATCGTCGCCTGGGCAGTCTTGACCAAGGCCGTACTCGGGTTGATCACCGTGATCGTGATCTGCGCCCGCTCGTCCGGGTCACAGAACTCCCCGTCCCCGTTCAGGCCCGTGCCACCAGGACCGATCCCGTCCGTGCAGTAGGTGACGTCCACATCGGGATCGAAGCGCTTGTCGATCCCGTGGGCGATCACCGTGTTCGTCTGCGTGGCGGAAATGGTCGTCGTGCACGTGAACGTCCAGGTTTCTCCGGGATCGAGCACGTTGTTGTTGTTCAGATCCCCGATGTTGTGGGTCGCATCACTGGTCAACGCGTCGGAGGCGGATCCCAGCGTGTGCAGCACCGGCGTGCAACCATCATCGACGACCCAGCCGCCGTTACCGTCTGTCTGCGTCGGGTCGGCGTCACCGGGGACCGGCGGGTGAAGCGGGTCGATCCCGTCGTTCTCCTCTGTGTAGGTGAACGTCACGCTGTCACCGCCGTGGATCGTCGTCACGTCTGCGCTGACGCCCACGTCGGTGCTCGGCGCGCACAGCTCGAACCGTGCCGTGGCGAAGTCCTTCAACTCCGCCGTGAACGACTGGGAGCTACGCGTGTGCGCGTTGATCGTCGAGAAGCACGGCACCTCGCTGAGCCCGAAGACCTCGTTCACGTTCACACCGAACTCCGCGAAGGCGTTGGTCGGCAGGTCCTCGATCACGGCGGCGTGGCTGTTGAAATTCACCCACACACCACCGTCGATCGGTACCTCGTTCGTGAAGCCGCAGATCGCATCGGCAGCGACGTCGGTGATGTCGTCGGTGTCGTTGCATCCGGTACCGTTGGAATGGAAGACCACTTCGTAGGTCGTTCCCGTCCACCGCCGGATCTCGAGTGAGCCGAGCGCCCCACCGTTGGTGTAGTCCAGGGAGACGATCAGGTCGTTCTCGGTGCGCTCCCCGAAGAACTCACACGGTTTCGTGTCACCCTCAGGGACCCCGTCCCCATCACATGGCGAATCCTTGTCCAGGACGATCTCCTGTTGGGTGAACTCGATGTCCACGTGCGAATCACCGTTCGGGGACAGACGCTCCAGCCCCGCGTAGATGATCAGGTCGCCCTCATCCTCGATAGCGAACCCGTAGACGTTGGATAGATCGTCCTTCACAGGAACGTTGCCCGTATCCCAGTTCCACGTGTCGGGATCGTCGTTGTTCTTGTTGGACTCGGCGAAGATGGTGCGATCGACGGCGCCGGCAACCGACAGATCGTCGCCGATACAGGCAACACCCCTCCCGCCGTAGGTCTCGAACGCATCCGGGATGGTGTTGTCGTCGTCATCGCGGATGACGATGTTGCTATGGACGAATCCGTCCGACACGCCGTTCGCGTCGCAGAGGTTGTCCCAGTCTGGTCCCGCAGCCTGGTTCCCGATGATGTTGGTCGCATCCGTGGCGCCCGTCACGGGTGCCGCGGTCGGACCCAGCTCGAACAGATCGTTGTTGACCGAGCCGTTCGAGTGCACCGCTCCTGCGATGCTGCCGAACGCGAAGACCATCGCGACGGCCGTTCCGAATACCACTGCCCGCGAACCCAAGCTACGCGGTCGTGGTGTTAACAAGCCCATGGTTCCCTCCCCTCGTGGCCACCGTGCCGCCCCCTGGATCGCCGGATCACCGTCATCGGCCCGTGCAAGCGCCGATGGCAGGAACTTCTCCGGACCGAAGCCGTGGAACCGAACGAACACGAGAAGCCGGTGCGTTTGCGTCCTTCAATGCGTCTCACCGCGGGCCGGGGAAGGGAGCCGGGCCTGCAACGGCGCCGGCTCCGTGCGACGCGAGCGGCGGTCCCAACCGCTGCTGCCCGCATCCCCATGCATCGCCTCACGTCGCTCTCCCCAGAGCCATGCGGTGAATCACCGCGGTCCCGACTCCTCCGGGACCTCATGCCTGCAGTATGGGGTCGTGCGACACCACAGGACATCCGGAGAACGCGCAGCGTGGTTCCGAAGAAATGCCTAGCCGGAAAGGCCTATGCGCGCAGTTCGACAGGCTCGACACGGATCGCGATGATCCGCGCGTCGCGGAACAACCGCAGCTCGAGGCGGTGGCCGATGACCGAGCCGTCCATCAGACGCTGCAGGTCCTCCATGCTCGCGACAGGAACACCATCGATGTCGAGCAGCAGGTCCTCCGGCCTGACGCGTGCGCGCGCAGCTGGGCTTCCCGGCACGACCTCGACCACCTCGATGCCGCGGTCGCGTCCGACCTCGCGCGCGACGCGCGGCGGCAACGGACGCGGCCCGCCAGCGATGCCGAGGTAGGCGCGCACGACCCGCCCCTCGGCGATCAGCGCGGCGATGATCCGCCGAGTCGCGTCGTTGATCGGCACGGCGAGGCCCAGTCCCTGGCCGAAGCCGGGTCCGGCAACGGCGGTATTGATCCCGATCACCTGTCCCCTGCTGTCGGCGAGCGCGCCTCCCGAATTGCCGGGGTGCAGCGCGGCGTCGGTCTGGATCACGTTCTCGATGATGCGCGTGACACGCCCCTGCTGAGTGGGGAACGCGCGCCCCAATGCGCTCACGACCCCGGCGGTCACCGATCCTGCGAAACCCAGCGGACTGCCGATCGCGATCACCAGTTGCCCGACCCGCAGACCCGAGGCGTCGCCAAGGGTGGCGGGCATGAGTGGGCCCCCGTCGGAAACTCGAACCACCGCCAGATCCGACAGGGCATCGGCTCCGATGACGTCGATACCCGCCTCCATCCCGTCGGCGAAGGTGGCCGCGCCGCGCTCGCTTCCGTCGACGACGTGAGCAGAGGTCAAGATGAACCCGTCGGGTGAGATCACGACGCCCGACCCGCCACCCTCGACGCGTCCTTGCCGCCCGCGGCGGCTCACCCGAAGGTTGACCACCGATGGCGCAAGCGTCTCGGCAACACCGGTCACGACGCGCGAATACGCGTCCAGCGCTTCCCCCTCGGCCGGATCCGAAGGCTCGGCCGGATCCGAAGGCGAGGTCAGATCCAGGTCGCCGCCAGCCGAGCCGCCGGCCGACCCAAGGGGATGGATGCGAGTCCTCACGACGTATGAGACGCCGCGGCCCGCCTGGATATTTCCGTCGGTGCTACGCTCGGGACGTGGCCTTCACAGCCCGTGACCTGATCTATCGGACGTACGAGCGCCGCCTCGAGCATGAGGTCCGGCGAGGCCAGCGTCCCGAACACGTCGGGGTGATCCTGGATGGGAACCGCCGCTGGGCGGCCGCGATGGGCTACGCCGACGCAGCCGAAGGGCATCGCCGGGGAGCGCAGAAGATCGACGAGCTGCTCGGATGGTGCGAGGAATTGGACATCAAGGTGGTCACCTTGTGGCTGCTGTCCACCGAGAACCTCGAGCGGGACCCCGAAGAGGTCGGCGCGCTGCTCGCGATCATCGAGGACAAGGTGCGAGGACTCGCGCGCGCCGGCCGCTGGCGCATCAACGCCCTCGGCGCGTTGGATCTGCTGCCCGAGGGAACCCGCGAGGTGCTCGTCGAGACGGCCGACGCGACGGCGGGCCGCCCCGGGTCGCTGCTGAACGTCGCGGTCGGCTACGGAGGCCGCCAAGAGATCGCCGACGCCACCAGACGGCTCCTCGAGACCTACGCGGAAGAGGGCATCGAGCTGGCAGAGGCCGCGAAGCGGATCACGCCCGAAGAGATCGCTGCGCACCTGTATACCGCCGGCCTGCCCGACCCCGATCTGGTGATCCGCACCTCCGGCGAAGTACGGATGAGCGGGTTCCTGCTCTGGCAGAGCGCGCACTCCGAGTACTACTTCTGCGACCCATACTGGCCGGATTTCCGGCGGATCGACTTCCTGCGAGCCGTCCGCGCCTATCAGCAGCGCCACCGCCGTTTCGGCCGCTGATATCGGCAGGAATCCGACCTTTCGGTAGCGAAGTCAGGGCTGACCCTGTCGCCTAGCCCGAGAGGATCCCATGCGCGCGCGCTCGACCATCATCGCCATCGCCCTCATCGCCTCGGTCGCCCCCGTCGGCGCGATCGCCGACCACACCCCGGTCCACCAGGATCGCAGCGTGGACCCCGTGATCATGAAGGGATCCCAGTTCCCGCAGTGGTCCGCCGGGGCCGACCCCACCCTGCGCGAACCGGGCGTGCCCACCAACTACGAGACCGCGGACGTGCAGGGCATGCTGCCCGAGCAGCTCCGCAGCGAGTGCTACGACCCGGGTTCCAACGAGTGGGATCCCAACGACACCGGCGACCACAACTGCTACCAGTCCTCGCGGCTGCCCAGGAACCCGTTGCAGGGCGCGCCGGTCGAGCAGCTGCTCGGTTACCGCTGGACCGGTGAGGGCTTCGAGCAGATCCCGTTCCAGGTGGACGAGCGATTCACGCGCTACCTGAGCAACAACGTCAGCGGCTTCGCCTTCTACTCGACGGTCGACCAGCACAACACCTACGCTTTCGACCGCGAGGGCTTCCGCTTCACCGACAACGACCCCGACGACGTGTGCAAGCCGCGTCCGCGCGCCGAGCGCGACGGCTCACGACCTGCCACGACCCCCGATCCCGTCGTCGGGCTGGACGACGACGACGAGCTGGTGTTCATGTACAGGGACGCCGCCGAGCAGGCGCCACCCGGCAGCACGCTCCCTGATGGGATCGAGCAGGCGGTCGAGATCGCGGTGACCGACCCGTCCAACCCCGAACACGTCGCGTTCGCGTACGTGATGCTCGCGGTCGAGGACGGACCAGAGCCGGCCTTCGGTGCCGAGAACTCGCCCTACATTCGGTATCAGCGCGACGCCGGACCGACGCGCCTCGGCGCAGACCTGTTCGTGTTCAGCGAGTCCTCCTACGACGGCTACGGCCTCGCGCCGCACGGGCCTATCTGCGACGCGGCGACCGGGGAACCGATCGTCGATGAGAACGGCGACTATGTGATCCGCCAACGGCGGCCGCTGGACACCGCGTGGATCACCACGCCGCGCTACTCGTTCCGCTACGAAGGCCGCTGGCTGATGACCGAGCTGCACGTGTCATCCGATGAGGAGGGCGACTGGAGCTACGGGCCCGACATCATCGACCGATGGAAGGCGCGCGCGTTCCAGCAGGACCCGTCCTCGGAGACGCCGTGCTGCGGCTACGAGGAGGAGGACACGAACTGGGGCGGCTCGTCGATCCTGATGGGCGAGCGCGTCGGCCCGGTGCGCACGATCCGCGAGACCTGGGGCGCCGACTCCTCGACCAACAACGCGCGCCGCGAGATCTTCTACCGTGACCTCTTCGTGTGGGGCGACGCGCTGCGGGTCCACGTCATCCCGCCGCTGGACGGCATCTACGCGCAGTGGGACTACAACGCGGGCATGGTCTCGACCTACTACAACCCGACCGTGCCCGACGGCGTGCCGATCGACGGGCAGAACGACGAGGTGTTCGGGAACCTCGACGACCCGTGTAACCCCTGGTACGACGGCCGGGGCGCGCAGGACGACGAGGACTACCGCGCGCTGTATCGGAGCGCCGGCATCTGCGAGCTGTCGGAGTACCACCAGAGCATCGATCTGCCCGACCCGACGCTCTCGGGCGTGCAGGCATTGCAGTGGGAGCAGATCGCCGGTGACAACGGCACCATCGTCGCGCGCACCGTGATCCGCGACCACACGCCGGGCGGCGATGCGCAGTCCTTCCTTACCGTCCCCTACTACCGGGACGACTCGTGCTTCGACGACGGCACCGGCACCGACCCGGGTCCGCGCCGCCGCGAGCGCAGCAGCCAGGAGACGCGCACCTACCGCCTGCCCGGCAGCGACGTGAACATCGACCGGACGTGCTGGCAGCCTGACGATCCGATCGACGTCGGTTTCACCGCCGGCGTCGATGAACGTGGCCTCGGCGACGAGTTCGGCGACGAGCGGTACTTCCAAGGCTCGATCGGCACGCACGGCGTGCACATCCTGCTGATCGCCGACAGCGACAACGCCGCGACCACGGTGCCGTTGACCGAGATCGACAGCGAGCAGCGCGTGGTCGTCCTGCCGCCGACGCTGGTCAACGTCGGCGAGCGCTACGGGCGATTCCTCGAGTTCCCGCTGACCACCGTCGCGCGCCTGTACTCGTAACCGGTTCCCGACTTCGAGCCGCCGGCATCCCACCGTCCCGCAGGGCGATGGGCCGGCGGCTCGCCGTTCGCGCCGCCGCGCGCGCGCAGCCTCACTACGCGCGGCTACCGCGCCGATGCTTCCGCGACCAGGCGATACCACAGGTTCCCGGCAGCGCGGAAGCGCCAGCGGCCGAAGCCCGCGGCACCCAGAGCCTCGCGCAGCTCGTTGATCGAGTAGGTCCGCTCGGGCGGGAACATCCGCGCGACCGGCCCTTTGAAGAACCCGGCCAGCAGGTCCACCAGCACCAGCCGCGCGCCCGGCTTCAGTACGCGCGCGCACTCACCCAGCGCCTTCTCCCAATCGCCGACGTGATGCCAGACGCCCAGCGAGATCACTACGTCGAACGCCGCGTCGTCGTAGGGCAGCGTGGTCGCGTCCACGACCTCGCAGCGCGCGCGGTCGCCGAAGCGCTTCAGCCGATCGCGCGCGCCGGCGAGCAGCTGCTCGTCCAGGTCGGTCACGGTCAGGTTCCACGCCGGGAACGTCTCGAGCAGCTTCTCGGCGTTGAACCCGGCGCCGGCGCCGACCTCGAGCACGTCGGCAACCTTCGGCAGGTCGTCGAAACGCAACACCCACGGCAGCACGGTCCGCTGGGCGAGCACGCGCCAGACGTCGCTGCGCAGAACCCGTTTCTCGACCCCCTGCATCTCCACGGCTCACACCCTCCCGAACCGCCGCCGCCTGGAACGATACTCGTCCACCGCGGCATCGAGGTGCGTCGCGTCGAAATCCGGCCACAGCACGTCCAGGAAGACCAGCTCGGCGTAGGAGGCCTGCCAGAGCAGGTAGTTCGAGACGCGCTGCTCGCCGCCGGTGCGGATGAACAGGTCAACGTCGGGCAGCTCGGGGTCGTAGAGGCGCCGCGCGAGCGCGCGCTCGTCGATCTTCGCCGGATCGAGATGCCGCCTTGCAGCGTCGGTCGCCAGCGCGCGCGCGGCGTCGATGATCTCGGCCCGGCCGCCGTAGTTGAACGCGATCGTCAAGGTCATGCCGGTATTGCGGCGCGTCATCTCGATCGTCTCGTCGATGATGTTCGAGATGCGCTTGGGCACGCGCCAGTCGCGGCGTCCGATCCAGCGCATCCG
Organism: Actinomycetota bacterium; assembly: GCA_036397635.1. Lineage (GTDB taxonomy): Bacteria > Actinomycetota > AC-67 > AC-67 > AC-67 > DASWIP01. The sequence continues at coordinate 10,596 of DASWIP010000015.1, read as the reverse complement.
GACGTTCATCGCGTGGAACTCCTCGCGGCGCTCCTCGACGAACCGCTCGGTGTCGTTGAGCAGGAACCGAACCTCGGGCTTGGGTCGCCGCCAGTTCTCGGTCGAGAACGCATACATGGTCAGCCAGCGCACGCCCAGCTCGTCGGCCGCGTGCACGGCGCGCGCGACCGCCTTCTCGCCCTCGCGATGCCCGCGGGTGCGCGGCAGCCCCTGTTCGGCCGCCCAGCGGCCGTTGCCGTCCATCACGATGGCGACGTGCACGGGCACGTCGCCGCGCCCCCTCGAACGCGCCCGCGCCCTCGGACGCGCCCGCGCCCCCGGACGGGCGCGCGCCGACGAGCCAGAGCTTGCGCGTGCCATCAGCGCGGCACGTGGGTCCAGGACCGCAGCGGCCGGTTCACGTGATACTCGAGGTAGGCGCGCACGATGTTCGAGCCTTCACGGCGCACGCGATCGGACGCGGCGATCTCGGCGGTGCCCCGGTCCATCAGGTCGATCAGATACGGGACCGTCTCCTCGGCGACCGTCAAGGTCGCGCCCATCCGGCAGTCGGCACACACCGTCCCGCCCTGCTGGATCGAGAAGCGCATGCGCTCGCCCGTGCGGCCGCATTCGGCGCACGCGGTCAGCGACGGCGAGAACCCGGCCAGCGAGGTGAGGCGGAGCAGGAACGCGTCGGCGACCGTGGGCGCGTCGGCGTCTGGCTCGCACAGCCGCCGCAGCGCCGAGAGCACCAACATGAACATCCGCGTGTTGCGCTCGCGCTCCTCGATGATCTTCTCGGCCGCCTCCAGGATCATCTCACCGGCCACGAACCGCCCGTAGTCGGCCCGGATCTGCGCGAACGGGCTGATGATGTCGGCTTGGGTGACGATGTCCAGCTCGCGCCCCTCGTACAGCAGCAGGTCCACGTGCGTGAACGGCTCGAGGCGCGCCCCGAACCGCGATTTGGTCTTGCGCACGCCTTTGGCGACCGCCCGTACCTTGCCGATCCCCTGGGTCAGGATCGTCACGATGCGATCGGCCTCACCGAGATTCATGGTCCGCAGGACGATGCCCTGCTCCTTGTACAGCGCCATCGCGCGCCCATCCTACGGGCGCCGCCCCACCTCACGCGTCGGTCAGGTCGAACGGAGCCGCGCCGCACCACCTCACGCGTCGGTCAGGGCGAACGGAACCGCAGCCCGGCCTAAGACCCGAGCCGCAGCCTAAAACCCAAGCGCCGTGCCTTCCGCGCGCGGGTCGCTGCCGGCCTCGTATCCGCCACTCGGCGCGCGCGCGATGACGTGCGCATGCCCCATGACCGAGTCGTAGGACCCCGTGACCCGGACGCGGTGGCCGCGCGTGCGCAGGCCCTCGATCACCTCGGCGGGGATGCGGTCCTCGGCGATGACGCTCCAGTCGTTGACGCGCACGACCCAGCGCGGCGCGTCCACCGCAGCCGACGGATCCAAGCCTTCGTCGACCAGCCGCCCGAGCAACTGCACGTGTGTCTGCGCCTGCCCGTCGCCGCCCATCGAGCCGAACGCGAGCACGGGCTCGGCGCCGCGGAACGCCATCCCGGGGATCAGCGTGTGAAGCGTGCGCTTCCGCGGCGCGATCACGTTCGGATGCTTCGGATCAAGCGAGAAGGCTGAGCCGCGGTTTTGCAGCCCGATCCCCCAGCCGGACACGACGATGCCCGAGCCGAAGCCGATCCAGTTCGACTGGATCAGGCTCACCATCATCCCGCCGGCGTCGGCGGCGCAGATGAACGCGGTGCCGCCGCGAGCGGGTCGACCGGGCGGCGCCGCAACGGCGGCCGACGGGTCGAGGCGCGCGCGCCGCTCGGCGATCACGTCCTCGCGCAGCAGACGCGACGCAGGCACCGTCATCCAGCGAGACTCGGTCACGGTCAGGTCGCGATCGGCGAGAGCCATCTTGACCGCTTCGATGCTCGCGTGGACGCGTGCAACCTCATCGCCGGCGGCGAGACGGCCGGGGTCGCCCACGGCGGAACCGTCGCGATCATTCTGGGGGAGGCCGTCGAGGATCCGCAGCGCCTCCAGTACGGTCACGCCTTGGGTCGGCGGCGGTAGCTCCAGCACGCGCAGATCGCGGTACGCGGCCTCCAGCGGCGCCACCCACTCCCCCGCGTGCGCGCGCAGGTCATCGAGATCGAGCAACCCTCCGCGCATCCCGATCTCGGCGGCGATCGCCTGCCCGATCGGCCCGCCGTAGAACGCATCCGGCCCGTCCGATGCGAGCAGCTCGATAGTCTGCGCCAGCTCTGGCTGGACCAGCCGGTCGCCCGCCAGAAGGTCGCCGAAGATGCGCGTCCACTCCTCCTCGCCGGCGTAGAGCATGCGCGCGCGCGCGACGTACTCCTCGGCGAGCGGCCCAACCTCGAAACCGTCGCGCGCGCGCGCGACCGCGTGCCTTGCCAGATCACCGAACGACCGGGAGCCGTATCGCTCGAGCAGATCGAACCAGCCGCGCACCGCACCCGGCACGGTGACCGGCAACGCGCCGAACAGCGGCATCTGCTCGGCGCCGGCGCGGCGGACGATCTCCTCGCGCGACGCATCCCGGGGGGCCGCGCCGGCGCCGAGGTACCCGCGCACGGCCTCGCCGTCCCACACCATCGCGAACACGTCGCCGCCGTAGCCGCAGTGGTACGGCGTCACCACCCCCAGCACCAGGTTGGTCGCGATCGCGGCGTCGAGCGCGTTGCCACCATCGCGCAGCACGGCCAGCCCCGCCTCGGAGGCGTGGCGGTGCGGTGAGGCGACGCACGCCGAGAAGCGCGTCACTTCAGCGCGTTCCGGCAGAACTCGACCTCGAGCGGGATCCGCCCCGCGAGCCAGTTGTCGTAGATCAGCTTGACCTCGCCGGCGACGGTTCCGTCGCTTCGCCCTTCAGAGGGCTGCGGCTCGCCGGCGGTGACCAGCAGCTCTTCGTTATCCACCTCCAGCGGCACACGGGTGAGGTCACGCTCCTCGGTGCCGATCACATAGCGGCCCGTCGCGTCCCACATGGTCGCGGTGCGCGGCTCGAGGAATACCTGCGAGATCGGGCAGTACCACACGGGGTCCCCTCCGACCGGCGCGCGCGCGAGCCACCCGGTCAACTGCAACGACCCTTCGCGCAACACGAAGACGCGATGCTCGCCGATCGAGCGAACCACCAGACCCTGCGGGAAGGTGATCAGCGGGATGCCCTCTTGCCCCGGCGACGCGGCGAACCGCAGCCCGGCCACGGCGGCGAGCGCAGCCAAGGAAGCGGCCAGCGCGCGCATCAGTACCCGAGTCTCTGGAGCCGCTTCGGGTCGCGCTGCCAGTCCTTCGAAACCTTCACCTGCAGCTTCAAGAAGACCTTCGCGCCGAGCAGCCATTCCAGATCCTCGCGCGCGCGGGTGCCGATCTTCTTGAGCATCTCTCCCCCCTTCCCGATCACGATGCCCTTCTGCGAGTCGCGCTCGACGTAGATGGTCGCGTAGATCTCGATAAGCCCGTCGTCGCGCTCGACCACTTCGTCGGTCACCACCGCGATCGAATGCGGCACCTCCTGGCGCGTCACGTGCAGCGCCTTCTCGCGGATCATCTCGGCGAGCAGCAGGTCGCGCGGCTGATCGGTCACCTCGCCCTCGGGATAGAACTGCGGGCCCGCCGGCAACAGCGACACGATCAGGTCCTGCAGCTCCGCGACCTTGGTGCCCTTCGCTGCCGACACCGGGATGATCTCACGCCATTCCCCGAGCTTCTGCGCGGCGGTCAGCTGGGCCACGAGCTGCTCGTTGTGGACGGCGTCCATCTTGTTGACCACGCAGATCGCCGGCGTGCCGGTCGCGATGATCTCGCGCGCGACGAAGGCGTCGCCCGTCCCGACGTCCTGCGTGGCGTCCAGCAGGAACAGCACCACGTCCACCTCGCGCAGGGTGCGACGCACCACGTCGTTGAGGCGCTGCCCGAGCAGGGTCTTCGGCTTGTGCAAGCCCGGCGTGTCCACGAACACGATCTGCCACTCGTCGCCGGTCAGGATCCCGCGGATCGCGTTGCGCGTGGTCTGCGGCTTCTTGGAGGTGATCGCGACCTTGCGGCCGATGAACGCGTTCAGCAGCGTCGATTTGCCGACGTTGGGCCGACCCACCAGCGAGACGAACCCGGACCGGTAGCCTTCGGAGCCGCGCAGCATCAGCCGGAACGCGTGGCGTCGGGGGTCCGGGTGACGAGCACCTTCGAGATGCGGCGGCCCTGCACGCGCTCGGTCCGGAAGCGCAGTCCTTGGAACTCGACCTCTTCGCCCTTCTTGGGCAAGTGACCGAGCAGCCCGGAGATCAGCCCGCCGACGGTGTCCCACTCATCCTCGGGCAGCTCCACGTCGAGCAGCTCGGACAGCTCGCCGATCGGCAGCCCACCCTTGACCCGGAACGTCTCATCCCCCACCGGCTCGAGCTTGGGCTCGCGCCGGTCGTACTCGTCCTCGATCTCACCGACGATCTCCTCTAGCAGGTCCTCCATCGTCACCAGGCCCGCGGTGTCGCCGTACTCATCGACCACGATCGCCATGTGCACCTTCTGTTCCTGCATCTCGCGAAGCAGCTCGGAAACCTTCTTGGACTCGGGCACGAACACGGGCTTGCGTATCAGATCCCGCAACGTGGGCTTCTTGCGTTTACCGTTGCCGCCGTTCCGCGCGCCCGTCTTCGCGTGCAGCTTCCGCAGAACGTCCTTGAGGTAGATCAGCCCGAGGATCTGGTTCTCGTCCTCGTCCTCCCACACCGGCATCCGCGACAACCCCCGCTTCTGCATCAGCTCCAGCGCATCGTCGAGCGACGCAGTGACGTCAAGACCGACCATGTCCGGCCGAGGCACCATGACCTCGCGCGCGATCGTGTCGCCGAACTCGAATATCGAGTGGATCATCTCCTTCTCTTCTTCTTCGATGGCGCCCTCTTCGTGCCCGACCTCGGCCATCGTGCGGATCTCTTCCTCCGACACGAACGGACCTTGCTTGAGCCCGCGGCCGGGCAGAAGCCAGTTCGCGATGCCGATCAGTCCGCGCGTTGGCAACGACAGGATGCGCGAGAGCGTCACAACCAGCGGCGCGAGCGCGAGTGCTGCTCGATCCGAGTGCAGGATGCCGAAGGTCTTCGACATCGCCTCGACGATGATGAAGTACGCGACGGTGAACCCGGCCGAGAGCAACGTGATGCCGATCGAGCCGTAGAGCCGATCGGCGATGATCGCGACCATGATCGCCGAGCCGTTCTGGACCAGCATCACCGACAGATAGATGGAGTTCAAGTACTTGGCCGGCTTCTCCTGGATGCGCACGAGCGTGTCGGCATGTCGCAGGCCTTCCTCGCGCAGCGACAGCGCGCGCACTCGATTCATCCGGGAGATCGACGTCTCGGTGATCGCCAGCACGGAGCCCATGCCGACCAGAAGCAGAACCACGATCGCCATCAGCGTCATGCCGCCGCCTCCCCGATCGCCCCGAGCAGCGCGCGCTCCTCGGCGGCCATCGCCCGCTCGCTGCGGGCATCCGGATGATCGCGACCGAGGAGATGCAGGATCCCGTGCACGAGCAGCTGCGCCAGCTCGGCCTCGAGGCTGCGGCCGAGCGCGCGCGCCTGCCGCAGGGCGACGGCCGGGCAGATCACCACGTCGCCGAGCATCACCGGCCCCGGCATCGGATCGTCGAGGTCGTCGAGAGGGAAGGACAGCACGTCGGTCGCGGCGCGCTCGCCCAATGCCTCATGCTTCAGTTCGGCGATGCGCGCGCGGTCGACGAGCGTGATCGACAGCGCAGCCTCGTCCAGGACGCCCAAGGCCTGCAGGGCGCGCGAGGCCAGACGGTGCAACCATCGGGGGTCCACGCCGACGTCTTGCTCGTCGACGACCGTCACGGGTCCGGGGTCATCGCGACCCTCGGTCGCGCCCGGCCCGGTACTCGGAGGTCTGTCCGCCGTCATCGGCTCTCGTCGAATCGGCGATAGGCCTCGACGATCTCCTGGACGATCTTGTGGCGCACCACGTCGCGCGCGCTGAGGAACGAGAAGTCGACGCCGTCGATGTCGGTGAGGATCTCGCGCGCGGCGTTGAGGCCCGAGTACTGGCCGGCCGGCAGGTCGATCTGCGTGACGTCGCCGGTGACCACGGCCTTGGAGCCGAAGCCGAGCCGCGTCAGGAACATCTTCATCTGCTCGGGAGTGGTGTTCTGCGCCTCGTCCAGGATGATGAACGAATCGTTGAGCGTCCTGCCGCGCATGTAGGCCAGGGGCGAGACCTCGATGGTGCCCCGCTCGATCATGCGCGCCATCGAGTCCGGATCCATCATGTCGTACAGCGCATCGTAGAGGGGGCGCATATAGGGATCGACCTTCTCGAGCAGCGTGCCGGGCAGGAAGCCGAGCCGTTCGCCCGCCTCGACCGCCGGCCGCGTCAAGATCAACCGCGAAACCTCTTTGGACAGCAACGACTTCACCGCCATCGCCATCGCCAAGTAAGTCTTGCCCGTCCCGGCCGGCCCGATACCGAACACGATCGTGCTGCGGCGTACCGCATCCACGTACCGCTTCTGGCCGGCCGTCTTGGGCCTGACCGCCTTCCCGCGATGCATCAGGACCGTGTCGCCGAAGACCTGCGTTGGGCGTTCTTCGCCGGTCTTGATCATGTCGATGGTCCGCTCGAGGCCTTCGAGGGACAGCTCGTGCTGTGCCTCGAGCAGCTCGATCAGCTCCTCGAAGAGCACGGCGACGTGTTCGGCTTCCTGGGGATCGCCGGTGATCGTGATCTCGTTGCCGCGGACGAGGATGGAGGACGCGAAGGATCCCTCGATCAGCTTGAGCAACTCATCGCGCTGGCCGAGCAGGCTCACCATCGAATGATGGCCTGGGACCAGGATCTTGACGTCGGTCGTACGTTGGGCCACTCAGTCTCCTGAGCCCGGGATACGGCGCTGGGGCTCGTTGAGATTATAGCGGCCGGCCCGCGGAGCCCCACAGTCAGGCGGGCTGATGAACCCGTACGCCCAGCTCGTCCAGTCGCGACGCAAGTCCCTCCGGCGATGTCTCGAAAACGGCGGCCAGCGTGCGCACGTCGTCTTGCCGAACGGTCAGGATCCTGCCGTTGAAGTCGCCGCGCGCCATCTGGATCATGGTGACGTAGCGTCCGAGCACCGGCGTCTCGGGGGAATCGACCGTCTGGAGCTTCATCAGATCCAAGCAGATCCCACCCGCGCCTTCTCGCGCGCCATCGTCGAGGGTGATCACATCGCTTTCCGGCTTGGGCAGGAGCCGGTCCGCGGGCACCCCGTAGAACTGGGCGAGCCGCTGGAGCCGCGGGACCGAGATGCTGCGCTCGCCTCGCTCGTATGCCCCGAGCACGGACGCCTTGAATTCCTTCGCCGAGGCTTCCTCGACATCGTGGAGTGACAGGCCCTTCTGCAGCCGGATGCCGCGAAGCCGCTCTCCCACTCGAGCAGCGTAGTCAGAGTTCACGTTCCCACTCTCCCCTCGGCATCCCCCGCCCCGCTCCACCTGCCGGGGCGACCCTCTCACCCAGAAACGTAACACTGCCGGTGTAGCCAGCGCAATCACGTAGCGTGGGCACTATTCCGACGCTCCGTGAGATACTAGGACCTTCGCCCTTCCGATCCGGGACCGGTGCCCTTTCGATTCATCCTATTCTTCCGTAACTACCGAGTACCAACGTTACACCCACCAGAGCCGCCGTCTCGGCACGCAGGACCGTCGGACCGAGGCCGAGGACCGCCGCACCTCCGACTCTGAACCGTTCCACCTCCTCGGGAGTCAGGCCACCCTCGGGTCCGGTGACGACTGTGACCGAGGCCGGCGCCGGCTGGGGAAGTCCCGTTCGCAGCCGCGTCTCGGCTTCCTCGTGGAGCACCACGACAACGCCGTCGCCCAGGATCAGCTCGCCGGGATCGGCGACCTCGGGCAGGAATGCGCGCCGTGACTGCTTGGCCGCCTCGCGAGCGATCTGGCGCAGGCGATCTCCTTGCCGCGCTGCCTTCGCATCGTCCCACCGAGGCACGCTGCGCGCGGCGAGCCATGGGCGGATCTCGTCGACCCCGATCTCGGTGAGCTTCTGTACCTCCAGATCCAGCTTGCCCGATTTCGGGACCGCGGGACAGGCGATCACGCGCGGCACGGGAGCCGGAACCGAGTGGCGATCGATCACCTCGGCCTCGACCGCCGATGCGCTCGCGGCGGTCACGCGCGCGCACACCACGTCGCCTCGGCCGTCCGAGACCGTGATCTCCTCGCCGGGGCGGAGGCGCAAGACGCGCGCCGCATGGCGCGCGTCTTCGCCGGTCAGCTCCACGCGCTCACCGCGCAGATCGTCGAGGAAGAAGTGCGGCGCGCTCACCGCTCAGCCGCGCAGCGTGTCGCGCAACCGGCGAAACATCCCAACGGGACGTCCGCCGCCGGTGGCTTCGCCGCGCAAGGAGGCGAGCTGCTCGAACAGGGATCGCTCTTCGGCCGTGAGTTTCTGCGGGACCTGGACGCTGACGTGCACGAGCAGGTCGCCCCGGCCGCGCCCGTCCAGGCGCGTCGCTCCCAGTCCGCGCATCTTCACCACCGTGCCGTGGTGGGTGCCGGGCGGTATGGTGACCGTCTGCTCGCCGTCGAGGGTCTGCAGCGGGATCTCAGCGCCGAGCACCGCCTGGACCAGTGGGATCTCGAGGTCGCACACCAGATGATCGCCGTCGCGCTCGAAGATCTCGTGCTGCCGGACGTGGATGCGCACGAACAGGTCGCCGTCCGGACCCCCGCGGACCCCCGCCTCACCGCGGCCACGCAGCCGGACGCTGGTGCCGTCGCCGACGCCGCCGGGGATCTCGACGTCGACCTTCCGGCTCGCGTTCACCCGTCCGGCGCCGCCACAGGCTTCGCACGGCACGGTAGGAGCCTCACCCACGCCGCCACACGTTCCGCACGCCCGCGACGTCATGACCGTGCCGAGGATCGTCTGGCGCGTCGCGCGCAGCTCGCCGGTGCCACCGCAGCGCGAGCACCGTCCGCGGAACGTCCCAGGCGCGCAGCCGTCGCCGGCGCACTGCTCGCAAGCGCTCAGGCTCGTCACCTCGATCGAGCGCGTGGCGCCGAACACCGCCTCCTCGAGCGTCAGGACCTCGTCGACGACCAGGTCGGCGCCGGCGACCGCGGACGTGCGCGGGCGCGCGCGCGTGCGCCCGAAGCCGCCGCCGCCGAAGAACGCGTCCACGATGTCACCCAGGTCGCCGAAACCACCGAAGCCAGCGCCGCCGAAACCCGCGCGCGGATCGGCGGTCCCGAACGTGTCGAACTGCTGGCGTTTCTGCGGGTCCGACAGCACCGCGTACGCCTCGCTGATCGACTTGAACCGCTCTTCGGCGTGGGGGTCGTTGTGGTTGGCGTCGGGATGGGACTCGCGCGCGAGCTTGCGGTACGCGCGCTTGATGTCCTCAACGCTCGCCTCGCGAGAGACGCCGAGCACCTGGTAGTAGTCGGGCACGCCCGCCTACTCCTCGCCGGAGCTCAGTTGTCCTTCGAGCATCCGAGCAACCGCGTTCGCGGTCGCGATCACGCGCGCGTAGTCCATGCGCACGGGCCCGATCACGCCGAGCGTGCCGCGCGCGGCCTCGCCGGCGCCGAAGTTCGACGCGACCACGCTGATGTCGCTGAAGCCCGCCTCGGACAGCTCTCGGCCGATCCGCACGGTCGGCACGCCGGTATCCAGCGCCGACGCGAGCAGCTCGAGGAACTCTGTCTGACGCTCCAGCGACTCGTAGATGCGCTGGAGCTGCTCGCGTTCGAATGACTCCTCGCCGGCGAGGTTCCCGACACCGCCGACGATCACCTGGTCCTCCGTGATGCGCAGCGCGTCGAGACCGACGGCGACGCCGTCGAACAGGATGCGCGCGGCGTCCTCCTTGAAGCTGCCGGCCGCGGTCAGCACCGCGCCCTTCGCCTCGTCGATGTCGTGCCCCGCGACCGTCGCGTTGAGCTTCTCGCCAATCGCATCGAGCTGGGTCTCGTCGACCGGCTGCTCGAGGGGGATCATGCGCTGCTCGACCCGGCCGTTGTCCGCGATCAGCACGGCCATCGCCATCCGCGACGACATCGACAGCAACTCGATCCGCCGGACCTTGCTGGGGCGGAATCGACGCGCGAGCACCGCGGCCGCGTGGTGGGTGAACCGGGAGACCACCTCGGTCGCCTTGCGAAGCAGATCGTCGAGGGAGAGCCCCTCATCGCCGGTCAGTTCGGTCTCGAGCCGGCGCTGCGCGCCTTGAGACAGTGGGCGGAACTTCAGCTCGTCGACCACGAACCGGTAGCCAAGGTCCGTGGGGACGCGGCCGGCGGAGGTGTGCGGCTGCACCACGTAGCCGAACTCCTCGAGCCGGGCCATCTCCGTGCGCACGGTCGCCGGCGACACGCCCAGCCCCGAGCGCTCGACCAGGTGCTTGGAGCCGACCGGCTCTCCCGTCGAGACGTACTGGTGGACGATCGCGCGAAGGATCGCGGCCTGGCGCGCGCCGAGGGGTTTTGGTGTCATCGCTGCGATGTTAGCAATCGAGGGTGCCGAGTGCTAAGGGCGCGGCGCC
>DASWIP010000014.1:0-3551 GCA_036397635.1 Actinomycetota bacterium | reverse complement strand
CGCGGCCTCGGTGGATCGCTTCTGGTCAGCCACGGCGCTCAGCACGCCGACGAAGTTGCGCAGGTTCGCGGCGAGCACGCTCGCCATGCCGGTGAGCGGCGACGCCATCCCGCCCGCGAGCCTGCCGAGCAGGACCTCGCGTGAGGGAAGCGTGGCGAGGCGCGTCAGCTGCGACGCGTCGATGGCGCGGTCGCCCAGCATGCCGCCGCGCACGGATACGACGCGCGAGTACGGGCGGAACGCCTCGGTCAGGACACGCGCCAGGGCGGCCGCATCGCCGTCCACGGTCGCCAGCGCGGTGGGCCCTTCCAGCATCGGCTTCAACTCGGCCCGACCCGCCTCGTCGGCCGCGAGCTTGAGCAGCCGGTTCTTGGCGATGCGCAGCTGGACGCCGCCGTCGCGCAGCGACCGGCGCACCGCCTGCATCTCGGACACCTTCAGGCCGCGGTAGTCGGCGACCGCCATGGCCGTGCTGCTGCGGAGCAGTTCGGCGAGCTCGGCGACGGCCTGGCGCTTGGCATCGGTCGGCATCGGTCTGTCCTGGTCTCCTGCGTTCGTGGGACAGCGAAAACGGCGGTCTCGGTGCGCGCGACACGAGAACCGCCGTCCATGGCTGGGTCCTGATTCGTGCCTGCGCGTGCCGCGGCGTCTCGTGCGCCGACGATTGGTCCGGGGATCTCACCCGGGCGCATCGCGGTCTTCGGCTGTCTCTTGTTGTCCGGTCTGTTGTCCGGTCGCGCATGGTAGCCGATGCGCGCGGATTCGTCTCTTGGCTGGCGACTCGTCCTATCGAGCCGATTTCGCCGGAGCCCGCTTCGGGGCTGCGTTTTCACGATGTATCGAGAGCCAATGCGCACGAGCGGCGCCCGGGCGTTTGCGGCTCATGCTCACCAGCTCTCGATTGATCGCGAGGACGACGCGCGAGGCGACTGTCCGGTGAATTTCTCGCGATGGACCGTGACCACCCTACGTGCCGGCGGCGGCCAGCGCCGAGGGGATGTCGATCCGCACGCCGGGGCCCATCGTCGGGGCCAGGGTGAGGCTTCGCATGTAGGTGCCCTTGGCGCCGGAGGGCTTGGCCCGGTTCACCGCGTCGACGAGCGTCGCGACGTTGGCCCTGAGCTGCTCCGGCGAGAAGCTGGCGCGCCCGACCGGGGCGTGCACGATGCCGGCGCGGTCCACCTTGAACTCGATGCGCCCCGACTTGATCTCGCTCACGGCGCGCTCGATGTCGAAGGTGACGGTCCCCGCCTTCGGGTTCGGCATCAGGCCGCGCGGGCCGAGCTTCTTCCCGAGCCGGCCGACCGTGCCCATCATGTCCGGCGTCGCGATAGCGACGTCGAACTCGAACCACCCGTCGTCGATCCGCTTGGCGAGGTCGTCGCCGCCGACGTCGTCGGCGCCGGCGCGCAGGGCCTCCTGGGCCTTCTCACCCTGGGCGAAGACGATGACGCGGGAGGTCTTCCCGGTGCCGTGCGGCAGGACGACCGTCCCGCGCACGAGCTGATCCGCGTGCCGTGGGTCCACGCCGAGGCGCAGGTGCATCTCCACGGTGCCGTCGAACTTGCTGATCGAGAGCTTCGGCAGCAGCTCGGAGGCCTCCGAGATCTCGTAGCGACGCTCCGGCTCGATGAGCTTCGCCGCCTCGCGGTACTTCTTTCCGTGCTTCGGCATCAGGAGGCCACCTCGATGCCCATTGAGCGCGCGGTGCCCTCGATGATCTTCATCGCCCCCTCGAGCGAGGTCGCGTTCATATCGGCCATCTTCATCTGGGCGATCTCGCGCACCTGCGCGCGCGTCACGCTCCCGACCTTGTCCTTGTTCGGCACCGCGGAGCCGGACTCCACGCCGGCGGCGCGCTTCAGCAGCGCGGCCGCGAGCGGCGCCTTGGTGACGAAGGTGAAGGATCGGTCCTCGAAGACCGTGATCTCGGCCGGGACGACGTAGCCGCGCTGCTCGGCGGTGCGCTCGTTGAAGGCCTTGATGAATTCCATGATATTGATGCCGTGCTGGCCGAGCGCCGGTCCGACCGGCGGCGCGGCGGTGGCGGCCCCGGCGGCCGCCTGCACCTTGACGATCGCGCGGATCTTCTTCGCCATTGACTGCTCCTTTCGAGGTTCGAACGGGGGGCGAGCCCCTCCCTCGTCTGCGTGCGGCGGCGCGCGGAGGCGCCGCCATCGGTCTATCGGTGGATCTAGAGCTTCTCGATCTGGAGGAAGTCCAGCTCGACCGGCGTCTCGCGGCCGAAGATGCTCACGAGCACCTTGACCTTGTTGCGCTCGGGGTGGACCTCGTCCACGGTGCCGATGAACTCGGCGAACGGCCCGTCCTTGACCCTCACGCTCTGGCCCTTGCTGTACTGGATCTTGAACTTCGGCGTCTCGACCCCCATCTGCTTGAGGATCTTCTTGACCTCGTTCTCCTCCAGCGGCAGCGGCCGGTTGCCTGAGCCCACGAAGCTCGTGACGCCCGGGGTGTTCCGCACGACGTACCAGCTCTCGTCGCTCATGGCCATCTCGACCAGCACGTATCCGGGGAACACCTTGCGATTCACCGTCTGGCGCTGGCCGTTGCGGATCTCGATCTCCTCCTCCATCGGCACCAGGACCTGGAAGATCTGGTCCTCCACGCCCATGGACTCGATGCGGTGCTCGAGGTTGGCCTTCACCTTGTTCTCGTAGCCGGAATACGTGTGGATCACGTACCACTGCTTCTTCCCGCGCTCCGTGTCGGCCATGTCGCCCGGGCGCGGCGCCTCGCGCGACAGCCGTGCGGCCTCGCGCGCCTCGTTCATCGTCTCTGGGGTCGTCGTCTCTTCGGCCATCTACAGCACCTGGTCCACGAGCGCGTTGAAGATTGAGTCGAGCACGAAGATGTATACGCCGATGGCGATCGAGACTGCGATGACCAGCAGGGTCAGCCGGGTCACTGTCTCGCGGGTCGGCCAGGCGACCTTCTTCAGCTCGGCCCAGCTCTCCTGGAAGTATCGGCGCAGGCCGGTCAGCACGATCGGTCAGCTCTTCCTGCTATTGCGTTGACTACTACGTTGATGCGATGGCGTCCGGGGGTGGCAGGGGCGACAGGACTTGAACCTGCAACCGCTGGTTTTGGAGACCAGTGCTCTACCAATTGAGCTACACCCCTCCGAACGCGGCGCGCTACTTCGTCTCCCGGTGCAGCTGGTGCTGCCGGCATCGTGGGCAGAACTTGTTCAGCTCCAGGCGCCCCGGGTCGTTTCTCTTGTTCTTCCGCGTGCTGTACGTGCGTTCCTTGCAGTTCGTGCACGCCAGCGCGATCACGGGGCGATTCTCCGCCTTGGCCACGTCTGATTCCTCGTTCTGCCGCCCGACCTGCGGCCACGCTGAACTAGGGCGGGGTCACCGGGGGACCGTCAGATTCTAGGTCGCTTCGAGGCCGATTGTCAACGCGAGGCCACTGATGATCCCGCGTCCTGACGGGTGAGGAGGCTCGGCCCGCTGGGATGCGGTCAGGCCGCGTCCCAGCGGATCGGTATTCCAGGTGCCTTGACGTTAGCTGGCGCGGTACCAGAG
>DASWIP010000013.1:0-24427 GCA_036397635.1 Actinomycetota bacterium | reverse complement strand
TCGAGATGGTTCTTGAACATCTTCCAGTTGCCCGCGATGATCGGCTTGCGGTTCGCTGTGCGCGCCAAGATCGGCCCCCTCGTGGATGGATGCTCGCCTAGGTTACCGGCGGACGCGGGGTGTGCTCCAAGTCTCGACCGGGATCAGGCGCGCAGCGGCATGAGACCGGGCAGCTCCTTGCCCTCAAGGAACTCGAGCATCGCTCCCCCACCGGTGGAAACGTGATCGACCTTGTCGGTGTACCCGAACTCCCCGAGCGCAGCGACGCTGTCTCCCCCGCCGACGACCGAATACGCCGGCCCCAGAGCCACGTCGGCGGCGACCGCGCGCGTGCCCGAGGCGAACTCGTCGATCTCGAACACACCCATCGGGCCGTTCCACAGCACCGTCTTCGCCACACGGATCGCATCCACGTAGGCGCGCGAGGTCTCCTTGCCGATGTCGTAGCCGGCCGCGTCGTCGGGGATCGCGTCGATCCGCACCTGCTCGGTCTGCACGCCCGCCTTCATCTCGGTCGCGATCACGACATCGGATGGGAGCAGGATGCGGTCTCCGTGCTGCTCGAGCAGCAGGCGGCAATCGTCGATACGCTCCTCCTCGACCAGCGAGGTGCCCGTCGAGTGGCCCTGCGCGCGCAGGAACGTGAAGCACATCGCCCCGCCGATCACCAGCGTGTCGGCCACGCGCAACAGGTTCGACAGCACGCCGAGCTTGTCGGAGACCTTCGCCCCACCGACGACGGCGACGAACGGATGCTCGGGCGCTTCGAGCAGCTTCGACAACGCCGACACCTCGCGCACGAGCAGCAGCCCCGCCGCGCTCGGCAGCATCTCGGCGACCGCCGAGACTGAGGCGTGCGCGCGGTGGACGGCCCCGAACGCGTCGTCCACATAGACGTCGGCTAGGTCGGCCAGCGCGCGCGCGAACCCCCGATCGTTCGTGGTCTCGCCCGGATGGAACCGCAGGTTCTCCAGCAGCACGACACGGGTCTCGGGCAGCTCCGTCGGCGGCAGCGGGACGACCGGGATCTCCATGTCGAGCAACTCGCCCAACCGCGCGCCCACCGGCCCGAGCCGGTATCGCGGATCAGGTTCACCCTTCGGCCGTCCCAGGTGCGAGCACACGATGACCCGCGCGGCTCCGCGTTCAAGCAGTTTCGTGATCGTCGGCATCGATCGCCGGATACGGAAGTCGTCGCCGATCGAGCCATCGGCCAGGGGTACGTTCAGGTCCGCCCGCACAAGGACGCGCGCGCGCGCCACATCAAGGTCATCGATCGTCCTCAACTTCATCGGCTGCAGCGTAACCGCGGGGATCCGCGTCCAGACTAGAGCTTCGACCCGACCAGCTTGACCAGGTCCACGAGCCGGTTCGAGTAGCCCCACTCGTTGTCGTACCAGCCGATCACCTTCACCAGGTTCCCGATCGTCATCGTCGACAGCGAGTCGAAGACGCACGAGGCCGGGTCACCGATGATGTCGCTGGAGACGATCGGGTCCTCGGTGAACCGCAGGTACCCCTTCAGGGGCCCCTCCCCCGCCGCCTTCTCGTAGGCCGAGTTCACCTCTGCCACGGTCACGTCGCGCTCGAGGATGCATACGAGATCCGTGACGCTTCCATCCGGGACCGGGACCCGCAGCGCGAACCCGTCGAGCTTCCCTTTCAACTCGGGGATGGCGAGCGAGGTGGCCTTCGCGGCGCCGGTGCTCGAGGGGACGATGTTGATCGCCGACGCGCGCGCGCGCCGCAGGTCCTTGTGCTGCAGATCGAGCAGGTTCTGATCGTTCGTGTAAGCGTGGACGGTGGTCATGAAGCCCTTCTCGATCCCGAACGAGTCCCGCAGCACTTTCGCCAGCGGCACCACGCAGTTGGTCGTGCAGGACGCATTCGAGATCACGTGGTGCTTCGCCGGGTCGTACTGATCGTCGTTGACCCCCATCACGAATGTCGCGTCCTCGCCCTTCGCCGGAGCGCTGATGATGACCTTGCGCGCGCCACCGCCGGTGATGTGAAGCTCGGCCTTCTCGCGCGCGGTGAACAGGCCGGTGGACTCGATCACGATGTCGGCGCCGAGTTCCTTCCACGGCAACGCGCCGGGGTCGCGCTCAGCGAGCACCTTGATCTCGGCGCCGTCGACGGTGATGCCGCCGCCGGTGGCCTTGACCTCCCCGTCCAGACGCCCGTGCACGGAGTCGTACTTCAGAAGGTGCGCGAGCGTCGCCGGGTCGGTCAGATCGTTGACCGCAACAACCTGGATGTCGGCGCCTTGCTTGCGCACCGCGCGGAGGAAGTTACGTCCGATGCGGCCGAAGCCGTTGATGCCAACCTTGATGGTCATGGGTGATACCTCCCCTTGTGAGGTCGGTGACGGATCGAACCCCAGCCTATCGCCCCGTCCCGGCCGTGGACGAACCGTGACCGGCGAAGCGCATCAGACGACGCAGCCGGTCCGCCGCGGCGGCCTTGGTGATCGGCGGATCGCACTCCGCGCCCAGCTCACCAAGGCTGGCATCGGGGTGCAGCCGCCGGAGGTCGGCGATCTCACGGAGCGCGGGAGGCATCGACCGAAGCCCTTGCGTGTTCTCGATTTCGCTGATGGCGGCCAGATGCCCGGCAGCCGCGCCGGCGAGACGGCGCGCGTTCGCAGCGTCGGCGTTCGCGAGCCTGGTCACCTCGACGTGCACGCCCTTCCACACGGCGCTCTCCTCCCACGCGAGGTAGGCGTCGTGCGCGCCCATCGCGGCGAGCGCGGCGCCGATCGACTCACCCGCCTTCAGGTACGCGGCCCAGCCGCCGCGGTGCGCTCGCACGCGGGCGGGCGCACCGATGCGACCGAGCAGCTCGGCCAGCTCGTGCGCCGCCTCCTCGTTATCGGCTCGGATCTCGAGATGACCGCCGTCGCGGGGATCTCCCACCGATCCCCGCGCCAGGAAGGCGCCGCGCAGGTACGAGCCGGCGCAGCACCGCCGCACGACGATCCGTCGTGGGATCCGCGCCGTGGGTGAACCCGACTCGTCCAGGATCCCCGCCTCGACCAAGCGCTGGATCCGAACGTCGTCGGCGTGCACGACGTAGCGCGCGCGGGGATGCCCGCGACCCGGTTCCACCAGACGCAGCTCCCCGCGCGCGCGGACGACGGCGCCCAGGTCCTCGAAGATGCGGCGGGCGAGCCCGGGATGCTCGGCGATGCCCTCCAGCGCGAGCCGTCCCCGGCCGAGCAGATGGACGCTTCCGGCGGTCCGCAACAGGCCTGCTCGTTCCGCGACTTGATCGCAGGGTTTGCTCCCGTGCACGCGCAGCAACTCTTCCCGCACGCGGGTCGTCGCGGTCGGATTCCGGGTCACCAGAGCAACGACTTCAGCGTCGCGGCCAGCTTGTCCGGGTCGTGCAGAACCAGCCCGCCGCCGGCGCGGAGGTCGGCGCGCACTACCGGCGCGCGCGCAGCCGCCATCGCGTCTGGATCGACGATGACCGGCCGCGCGATCCCCTCGACCGTCCCATCGTGGGCGAGCACCGCATCGAGCCGCAACGCCGGGGCGTGCGTCGTGAGCGCGCGCACGTGCGCCGCGCCGTCGAGCCCGAGCGCCTCGCCGGTCTGCTGCTGCAGGTTCAGCACGTACGCCACGCGGCCGGCGCGCGCGGTCGACTCGGCGATGCCGGCGGGGAGCAGCGCGGCGATGATGCTCGTGAACAGGCTGCCCGGACCGAGCACGACCAGGTCGGCGCGTTCGAGCGCGGCCCGCGCACCGGGATGCCCGTCGGCCTCCGGCACGAGCCAGAGCTTCTCGACCGGACCGTTCCCTTGCGCGATCGCCACCTGACCGGCGACGTCGCGCCCACCGATGCTCGCTCGAAGCGTGACGGGCAGGGTGGTGGATGGGATCACGGCTCCGACGACGCCGGCGAGCCGGCAGACTTCGGTGAGGGCTTCGGCGAAGTCGCCGCGGAGGTCGGCGAGCGCCGCGATCAGCAGGTTCCCGAGCGGGTGCCCGGCCAGCTCCCCTTCGGCGAACCGGTACTGGATCAGGCGTTCCAGCTCGGGATCGGCAGCCAGCGCGGCCACCGCCATCCGCAGGTCGCCGGGTGCCGGGATCCCGAGCTGCCGGCGCAGCACGCCGGAGGATCCCCCATCGTCGGCGACGGTGACGATCGCGGTGACGTCGTCGGTGAGCTGGCGCGCGGCGCGCAGGGCGGCGAACAGGCCGTGGCCGCCGCCGACGCAGGCGATGCGCGGAGCCACGCGCTACTCCCGTTCCAGATCGCGGTGACGCACGTGCACCGGAAGGCCGCGCGCGCGCAGCATCTCGGCGATACGCTCGCCTACCACCACGGAGCGATGCTTGCCGCCGGTGCATCCGATCGCCACGGTCAGGTATCGCTTCCCCTCGGACAGGAACCCGGGCACCAGACCGTCGAGCAGCTGCTCGAGACGCGTGAGGAAGTCCGCGGTCGCCTCCTGCGACAGGACGTAGTTGCGGATCCGCTCATCGGTGCCCGGCAGCGGTCGGAGTTCCTCGATCCAGTAGGGGTTCGGCAGGAAGCGGACGTCGAGCACCATGTCGGAGTCCAGCGGGAGCCCGTGCTTGAACCCGAAGGTCACTACGGTGGTCTTCATCCGCTCCTCGCGCGCGCCCGAGGAGAAGGTCTGCACGATCCGGTCGCGGAGCTCGTGCACGCTCATCCCCGAGGTGTCGATGACCAGGTCGGCGGCCTCGCGCAGAGGCTCGGTGAGCGCCCGCTCGGTCGCGATGCCGTCCATGACGCGGTCGGCGAGCGGATGCTTGCGCTTGGTCATCTCGTAACGGCGAAGCAGCACGTCGTCGGCTGCGGTCAGGAAGACGATCCGGTACGGCACGCCCCGCTTGCCCAGATCGCGCAGCGCCTCGGTGAGCTGATCGAAGTTCTTCCCGCCGCGCGCGTCGACGACCAGAGCGATGTTGGTGATCTCCTGGCCGGGTGAGTGCGAGAGGTCGACCATCTTGGGGATCAGCGCAGGCGGCAGGTTGTCGATCACGAAGAAGCCGATGTCCTCGAGCGCGTGAGCGGCTTCAGTCATGCCGGCGCCGGAGACCCCTGTGATGATCGTGAACTCGGGGGGATCTCCCTGCGGCTCCGGTTCGCTCAGCGCGCGCGCCACACGATCTCCTTCCTACCGGTCGCCCTCGCGCGGCTCCAGGCCCCGCAGGAGCGGGTGGATCCTGCGAGCGACGCTGCGCGGGACGACCTCGGCCAGTTCGTCCTCGCTTGCTTGAAGGATACGGGTCACCGACCCGAAGCGGCGGAGCAGCTTCTTCCGGCGGGCGGGACCGACCCCGGGGATCCGATCCAGGGCGCTCTGGGTGACGCGCTTGCCCCGCAGGCTCCGGTGGTAGGTGATCGCGAAGCGGTGCGCCTCGTCGCGCACATGCTGGAGCAGGTACAGCGCCTGGGACCCGCGCGCGATGCGGACCGGCTCAGCCGGATCCGGCCGATGGACCTCCTCGAAGCGCTTCGCGAGGCCCACGGCCGGGATGTGCTGCAGGCCCAGCTCGGCGAGCACCTCGAGCGCCGCATTGAGCTGGCCCTTCCCGCCGTCGATCACGACCAGGTTCGGCGGGTACGCGAACCTGTTGGCCTTCCCCTTGGGGGACTCCTGCTCGGCGAGGTAGTTCTGGAACCGGCGGCGGATCACCTCCGCCATCGAGGCGAAGTCGTCCTGCCCGGCGACGCCGCGGATCTTGAACCGCCGGTAGTCGGCTCGCTTCGGCAACCCGTCCTCGAACACGACCATCGAGCCGACCTTCTCGTGCTCGCCCAGGTTGGAGATGTCGTAGCACTCGATGCGCAGGGGTGACTCGGGAAGATCGAGCGCGTCCTGCAGCGCGTTGAGCTGGCGCGCGCGCGCCGCGAAGTCGCTGCGCCGGCGCAGCTTGTGCCGTACGAAAGACTCGCCCGCGTTCTGCACGACCGTGTCCATAAGCGCGCGCTTCTCACCGCGCTGCGGCACCCGGAACCTCACCGGCGCGCCGCGACGTTCCGCCAGCCACGCCGCGAGCAGCTCGGCGTCCGCCGGCTCGGCCGGCACCAGCACCGCGCGCGGCACGTCCTCCTCGCTCATGTAGAGCTCGCGGATGAACGATGCGAGCAGCGACGCCGTGTCCATCTCCTCGACCTTGTCGACCACGAAGCCCTTCCGACCTACCATGCGGCCGCCGCGCACGAAGAACACCTGCAGGGCGGCCTCGAGATCATCCTCGGCGATACCGATGAGGTCGAAGCTCTCGTTGCGGTCGGAGACCACGACCTGCTGCGCGATCGCCTTGTTGACGCTGCCGAGCTGGTCGCGGAGGCGCGCCGCTCGTTCGAAATCCAAAGCCTCGGCCGCCTCGTGCATCTGCTTGGTCAGCCGATCCAGGACCGGATCGTGATCGCCGTCCATGAACGCGATCAGCTCGTCGGTGATGCCGCGGTGCTCGCCTGCGTCGACGTGCCCGACGCACGGCGCCGCGCACTTGCCGATGTCGTAGAACAAGCACGGCCGGTCGATCCGGCGGCATCGGTCGAACACGCCCTGCGAGCAGGTTCGCATCGGGAAGGTGCGCAGCAGCAGGTCCAGGGTCTCGCGGATCGCATACGCGTGCGCGTAGGGGCCGAAGTAACGGACGCCCTTGCGCTTGCGGCCGCGCATCACCATCGCGCGCGGATACTCCTCGCCGACGGTGATCGCCAGGTAGGGGTAGCTCTTGTCGTCGCGGTAGCGGACGTTGAAACGGGGCGCGTGCGACTTGATCAGGTTGTATTCCAGGTGCAGCGACTCGACCTCGTTGGCCGTCGTGATCCACTCGACGTCGGTGGCCTGCTCGACCATGGAGGCCGTGCGGGGATGGAGCGCGGCCGGGTTCTGGAAGTAGTTCGAGAGCCGGCTGCGCAGCGACTTCGCCTTCCCGACGTAGATGACGCGGCCGGCGGTGTCCTTGAACAGGTAACAGCCCGGCGCATCGGGGATGGTGCCGGGCTCCGGACGGCGGACGGTCGTGGGGGTCACTGCCTTCATGGTAGCCGTGCACCTGGGCGCTCGACCTCGGGACCGCCTTGCGTCGGCGCTGCTCGTTTCGCCATCCCTCCCGCATCCCGGCAGGGTTGGGGGGAGCGCGCGTCGAACCCTCGGCGGGACCGAAGGGGGAAGGAACTATGCGTCGCACACTGATCGCGCTTTCGCTGCTGGCCGCCACCATGCCCGTCGTGGCCGGATCGGAGACCCAGGCTGGACCCGTCCTCGCCGGCTACGGCGAGGTGGACTCGTCCTGGCACGTGGGAGCCGGATCGGGCCAGTACACCGAAAAGGACCCGAACCTCGCCCACCTCGCCCAGGATGACGAGATCGATCCGCACAACCACAGCTGGACTCAGCGGCACTCCTACGGCGTCCACTCGCGGCTGTCGATCCGGGCGATCGCGGTCGAGGGCGTTGACGGCCGGCGCATCGCGCTGGTGAAGGCCGATCACTACCTCGCGTCGGACGCGCTCGCGCGCCGGGCGGCCCAGATCCTCGACGCAGCCGGCACGTCCGGCATCGGGTACGAGGACATCCTGTTCATGACCACGCACAACCACAACTCGCCGTTCTACTATTCGCCGTCCTGGGGACCGTGGCTGTTCCAGGACGCGTTCGATCTGCGCGCCTTCGAGTACGAAGCGCGGAACCTCGCGCTGGCGGTCGAGCGCGCGGCGGCCGACCTGCAACCCGCGCGGATGGGCGCGACCGTGGTCGATCACCGGATCTACAAGGGCAACATCGCCGGCCCCTCTATCGGCGACGACGGGTCGCCGGCCGGCTACCCCGACTCGCATGCGGACTTCGGCCTCTCCGTGTTGCGCTTCGACGCCGTCCCGAGCGGCGAGCCGATCGCGGTGCTCGCCAACTTCGGCCAGCACCCCGAGTCGCTGGATGGCTACGACCTGATCACCGCCGACTTCCTCGCGCCGTTGGAGCGGATGGTCGAGCGTGACATCGGCGCGCCGCTGGTGTGGAGCCAAGGCGACGTGGGCAGCGGCGAGGGCCCGTACTTCCGCGACGGATTCGAGACCCTCCCCGACGGTGTCGTTCGCGCCTGGGCGCACGTCGGGCACGCGCAGACCGAGCGCGGCGCGCGCTACCTCGCCGACGACATCGTGCGGGCGTGGCACCAGATCGCCGGCGACGACGCGCTCGTGCCGCTCAGCACGGACTTCCCGGTCGGGATGGCCGAGGCGTGGGTGCCGGCGCCCGTGTCGCACCCTTACGCGAGCGTGTCGAACTGCCGGACCGAGACCACCGTCGAAGGCAACCCCGGCTCGCCGATCCTTGGGCTGCCCGACTGCGCGCGCGAGGGCGACACCGACCGCGGCGCGCAGACCTGGGAGGAGCTCAAGGCCGCGGGCGTCCCGCTGCCCGAGCACTACGACGCGCCGTCGTGGGCGGCGGTGCAGGAGAACCAGCGCCTGCGCCTGCAAGCCGTGCGGTTGGGTGAGGTCGTGCTCGCCTCCTGCTCGTGCGAAGCGCAGATGGATCTGATCCTGAACTTCGAGAGTCGCGCCAACGATGTGCAGGACGACATTTTCGATGGCTACGAGTACCCTTGCGAGCAGAACGCCGACACCACCTGGACGTGTGAGTTCGGCCGTAACCTCGAGAGCGAACTCACGATCTCGGATGCCGTACACGAGCGGATGCTCGCGCAGATCCACAACGACGCGCGCGGGTGGGACGATCCGGCCAACGCCGTCGAGTCCAACACCGAGCCCTCCGATCCGGCCCTGATCCGAGGCAACTTCACCAAGGACGAGTTGCTGGGCGGGCTTGGCTATGCGCTGCCGATCGGCGTCGGTCACGCCGCCGAGTACCAGGGCTACGTGGTCAGCTACCGCGAGTACATGATCCGCGACCATTACCGGAAGGCGCTCACGGCCTATGGACCGCACACCGCCGACTACATGGTCACCCGGATGGTGGGTCTCGCCGGGTTCCTGAAGGGCGGCCCTGCCGTCGCGCCGGAGCTGCTGCAGCCCCAAGCCGACCTGGACGAGCAGCGCGCGCGCGCCTTCATGGAAGCGCTCGGACGCGCGTCGGCGGCTGCGTACAACGCCTGGGTGACCTCTCTGCCCGACGACCTGGGACCGGTCGGGGTGCTGCAGGAGCCGTCCGACATCACGCGCTTCGACGCCGCGACCTTCACCTGGCGCGGCGGCTCGAACGCCGTGGACAACCCGATCGTCCGGGTCGAGCAGCTCACCGACGACGCTTGGGCGCCCTTCGCCGATCAATCCGGCGAGGTGCAGACGATGGTGGCCCTCCCGTCCGGCGTGCAGGGCGTCCTCGACACCTACGCGGGGAACCAGGAGTGGCGCTGGACCGCCAACTTCGAGGCGTTCAGCGCGTTCCCGCGCACGGCGATCCCGGGCGGGCAGACACCGGCCGGCACGTACCGGTTCGTCGCCGATGGGACGAGTCGCTCCGGCGGAGCGGACACGCCCTATCATCTCGAGAGCGCGCCGTTCACGGTCTCGCCGTGGAACGGGATCACGGCAGGCGATCCACGCATCGAGGAGGACGGCTCGGTTTCCTTCACCGTCGACACCGCATACCCGCGGACCTACGACTCAGCGTTCCGGTTCATCCGCGACGACGGCAACCAGGTCCTGTGCCGCACCTGCTCGTTCCGGCCGTGGGCGTCGCGCGGCGAGGTGGCGTCGGCGACGGTGCGAGTCGTGCGCGCCGGCAGCTCGGTGGAGCTCGTCGCAGCGAGTTTGGATGGAGAGCGCTGGGTCGCGCCGACGGCGCTCGGCCCTGGAGACACCGCCATCATCGACGCCGGCGGCATCGTCGACACGTTCGGGGAGACCAACGCAGCTCCCGTGGCGTTCTGAGAACCCTCCACAGATGAGATGAGGGCGGGGCACGTGCCCCGCCCTCATCTCATCGCCGCCTGCCGATCAGCAGATCAAGCCGTGCCCGTTGTTGATCGCGCTGGCAACCTCGGCGGCGCCGCCGAGGTTCCCGTCCGGGAACTGGGAGCGGACCCACGCGACCGCTGAGTCCACGGTCGAGCCGAGCACGCCGGTCGCGTAGACGCTCGGGTCGAGCTGCTCGCTGCCCGCCAGGCCGACCTGCTTGGACATGACCGCGGACAGGTCCCCGGCGGCCATGTTCAGCAGCAGGGTCGCGAACTGCCGCTGAGCCGAGGCGCTCGCCACGGGCTTGCCGGCGTATAGCACTGCATCGCGCAACACCTCCGCCGACGCGAACACGCCGCCGGAAAGCTGCACCGCGCGCTCGAGCAACGCGCCGCGCTCCAGCGCCGTGAAGCGATCCGGATCCTGCGAGGAACCCAGCTCATGCCGCCAGAACGAAACCGTCTTCGGCGCGCATGAGACCTGCTCGCCGACCAGTGGCGGCGGGACGACGACCCCGATCTGATGGACGGCTTGGACGACTCCGTCGACCGAGAATCGTGCGACGATCGTGTAATCGCCGGCCTGCCGGTCGAAGTCCAGTTGCGTCGCCCAGGCGTCGGTCCCGGTCGCCGCGATCTCGGCGAGCGGCTCGGGTCCGAGCAGCTCAACGGTCACCTGCCGGGCGAGCGACGGGTCGTCGGTGAAGGTGGTCCCGGCCACATTGACCGGCGCGCGGACCACGGTGGCTCCATCGGCCGGCTCCGTTATCAGGATCTCGTACGTGCCCAGATCCGGCCGCTCGACCTGGATCGTCACCGCGTCGCTCGCGGCCCCGATGCCGTCGAGCATCAAAGTCGCAACCAGCGTGTGCGGCCCTTCCGCCAGCCCATCCGGGTCCACCGAGGCGGTGAACGAGTAAGCAGGGCTCGACCCCGCCAGCACCGCGGGTTCGGCCGTCCCGCCGTCGACCGACAGCATCACCTGAGCCACCGGCGGCACGACCAGGTCGGGGCGCGCGACGGTGTAGGGCCGTGCGTACTGCGGCCTGGCCTCTGTATCGGCAAGAGCCGTTGCCGACACGCCCGGCGCGGCGTCGACGATCGTCCCAACCAGGGTTTGGACGTTGAGGTTGTACCCGGCCGACCCCGCCGAGGGGTTCCCCAGGTTCGCGTACGGGACGAAGAATGAGAACGTGTTGCCGTCCCTGCTCGCCTCGGTCGCCGGCGCGGTGACCAGGGTGCTGCCGGGGACGGTGTTCACCGACGTGACGGAGGCGGTGATCCGGGTGAAGGCCTCCCGGCCATCGACAGTCTGAACGAGCTGCATCGTCATGGACACATCGGTGGGCAGGTCGAACGCATCCCTGACCTCCACCTCGTAGAAGAAGCCGCCCGGCGTCGTCCCGGCGGGCGTTTCTCGCGCCCGGACCGCAACGATGTCCGCCGCCCCCGAGCCCGTGAAGTCGCCGGCGTCACCGTCGACGAGCAGCTGCGTCGGGGGTGGTGTGGTGAGCGTCCCGTCCGCCGCGGTCCCCTCGACGACGATCGGGGTCGATCCGTCGAACGTGGTCCCCTCCAGCGGGGCGGTGATGTTCACCTGCGGCGTTCCGGTCGATGCGGTCCCCGCATGCGGGACCCCGAGGCCGTCCAACGCCGCCTTCACATCTAGCAACCCGGCGCCCTTGTCGAACGACGTCGTGCCGCCGGCGTTCTGAGGATCCGCCTGGTAGGCCCCGCCGGCGGTGAACTTGTGCGCCGTGTCCTGGACCACGTCTTCGATCTGGGCCGGCGTCAGATCGGGCCGTCCCTGTGCGAGCAGCGCGACGGCCCCCGCCACGTGCGGCGAGGCCATCGACGTCCCGGAAAGCGTCGAGTAGAAGCCCGGCCAGTCCTCGCTGGCCGCGGCGCAGTCCGCCAGAACGGTCGCGGGACGGCACGCGGCTACCACCCCGTTCGCGACCAGGATCGGACTCAGCTGCTGTGCGGAGGTCCCCGGCGCGGAGATATCCGGATAGGTCAGCGGCTGGCCGTTGCTGCCGCGGCTCGAGGTGTCGGACAGGACATTGTTCCGGCTGCCCGTCCCGCCGTCGTTGTAGTTGGCGACGCAGATCACCCCCGGCGTCGGGTTCTTGCACTCGGGGCTGGTGCGGTCGGTCGCGCCGTCGCCCCCTCGGTTCGCTGCTGCGAACACGACCGTCACGCCGGAGCCCACGAGCTGGTTCACGAGCTTGGATTCGATGCTGTTCGGATCGTGGGGCAGCTCGGGTTCCCCCGTGATCGGCCCGGTCCCCCACGAGTTGTTGATCACCTTGATCGGCGGATCGAGCGCCGCGTTGTTGTCCAGGATCCATTGGAAGGATTCCGCGACCGTGAGGAACACCGAGCCGCTGGCGATGCTGAAGCCGTAGAGGCCGGCTCCGGGCGCGACGCCGCTGATGCTGCCCTTGACCGCCGGCGCGGCGCCCTCGCCGTATGCGCCGGTCGAGGCGGTCCCGTCTCCCAGGGCGATGCCGGACACGTGGGTGCCGTGCCCGCTGGCGTTGTCGTCGGAAGGGCCGAGCGTGCCGATGTCGACGAATTCGACCGGGCCGAAGCACTGCTCGGTCGTCGTGTCGATCAGGAACGGTGTCGTGCAGATGACCTTGAAGTTGTTCACCACTCGGTTCGCGAGGTCCGGATGGCTGCCGTCCACACCCGTATCGATCACGGCTATGCCCACGCCGTTGCCGTCAAGGATGTTCCCCGATGGGTCGAAGTAGGGGCCGCCCATGACTTCTTCATGCGCCGCGCGCACGCGGGTCGACCAGACCGTCGTGTCCTGGAAGAACTGGATCTTCCGGTTGTGCTCGAGGTAACCGACCGAGGGCTCGCGCGTCAGACCGCGGATCTCGCCGACGGTTCCCCAGGCGTGGACGACGTCCACCGAGGGGAACTCCGAGGTGATGGTGAGGCCGTGCCCTTCCACCATCAGCTTGTTCTCGTCGAAGGTGCCGCTGCGGAAGTGAACGAACAAGCCGTAGAAGGCCGCGGCCGGCCTCTTCGTGAGGACCTTCACGATCTCGGCGGTCATCGGCACCTCGCCGGCGGCGACCAGGGGGGTGGTCGTCGCCGAGCGCGCAGGCGCGACGGTGAGGACCGAGGCGGACAGGACGAGCAGCGCGAGAACGCGCGCAGGGAAACGACGTCGGACGGACGCAGGCACGGGCACCCTCCTTGTGAGACGGCCGGTCGGGGGATCCCGCGTAAGGATCCTGTTGGCGCCACAAGGCTAGTCCGAAATGTCCGGTTACGTCAATGGGCGCCCCTTCGCTCAGGCGGAGTCGAGCACCTCGCGAAGGAATCGCCCGGTGTACGAGCGAGGACTCGCCGCGACCTCCTCGGGGGTGCCCTCGGCAACGATCTCGCCGCCGCGCACCCCACCCTCGGGGCCGAGGTCGATCAAGTGGTCGGCGGTCTTGATCACATCGAGGTTGTGCTCGATCACGATCACGGTGTTGCCTTGCTCGACCAGACGGTGCAGCACGCCGAGCAGCTTGCGGATGTCCTCGAAGTGCAGGCCCGTGGTCGGCTCGTCGAGGATGTAGATGGTCCGTCCCGTCGAGCGCTTCGACAGCTCGGATGCGAGCTTGACGCGCTGCGCTTCGCCGCCGGACAGCGTGGTAGCCGGCTGTCCGAGCCGCATGTAGCCGAGCCCCACGTCCACCAGGGTCTGCAAGTGTCGCGCGATCACCGGGATCGCGGAGAAATGGCCAAGGGCTTCGGTGATCGACATCTCGAGCACCTGGTGGATGTTCTTGCCCTTGTAGGTGACCTCGAGCGTGTCGCGGTTGTAGCGCCGCCCCTTGCACACCTCGCAGGGGACGTAGATGTCGGGCAGGAAATGCATCTCGATCTTGATCTGGCCGTCACCGGTGCAGGCCTCGCACCGTCCGCCCGAGACGTTGAAGGAGAACCGACCGGGCTGGTAGCCGCGCACGCGCGCCTCGGGCGTCTGCGCGAACAGCTTGCGGATGTGATCGAAGACGCCGATGTAGGTCGCCGGGTTCGAGCGAGGCGTGCGACCGATCGGCGCCTGGTCCACGTTGACGACCTTGTCCACGTGCTGGAGCCCGGTCAGGCCGCGGTGCTTGCCGACCATCATCTTCGAGCCGTACAGCTTCTGCATCAGGGCGGGATACAGCGTGTCCGCGAGCAGCGACGACTTGCCCGACCCGCTGACGCCAGTGATGCAGATGAAGCAGCCAAGGGGGAACCGAACGTCGACCTCTTTGAGGTTGTTCTGGCGCGCGCTCTTGAGCGTGATCCAGTTCCCGCCCGGCGCGCGCCGCATGCCGGGCACCTCGATCCGGCGCTTGCCGGACAGGTAGAGGCCGGTCAAGGAGGTCTCGTGATCGAGCAAGCCCTTCAGATCGCCCGAGTACACGATCTCGCCGCCGTGCTCGCCCGCGCCCGGGCCGATGTCGACGAGGTGATCGGCCGCGTGGACGGTCGCCTCGTCGTGCTCGACCACGATCAGCGTGTTGCCGAGATCGCGCAGCCGGACCAGGGTCTCGATGAGCCGGTGGTTGTCCCGCTGGTGCAGCCCGACCGACGGCTCGTCCAGGATGTACAAGACGCCGACCAGCCCCGAGCCGATCTGTGTCGCCAGCCGGATGCGCTGCGCCTCTCCCCCGGCCAGGGTCGCGGCGCTGCGCTCGAGCGTCAGGTAGTCGAGCCCGACGTCGAGCAGGAACCCGAGCCGCGCGCTCACTTCTTTGATGATGCGGTCGGCGATGTGATGCTCGCGCTCGGTGAATCCGATCGAGGCCATGAACTTGTCGGACTCGGCGATCGAGAGGCGGCACAGCTCGGAGATGTTCAGCTCCCCAACCGTCACCGAGAGCGACTCGGGCTTCAGGCGCGCGCCCTTGCAGTCCGGGCAGGGGATCTCGCGCATGTACTGCTCCATCTTGCCGATCGCGTACTCGCTCTCGGCGCGCCCATGCTGCCGCTCGAGCCACGGGATCACGCCTTCGTAGTGGGTGTGGTAAGCGCGCGTGCGGCCGTACCGGTTCTTGTAGCGCACGTAGATCTGCGTCTCGTCGGTCCCGTACAGGAAGACCGTACGCTGTGCCTTCGTGAGCCTGCGCCATGGCGTGCTCATCTTGACGCCGAGGTGGTCGGCGACCGCCTCGATCAGCTTGTCGAAATACTCGGTGCGGCCCCCCGCCCACGGATGGAACGGACGCTCGCTCAGCTTGACCTCGTCGTTGGGCACGACTAGTTCGGGATCGACTTCGAGGTGGATCCCCAGTCCATCGCACCGCTGGCAGGCGCCGTACGGCGAGTTGAACGAGAAGTTCCGCGGTTGCGGCTCCTCGAACGACAGGCCGTCGAACACGCACGCAAGATGCTGGCTGTACAGGTCGGTCCGGTCGTCGTCCACGAGATCGATCGCGACCAGCCCGTCGGCGAGCCCCAGCGCCGCCTCCACCGAATCGGTCAGACGCCGCTCGATCCCCGGCTTCATCACCAGCCGGTCCACGATCACGTCGATGTCATGCTTGTAGTAGCGGTCGAGACGGATCTTCTCAGACAGCTCACGGACCTCGCCGTCGACCTTGGCGCGCGCGAACCCTTTCCGGGCCAGATCCGCGAGCAGTTCCTCGTACTCCCCCTTGCGGCCGCGCACGACCGGGCCGAGCACCTGGAACCGCGTCCCCTCGGGCAGCGCGCGCACCTGATCGACGATCTGGTCCGGTGTCTGCCGCGAGATCGGCCGCCCGCATTTAGGGCAGTGCGGCTTGCCGACGCGCGCGTACAGGAGCCGCAGGTAGTCGTAGATCTCGGTAACGGTGCCGACGGTCGAGCGGGGGTTCTGCGACGCCGTCTTCTGGTCGATCGAGATCGCCGGCGAGAGGCCGTCGATGAAGTCGACGTCGGGCTTCTCCATCTGCCCCAGAAACTGACGCGCGTACGCGCTGAGCGATTCGACGTAGCGGCGCTGCCCCTCGGCGTAGATCGTGTCGAACGCCAGGCTCGACTTGCCCGAGCCGCTGATGCCGGTGAACACGATCAGCTTGTCGCGCGGGAGCTCGAGATGGACGTTCTTGAGGTTGTGCTCGCGCGCGCCGTGGATCACGAGGCGACCGGACTCGCTGCGGTGCCCAGCCTCGAGCACGTCGTCGGGCGCGGGGGTCCGGGATGCCGCATCAGCGGCATCCCGGGCCTTGCGGGCGCGGGACGCAGCGGGCGCGCCCGCGCGCGCCCGCTTGCTCTTCGTCGGCTTCTGCGTCGTCAATCGATCGCGACCCTCACGACGCCGTCGACGACCTCGACCTCATAGGTTTCGAGGGGTTCGTCGGCGGGGCCGCTGACGGGTTCTCCGGTTTCGACGTTGAAGTTGGCGGCGTGGCCCGGGCACTCGATGATGCCCTCTCCGACGAGGTCGCCCTCGCCGATAGGGTTGGCCGCGTGCGTGCATTCGTTCTGCAACGCGTAGAACTTCCCCCCCGTGTGCACCAGAGCGATCTCCACGCCGTTGACCTCGACGACGGCGGCCTGACCGTCGGCCAGCTCATCCGCTGGGATCGCGTCGACGAATTCCGCCATGCTTCCTTCCTCCTCGGTCCCCTTGACTGACCCGCATGATAACGGCCGCTCAGGCTCCCTCGTCGGCGGCCGCGCCGATGTATCCCTCGTGCTCGAGGTGCAGGATGATCGCCTGGGAGGTTTCCTCGGGGCTCATGTCGCCGGTGTCGATCACCAACTCGGCGTCCTCCGGCTCCTCGTAGGGATCGCTGATCCCGGTGAACTCCTTGATGATGCCCGCGCGCGCCTTCGCGTACAGGCCCTTGCGGTCGCGCTGCTCGCATACTTCGATCGTGGTCGCGACATGGACGAGGATGAACCCGCCCAGGGGCTCGATCATCTTCCGCACCTCCTTGCGCACGCTGTCGTACGGAGCGATCGGTGCGCACAACGCGATGCCGCAGTTCTTGGTGATCTCGCTGGCGACGTACCCGATGCGGCGGATGTTGATATCGCGATGCTCCTTGGAGAATCCGAGCTCCGACGACAGGTGCTTGCGGACCAGATCCCCGTCGAGCAGCGTCACCGGCCGGCCCCCCATCTCAAGCAGCTTGACCAGCAGCGCGTTGGCGATGGTGGACTTGCCGGATCCGCTCAGGCCGGTGAAGAACACCGTGAAGCCGCGCTTGGACCGCGGAGGTTCGCGGCGACGCAACTCCTTGACCACTTCGGGGAAGCTGAACCAGGAGGGGATCTCCCGGCCTTCGGCGAGGCGCTGGCGCAGCTCGGTGCCCGAGATGTTCAGCACCCTTGCTCCCGACGCCACCTCGGCCTCGGGCATGTACTGGTCCTGGTCCTCGACGTAGACCATCATCTCGAACGGCACCATGACGATGCCGATCTCGTCCTCGTACTTGCGCAGGGCGTCCTGGGCCTCATACGGGCCGTAGAATGGCGTGCCGTCCGAGGCCGAACCCGGTCCGGCGTGATCCCGTCCCACGATGAGATGCGTGCACCCGTGGTTCTTGCGGATGATCGCGTGCCAGATCGCCTCCCGCGGCCCGCCCATGCGCATCGCGAGCGGCAGCAAGGCCAGCTTCACAGTGTCCTTCGGGTATCGCTGCAGCAGCGCCTGATAGCAGCGCACACGCGTGTAGTGATCGACATCACCAGGCTTGGTCATCCCGACGACCGGATGGATCAACAGCGAGGCCTCGACCTGCTTCGCGGCACGCAACGTCAGCTCGTAGTGCGCGCGGTGCAGCGGGTTCCGGGTCTGGAACGCCACGACCCGGCGCCACCCCAGCCGCTGGAACTCGGCGCGAACCTCCGCCGGGGTGAGCCTGATCGTCCGGAAGTCGTAATGCGTCGGCGGTTGCAGACCTTCGACGACCCCCCCGATGTAGACCGGGTTCGAGCGTTCCAGCAACAAAGCCACGCCCGGATGTTCGGAGTTGGTGGTGCCGAAAACCTGCTGGGCCTCCGCTTCCCGGTCCGGCGTCCAGACGTCGGAGACGTTCATCGCGGCGAGCATCACGCCTTCGGCGTCTCGCAACGCGATCGACGAGCCGGGCGTGACGCCGGCGGCGAACTCCTCGGTGACGTCGAGGGTGATCGGCATCGGCCACAACGTCCCATCGGCCAGGCGCGCGTCCGAGCAGACCTTCTCGTAGTCGTCCTTGCCCTGGAACCCGCGCAGCGGCGAGAAGCCACCGTTGAGCAGAAGCTCGAGGTCGCAGACCTGGCGCTCGGTCAGATCCCAGGAAGGCCAGTCGCGTGAGCCCTCCTTCAGCTCGGCCGCGCGCGCCTCCGGGACGTACAGGTCGACGAGCGTGCCGCCATGCGGTTCGATCAGGTGGTCGGCCATCGTGTTCCTCTCTCGGGTTCAGGGGTGCAGGGGAAAGGCTACCGGGATGACGGCGAGCGCGACGAGGAAGACCACGCCGGTCAACGCCGCACCGACCCGGGCGAAATCGCCGAACCGGTAACCGCCCATGCCGTAAACCATCGTGTTGGTCTGATAGCCGATCGGGGTCAGGAAGCTGCTCGACGCGCCGACGGCGACCGCGATCGCGAACGGTCGCGGGTCCAGCCCCGCCTGCAGCGCGGTAGCGACCGCGATCGGGAACACCAGCACCGCTGCCGCATTGTTGGTGATCATCTCGGTCAGGATCATCGACGCGAGCAGCACGCCGGCGAGCAGCCCGAGGTCCCCGAGGCCGCCGAGCCCGTCGACGAGAAGTGAACCGATCCGCTCGGCCAGCCCAGAGGTGCTCATCGCGGCGCCGAGCCCGAACGACGCCGCGATCGTGACCACGACCTCCAGGTCGATCGCGTCGCGAGCCTCGGCCCGGGTCAGCACCTTGGTGCCGATCAGCAGCAACCCGGCCACCATGGCCGCCGGCAGGATGTCCAGCAGGCCCGTGCCCGCGGCGATCAGCAGCCCGGCGGCGATCAGTCCGACGATCCGTGCCTTGTCCGCGCGCAGCGTCGGCGTGCCGGCGAGTGCCGCGACGACCAGGAAATCCCGGTGGTCGCGCCAGCGATCGCCCCATCGCGAATCCGTCAGCACGAGCAGCACGTCGCCGGCCCGCAACGGAACCTCGCCCAGCTTGCCCTGGATGCGTTCGCCCGCCCGATGCGCGGCGAACACCGCGGCGCCGTAGCGACCGCGGAACCCGACGTCCTTGAGCGTGCTGCCGGCCAGCGGTGAGCCGCCCGAGACGACGACCTCGTAGAAGCGACCGGCCCCCTCATCACCAGCGACGTCGAAATGCTTGTCTTCCGCGGCCGCCAGCCCCGGCATGCGCTGCAGGTCGACGATGCGCTCGACCGCGCCGGCGAAGATCAGCCGATCGCCCGCCTCCAGCAGGTGCTCCGGTGGAACCGGGACGACGGTGTGGCCCGCGCGCTCCAGCTCGATCAGGTACACGCCCTCGAGGTTGCGCAGCCCGGCCTCGGCCACCGTGCGACCGGCGACCGGACTGCCGGCGCCGATGGTCATCTCAACCGTGTACTCGCGGGTCTCGGCGGTGAGATGCTCGCCGGGTGCGCGGCGCTGCGGCAGCAGCCGGGGTGCGATCAGGACGAGCACGACCAAGCCCGCGACGGCGATCGGCGCACCCACTTTGGCGATCTCGAACAGCCCGATAGGTTCGCGGCCGGCCTCGTCGAGCAGGCCGGAGACCACGAGGTTGGTCGATGTGCCGATCACCGTGAGCAAGCCGCCGAGGATCGCCGCGAAGCTGATCGGCATCAGGAACTTCGAGGACGAGCGGCCCGTCCGGCGCGCCCACCCGGCAACCGCCGGCGCGATCATCGCGACGATAGGCGTGTTGTTCAGGAAGGCCGATGAGGCGGCGGTCGGCAGCAGGACGCGCGCGAGCTCGCTGCGCCGCTCCTGCGGCTCCGAGCCGAGGATGCGCGCGGTGAGGTGCTCGAGCACACCCGTGCGCTCGACCGCACCGGCGAGGACATAGAGGGCGGCGACCGTCAGGGGGGCAGCGTTGGAGAAGCCCGAGAACGCTTCGGACGCTTCGACCACGCCCGCGACCAGCAGCACCGTGACGGCGGCGAGCATCGCGTGCGGCGGGCTGAGCTTCTCGGTCGCCAGGGCCCAGACCGTCCCCATCGTGACGGCCAGCGTGAACCAGGCTTCCCAGGGCACAATCGCTCCTCCCTCGTGCGCGCGCGAGGCTAGCAGATGGACCCGAGGCCTCCGGAACACCCTGCCGCTAATGCCGCCTTGCGCGGTGTCCGGCCACGCTACGGGAAGGATTGCGAACCGGCGGCGGCGAACCTCTCGAGACAGGACTTCGGTTCATCCCAGGCGGGCCGTCGCCAGACGAGATCTTCCGGCCGCCCGCCCGAAGCGCGCAACAACCCGCCTGAAGCGCCGCAACAAAAGAGAAAAGGCCCTCCCCGATCGCTCGGAGAGGGCCTCTTCCGTTCGTCAGCTCAGCGGTACTTCACGAGCAGCTCGAGGTCACGCTCGAGCCGTCCCGTCCACGTCAGGGTGCCGCCACGCAGCTGGAGCGCAGGTGACGCCTCGAGTATCCGGGCGCCGTCGGGCAGCACGATCCGGATCCGGACCTGGTCGAAATGAAGCCCCGGCTGGCGGAAGACCCGCAACCGGAACTCGCCCGGCGTGATGTCGAACGTTCCCTCGGCGTGCAACGTACGCCGCTCGCCCGGCGGAACCTGGAGCCTCACTCGCTCGCGTATGCCGCCGGATGTGATCGATTCGTCGCGGATCAGGACGCCCGTCGGCTGCTTGCGCAACACAGCCGGCGGGATGTCTCGTCGCCGCGCGTCGTTGCGCAAGGTGACGCTGAGGCGTTCGTGCGCGCGCCCCTCCTCGTCGAGCGCCGCGTCGTAACTCCACGCGCGTCGCGCGGAGAGATCGAGCTCGGCGAGTCCGGCGTTGTTCCCGACCACGGCGAGCACCGCGCCGCTCCGTGGCGCGCGCGGCATCGAGCCGCTCACGCCGAGGCGCGCGAAGGCGCGTTGTCCTTCCGGATCACGTGACCACAGGAGGAAGTGCTTGTGACGCGCCGCGGAGCCCAACTGAGCGATCATGTCGCGCACCTCGAAGTCGCCTCGCGTGAGCCGCCCCCACATCGCAGCGCTGGTGCGCGCGAGGAAGATCCCTTGCCCCTCCTCGGTCGGGTAATGGACGAAGATATCGCGTGAGAGGAACGTGACGAGGTTCTCCCCCGTCAGCCGATGGCCGTCCACGGTGACGCCGCCCACGATGCGCAGGATCGCCGCGAGGCCGTCCGAATCGGTGGCGATGACGGTGTCGGGCCGGATGCCCACCTCCCGGCGATAGGTCCGGGCGATCAGTTCTGCGACGGCCGGGAAGTCGGGCTCGAGGTTCAACCGATGCGCGCGATCCCGATCCCGGGGCGTGCCGAGAGCCAGCTCGTCGGGATCGGACCGGACCAGGTCCAGACCGCGCGCGCGCGCCTCCAGCAGCATGACGGCCTCGATGGCCCCGCCCGTCGCCCGTGCCTCCGCGCCGTTCTGCACCACGATGAGGTGACGCGTCGCGCCCTGCTCCCCCAGCATCGACGGCAGGATGCTCGCGCCTGCGGCCAGACGGCGCGCGGTGATCGTTGCATCATCGAGCTCGTCGAGTAGACGCGCGCGCGCGTCGGCGATGACGCCGGGGACGAACCTTGACGGTGCGCGACGCGCGAACCGCTCGGCACGGTCGAACGCATCGGCGGCTCGCGTCGACAGCGCCGCGACCTCGGCCCAGTCAACCGCCGGGAGCCGGCCGTCCTTCATGCTGAAGCGTTCCCCTGCCGGCAGGAGGTCCGCCGCCCGGAGTGCGATCGTCGCGCCGTCGGCGGCCGCCGATGCGGCCGCGGTCAGATCATCGGCGGCGCGCACGCTTCGGCCGAGGTAGGGAAGCCGCGCGGCCACACGCAATGGAAGCACGCCGAGACGGCGGGTTGCGCTGGCCAGCTCGCCCCGCGCGAGACGAAGCGTCCGACGCGCGTCCTCGAACGCGAGGTCGTGCACCTGGTCTTGTGCTTGCACGAGCAGCTCGCGGGCCTCGCGGAGGTCGGCCACGGCCGCCCACGCGGAGCCGGCGCCGTAGACCACGAGACCCAGCACGCCCAGCGTCAGCGCCAGGATGACGGCGCGCGAGGATCGGCGCATGCGTCCGAGGAGCACGGTGGGAGTCTACGAGCGGCCGACGCCTTCATACCGGAAGCCGAGCTGGCGCAGCACCGGCGGATCCAGCAGATTGCGGGCATCGACGATCACGGGCGAGCGCATCACCTCGGCAAGGCGATGGAAATCCAGCCAGCGGAA
This sequence comes from Actinomycetota bacterium, assembly GCA_036397635.1. Taxonomy (GTDB): domain Bacteria; phylum Actinomycetota; class AC-67; order AC-67; family AC-67; genus DASWIP01. Next base: position 2,180 of record DASWIP010000013.1, on the reverse strand, counting down.
CTCGTTCCATTCGGTCAACAGCACGACGGCGTCGGCGTCGGTCGCCGCATCCATCGGACCCGCTGTGCGCGTGATGCCCAGACGCTCGTACACGTTCTCACCGACGACAGGGTCGTACCCGCGCACGATCGCGCCGGCGGCGAGCAGCTGCTCGACGATGTCGAGCGCCGGAGAGTCCCGCACGTCGTCGGTGTTGGGCTTGAATGCGATGCCCCAGACGGCCACGGTCTTGCCGGCCAGGGTGCCCAACTGCCGCTCCAGCTTGCGAACGATGACACGGCGCTGCTCGTCGTTGATCTCGAGTACGCCGCGCAGGAGGTGGAAGTCGTAGTCGTGCTGCGCGGCGAGCGCGATGAGCGCGCGCGAGTCCTTGGGGAAGCACGAGCCGCCGAACCCGGGCCCGGGCTTGAGGAACTCGAGGCCGATCCGAGAGTCGTAGCCCATCCCCAGCGCGACGTCCTTGACGTCGGCCCCGACCGCATCGCACAGGTTGGCGATGGCGTTGATGAAGCTGATCTTGGTCGCCAGGAAGGTGTTCGACGCGTACTTGATCAGTTCGGCGGTGGGGGTATCGGTCACGATCAGCGGTGCCCCCAGGGGCCGGTAGAGGTCGGTGAGCAGACCAGCCGCGCGCTCGGAGCCGGTCCCGATCACGATTCGGTCGGGGTGCATGAAGTCGAACACGGCCGAGCCCTCGCGCAGGAACTCCGGATTGGAAGCCACGTCGAACTCGACCTGGACGGGAAGCTGCTCACGGATGATGCGCTCCACGCGCCCGGCCGTCCCGACCGGCACCGTCGATTTCGTGATCACGACGACGTACCCATCGGCATGCGACGCGATGTCGGCGGCCACCTGCTCGACGCGCGACAGGTCCGCCGACCCGTCGGCCGCCGACGGAGTCTGCACGCAGATGAAGGCCACCTGCGCGCCACGGATCGCCTCGGCCGCGGAGGTAGAGAAGCGCAGCCGCCCCCGCTCGAGGCCGCGCGCCACTACCTCGTCCAGCCCGGGCTCGTAGATCGGGATCTGGCCGGCGGACAGCTTGGCCACTTTCTCCTCGTCGATGTCGACGCAGACGACCTCGTTACCCAGCTCGGCGAAGCACGAGCCGGTCACCAATCCGACATAGCCAGATCCGATGACGGCGATCTTCATGGTTCCCCCTCGTTGTGCGTCAGGGGACGCGGACGAGCGTCCCGATGGTTGCCTCGGCATGTGTCCTGATGGCCTGAACCGCCGCGGACGAGAAGCGGGCCGGGCCGTCGAACTGCAGCGGATCGCACATGATCGTCCCCGTACGCGGCGGCGCGGTTACGCAGCCGCTCGCGTCCGCATGGCGCGCGCCGAAGGCATGCCCCAGCTCGTGCGCGGCGAGGACCCCGGCCTGCGAGGCGCCTGCGTCGTACGCGCCCGGCCGCGGAGCGGCCTGCCAGACGCTCACCCCGTAGGGACAACGCTGGGCAGGCGGCAGATCGTCCCCGGGGTCGGGGTCGTAGCGCGTGCACACCCCCGGCGTGTACGCGACGCCGACCGGCTGCCCGCTCCCGAAGTCGAACCCGGCCGCGACGTGCACGATCGACCGGTCGCGCCCCGCCCCGGCCCACGCCGCGCGAGCATTCTCGAGATAAGTGCGCGGATCGATCCCTGGTCCGCCTAGATCGGCGACGTCCCGGCAGTTCACCTGGGTCACCCGGAACCGGATACCGGCCACCGCGAACGGTCCGACCGATGCCTCGAATCGTTCGATCAGCCTGGCATGACACGTGTCGGGATCGACTGCGTCGAAGAATGCGTCGCCATCAAGGATCACGCGCGCGGTCAGCTCGCCGCACGGCTGGATTCTGCAGTTCGCGATCCCGGCCCCGACCGAGACCGGTCCCGGGACGACGGCATCGTTCGTGACCGAAGCGGCAGTGGGCGACGCCGCATCCGGCGACGCCGCGTCTGCGCTCGCGATGCTCGCGTGCCCCCGATCCAGATCCGCGGAGACGTCGCGGATACGGCCGCGAGCATCCGAGCGCGTGAAGCGAGCATCGGGCGCGAGCAGCTCCGTGCCGCGCGGAGGCCTGGGCGCGGACGGCGCAGCAGGCGTCGCGAGCGCGAGCAGCGCGCCGACGGCGACCCCGAGCGACGTCAGGGCACGCGCGCGAGATACCCGAGCTTCTCCTCGGCGTGCG
>DASWIP010000012.1:0-99034 GCA_036397635.1 Actinomycetota bacterium | reverse complement strand
CAGCTTGCCGGGGTTGCTGGCCATGGCCTCCAGCAGGCGGTACTCGGTGGGTGTCAACGGAATGGCTTGGCCGTCGAGGCGGACGAGCTGTCGCGCGAGGTCGATCTCGAGTCCCCCGTAACGCAGGACCGGTGGCGGGGTCTCGGTTGCGGTACGCCGCTCGACCGCTCGCATCCGGGCGAGAAGCTCTTCGATCCCGAAGGGTTTGGTGACGTAGTCGTCGGCGCCGGCGTCCAGCGCTGCGATCTTCTCGTCTTGTGTCTCGCGCACGGAGAGCACGATCACGGGGATGTGAGACCAGGCGCGGAGCCTTTTGATCACCTCGTGTCCGTCGATCCCGGGGAGGCCCAGGTCGAGGACGACCAAGTCGTAGTTGCCGGCGCTGAGTTGTTCGAGGGCCGCTTCGCCGTTGGCGGCGGTCGCCACCTCGTATCGGTGCGCGCGCAGGCTCGTGCTGACCGCGCGGCGGATCTGAGGATCGTCGTCGACCACGAGCACGCGTACGGGCATCTTCAGCCTCGGCTCGGCAAAGTGAAGGCGACGGTCGTGCCGCCGCCTGGTGTTGGTTCGATCCACATGCGTCCGCCGTGGGCGATCACGACGGCTTGCGCGATCGACAGGCCCAGGCCGGTGCCGGCGTTGGGATGGTTGTCACTGCGGACGAACGGTTCGAAGACGCGTTCTCGCTCCTCGGGTGGTATCACCGAGCCGCGATCGCCGACGCGGACTTCCAGCGTGCCCTGCCAATGGGAGGCCGTGATGGTGATCTCGGATCCGGGAGGGCTGAACTTTGCGGCGTTCTCGAGCAGGTTGGTCAGCACCTGATCGATCTGCAGAACGTCCATGGGGATCTGGGGAAGGTCCTCGCGCAGGTTGAGACGGACAGGTCTGCCGTTGAGGAGCCCCTGGAGGCGTGCGAGAACCCCTTCGATCACCTCCTCGATGTCGGTTGGAACCTTGGAAGGCACAAGCGCTCCCGCTCGCATCCGTGCCAGGTCAAGGAGGTTTCCTACGAGTCGGTTGAGCCGGTCGGCCTCTTGGTGGATCGTCTCGAGCAGGTCTTTGCGATCCTGAGGGCTGAACACGGCCTCCCTATCTTCGAGGCTGCTGACGGCGGCGGTGATCGACGCGAGTGGGGTTCGCAGATCGTGGGTGACGGAGGAAAACAGGGCGGCACGCAGCCGGCTCTCTTCTGCATCGACGTGAGCTTGACGGGCTTCCGCAGCCAGGTGCAGGCGTTCGAGGGCCAGCGCCATCTGCCCGGCGAAAGTGCGGATGACCTCTCGCCCGGTATCGCCCAACTCATGCTCCGGCGAGGGTTTGACGGTGATGCGGCCAACCTCCCGGTCCGCGGTGGCCATCACGAAGGTCTCTGAGGGTGCGCCGTCGAGCTGATCGCGCTCGATGACGATCGCCTCGGGGGTCAGGTCAGTGGAGACTTCGCATCGTGCAAGCTCGAGCAGCTCGGCGACCGCCTCGGCGAAGCGGCGAAGCACCGCTGCGACGGGCTCACCCGACAGGAGTCGAGTGGCGACGTGGTGCAGCAGCCGGGCCTCCCGTTCGCGCTGTTCGGCGCGCGCGCGCTGCCGGAGTGCGGTGGACAGCAGTGTGCCGACGATGCCTGAGACGGCGAGGAAGACGAATAGCGCGACGAGATCTTCGGTCTTCTCGACCACGAATGTGTAGCGGGGAGGCGTAAAGAGGAAGTTCAGGCCGAGGAAGGCGAGGAGGGAAGCGATGAGACCTCCCCAGAGCCCTGCCCGGGCTGCGGCCACGGTGACGGCCAGCACATAGGCAAGTGCGGCCACGGACGTCGGAACTGCGTCGCCGCCGACCGCGAGCAGCGTCGCGCAGGCGACGGCGAACAGCCCGACGGCCAGGGCTCGCGCGGACGGCCGTCGGCTGATCCCTTGTCCAGTTGCCATGGTGCTCATAGCATCCTCGCAGCGAGGCCATCCCAACAAGCGGCCGCCCTCAGACCCCCAGCGATCCTCACAACATCCTCACGGCGACCGGCGGGTTTCTCACGCGGCCCTCACGGCAGGCCAACGACGATGGAGCCATGGATGGCTTCCTCGCTGGGCTCCTGTTCGGGATCTTCCTCGGGCTGCTCCTCGGCCCCATCCTTCGCTCCTGGCTCCTGTGGCGCGCGAATGAAGCAGCGCGCCGCGAAGCCGCCCTTGCCGACGCGATCCTGGCGAGGATGGACCAACAAGACGACGAGCCCCCGGACGGTTCCTACCCGAACGATGCCTGGCGCTCCTGACCCAGCCGCGGGCGGCCCGGGCCGGCGCGTATCGGCGCGCGCCGAGCACAAGCTCGGTGCCGTCCAGCCGGGCAACGGCCTCTGGATGCCGCTGAAACGGTTCCTGGTCGGCCGCGCGCTGGCCACCGAGGAGGCCCCTCACCAGCTTCTCCCCAAGCGGCTCGCGCTTCCGGTGTTCGCCTCCGACCCCCTGTCGTCCAACGCGTACGCGACCGAAGAGATCCTGATCGTCCTATCCGCGGCGGGAGCGAGCACGTTCTGGCTCGTGTCGCCCCTCTCGGCGATCATCGCCACCGTCGTCGTCATCGTAATCGTCTCGTACCGGCAGACGATCAGCGCTTACCCTCATGGTGGCGGCTCCTACAATGTCGCGAAGGAAAATCTCGGCGAGAACTACGGCCTGGTGGCCGCTGCCGCGTTGCTGATCGACTACGTCCTTACCGTCGCCGTCAGCGTCGTCGCCGGCGTCGCCGCCATCACCTCGGCCGCGCCGGGTCTGTTCGCGCAACGGGTCTGGATCTCGATCGGCTTCGTCATCCTGCTGATGCTGGCGAACCTGCGGGGCGTCAAGGAATCGGGAACCCTGTTCGCCATCCCCAGCTACACCTTCGTCGCCTCGATCTGGGCGCTGCTCGTCGTCGGCGCCATCAAATGCGTCGGCGGATGCCCCGAAGCCGCATCCGCTTCCCTGGAACCCGAGCTCACCTCCTCCCTCACGCTGTTCCTCATCCTGCGCGCTTTCGCGTCCGGCTCGACCGCGCTCACCGGGATCGAGGCGGTCTCCAACGGCGTTCCCGCATTCCGCGGCCGCCGCCCGGCCGAGCAGGCGCATAACGCCATCCTCACGATCACCATCATGGGGTTCCTGACGCTTTCGATGTTCCTCGGGCTCAGCCTTCTGGCTCGCGGAACGCATGTGCATCCGATCACCGAGGAGATCGCGGCACACTTCGGCTTGCACGAGCAGACCGTCGTCTCCCAGATCGCCGAGGCGCTAACCGGCAGAGGATTCCTGTTCTTCTTGGTCCAGATCGCGACGGCGGCGATCCTGATCCTTGCCGCCAACACGGCCTACGCCGACTTCCCGCGCCTCTCCTCGATCCTGGCGAAGGATCGCTTCATGCCTCGCCAGCTCATGAACCGCGGGGACCGGCTGGTGTTCTCCAACGGCATCGTCGTCCTGTCGATCCTCGCCGTGATCCTGATCTGGGCCTTCGACGCGAGCGTGACCAAGCTGATCCAGCTCTACTTGGTGGGTGTCTTCACAACCTTCACCCTTTCGCAGGCGGGCATGGTCCGGCGATGGTTCCGCCTCCGCGGGGAACGGTGGCATCTCAAAGCCACGATGAACGGCATCGGCGCCGCGACCACCGGGATCGTCCTGATCGTGGTTGCGGCGACCAAGTTCGTCCACGGCGCATGGATCGTCATCACCGCCATGCCGTTCATCATCGCCGGATTCAAAGCCATCCACCGCCACTACCTGTCAGTAGGGAACCAGCTACGGGCACTCGGAGATCGGCCACCTGCCGTCGCAACGACACGGGCGGTCGTGCTCGTCAGCCGCGTCGACGAGGCGACCCTGCGCGCGGTCGGTTATGCGCGCGCGATGCGGCCCGTCGAGGTGCGCGGACTCCATGTCGAGGAGAGATCCGGAGCAGCGGGGCTCAAGGAGGCATGGAACCAGCGCTGCGCCGGCTTGCCGTTGGACGTCGTCACAGCCGCCAAGGGCGACATGGTTGAGGCCATCAGGAACCGCGTCCGTGAACTCCGTTCCACCGAGGACGAGTTCGTCACGGTGATCATCCCCGAGGTTCTTTACGGATCAGGGTGGCGGCAGTTCATCCGACGGCGTCGAGCCCTGCTCATCAAGGCTGCCCTTCTTTTCGAATCCGGCGTCGCCGTCACCGACGTCCCAACCGTCGCAGATGGCCGCCAGACTCAGTCAGACGAGCTCAGCATGCGACCGATCGCGCCGGCGCGAGTGCACGCGATCGTCCTGGTCTCAGCCGTTCACAACGCCACGCTGCAAGCCATCGCCTACGCACGTGCCCTGCGCGCCACCCAGACCCATGCGGTCATGTTCAACATCGAGCAGGAGGAATCCGCGCGCGTCCTCAACGACTGGGCACGCACAGAGATCGATCTCCCGCTCGAAGTCGTTGACGCTCCATACCGCAACGTCAGCGACGCGCTCGTGCGTCACGTCCGCGGCATCCGGCGCAGGAATCCAGATGCGACCATCGCCGTCATCGTCCCCGAGTTCATCGTCCGGCGATGGTGGCACCAATTCCTTCACAACCAGACTGCGCTCTCCATCAAAGGCACCCTGCTGTTCGAACCCGGTGTCGTGGTGACGAGCGTCCCCTTCCACCTTCACTAGCGCCGTAGTGAGTTTCCAGTTCGCGGCCTGACCAAGGCTGAAGTCATGGCCCCGCCAGCAGCCCAAGCCGACCGGACCGTGGGCGCCTGCCGGTAGCATCCCGGCAATGACCGACGGTGCAATCGATCCTGTGTTCAGCACGGAGCGGCTGATCGTGCGGCCGCTGACGCTCGACGACGCCGAGGCCTGCTTCGTCGTGTACGGCGATCCCGACGTGACCCGATACGTGACGCCCGGCGGCGAGGTGGTGCCGGACATGGAATTGATGCGCGCGCTGCTCACCGACGGCATGCTCGCGCCCCGGCTTGATCCACGGTTCGGGTTCTGGGGGCTCGAGCAGCGCACCGACGCCACCATCATCGGTACCGTCGCGCTCATCCCGATCGAGGACGACGGCGGCGTCGAGATGGGCTGGCAGCTGGCGCGCGCGCACTGGGGCAAAGGTTACGCGTTGGAATCCGGCGTCGGGTTGTTGCGCTATGGCTTCGAGCAGCTCGCCATCCCCGAGATCCTCGCGCTCGCGTACCCCGGAAACGAACGCTCGATCCGAGCGTGCCTGCGCCTGGGCTTGACCCCGTTCGGCCGGCGCTTGCACCAGGGCGCCGAGCATGAGTGCTTCGCCGCGATGCGCGATACCTGGTCGATCCCGGCCTGATCGGCCTGTAAACACCGCGCCCGCCTCGCGCGTAGATAGGGTGATGAGGATCATCACAGGCCCCGGGAAGGAAGCCATCGGCGTGCGCGCAGGGTTCGAGCCTTTCTTCCGGACCCATTTCGACGGGGTGGCGCGCGCGGCCGCGTTGGTGGCAGGCGACGCCGGCGCGGGGCAAGAGGTCGCTCAAGAGGCCTTCCTCCGCCTGTTCCAGCGGTGGGGCCTGATGGAGTCCGACGACCACGCTCGCAACTTCGCCTACAAGGTCGGGGTGAACCTGGCGCGCTCGCACGTCCGCAAGCACCGGCCGGTCATCCGAGCAGGATTGCGCCATGCTGACGGGTTGGTCGCACCCGCCGGGCCGGCTGCCGACGGACCCGATGTGCTTGCCGCGCTGGCCACTCTGTCGCAAAGGCAGCGCGCGTGTGTGGTGCTGGTCGATCTGGCCGACATGGACTCGGCAACCGCCGCGAGCGTCTTGGGCATCAGCGCCAGCACGGTCCGCGTGCAAGTCATGCGAGGGCGACAGGCGCTACGCCGCGCGCTCGCGCTCCCGGAGGGTGAACGAGATGAAGGCTGATCCGCAGATCCACACGCTGCTCGAGCGAGCAGCGTCGACGGTGCGAACCGATCCCGAGCGCGCGCTGGACGAGGTGCTGCGCGCGCCCCAGCGCTCACGACAGGCGCGCCCCTTGCTCGCGATCGCGGCCACGGTCGCGATCCTCGCCGTGCTCGTCGTGGTGGCTGTGCTGGTCTGGCCGGGCACGACCGATCGTGGATTTGTGCAGGAAGGCAGCGAACCGACCGGGACGCTCGCGATCGGCCGTCGCACCGATCCATCGGGAACCGAACAGGGGAGCGGCCTGTACGCCTACGGTTTCGCCGAGCAGGTGCCGGTGCCGATCGCCACCGGTGCCGGGAACATCACCGCGGCGCAGTGGTCGCCGGATGGAACGCGGATCGCGTACACGGTCGAGCAAGATGAAGGTGCCAGCTACGCGCTCGTCCTCGCGCGCGCGGATGGCTCGCGCAAGGTCACCCTCGTGGAGCACCCCAAGGGCGACCCGACCCTGCCCGGACCAGACTTCATCTCGGTGGCCTGGGCGCCAGACGGGACGCGACTCGCCTACTCGGGCCGGACCATCTACCGGGGTCGCACGGTATCGGTACTCAACGCCGACGGGACAGGCGAGCGCGTCCTTGACGGACACTGGGAGAATGTGTCGTGGTCACCGGACGGCGCGCGCCTGCTGCTGCTCGGCTGGCCTGATGCGGCACGCCAAGACCGCTTCGACCTCTACACCATGCGACCGGACGGAACCGACGTGGTTCAGCTCACCGATGACCCCATCACCGAGCACAACGCCTCCTGGTCGCCGGACGGCACCGCGATCGTATTCTCGCGCGCGGAAACGGCAGCCCAGAACGTCGACGTCGACATCTACGTCATGAACGCCGATGGCACGAACCAGCGTCGGATCGCCGACTCACCGGGGTTCGACCTGCTCCCCGTCTGGTCGCCTGACGGTGAGTGGATCTCGTTCGCAAGCGAGCGAGTCGAACCACCGGAGCGCCAGCGCGCCACCCGCGAGGGCGATGCCATCGCCGATCTCGCGATCTACGTGATGCGCGCTGATGGATCGGACGTGCGGCTGGTGCTCGACCTCGCCGACGAAGTCATCTTCCCGCTGTCCTGGACGCTGTGACGACCCTCAGATGAACAGCGTCGTCGCGCCTTTCGCATCGAGCAGCGCGGTCGTCGCCCCGGCGGGGTCCTGGATGCCGTCGATCAGGTCCTCACGCTTCAGGCCCAACAGATCCATGGTCATCTGGCAAGGGACCAGCCGTACTCCCATGTCGATCGCCATCTCGAGCAGCTCCTGCGGCTCGGCGACCTTGTGGTCGCGCGCCAGCGCGCGCATCATCTTCGGCCCGGCGCCGGCGGATCAGCGTCGACAGGCATCGATCATCCCTCCTCGATCTTGACGGCTCGCTCGGGGACGCGCCCCTGCGGCACCACGTTCCAGTACAAGCGGTTGAACAACCATTTCGCAGCGTGCCAGCGGCGGGACGGCCGTGGCGGGGTGGGCGGGGCCTGATAGTCGAAGCGGAGGACCGTTGCTCGACCGCCGCCTGTCTCCAGGAAGCACATGACCTTCCCTCGGTACCCCGCGCGCGGCTCCGTGCCTCGAACCATGGATGCGATCCGCGACGCGACCACGGGAGCCTCGAAGTGCGCCGTCGAGCCGCTTTTCGATATCGGCAGGTTCGTCGCATCCCCGATCGCGAAGATCCTCTCGTGTTGCTCGTGCTGCAGCGTGTGACGATCCGTGGGGATCCACCCGTGGCTCTCGTCCAGCCCGGACTCCTCGATCACGGACTGACCCCGGTGGGGCGGCACGGCGACCAACAGGTCGTAGTCCATCTTCTCGCCCTCCAGCGATGAGACCGCATGCGCGCCCGGATCCACCGACTCGATGTTGAAGAACGTGTCGAGGCCGATGCCGCGGGACGCCATGATCGGCTCCACCAGCTTGGAGGCCGACTCGATCGTGAACGCCCGGTTCAGCGGCGACAGCAGCCGCACTTCGCTGCGCTCGCGGATGTCGTTCTTCCTGAGGTATCGCTCGAGCATCAGAACGAACTCGACCGGGGCGGGCGGGCACTTGTACGGGATGCCGGCGACGCCGACGAGGATGCGCCCGCCGCGGAAGCGACGGAGGGCCTCGCGCAGCCTGACCGCGCCATCGAACGAGTAGAAGGTCTCCGAGCCTTCGACGAGCCCGGGGATCTCCTCGGGCACCAGGCGCGCGCCCGTTGCGACGATCAGATAGTCGTACGGAACCTCGCCGCCGCGCGCGAGCCGGACCACCTGCGAGGCCGGATCGATCCCGGCGGCGCCGTCGATGATCAGGTCGACGTCGCGGCGCAACAGCGTCCGCTCATCGCGGCTGAGCCACCGGCCGTTCGCCTCACCGAGCGCCACGTACAGGAATCCCGGCTGGTAGACGTGCATGCCGGTGGGATCGACGACGCTGATGTGTGCCTCGCGTCGCAGTTCCTTCGAGAGCAGATTGGCGGCGAGCGTGCCGCCCACCCCGCCGCCGAGGATCACGATCCGGGCCGGCATGACTAATGCACCTTCCTGACGATGAAGCTCTCGGCGCCGTCGACGGGTTCGACCGCGACCATCTCATGCCGGGCTTTGGTCACCCAGGCCGGGATGTCGGTCTTCGAGCCCTCGTCGCTGGACAGCACCGAGATCACGGTGCCCACCTCTGCTTCACGGATCGCACCGATCAAGCTCATCAGCGGACCCGGGCACGGCATCCCGCGCGCGTCGATCGAACGGTCGATCTGGATCGCTTCCACAGCTCTCCTCCTTCAGATGAAGACGATCGGCCCCGTGGCATCGAGCATGAACGCGGCGACGCCTTGGACGCCGTCGACCATGGGGTCGAGGTCTTCCTGCCTCAGTCCGAACGTGTCCATCGAGAGCGCGCACGCGTGGATGGCGACATCGCCGACATCCTTCGCCTGCGCGAGCAGCTCGCTCCAATGCTGGGTCTTGCCGCTCGAGGCGGCCTCCCGGAAGCGTCGGCTGCCCTCGTTCCCGGCCTCCGGGGCCGTGCCATGGTCGGTCTTGACCACGTCGGCGACGAAGGCCTCCAGTGCCCAGTACTGCAGGAAGACGTTCACCGGGCGGCCCATCGCGGCCGCACCCACCGCCATCACCGCGGCTGCCGTCAGCTTGTCATCGGTTCCCGAGAACAGGACGATCGACAGCGTAGGTTCCTCGGTCGTGACCGGGGCTTGCTGCGTTTCAGTCTGCTGCATCACCATGGCTCAGCCCTCCGCGTTCCACGGTAGGCGGGTGATGCGGGGACCCGTGAGGGCCATCCGGTCCCGCTCGGAGGGGACCCAAAGGGACCGGCCCCCCGCCGGGGACGCGCCGAGGGAAGGGGGTAGGAAAGTCGAACGCCCGGTGCGCTGACACTCGCACCGGGCGCTTAGAGGAGGAAGCTACTTGCCTTTCTTCTTGTCCTTGTCCTTTTTCGGCTTCTTCGCTTCCTTCTTCGGCTTGTCGCGGCCTTTGCCCACGGGTCCTCCTTCTCGACTCGTCTACTCTAGCGCCTCGCCCGCGTGCTACTGCAGGTTCAGGGCGCCCATGTTGCGCAGGATCTCGTTGGGCCGGTCCGGATCGGTCAGCACGTCGATCACGCTGACGACGCCTGACGCGCGCGCTCGCTCGAGCGCCGGCCGCAGGTCCTGCCGGTGCTCGACGCGCTCGCCGTGGCCTCCGAGGGCGATGCAGAGCTGGTCGTGGCGCGCGCGCGTCAGGTCGGTGCCGACGGTGCGGCCGAACCACTCGCCTTCCTCGTAGCGGACGTCGCCCCATGAGCCGTTGTTCGACACCACAATGATGGGGGCGGTGCCGCTGCGCGCGGCAGTCTCGATCTCCATGGCCGAGAACCCGAACGCGCCGTCGCCGATCAGCGCGACCGTCGGGCCGTCTGGCCGGGCGAGCGGCGCGGCGACCGCGTACGGCACGCCGACGCCGAGCGTGCCGAGCGCGTCGGAGGTGAACATCAGCGACCCCGGCTGCTCGCAGCGCGTGAACGACAGGCCCCAGCCCAGGATGTCACCGCCGTCGATCACGATCGTCGAGCCGGGCCCTTGCTCGGCGGTCCAGGCGCACACCTCACGCGCGAGAGCCCCCGGGTGCACGCCGGTCGCGTCGGCATCGGCCTCGGCCGACCAGTGCGCCAGACTCGCCTCGGCGTATCCCTTCGCTTCCTCCAGCCAGGATTTCTTCGGCTCGCCGGCCCAGGCTCTTGCGAGCTGCTCGAGCACGACCGACGCATCGCCGAGCAGCGCGAGGTCCGGCGCGCGGTTGAGGGCGAAGCCCGCCGGGTCGGCGTCGATCGCGATGATGCGGTGATCGTCGCGCCACAGCGGTGCGCGCCCGAACATCAGGTTCCCGTTGAACCGGCTGCCGACGATCAGCACCACGTCGGCCAGCGCAACGCCGACGCCGCCGTGGATCAGCCCCCCTAGGCATCCGGGATGCGAGTCGGGCAACAGCCCGCGCGCGTGGCTGGTCGTGGTCACCGGGATCGAGGTCGCGTCGGCGAAGGCGCGCAAGGCCTCGCCGGCGCCCGACCAGAACGCGCCCCCGCCGGCGATCACGACGGGCCGTTCCGCGCGCGCGAGCAGCTCGCACGCTTCGGCCACCGCGCCGGCGTCCGCGTATGCGCGGGCGCGTGGCGGCGGCGCTCCGCCCCCCGCCGGGGCATCGGCGGTGAGCACGTCGGTCGGCAGATCCAGGTAGGCGGAGCCGCAGCGCGCTGCTCGCGCGACGGCCAACGCTTCGCGAACCGAGCGCGGGATCTCGGCGGGGTCCAGGACCGCGCGCGTCCACTTGCTGACCGCGCGTGCGACGGTCTCTTGATCGACGTCCTGCACGGCGCCTTTGCCTCGCAAGGGAAGCGGCGTGCGGCCGCCCAGCACGACGACGGGGATCCCCGTCGCCTGCGCGTTCGCGATGCCGGTCACGGCGTTGGTGAAGCCCGGTCCGGCGGTGACGGCGGCGATGCCGGTCTCGCCGGTCGCGCGCGCCCATGCCTCCGCCATGTGCACGGCCGCGCTCTCGTGCCGGGTGGTGATCACGCGGATGCCGAGCTGGTCGCATCCGTTCACGACCGCGCCGACGTGTCCTCCGGGCAGACAGAACAGCGTGCGAACCCCGGCGTCGCGGAGGACCTCGGCGATCGCGACGCCGCCGTGGTGCGCGGGCATCCGCTTGTACTCGCCGGCCCCGCCGCCGAGCAGCGTCTCGTTCGAGCTCATCGCGACCTCCCCGTCATGGATGCGCTCATCTTCGCGCGCGCGGGTCGAGCAGCACCACCCGGGGTGTGGACTCGTGGAGCCGCCGAGGTCAACGGTTCGAAAGTGGCCTCCGGGACGCGGCTCTCGCTACGCTTGCCCGAGCACCCTCGAGAGGAGACAGCTATGTCCGCAGGACAGATCCTCGTGAACCCAGCATCCAACGTCGCGAGCAGCGAGCAGATCCCGTGGGGGCTCGTATGGGAAGGGATCGAGTTGAAGGTCCTCCGCGTCGGGGAAGGTTCGGGCACCTACACCTTGATGACCCGCCTGGCGCCCGGCGTGGTGCTGCCGAAGCACCGCCACTTCGGCGACGTACACGGGTACACGCTCACCGGGACGTGGGGCTACAAGGAGTACGACTGGGAAGCCGGCCCCGGCGACTACGTGTACGAGCCGCCGAACTCGACCCACACGCTGTACGTGCGCGAGGACTCGCCCGAGCCGGCCGTGATCGTGTTCGTGATCGACAAGGGCATGGTGATCCTCGGCGACAACGACGAGATCCTCACCATCGAGGACGCCTGGACGATCACCGAGATCTACCGCAACGCGCTCGCGCACCAAGGCTTCCCCTTCCCGAGCATCTTGGCGTAGACGGATCGGTCACGCGTCGGCGTCCGGCATGAGCGAGCGTCTGCGCGACCGCCTGATCGAGCAGATCCGCGCGCGCGGGCCGATCACCTTCGCCGCGTACATGCACGCAGCGCTTTATGACCCCGCGGATGGATTCTTCGCCGGTGCGCCCGTTGGGGAGACCGAGCACTTCGTCACCAGCCCACACGTCTCGCCGGTCTTCGGATCCTTGCTCGCCGTGCAGCTCGCGGACGCATGGGAGGCCCTCGGTCGCCCCTCACCGTTCACTGTGGTCGAGGCGGGGGCGGGCGATGGGACGCTCGCGTCGCAGATCATCGAAGCCGCACGCGGGACGGAGTGGGCGCCGGATCTGCGCTACGTCTGCCTCGAGCAGAGCCCGGTCGCGCGCGGCGCGATCGGCGCGCGCGACCTCGTCGCGGCGGCGACGATCGATGAGGCAGCGCCGGAGCCGGTCACCGGCGTGGTGCTCGCGAACGAGCTGTTCGACAACCTGCCGTTCCACCGCGTGCGCCGGGATGGCGATCGCGTCCTCGAGGTGTTCGTCGACGAGCGCGAGGGACGCCTGGTGGAGACGGTCGCCGATGCGTCGCCGGATGCCCTCGATGCGATCGGTGCGCCGCTGCAGCCAGGGCTCGAGCAGCCGTCCTCGCCCGCCGCGCGCGCGACCGCCACCGCGCTCGCCCGCATCCTCGCGCGCGGCTACCTCATCGTTCTGGATTACGGCTTCGTCGCCGGCGAGGATCCGGGTCCCGTGCGCGGCTATCGCGGCCAGCGGCTGGTCACCGACCTGCTGGCCGATCCGGGTGGCTCCGATATCACCGGACCGGTGGATCTCGACGCCCTCGCCGATGCTGCGCGAGCAGCGCACCTCACCGCCTGGGGTCCGGTCACCCAACGGGAGGCCCTCGGCGCCCTGGGCTATCGCGCGATGGTGCAGAAGGTGCGCGCGCGCCAGGCCGAGCTCGAGCGCGCCGGCCGTTGGCGCGAGGCCGTATCGGCCTGGAACCAGCGCGGTGAAACCTCGATGCTGATCGACCCGGCCGGACTCGGGTCGCTGAAGGTGCTCGCGGTGGGGACCGCGGGGCTGAGACCGCCCCTGGCGTTCCGCGGATCGTGAAGCCGGCGTCGTTCCGCTTGCTAGAATCCCCCGTCCACGCTGGAGTAGCTCAGGCGGCAGAGCACGGCTTTGGTAAAGCCGAGGTCATGGGTTCAAGTCCCATCACCAGCTCCACCCGGGCCGATAGACTCGGTTCCCGGCTCGGCGGGGTAGCTCAGTGGTAGAGCATGCGGCTCATAATCGCAGTGTCGGCGGTTCGATCCCGCCCCCCGCTACCAACTGACGGTCCCGCCCTCGCCTGAGGGCCGGTATACTTTCGGCTCGCGTTCCGATCAGGAGTCTCCAGTGGCCAAGAGCGACAAGCGTCCCGGCGTCACCCTCGCGTGCGAGGAGTGCAAACGCCGGAACTACCAGACCAAGAAGAACAAGGTCAACGACCGCGACCGCATCGAGCTGCGGAAGTTCTGCCGCTGGTGCGGCAAGCACACGGTGCATAAAGAGACGCGCTAACGCGCTCGCTTTGACGTCCCCGGTTACCCGTCGGTAACGTACGGCCGTTCGTCTACCTATCCCTACCGACACGGGAGGTTCGTCGTGGGTCGTCTCGACGACAGGGTCGCCATCATCACAGGCTCGGGACGCGGGATCGGCCGTGCGACCGCGCTGCGTCTCGCCGAGGAGGGCGCCGCGGTCGTCATCGCCGACATCGATCCCGAGCCGGCTCAGGAGACCGCCGACGAGGTGGTGAAGAACGGGGGCCGGGCTATCTCCTTCGCCGGCGACATCACCCAGCTCGACGCAGCGCACGCGCTCGCTAAGGCCGCGGTGGACGAATTCGGGACCCTCGACATCGTCGTGAACAACGCTGGGATCACCCGGGACAAGATGTTCCACAATATGGGGCCGGACCTGTTCGACTTCGTGCTCAAGGTGAACCTGTACGGCGCATACAACGTGACCTACGCCGCGATGCCTTACATGCGCGAGCAAGCGAAGCAAGAGAAGACGGCCGACGGCCAGCCTGCCCACCACCGCAAGATCACCTTCACTTCATCCGTGGCCGCATTGACCGGCAACGCGGGGCAGGCCAATTACACGGCCGCGAAGGGCGGGCTCATCGCGATGACCAAGACGCTGGCGCGCGAGCTCGGTCCGTTCTGGATCAACGTCAACTGCGTCGCGCCGGGCTTCGTCGAGACGCGCCTCACCGCATCCAAGGAATCCGGCGCCGAACTCGGTATCCCCGAGCAGCAGCGGCGGATGGCGTTGATGATGATCGCGCTGGGCCGCTACGGGCGGCCCGAGGACATCGCGAACGTGCACCTCTTCCTGGTCTCGCCCGACTCCGACTTCGTGTCGGGCGTGACGATCCCGGTCACCGGCGGACAGCTGGGAGGCTAGCCCATGGCGCTGAACAGATCCTTCATCGGGCGGGAGTACCCGCCCTCGATCCCCTACGAGGTCGGACGCGAGAAGATCAAGGAGTTCGCGAACGCCATCGGTGACATGAACCCGGTCTATCACGACGAGGATGCCGCGAAGGCGGCGGGATACGCGGACGTTATCGCGCCACCGACCTTTCTGACCGTGACGAACTTCCGGTACAGCCCGCAGATCATCGGTGACCCAGAGCTGGGTCTGAACTACGCGATGGTCGTTCACGGCGAGCAGGAGTACGAGCTTCACCGGCCGGTCGTTCCGGGGATGCGCCTGGTCGGCAAGCCGCGGATCGCCGACATCACCGCGCGCGGGCGCAATGAGTTCATGGTGATCGAGGCGTCGATCGAGACCGAGGCCGGCGAGCCCGTCGCGACGGCGCGCTCGACCGTCGTGTCCCGCGGAACCGCCGAGGGGGCCTGAGATGACTGCCAAGATCAGCTACGGCGACGTCGCCGAGGGCGAGGACCTCAAGCCCTGGTCCTACAAGGTCGAGCGCGTGAACCTGGTGATGTACGCGGGCGCGAGCGGTGACTTCAACCCGATCCACTGGAGCCCCGGCTTCGCCACCTCGGTCGGCTTGCCCGACACCATCGCGACCGGCATGCACACGATGGCGCGCATCGGGCAGTACCTCACAGACTGGTGCGGCGATCCCGGCGCGGTCGTGCGTGTCCGGAACCGCTTCACGTCCCCGGTTGTCGTGCCCGACGAGGGTGCGACCGTCACCGTCAAGGGCCGTGTGGCCGAGAAGCTCGACGACGGCAAGGTCCGCATCGAGTTCGAGGCGGAATCGCCGGAGGGCACCAACGTCTCGAAGGGCGACGCGGTCATCCAACTCGCATAGGAGGCGGCGATCCCGGCATCACCGGCGATCGTCGACGCGGATAGCACATGAGCGAGGTCCCGGAGCGCGTGCGCGAGCTGCTCGAGCAGCGCGACGCAGCCCGCGCCGTCAAGGACTACGTCCGCGCCGATGCGTTGCGGGACCAGATCGATGAGCTCGGCTTCGTCGTCCAGGACGCGCCGGGCGGTGCGACGGTCGACCCGAAGCCGGCATTCGAGCTGCTCGATCCTGGATCGATCCCCGATGAGCTTGGGGCCCCGCCGACGTTGGACTGGTCGCTCCATCTGCTCTACGAGGGATTCCCCGACGACCTCGAACGTTTCCTGCGCGGTTTCGAGCGTCACAACGACACCCGGCGCGCCGAGGTCGTCGTGCTCGACAACGGATCACAGGACGCTCAGCGCATCGAGACGCTCGCGAAGCCGAGGCCCTGGGTCCGCTGCTTGCACCTGAACGGCGAGCTCGGCTGGGCGGCGGCACGCAACGTCGGGTTGCGGTGCTCGCGCGGGGCGCTCGTCGCGCTGACCGATCTGTCGATCGAGCCGAACGGGGACATCCTGTCGCCGCTGGCCGCAGCCTTGGCCGATCCGGCGGTCGCGGTCGCCGGACCGTTCGGTTTGGTCAGCGAGGATCTGATGTCCTGGCGGGAGGCCGATGGACCCGACGCGGCGGCGATCGAGGGCTACCTGCTCGCGACCGGGCGCGAGAAGCTTGCGGCCTCCGGCCTTGTGAACGAACGGTTCACCTGGTACCGCAATGCTGACATCGACCTCTCCTTCTCTCTGCGGGCCCAGGGTGGACGGGCTCGCGTCGTGCCGCTGCCGGTTGTTCGGCACGCTCATCGCGGCTGGGAGGCGCTCGACGAGGAAGAGCGGGCCCGTCGTTCCAAGCGCAACCACCGGGTCTTCCTCGACCGGTGGAGGGACCGGGCAGACCTGCTGGCCTGATTACGCATCGGCGATGACCCGCGCGACCAGCTCGTCCGTTCCATCCCAATCGACCGAGACGGGCAGCCGCTGGACCATGTGCTCCCGAAGGTGCTCCAGGGGCACCGTGGGATCCGAGATCGTGAACGAGTATCGTTCCCCGCCCCCGATCTCGACGGTCATCGTCATCCCCTCGATGCTCACGATCAGCCCTTGGATGGGATCGGCCGGCGGACGCGCAGCGCCTCCGCTGCATCCGAAGGCCAGGGTGAGCAGAGATGCGACCATCAGGGAGCGCAGGCGTACCATCGGGCATGAGGATAAGACCTTTGGCCATGTAACCGGCGCCGGTCGCCGGAGGTCGGAGAGATGGAGGTCTTGTTTGTACGTTCCGCGGGAGCTCGTCGAGGCCTGTCAGCGCGGTGAACCGGGCGCATTCGATGAACTGGTGCGCTTGACCCATCGGACGGTCTATTCGATGGCCTACCGTCTGATGGGCAGCGCCGACGATGCCGCGGACGTCACACAGGATGTCTACGTACGGGTCTGGCGCGGGCTCCGGACGTTCCGCGGTGATGCGAACGCCGGGACCTGGCTCTACCGGATCACGGCGAACACGGCGATGACCCATCTGAAACGCCGGGGTCGAGCCGGGATCCTCATGGATCCGCGTGACGTGCGGGAGGCGACGGTTAGTGACGGCAGCGATGCACATGCCGACGCGGATGCTTTGGAGCGGGCGCTGGTGAAGCTCTCGCCCGCCCAGCGGGCGGCGGTGGTGCTGAAAGATGTGTACGGCTGGACCTGCGAGGAGATAGCGAAGGAGATGAGGACGACCGAAGGCGCGGTCAAGGTGCGGCTGTTCCGGGCGCGGCAGCGCTTGGCGGACGAGCTGGCCAGCGCAGGAGTGGTCGTCCCGCTGGCGAAGAGGAAGCGGACGCCATCATGAGATGTGAACAGGCAAGCGCATATCTGCCCGGGTACGCCGGCGGCGACCTGAGGCAGGACACGACGCGGGCGGTCGCACGGCACCTCGCCGGCTGCACGGTCTGCCGGTCCGAGGTCGAGCAGCTCGAGCGCGTGACCACCGGCCTTCGGTCCCTGACCGAACGCCCTCTGGAGCCGCCCCCGATGCTGCTCGACACAGTTCTCGAGAGCGTGAGCGAACCGAGGCGCCGCCTGATCCCCCCGATCGTCCCCCCGAACGTGGCGCCAGAGCTTATGCGCCTCGTCCAGGAGAATCGCGAGGTCATCGCCCAGGCCGGGGCAACGGCGCTGGTCGCGGCCGGGACCGCGTACGCCTTATGGCGCGCGATCCGAGGCCGGCGGGTGGCTGGTCAGCCGGTAACCAGCTAGTCCTGCGCGTTTGTGCTGGCCAGAGGCTTGACCGCATGCTGCTTCGCTTTACACTCCTCCGCGGCCCCCCGTATACTGGCTCGGTTTCGGGGGGAGGGATGATTCCCCGAACCCGGAGGGCCGTAGCTCAACTGGCAGAGCACCGGTCTCCAAAACCGGGGGTTGGGGGTTCGAGTCCCTCCGGCCCTGCGACAGCAGGTCGCGGATCGTCCGCGGCTCACGCATGAGAGAGCCCGTTCGCGATGGGCGTCGAGGGTCATGAATCGAGCGACGAAAAGGCTGCTGGCCAAACAGGAAGCGCAGGCTGAGAAAACTCGACAGCGCACCGTCGAGCTCAAGCAGGCCACCAAGGCGCGCGCGGTTCAGGAGGTCAAGCGCGAAGGACGTCTGAAGCGTTGGCGCCGCTTCCTGAAAGAGGTCAGACAGGAACTGAGGAAGGTCTCTTGGCCGACACGCACCGAGGTCCTCACGTACACGGTCGTCGTGCTGGTCAGCGTCACATTCGTTACCACGATCGTCTTCGCGCTCGACTTCGTGTTCGCTCGTGGGCTGCTCTATTTCTACGGGTCCGGCTAGGCTGAACGGTCACGACCTATCCAGATGGATAACTCCCAAAGGAATGACGTGGATCAGACGCGCCCTTCGACATCCGAGGAAGACGACCCGCAGGCCGATGAGATGAACGGATCGGGTGAGCCTCGAACGCCCGAAACATCGGGGGACTCCGCATCGGGGGACTCCGCACCGGTGGCCGAGCCCACCGAGACGTCCGAGACCTCAGCGGAACCGGTGGAGGCCGCAGCTGAGCCGACTGCGGCTGAAGAGGTCGAGGAGCCTGCGGCCGAAGCGGCCGAAGATGTCGAGGAGACGGTAGCTGAAGAGGTCGAGGAGCCTGTGGCCGAAGAGGTCGAGGAGCCTGTCGCCGAAGCGGTTGAGGAGCCCGTGGCCGAGGTCGAGGGCTCGGCAGATGAGGAGCCTGCGGCGGACGAGGAGGAGATCGACGCGGAAACCGCGGCGCTGCTCGCGTGGCAGCCCGGTGAGTGGTTCGTCGTCCACACCTACGCGGGTTACGAGAACAAGGTGAAGGCGAACCTCGAAACGCGGATCATCTCGATGAACATGGAGGACCGCATCTACGAGGTCGTCATCCCGATGGAAGACGTGGTCGAGATGAAGGGCGGGAAGAAGCAGGTCGTGCAGCGGAAGGTCTTTCCCGGTTACCTGCTCGTGCGCATGGATCTCGACGATGACTCTTGGTACGTCGTTCGCAACACCCCCGGAGTGACGGGATTCGTCGGATCGGCGAACAAGCCGATCCCCCTGTCCGAAGTCGAAGTCGATCGGATCCTGCAGCGCGGCGCAGCTGCCGAAGAAGAGCGGCCTCGTCCTCGCCCCGAGTGGCAGGTCAACGACCCCGTCCGAGTCACCACGGGTCCATTCGCCAACTTCCAGGGCGTCGTCTCGGAGATCGATCTCGACAGGTCGAAGCTGAAGGTCCTGGTCAACATCTTCGGCCGGGAGACGCCGGTCGAGCTCGGGTTCGATCAGGTTGCGAAGGTCTAAGGAGACGGGATGCCCCCCAAGAAGAAGAAAAAGATCCTCGCGATGGTGAAATTGCAGATCCCTGCAGGCCAGGCCACACCCGCGCCACCGGTTGGAACGGCCTTGGGGCCGCACGGGATCAACATCATGGACTTCTGCAAGGCGTATAACGCCGAGACGCAGTCACAGTCCGGAACGATCATCCCCGCAGAGATCACGATCTACGAAGATCGCACCTTCACCTTCGTGACCAAGACGCCGCCGGCCTCCGTGCTGATCAAGCAGAAGGCCGGAATCGAGAAGGGGTCCGGCGAGCCGAACCGGACCAAAGTGGGCACTATCTCTCGAGCAGCGGTGCGGGAGATCGCCGAGACGAAGATGCCAGATCTCAATGCGAACGACATCGAGGGCGCGATGAAGATCGTCGAAGGCACGGCTCGCTCGATGGGCGTCACCGTCACCGACTAACCATCCCAGGCGTGGGAGGCGGGTTCTACGCTCGCCGTTGACCACAGGAGGCACCGATGAAGCGAAGCAAGAAGTACGAGGAGGCCGCGGCGAGGATCGAGCGGCTGAAGGCCTACGACCCGGCCGACGCGGTCTCGCTGGTGAAACAGGCGTCCAAGCGGAGATTCGACGAGTCGATCGACGTTGCGATCCGGCTCGGGGTCGATCCCAGGAAGGCCGATCAGATGGTGCGCGGCACGGTCTCGCTGCCGCACGGGACCGGCAAGACCGTCCGGGTCGCGGTATTCGCCGCGGGGGAGGCCGCGGAGGAGGCGCGCGAGGCCGGCGCGGACGTGGTCGGTGCGCAAGATCTCGCCGAGCGCATCGAGAAGGAGGGCTTCCTCGATTTCGACGCGGCCGTGGCAACCCCTGACCTGATGCCGGTCGTGGGGCGTCTGGGGAAGGTGCTCGGGCCTCGAGGGCTCATGCCCAACCCGAAGACCGGCACGGTGACTCCCGAGGTGGGCAAGGCGGTCCGGGAGATCAAGGCTGGCAAGGTCGAGTATCGGGTGGATAAGGGCGCGAACGTCCACGTGCCGATCGGGAAGGCGTCCTTCGAGGAGCCCGCGCTGGTGGCCAACCTCATCGCGGTCCTGGACGAGATCAAGCGCGCGAAGCCGGCGGCAGCGAAAGGCAAGTACATCAAAGGCGTTACCATCTCGTCGACCATGGGCCCCGGAGTGAAGGTCGCCGCCGAGTAGCGGTCGATTGACCCTCGGCCAGTCGACCCGTATCCTTTCCCGCGCCGAAGACAGGAGGTGCCGCGTTGCGGCTTAAGCCCTGAGGGGCCTCCCGAGGCTCAGTGGACGCTTCACCGGAGCGGCCGCCTGTCCTCGGCGGCCGTTTCTTTCGTTCCGAGTGAGAGGTGAAGCGTGGCCAGGACGAAACGCCCTCCGCAGACGAGCAAGAAGCTCGGCGGACCACGCGTGTCACCCGACGGGCCGCGGCAGGCGAAGGTGGACGCGGTCCAGGATTTCAAGAGCCGCGTCGATGGCGCCGCAGCAGTCATCCTGACCGAGTACCGGGGCATGACCGTCGGTGAGCTCGCCGAGCTCCGGACGGGACTCCGGGAAGCCGGCGCCGACTTCAAGGTCTTCAAGAACACCCTGGCGACGATCGCGGTACGGGATCTCGGGCTCGGGGATCTCGAGCCGATGCTGGACGGTCCGACCGCCGTGGCCTTCGCCAAAGACGACGTTGTCACCGCCGCCAAGAAGCTGGCGGAGTTCGCCAAGCGGGTCCCAACCCTGATCCTGAAGGGTGGGTTGCTCGAGGGGCGGGTGCTCAGCGAGGCGGATGTGAAGTCGCTTGCGGCCCTGGACTCGCGCGAGGTCATGCTGGCCAAGGTCGCCGGCCTATTTGCGGCGCCACTTCAGAAGGTCGCGTATCTGTTCGCGGCCCCGCTCCAGCAGGTGGGCGCGCTGTTCGCCCAGTTGAAAGACAAGCTTCCCGAGGCGCCGACCGACGCTGTCCGCGATGCGGCGCCTGAGGCTGCGGGGCCGGAGGCCGGGGGAGAAGCCGGGGGAGAAGCCGGGGGAGAAACGGTGCCGGAGGGCACCCAGGAACAGCCGGTGGAGGCTTCAGCGGCGCCGGCGGCCGAGCCGGATGGCGAAGCAGAAGGCTCTCAAGACGAACCGAGAACGAACGAAAACGAGACGGAGCAGTAGGAGGACAATGTCATGGCCAAGCTCACCGCCAATGAGGTGCTCGACGCCGTCGCAGAGTGGAACCTGCTCGAGCTGAGCGACTTCATCTCGAAGTTCGAGGACAAGTTTGGGGTCACCGCGGCCGCACCCGTCGCGGTTGCGGCCGCCGGCGTACCCGCTGCCGCCGAAGCCGAGGAGGAGCAGACCGAGTTCACGGTGGTCCTCACGGCCGCAGGGGACAAGAAGATCAACGTCATCAAGGAGGTGCGCGCGATCACCAGTCTGGGCCTGAAGGAGGCGAAAGACCTGGTCGAGGGCGCTCCGCAGCCAGTCAAGGAGAACATCCCCAAGGAGGAGGCTCAGAAGATCAAGGAGCAGCTCGAGGGCGCCGGAGCATCCGTCGAGGTCAAGTAGGGTCTGAGGTCCCCGGGGGGGCGCCCCTGGCGGGGCACGGCGGAAGCCGGAAGGCGGGAGCCGGCCAGAGAACGGGAAGAACCCGTCCAGACCTATTGACGGCTCCACCCTCCAGGGCTACCCTGGCGGCGCTTGATCTATATCGATCTGGGCCGCTTCTTGACGGCAGGCTAGCGGAGTTGCTAACCTGCCCTTTCGCGTTTCCACCAACTGACTCGGGCTTTCGCGTGCCCGTGGTGTGAGCACGGTCCACCTGGAGGGAGGAGACCAGATTTGCCTGCCCCGATCCGTGAGCGGCTGTCGTTCGGCAAGACCAAGGAAGTACTTCCACTCCCAGACCTGATCGCGATCCAGAAAGACTCCTTCGATTGGCTGGAGAAGGAGGGCCTCAGGGAAACCTTCGAGGAGATCTCCCCCATCGAGGACTACCAGGGGGTCATGAAGCTCTACCTCCGCGAGCACTGGTTCGAGGCCCCCAAGCACACAGTCGAGGAGTGCCACGACCGGGACATGACGTTCTCTCGTCCCTTGTTCGTGAACGCAGAGTTCGTGAACACATCGACGGGCGAGATCAAGGCCCAGACGGTATTCATGGGGGATTTCCCGTGGATGACCGGCAAGGGAACCTTCATCATCAACGGGACCGAGCGCGTCGTCGTCTCGCAGCTCGTCCGATCGCCGGGTGTGTATTTCTCACGTGATCTCGACAAGACCTCCGACAAGGAGCTGTTCAGCTGCAAGGTGATCCCGGGCCGTGGGGCGTGGCTCGAGTTCGAGGTGGACAAGCGGGATCTGGTCGGCGTGAGGGTCGATCGCAAGCGCCGGCAGAACGTCACGGTCCTGCTGAAGGCTTGGGGATACACCGACGATGAGATCCTCGCGCTGTTCGAGGGCGCGGAGTCCATCCGCTTGACGCTGGACAAGGACACCATCCACACGCAGGAAGACGCGCTGCTCGACATCTACCGGAAGCTGCGTCCCGGTGAACCCCCGACGGTGGACAGCGCGCGCAACCTGCTCGAGAGCCTGTTCTTCAACGGGAAGCGCTATGACCTGGCCAAGGTGGGTCGCTACAAGATCGACAAGAAGCTCAAACAGCTCGATGAGGTGGCCAGGGCGGGTCTGAACCGTGTTGGGGACGGGTTCGATGAGGACCGCCGGGTGATCCTGTTCGCTGAGCCGGGCAAGACCATCCTCACCTACGAGGACATCATCAAGACCATCAAGTACCTGGTGAAGCTGCACGCGGGCGACGACGGTTTCTACGAGGACGACATCGACCACTTCGGGAACCGACGCCTGCGTTCCGTGGGCGAGCTGATCCAGAACCAGGTGCGGATCGGTCTCTCTCGCATGGAGCGAGTCGTTCGCGAGCGGATGACGACGCAAGACGTCGAGGCGATCACCCCCCAGACCCTGATCAACATCCGGCCGGTCGTCGCCTCCATCAAGGAATTCTTCGGCACTTCGCAGCTGTCGCAGTTCATGGACCAGACCAACTCGCTCTCGGTCCTCACGCACAAGCGCCGCCTGTCGGCCCTGGGCCCTGGCGGCCTCAGCCGCGAGCGGGCTGGATTCGAGGTCCGGGACGTCCATCCCTCGCACTACGGTCGCATGTGCCCGATCGAGACTCCCGAGGGCCCGAACATCGGCCTCATCGGCAACCTGGCCACGTTCGCGCGGATCAACCCTTACGGGTTCGTCGAAACTCCCTACCGGCGTGCGGAGAAGGGCCGGGTCACCGAGGAGATCATCTACCTGACCGCCGATGAAGAGGACCGGACCACGATCGCCCAGGCCAACGCGCCGATCGATGCCAAGGGCAAGTTCACCGAGCCGAAAGTGCTGTGCCGGACCGGCGGCGGCGAGGTCGACATGGTGCCGATCGATGAAGTCGAGTACATGGACGTCGCGCCGCATCAGATCGTTTCGGTCGCGACCGCGCTGATCCCGTTCCTCGAGCACGACGATGCCAACCGTGCGCTCATGGGCGCCAACATGCAGCGTCAGGCCGTGCCGCTGATCAGCACCGATGCGCCGCTGATCGGGACCGGCATCGAGTTCCGCTCGGCCGCGGACGCAGGGGACGTTGTCCTCGCCGAGACGGCCGGGGTTGTCGAGGAAGTCGACGCCAACCAGATCGTGGTCCGCGGCAACGACGGCAACCGCAAGAGCTACAAGCTCATGAAGTACCGGCGTTCGAACCAGGACACCTGCCTGAACCAGAAGCCGGTGGTGGACGAGGGTATGCAGGTGACGGAAGGACAGGTCCTGGCAGACGGACCGTCTACCGAGTACGGCGAGCTTGCGCTCGGGCGAAACCTGCTGGTCGCGTTCATGCCCTGGGAGGGGCACAACTACGAGGACGCGATCATCCTGTCCGAGAGGCTGGTCAAGCAAGACACGCTCACCTCGATCCACATCGAGGAGTACGAAGTGGACGCGCGCGACACCAAGCTGGGACCCGAGGAGGTCACCCGGGACATACCCAACGTCGCCGACGAGGTGCTCAAGGACCTCGATGAAGAGGGCATCATCCGGATCGGCGCCGAGGTCAAGCCCGGCGACGTGCTGGTCGGCAAGGTCACGCCGAAGGGTGAGACCGAGCTGACCCCCGAGGAGCGGCTCCTGCGCGCGATCTTCGGCGAGAAGGCTCGCGAGGTCCGCGACACGTCTCTGAAGGTTCCCCACGGGGAGTCGGGGACGGTCATCGCCGTCCGCAAGTTCTCGCGCGAGCTCGGCGACGAGTTGCCGCCCGGCGTCAACGAGCTGGTCCGCGTCCACTGCGCTCAGAAGCGCAAGATCTCCGAAGGCGACAAGCTCGCCGGTCGGCATGGGAACAAGGGAGTGATCGCCAAGATCCTGCCCGAGGAGGACATGCCCTTCCTCGAGGATGGGACTCCGGTGGACATCATCCTCAACCCGCTCGGCGTGCCGAGCCGTATGAACCTCGGGCAGGTGCTCGAGGCCCATCTTGGCTGGTGCGCCCACGTCGGGTGGAGCTTCCCCGAGGAACCCGACTGGATGCGCGGCCATGGCTGGACCGAAGCGCACAGGGACGTCGAGGGGCCGATCAACTTCGCGACGCCGGTCTTCGACGGCGCGAAGGACACCGAGATCGCCGATCTCCTCCTGCACGCCCGCCCGAACCGTGACGGCGTGCGGCTGGTGGGTCCGGATGGGAAGGCGCGACTTTACGACGGCCGTTCGGGCGAGCCGTTCGAGGTGCCGGTCACCGTCGGCCACATCTACATCCTGAAGCTGGCTCACCTGGTGGACGACAAGATCCACGCCCGCTCCACCGGCCCGTACTCGATGATCACCCAGCAACCGCTGGGGGGGAAGGCGCAGTTCGGCGGTCAGCGGTTCGGCGAGATGGAGGTGTGGGCGCTGGAAGCCTATGGCGCCGCCTACGCCCTCCAGGAGCTACTGACGATCAAGAGCGACGACGTGATGGGTCGGGTGAAGGTCTACGAGGCCATCGTCAAGGGAGAGAACATCCCCGAGCCGGGGATCCCCGAATCCTTCAAGGTCTTGATCAAGGAGATGCAGTCGCTGTGCTTGAACGTCGACGTCCTGTCGGCGGAAGGCAAAGAGATCGAGATGCGCGACTCCGACGAGGACATCTTCCGCGCAGCGGAAGAGCTCGGGATCGACCTGAGCCGCCGCGAACCCTCGAGCGTGGACGTGGAGGGATAACGAGTGCTCGACGTTACATACTTCGACGAGCTGAGGATCGGCCTGGCAAACGCCGACCAGATCCGCATGTGGTCCAACGGCGAGGTCAAGAAGCCGGAGACCATCAACTATCGCACCCTGAAACCCGAGAAGGACGGACTCTTCTGCGAGAAGATCTTCGGTCCGACGCGGGATTGGGAGTGCTACTGCGGCAAGTACAAGCGCGTCCGCTTCAAGGGCATCATCTGCGAGCGCTGCGGCGTGGAGGTGACGCGCTCGAAGGTGCGTCGCGAGCGCATGGGACACATCGAGCTGGCCGCCCCGGTCACGCACATCTGGTACTTCAAGGGAGTCCCTTCGCGGCTCGGCTACCTGCTGGACCTGGCGCCCAAGGACCTCGAGAAGGTTATCTACTTCGCGTCGTACATGATCACGCGGGTCGACGATGAGCGCCGGCACAAGGATCTCCCCAAGATCGAGAAAGAGGTCGAGGAGGAGAAGCTCGAGATCGTCGAGACGCGCGACAAGCGCATCGAGGCCAAGCAGAAGGAGCTCGAGAAGCGCCTGAAGGAGCTGGAGAAGGAGGGCGCGAAGGGTTCGCAGCTCCGCAGCGAGCAGGCGCGCGCCGAGAAGGAACGTCGCCAGCTGATGGATCAGACCGAGAAGCGCCTCGAGCAGCTCGACGAGGTACTCGACCTGTTCCGCGCGCTGTCGCCCAAGCAGCTCGTGCACGATGAGATGCTGTTCCGCGACCTGAAGGACCGCTTCGGCGACTACTTCGACGGCAAGATGGGCGCCGAGGCGATCAAGGACCTGCTCGCGCGGATCGACGTCAAAGAGGAAGCGGAGTTCCTGCGGACGCAGTCCAAGGATGGCAAGGGACAGAAGAAGGCGCGCGCGATCAAGCGGCTGAAGGTGGTCAATGCGTTCGTGTCTTCCAAGAACTCGCCGATGGGCATGGTTCTCGACTGCATCCCGGTGATCCCACCGGACCTGCGGCCTATGGTGCAGCTTGACGGCGGCCGGTTTGCTACGTCGGACCTCAACGACCTGTACCGGCGCGTGATCAACCGGAACAACCGTCTCAAGAGACTGCTCGATCTTGGCGCACCCGAGATCATCGTCAACAACGAGAAGCGCATGCTTCAGGAGGCCGTCGACGCGCTGTTCGACAACGGACGCCGCGGCCGGCCCGTCACGGGCCCCGGCAACCGGCCGCTGAAGTCGCTTTCGGACATGCTCAAGGGGAAGCAGGGCAGGTTCCGTCAGAATCTGCTCGGCAAGCGCGTGGACTACTCGGGCCGTTCGGTGATCGTCGTCGGTCCCGAGTTGAAGCTGCATCAGTGCGGCCTGCCCAAGCAGATGGCGCTTGAGCTGTTCAAGCCGTTCGTGATGAAGCGCCTCGTCGATCTGGGTCACGCCCAGAACATCAAGAGCGCGAAGCGGATGGTCGAGCGCGCGCGTCCGGTGGTGTGGGACGTGCTGGAAGAGGCGATCCGCGAGCATCCGGTGATGCTGAACCGCGCGCCGACGCTGCACCGTCTTGGCATCCAGGCGTTCGAGCCCGTGCTCGTAGAGGGCAAGGCTATCCAGATCCACCCGCTGGTCTGCGCGGCGTTCAACGCGGACTTCGACGGTGACCAGATGGCGGTTCACTTGCCGCTGTCGGCCGAGGCGCAGGCTGAGGCTCGGATCCTGATGCTCTCGGCCAATAACGTCCTGTCGCCGGCGCACGGGCGTCCGATCACGGTGCCGACCCAGGACATGGTGCTGGGCATCTACTATCTGACCTACGAGAAGGAGAACGGGGTCGGCGAGGGCAAGATCTTCTCGTCGCCGGCCGAGGCGGTCATGGCGCTGGACTTCCGCGAGGCGGATCTGCAGGCAAAGATCAAGGTCCGCTGGCCCGAGAAGCACGTGCCGTGGGCGACGGAGGTGACCGAGGACGGCGAGACGGTAACCAAGCCGTTCGAGACCACGATCGGGCGGATCATCTTCAACGAAGCGCTGCCGCTGGAGCATCAGTACATCAACCAGGTCGTGCAGAAGAAGCAGCTCGGCGACATCGTCGACGAGTGCGTCGAGCGCTACGACAAGGTGCAGGTCGCCGTGATCCTGGACCGATTCAAGGAGCTGGGGTTCCACTACGCGACCCGCGCCGGCGTGACCATCTCGGTCGACGACGTCGCGACGCCGGAGAACAAGCCGCAGATCCTCAGCCGGTACGAAGAGGAAGCCGATCGGATCGAAGGCCTGCACCGTAAGGGCGTCATCACCGACGACGAGCGTCGTCAGGAGCTGGTGGAGATCTGGACCAAGGCCACTGAAGAGGTGACGCGCGCGATGGAGGCATCCTTCACGCCGCTGAACCCCATCAACATGATGTCCACCTCAGGCGCTCGAGGGAACCTCATGCAGATCCGTCAGATCGCGGGCATGCGTGGGCTCGTCGCCAACCCGAAGGGTGACATCATCCCGCGGCCGATCAAGAGCAACTTCCGAGAAGGGCTGTCCGTCCTCGAGTACTTCATCTCGACGCACGGCGCGCGCAAGGGCCTCGCGGACACGGCGCTCCGGACGGCCGACTCCGGGTACCTGACCCGGCGTTTGGTCGACGTTGCGCAGGATGTGATCATCCGCGAACCGGACTGCGGCACCGAACGTGGTATCCCGGTGCACGTGACGATGGAGGATCCGAAGAGCGGTGAGCGCGTTCCGGTCTCCGATACGCACCTGAACTCCAAGCTGTTCGGGCGCGTGCTCGCCGAGGATGTTCCCGAGCCCGGGTCGCGCCGCGTTCTGATGGACGCCGGCACGGAGCTGGGGGATGGCGAGAAGGACGAGCTCGTGGACGCGCTGGTCGAACAAGTGTTGGTGCGCAGCGTCCTGACCTGCGAGAGCAGGGTCGGTGTGTGCGCCCTGTGCTACGGGCGAAACCTGGCGACGGGGCGGCTGGTGGAGGTGGGTGAGGCCGTCGGCATCATCGCTGCGCAGTCGATCGGCGAGCCCGGCACGCAGCTGACGATGCGAACGTTCCACACCGGTGGCGTCGCGGGTGAGGACATCACCCACGGCCTGCCTCGCGTGGTGGAGTTGTTCGAGGCGCGCAAACCCAAAGGCGAGGCCCAGATCGCCGAGCTGACCGGAACGCTGGAGATCGTCGAGGGCGACAAGCACCGTGAGTTGAAGATCACCTCGGAAGACGGCAAGGAAGAGGTTGCCTACAAGGTGCCTCGGCGCCAGCGCCTGCGGACCGATGACGGTGCCGCGGTCGTGGTCGGCCAGCAGCTCACCGAGGGGTCGGTCAACCCGCACGAGATCCTGCGCGTTCAGGGGCCGCGGCAGGTGCAGATGCACCTGGTCAATGAGATCCAGGCCGTGTACCAGTCGCAGGGCGTGCAGGTTCACGACAAGCACATCGAGCTGATCGTGCGCCAGATGCTTCGTCGCGTGAACGTGATCGAGCCCGGCGAAACCGAGTTCCTGCCTGCTCAGTTCGTCGAGCGCAGGCAATTCGAGGAGGTCAACCGCCGCGTGGTCGAAGAGGGCGGCGAGCCCGCCAGCGCGCGGCCGGTGCTCATGGGCATCACCAAGGCGTCGCTGGCGACCGACTCGTGGCTGTCGGCAGCGTCGTTCCAGGAAACGACCCGTGTGCTGACCGATGCGGCGATCTCGGGGCGCAGCGACTCGCTGCTCGGCCTGAAGGAGAACGTGATCATCGGCAAGCTCATCCCGGCCGGCACCGGCATGGCCCGTTACCGGACGATCCGGGTCTACCCGACCGAGATCCCCGAGCGGATGTACGCCGTGCCTGCCGAGGAAGAGGAGTCGCCGCTGCTCGACACGCCGATGCGGCCGGTGGAGTTCCCGGTGCCGCCTCAGTTCCGCGACGAGGCGGGGAACGGCCAGGCCGGAACCGAGGCAGGCGGCGGAGAGCAGCAGTAGCCGAACCATCACTTGCGATGGCCCCGGGGCGCCTCCCGGGGCCATCGCCATCTCCGGCGCGCAGGGCGTGTCGCCACTGTCAAGATATCCTTGACGTACCCTGGTACGTCAAGGCATGATTGACGCATGGCGGCGGACCCGTCGTTGGATCAGCTGATCGCCCGCATCCGCGAGGCCGATGAAAGCGGCCCGTTGAACCAACTCGCCGCGGCGGTGGATCGCGGGGCCGGGCTCACGGCGCTGGCTGATCTGCTGGTGGACCATTTCGTTCAGGCTGCGCGCGCCGCCGGGCACTCCTGGGCCGAGGTGGGCAAGGTGCTCGGCGTGTCCAAACAGGCAGCTCAGCAACGGTATGTGGGTGGCCGGCTGCAGGTCGTCGCCGGCTCGAAGCGTCATGGGATGCTCGAGCAGCTCCTCAGGGTAGCGGAGTTCACGCTTGGCCTGGAGAAGCCCGGGATCGAGCGCTTCACCGTCGACGCTCGGCGGGCCGTGGTCCGCGCTCGTGAGCTCGCGCACGAGCTTGGTCATCCACAGGTCGGAACAGAGCATCTGCTTCTCGGGACGCTCACTGAGCCCCGTTGGCTCTCCACGCAGACCCTGCTGGAGCTGGGGTTGACCTCAGCCGGGGTGCGGCGCAAGGTCGAACAAGCCCTCGGTGCCGGGACACATCCTGTGCCGGCAGGTCCGCCGATCCCGTTCAGTCCCCGGGCGAAACACGTCCTCGAGCTGGCCATGCGGGAAGCCGTTGGGCTCGGACACAACTACATCGAGCCTCATCATGTGCTACTCGGTGTGCTCCGAAACGGTGAGGGCTGGGGAGCGGGGATCCTCGATGAACTCGGGGTCGGACGACGAGAGCTGCGGGATGCGCTGGAGCGCGCCGTCCGCTCGCGCGTCGAGACCCCACCCGCCGGTTCCGCCGGGGCTCGCGAACCGCGTTGACACTCCTGTGTTTCCCCAGGTAGCCTAGGCCCTCGCGTCTGGATCAGGGCGTGGTCTGGACGTGTCCGCGATGAGCCAACCATCCCTTTTCGCGGGCTCAGTGCGCCCATCGGACGGACCTGGGACGTCCCCTAAGGAGAACCGAAGTGCCGACGATCCAACAGCTGGTGCGTCATGGCCGCAAGACCAAGCGGTCCAAGACGAAGACGCCTGCGCTCAAGGGTTCACCCCAGCGCCGCGGCGTCTGCACCCGCGTGTTCACCATGACGCCCAAGAAACCGAACTCCGCGCTGCGGAAGGTCGCGCGCGTTCGGCTCACCGGCGGGTCGGAGGTGAACGCCTACATCCCAGGCGTCGGCCACAACCTGCAGGAGCATTCGATCGTGCTGGTCAGGGGCGGCCGGGTGAAGGATCTGCCCGGCGTTCGGTACAAGGTCGTGCGCGCTGCGCTGGACACGGCCGGCGTGCGAGACCGGAAGCAGGCTCGCTCCAAATACGGAGCCAAGAAAGACCAGTAGGAGACCCGCGGGTCTCGGCCGATCGGCTGGGGCCCGCTTGTGCTGAGGAGAACGAGAGAGCATGCCGAGGAAGGGACCGATCCCGAAGCGCGAGATCATGCCTGATCCCGTGTACGGCAGCGTGCTCATAACTCAGCTCATCAACAAGGTGCTCGCGCGCGGGAAGCGGGGGACGGCCGAGCGGATCGTCTACAGCGCCCTTGACGTGGTCAAGGATCGGACGGGCAGCGACCAGGTGACTGGGCTGAAGAAGGCGATCGACAACATCCGGCCGCAGCTCGAGGTTCGCTCGCGTCGCGTCGGCGGTGCGACGTACCAGGTCCCGGTCGAAGTTCCGTCGCGGCGTGCGGTCACGCTCGCCCTACGTTGGTTGGTGCAGAACTCGCGGTCCCGGCGTGAGAAGTCGATGAGCGATCGGCTGGCTGCGGAATTGGTCGATGCCCTGAACAACACCGGTGCCAGCGTGAAGCGCAAGGAAGACCTGCACAAGATGGCGGAATCGAACAAGGCGTTCGCACACTACCGTTGGTAAGGAGACGATGGCTTCCCCGGCAGAGAAGATGTCAGAGACTGTTGCTACGAAGACGGGCAAGGAGAAGGAACTCGTGATCCGCGAGTATCCGCTTGCTCGCACGCGCAACATCGGGATCATGGCCCACATCGACGCGGGCAAGACGACCACCACCGAGCGGATCCTCTACTACACCGGCAAGACCTACAAGGTCGGCGAGGTGCACGAGGGGACCGCGGTGATGGACTGGATGGTCCAGGAGCAGGAGCGCGGCATCACCATCACATCTGCCGCGACCACGTGCCACTGGAAAGACCACTGGATCAACATCATCGATACGCCCGGCCACGTGGACTTTACCGTGGAGGTGGAACGGAGCCTGCGCGTGCTCGACGGCGCCGTGGCCGTCTTCGATGCCGTTGCTGGGGTCGAGCCACAGACCGAGACGGTCTGGCGTCAGGCCGATCGCTACCGCGTGCCGCGCATCTGCTTCGTGAACAAGATGGACCGGATCGGCGCCGACTTCTACCGAACCATGGACATGATCCGCGACCGGCTCGATTCGCATCCCTTGCCTCTCCAGCTGCCGATCGGCGCCGAGGACGGATTCCGCGGGGTCGTCGACCTGATCGCCATGGTCGCCCACGTTTGGACGGAGGGTGGCAAGGGCGAGGAGTGGATCGACGAGCCGCTCCCCGAGGACATGGCCGAGCTGGTCGACCACTGGCGGCACGAGCTATTCGAGGCACTCGCCGACTACGACGAAGAGGTCATGGAAGCCTACGTCGGCGGCGCCCACCCCACACCCGAGCACCTGCGGCAGGCGGT
This sequence comes from Actinomycetota bacterium, assembly GCA_036397635.1. GTDB lineage: Bacteria > Actinomycetota > AC-67 > AC-67 > AC-67 > DASWIP01. The sequence continues at coordinate 67,096 of DASWIP010000012.1, read as the reverse complement.
GCGCGCCGCGACGCTGTCGGGCAAGGCGACGCCGGTGCTCTGCGGCTCTGCGTTCAAGAACAAGGGGGTGCAACCGCTGCTCGACGCGATCGTGCAGTACTTGCCCTCACCGCTTGACGTCATGCCGGTCGTCGGCAAGCTGCCCGGCGGCGAGCAGGCTCAGCGCGCGCCCGCCGACGATCAGCCGTTCAGCGCGCTGGCGTTCAAGATCGCGGCCGACCCCTACGTGGGCAAAGTGACCTACTTCCGCGTGTACTCCGGGATGGTCAAGGCCGGCAGTCACGTTTTCAACGCGACGAAGGAACGTAAAGAGCGCATCGGTCGGATCCTGCAGATGCACGCCAACCACCGCGAGGACAAGGAAGCCGCCTATGCGGGCGACATCGTTGCCGCGGTGGGGCTGAAGCACACCACGACCGGGGACACGCTGTGCGGCCCGGCCGACCCGATCGTGCTCGAGGCGATGACGTTCCCGGTACCGGTCATCTCGATCGCGATCGAGCCGAAGACCAAGGCCGACCAGGAGAAGCTGTCCAAGTCGCTTGCGGCTCTCGCCGAAGAGGATCCGACGTTCCAGGTACGCACAGAAGAGGAGACCGCCCAGACGGTCATCTCGGGGATGGGCGAGCTGCACCTGGACGTGCTGGTCGACCGGCTCCGCCGCGAGTTCAAAGTGGACGCCAATGTCGGCAAGCCTCAGGTCGCATACCGCGAGACCATCACCAAGCCGGTCTCGGATCACGAGTTACGGTTCGTCCGTCAGACCGGAGGCAAGGGCCAGTTCGCGGTGGTCGTGCTCGACCTCGAGCCGACCGGTCCCGGCGGTGGCTTCGAGTTCGTGAGCAAGATCCGAGGTGGCACCATCCCGCAGGAGTACATCCCCGCCGTCGACGAAGGAGTGCAGGAGGCGCTGGAGTCGGGCGTCCTCGCCGGGTATCCCATGGTCGACGTGCGCGTCACGCTGGTGGACGGCAAGTACCACGACGTGGACTCCTCGGAGATGGCTTTCCGGATCGCCGGTTCGATGGCGGTGAAGGAAGCGGCCCGCAAGGCGGGTGCCGCGCTGCTCGAGCCGGTGATGGAGCTCGAGGTGGTGACGCCGGAAGAGAACATGGGCGATGTCATCGGCGACATCACGTCGCGTCGCGGCAAGATCGATCGGATGGAGCCGCGCGGCAACCTGCAGGTGATCCGCGCGCGCGTCCCGCTGGCAGAGATGTTCGGCTACGTCACGGATCTGCGGTCCAAGACCCAGGGCCGGGCGACGTCAACGATGCAGTTCCACTCGTACGACCGCGTGCCGGAGAGCATCCAGCGCGAGATCATCGCAAAGGTTCGAGGAGAGTAACGGTCCGAGAGGGGTTCACTCTCGAGGGGAGGAAGACGATGGGCAAGGCAAAGTTCGAGCGGACCAAGCCGCACGTCAACATCGGCACCATCGGTCACATCGACCATGGAAAAACGACGCTGACCGCGGCCATCACTAAGACGCTGTCGGAGAAGGGGTTCGCCGACTTCACGCCGTTCGATCAGATCGACAAGGCGCCCGAAGAGCGTGAGCGCGGCATCACGATCTCGATCGCGCATGTCGAATACCAGACCGAATCTCGCCACTACGCCCACGTCGACTGCCCCGGTCACGCCGACTACATCAAGAACATGATCACGGGTGCTGCCCAGATGGACGGCGCGATCCTGGTCGTCTCGGCTGCCGACGGTCCCATGCCCCAGACGCGCGAGCACGTGCTGCTGGCCCGTCAGGTGAACGTGCCGTACATCGTCGTCGCGATGAACAAGGTCGTCATGGTGGATGACCCCGAGCTGCTCGACCTGGTCGAGCTCGAGGTCCGCGAGCTGCTCAGCTCCTACGAGTTCCCCGGCGACGACGTGCCGGTGGTGCGCGTGTCGGCGCTGAAGGCGCTCGAGGGCGACGAGGAGGCCAAGGCCCAGGTCCTCGAGCTGATGAAGGCGTGCGACGAGTACATCCCCCAGCCCGAGCGCGATGTCGAGAAGCCGTTCTTGATGTCGATCGAGGACGTGTTCTCGATCACGGGGCGGGGCACCGTCGTGACGGGTCGCGTTGAGCGCGGCGTGCTCAAGAAGATGGAAGAGGTCGAGATCGTCGGTCTCAGCGAGAAGCCGGTCAAGACCGTCGCGACCGACCTCGAGATGTTCCGTAAGCTGCTCGACGAGGTTCAGGCGGGCGACAACGTCGGCGTCCTGGTCCGAGGTATCGACAAGGACGACGTGCAGCGTGGTCAGGTGCTCGCGAAGCCGGGCACGATCACCCCGCACACCAACTTCGAGGCGCAGGTCTACGTCCTGTCCAAGGAGGAGGGCGGTCGTCACACCCCGTTCTTCAACAACTACCGGCCGCAGTTCTACTTCCGGACCACCGACGTCACCGGCGCCATCGCGATGCCCGAAGGCGTCGAGATGGTGATGCCGGGCGACAACACGTCGATGATCGTCGAGCTGATCCAACCGATCGCGATGGAGGAAGGCCTCCGCTTCGCGATCCGCGAGGGTGGGCGCACCGTCGGCGCCGGCCGGGTCATCAAGATCATCAAGTAGCGAGGGGAACCGAGTGGCGACGCAACAGAAGATCCGGATCAGGCTCAAGGCCTACGACCACGAGGTCATCGACCAGTCCGCGCGCAAGATCGTGGACACGGCGACCCGTACGGGGGCGAAGGTCGCCGGCCCTGTCCCGCTGCCGACGGAGCGCACCGTCTATTGCGTCATCCGCTCGCCTCACAAGGACAAGGACTCGCGTGAGCATTTCGAGATGCGCACGCACAAGCGGTTGATCGACATCCTCGATCCCACGCCCAAGACCGTGGATTCGCTGATGCGGCTCGACCTGCCGGCCGGCGTGGATATCGAGATCAAGCTATAGGTGCAGACGATGCCGAATGTGAAGGCTCTGCTCGGAACGAAGCTGGGGATGACCCAGATCTTCGATGATGAGGGACGTGCCGTGCCGGTTACCTTGATCGAGGCGGGACCGTGCGTGGTCACCCAGATACGCACGCCCGAACGTGACGGCTACGCCGCGGTCCAGCTCGGCTTCGGGGAGATCCCCGAGAAGCGGCTGAGCAAGCCGCGGAAGGGTCACTTCGACAAGGCCGGCGTCCGGCCTAGCCGCCATCTGGTCGAGATACGCACCGACGACGCCGGCGACTTCGAGGTCGGATCGTCGATCACCGTAGAGCTGTTCTCCCCCGGGGACCACGTGGACGTGCGAGGGGTGTCGAAAGGCAAGGGGTTCGCCGGGGCGATGAAGCGCCACAACTTCTCGGGCCTCCGCGATTCGCACGGTACTGAACGCAAGCACCGCTCGACCGGGTCGATCGGAGCCGGGACCACGCCCGGGCGCGTGTGGCCGGGGACCAAGGGGCCGGGCCGGATGGGTAGTGAACGCGTCACGGTCCTGTCCCAGCAGGTCGTGTCGTCCGATCTCGAGCGGAACCTCCTGATGATCCGTGGAGGCGTTCCCGGCCCGAACGGCGGGCTCGTGATGATCCGCAACGCGGTGAAGAAGGGGGCGACGACGTGAGCGAGAACGTCCCTCTCCGCTCCCAGGCGGGCATGGTCATCGGTGAGGTGCCCCTGGATCCCGTGCTCTTTGACGCTCAGGTCAACGTCCCGGTCATGCATCAGGTCGTGGTCGCGCAGATGGCGGCACGGCGCCGCGGGACGCACAAGACCAAGACCCGCGGCGAGGTGCGCGGCGGCGGCCGGAAACCGTACCGGCAGAAGGGCACCGGTCGCGCGCGCCAGGGTTCGATCCGCGCGCCGCACTACACCGGCGGCGGCATCGTGTTCGGCCCGATCCCCCGCAGCCACGACAAGAAGGTCAACCGGAAGGTGCGAGCGCTCGCCCTTCGTTCGGCGCTGACCGACCGGGCGCGCGACGACAAGGTGGCGGTGATCGACTCGATCTCCTTCGAGACACCGAAGACGAAGGAGGCGGTCGCGCTGCTCAACGAGATCGGTCTGGGGGAAGGCAAGGTCCTCCTGGTCGTCGAGCAGCTGGACCAGAGCGTCGACCGATCCTTCCGCAATCTGCCGCGCGTGCATCTCCTGACGGTCGATCAGATCAACGTGTACGACATCCTCGCGCGGGACTGGATCCTGTTCACGAAAGCCGCGATCGAAAAGCTGCAGGAGCGCGCGAGCGCGATGCCGGGCGTCAAAGCGTCTGCCAAGGGTGGTGAGAGCGCATGAAGGATCCTCGTGATGTGATCCTCGCCCCGGTCGTGTCGGAGAAGAGCTACAGCTCGCTCGACGCGGGGGTCTACACCTTCGTCGTCCATCCCGATGCGAGCAAGCCCGAGATCAAGGCTGCGGTCGAGTCGATCTTCGAGGTGAAGGTCGTGCGCGTGAACACGCTGTGGCGGCATGGGAAGCGCAAGCGCACCCGTTACACGTGGGGCGAGCGTGCGGCCCAGAAGCGAGCCATCGTGACGCTCGCCGAGGGCGAGTCCATCGAGATCTTCCAGGCGGGATAACCATGGGAATCAGACGCTACAAACCAACGACGCCGGGCCGGCGTGGCGCGAGCCAGGCCGACTACTCGGAGGTCACGCGCCGCACACCCGAGAAGCGCCTCACCAAGAGCATCAAGAGCACCGGCGGGCGAAACACGTACGGGAGGATCACCTCGCGTCATCGCGGAGGTGGCAACAAGCGTCGCTACCGACTCGTGGACTTCCGGCGAAACAAGGACGGGGTCCCGGCGAAGGTGTTCTCGATCGAGTATGACCCGAACCGTAACTGCCGCATCGCCCTTCTGCATTACGCCGACGGCGAGAAGCGGTACATCCTGGCGCCGGACAAGCTCGCGGTGGGTGACTCGGTCGTCTCGGGTGAAGGCGTCGATATCAAGCCCGGGAATGCGCTTCCGCTGAAGAACATCCCGGTCGGGACGGTCGTGCACGGTGTCGAGTTGCGCCCCGGAGGCGGCGCGAAGATCGCGCGCTCGGCGGGGACCAGCGTTCAGCTGCTCGCGAAGGAGGGCAAGATGGCCCACCTGCGCATGCCGTCGGGCGAGGTTCGCCTGGTCGAGGCTCGGTGTCGCGCGACGGTCGGCGAGGTCGGCAACGCCGAATGGGAGCTGATCAACTGGGGCAAGGCCGGCCGCACGCGATACAAGGGCCGCCGGCCGCAGACGCGAGGCGTCGCCATGAACCCGGTCGATCACCCGCTGGGTGGCGGCGAGGGCAAGGCCTCCGGTGGCCGGCACCCGGTCAGTCCGTGGGGCAAGCCCGAGGGCCGCACGCGGAAGAAGAAGTCGTCCGACCGGCTCATCGTGCGCCGGCGGAAGTCGAAGAAGAGAGGCTAGTCGATGACGCGGAGTCTGAAGAAGGGTCCCTTCGTGGACGACCACCTCCAGAAGAAGGTGGAGCGCGCGAGGGCCACCGGGGATCGCAAGGTCATCAAGACCTGGTCGCGGCGCTCGACGATCACCCCCGACATGGTGGGGCTGACGATCGCGGTGCACGACGGGCGCAAGCACGTCCCCGTCTTCGTCTCTGAGTCGATGGTGGGGCACAAGCTCGGTGAGTTCGCTATCACGCGGACGTTCCGAGGGCACGCGGGCGGCAGGGCCGAGAAAGCGACGACGGTGCGATAACGATGGCGAACGCGACGAAGGAAGCACGAGCGAGCGTGAAGTACGCGCGCCTGTCGCCGAACAAGGCGCGGTTCGTGCTGAACCAGATCAGGGGCCTCCACGTCGACGAGGCGCGCCGGGTGCTGCAGTTCTCGCGCCGGGGCGCGGCGGAGGACGTGGTCAAGGTGCTCGAGGCCGCGGTCGCCAATGCCGAGCACGGGTTGAACTCGGATCGCGAGTCGCTGTTCGTCGCGCGCTGCTGGGCCGACGAAGGGCCCACGCTGCAGCGCTGGCGGCCGCGCGCGCAGGGCCGCGCGTACCGCATCCGCAAGCGGACCACACACATCACCGTCGTGGTCGAGGAGAGGGAGTAAGCCGTGGGAAACAAGATCAATCCGTACGGCTTCCGTCTCGGTGCGAATCCGAACTTCGGGTGGCGCTCGCGTTGGTTCGCGGACAAGACGTACCAGGACTGGCTCCAGGAGGATCTGAAGGTTCGCAAGTACATCGAAGGAAGTCTCGCGCACGCCGGTATCTCGCACGTCGACATCGAGCGCAAGGGCGACCGCCTGCAGGTCGACATCCACACCGCGCGCCCCGGCATCGTGATCGGGCGACGCGGTGCCGAGGTCGACCGGATCCGAGACGACCTCAAGAAGATGACCGGCAAGGAGAACATCCAGCTCAACGTGATCGAGATCAAGGATGCTGAGCTAGAGGCCGCCCTGGTCGCTCAGGGCATCGCCGAGCAGCTCGCCGGCCGCGTCTCGTTCCGCCGGGCGATGCGCCGCGGTGTGCAGACCGCCCTTCGCGCCGGCGCGAAGGGCATCAAGGTCCAGGTCGGCGGCCGGCTGGGCGGCGCCGAGATGAGCCGGAGCGAGTTCTATCGCGAGGGTCGCGTCCCGCTCCACACGTTGCGGGCGGACATCGATTACGGCTTCCGTGAGGCCAAGACGCAGTTCGGTCGCATCGGCGTGAAGGTCTGGATCTACCGCGGCGATGTCATGCCGACACGCCAAGAGAAGGAAGCCGAGCTGGCGAAGGCGCGCGCGCGCGCTGCGGCGACCGGCGAGATCGTGCCGCCGATCATCCCGCGTCGAGAGCGCGAGGGCGCCGACGACAAGCGTGGCCGGCCGGCCAGGCGTGGCGGCGGCGCGAAGAGCACGCGCGGACCAGCTACGGGGCGCACGCCCGCCAAGCCGCGCGCGCGCACCGCGACCGCTCCGCCGGCTGGGCCCGCATCGACCGCGGCTGAGGCCGCGCCGCCAGCGGTTGAGGCCGCGCCGCCAGCAGTTGAGGCCGCTCCGCCAGTTGAGGAGCGGCCGGAGGCGCAGCCAGCGCCGGAAGCGCAGGCAGCGCCGGAACCGCAGGCGGCAGAGGCGCCGGCCCTACCGGAAGGAGCGGCAGCACCCGAAGCTCCGGCCGCCAAGAAGCCGGTCGCACCGAAGAAGCCGGCCGCCAAGAAGCCGGCCGCACCCAAGAAGCCGGCCGCAGAGGAGACGCCCGCTGCCCCCGAGGAGAGCGACGAGAAGGGTTCGGAGGGCTAGATGCTGTCGCCGAAGAAAGTCAAGCACCGCAAGCAGCACCGCGGAAGGATGCGCGGGCTCGCGAAGGGCGGCACCGACGTTTCGTTCGGCGACTTCGGCTTGCAGGCGATGGAGCCGTCGTGGGTCACCGCCCGTCAGATCGAAGCTGCTCGTGTTGCGATGACCCGTCACATCAAGCGAGGCGGCAAGGTCTGGATCAACATCTTCCCCGACAAGCCTTACACCAAGAAGCCGGCCGAGACCCGGATGGGATCGGGCAAGGGCAACCCCGAGGGTTGGGTCGCGGTCGTGAAGCCCGGGCGTGTGATGTTCGAGCTCGCCGGGGTGGACGAGGGGACCGCGCGAGAGGCGATGCGCCTCGCCGCGCACAAGCTGCCGTTGAAGACGCGCTTCGTCAAGCGCGAGACCGAGTGATGAGAGGGGGCGGAGATGAAAGCTGAGGAGCTGCGGGGCATGGCCGACGATGAGTTGGCGCGGAAGCTCGCGGAGACCAAGGAAGAGCTGTTCAACCTCCGGTTCCAGCTCGTGACCGGCCAGCTCGACAACCCGATGCGGATCAAGCAGGTGCGCAAGGACGTCGCGCGCATCATGACGGTGATGCGGCAGCGCGAGCTCGCCGTCCTCGAAGGCGCGACGGCAGAGGAGGCGTGATGGATCGGGAGACGTTCAGGAAGACCCGCATCGGCGTGGTCGTTAGCGACAAGATGGACAAGACCGTCGTCGTATCGGTCCTGGACACGTTCCAGCACCCGCTGTACGGCAAAACTCAGCGGCGCTCTCGGAACTACAAGGCTCACGATACCGACAACGTTTGTGGTGTCGGCGACCGCGTCCGGATCACCGAGACCCGGCCGTTGTCCAAGTCCAAGCGCTGGCGTGTCAGCGAGATCCTGGAGAAGGCCAGGTGATCCAGCAAGAGTCGAGGCTCAAGGTCGCCGATAACACCGGCGCGCGCGAGATCCTGTGTATCCGGGTGCTCGGGGGATCGGGGCGTCGCTATGCGGGCATCGGCGACATCATCGTCGCCTCCGTCAAGGCTGCCTTGCCGGGCGCGCCGGTCAAGAAGGGCGACGTGGTTCGCGCGGTGATCGTGCGCACCAAGAAGGAACGCCGGCGCCCGGACGGCACGTACATCCGCTTCGACGAGAACGCTGCGGTTCTGATCAACGAGCAGCTCCAGCCTCGCGGGACCCGTATCTTCGGCCCGGTGGCGCGAGAGCTCCGCGATAAGAAGTTCATGAAGATCATCTCACTGGCCCCGGAGGTGCTGTAACAGATGCGCGCCTTGAAGATACGGAAGGGCGATACCGTTGAGATGCTCAGCGGCAAGGATCGCGGCAAGCGCGGCCGCGTCGTCAACGTGTACCCGAAGTCGGACCGGGTCATGGTCGAGGGCGTTAACCAGGTGAAGCGCCACGAGCGCATGCGCCAGGTCGGCGGCCGCGGAGGCGTTCAGGGCGGCATCATCACCAAGGAGATGCCGGTCCACATCTCCAGCGTCGCCGTGGTCTGCGATTCGTGCGGACGCCCGACGCGCGTGGGCCACGAGTACGACGACAATGGACAGAAGGAACGCATCTGTCGCCGCTGTGGAGGGAGGCTGTGATGGCCGACGCTGCGACCGCCACCCGCAACGGCGCGCCGCCGCCGAGGTTGAAGCTGCGCTACCGGTCCGAGATCGTGCCGGCGCTGAAAGAGCAGCTCGGCCTGGTGAACGTGATGCAGGTCCCGCGCGTCACGAAGGTAGTCATCAACATGGGACTTGGTGAGGCCCTGAAGGACGCGAAGGTGGTGGAGGGTGCGACGGCTGATCTGACCACGATCACGGGTCAGAAGCCGTTGGTGACCCGCGCGCGCAGATCCATCGCCGGCTTCAAGCTGCGCGAGGGCCAGGCCATCGGGGCGAAAGTCACCATGCGCGGCGATCGGATGTGGGAGTTCCTGGACCGGTTGCTGACGCTCGCGCTGCCTCGCGTCCGCGACTTCCGCGGCCTACCCACCCGCCTGGACGGGCGGGGGAACTACACATTCGGCGTGACTGAGCAGCTGATCTTCCCAGAGGTCGACTACGACAAGGTCCAGTTGGTCCGGGGCATGGACATCACGGTGGCAACAACCGCAGAGAACGACGAGCACGGCCGTGCGCTGCTGCGCGCGCTCGGGTTCCCGTTCCGGGAGATGTGATCGCATGGCGAAGAAAGCCCTGAGAGAGAAACAGCAGCGGGTGCCGAAGTTCTCGGCGCGCGCCTACAACCGATGCCGCCGCTGCGGCCGGCCGCGCGCGTACTACCGGAAGTTCGGTCTATGCCGTCTGTGCCTCCGGCAACTTGCCCATTCTGGGGAGCTGCCCGGGATCACGAAAGCGAGTTGGTGATACGCGATGACGATGACCGATCCGATCGCTGACATGCTGACGCGGCTGCGCAACGCGCAGACCGCCACGCACGACATGGTGGTCATGCCGTCGTCGAAGCTGAAGGTCGCGATCTCCGACATCCTCAAGCGCGAGGGGTACATCTCGGATTTCGAAGTGACCGCCGGCGAGAAGGGTCCGCAACTGACCATCACCATGAAATACGGTCCCAATCGCGAGACGACAATCTCGGGGATCAAGCGCATCTCCAAGCCCGGTCTCCGCGTCTACGCGCAGCGAGACGCGCTTCCGCGCGTGCTGGGAGGACTCGGGATAGCGATCATCTCGACTTCAGCGGGCGTCATGACCGACAGGCAAGCCGCCAAGCAGCGGACGGGCGGGGAAGTGCTCTGCTATGTGTGGTGATCTGACATGAGTCGAATCGGCAAGTCACCGATCACGATCCCGGCAGGGGTCGAGATCTCGATCGACGGTGCGAACGTTCGGGTGAAGGGTCCGAAGGGCAGCCTCGAAACGGGCGTGCATCCGGACATGAAGCTCGAGCTCGCCGAGGGGATCCTGACCGTGTCCCGGCCTTCGGATGTTCGCGAACACCGGTCGCTGCACGGTCTAACCCGCAGCCTGGTCGCCAACATGGTGGAGGGCGTCACGACCGGGTTCTCGCGAGGTCTTGAGATCCAAGGGGTCGGCTACCGCGCCTCGCTGAAGGGCAAGGACATCGAGCTGCTCGTGGGCTACAGCCACCCCGTCCTCATCGAGGCGCCGGAGGGGATCACGTTCACCGTGGAGACCCCGACCAAGATCGTCGTGAGCGGGTCCGACAAGCAGCACGTCGGACAGATCGCTGCGAACATCCGCTCGGTGCGGCCCCCGGAGCCCTACAAGGGTAAAGGCATCCGCTACGAGGGCGAGTACGTCCGTCGGAAAGCAGGGAAGGCGGCGAAGTGAAGACTGCAACCAAAGTGGTCGCGCGGAAGCGTCGTCAGGCGCGTGTACGCAAGAAGGTCGTCGGGACCGAGAGTCGTCCCAGGCTGGCGGTGTTCAGGTCGAACCGTCATATCTATGCGCAGGTGATCGACGATGTGACTGGGCGCACGATGGCGGCCGCGTCCACGCTGGACCAGGGCGCCGCCGGCGGCACCAAGGCCGAGGCCGCCAAGCGGGTCGGCGAGCGGGTCGCTCAGCGCGCGAAGCAGGCCGGCATCGCCTCTGTGGCCTTCGACCGGGGCGGGTACCTGTTCCACGGACGCGTTCGCGAGGTCGCCGAAGGCGCGCGTAGCGCGGGACTCGAGTTCTAGAGGAGCTGAATGGGATGGTAGAGCGTCGCAGGTCGGGCCCGGAGCAGGAGCCGGGCGCGCCACAGTTCGAGGAGCGTGTCGTCGCGATCAACCGCGTGGCGAAGGTCGTCAAGGGTGGTCGGCGCTTCTCGTTCACGGCGCTCGTCGTGGTCGGCGATCGCAATGGTCGAGTGGGCATCGGTTACGGCAAGGCGAAGGAGGTCCCCACGGCCATCCAGAAGGGGGTCGACATCGCCCGCCGGTCGATGTTCCGCGTCCCGATGGTCGGCCATACCATCCCGCACGAGGTGCTCGCACACCACGGTGCGGGACGGGTGATGCTGAAGCCGGCCGCGCCCGGTACCGGGATCATCGCAGGCGGTGCGGTGCGCGCCGTACTCGAATGCGCCGGCGTGAGCGATGCACTCTCGAAGTCGCTGGGCAGCGGGAACCCGATCAACATCGTCCACGCGGTGATCTCGGGACTGAAGTCCTTACGTTTACCGGAGGAGATCTCGAACACCCGCGGCCTGCCGCTCGAGGATGTGGCTCCGCGTCGCATGATCGAGACGATCCGGGGACAGACGTCCTGATGGCATCGCTCAAGATCACACTCGTGCGCGGCTTGATCGGCAGCACCGAGCGGCAGCGTGAGACCGTCCGGACCCTGGGCCTGCGCAAGATAGGCGGATCGGTCGTTCGCCAGGACTCGCCCGCCGTCCGCGGCGCCGTGCGCTCGGTGGCCCACCTGATCAAGGTCGAGGAGGTTCACTCGTGAAGCTGCATCACCTTCGCCCGGCTCCCGGCGCGCATCGAAGCAAGACCCGCAAGGGCCGTGGTGAGGCCGCCGGCAAGGGCAAGACCGCCGGACGTGGCACCAAGGGCACCGGCGCGCGCAACAAGGTTCCGATCTGGTTCGAGGGCGGCTCCATGCCGCTCCAACGTCGCCTGCCCAAGCTGGGCGGCTTCACGAGCCGGAAGGGGAAGGAGTTCACCCCGGTCAACGTCGAGGCCCTCAATCGCTTCGATGCGGGCGCAACGGTGGATCCCGCGGCTATGCGCGAGGCAGGACTCGTGCGCAAGATCAAGAAACCGGTCAAGATACTGGGGCGAGGGGATGTCACCGTCGCGCTGACTGTGAAGGCGCATGCCTTCTCTGAATCGGCGAAGGCGAAGATCACCGCTGCAGGCGGAAACGTCGAGGTCATCTAGGAGGGGAAGTCGGAGTGCTCAGCGCCTTCCGGAACGCCTTCAGGGTTCCCGATCTGCGGAACAAGATCCTGTTCACGCTGTTCATCATCGGGGTGTACCGGCTCGGGTCTCACATGCCCTTGCCCGGCGTGGACTTCGCGGCGATCGAGCAGCTGAAGCAACAGGCAGAGCAAGGCGGCGGCGTCCTCAGCTTGATCAACCTGTTCTCGGGCGGTGGTCTTACGCGCTTCGCGGTGTTCGCGCTCGGGATCATGCCCTACATCACATCGTCGATCATCATGCAGCTGCTTACCGTGGTCATCCCCCGGCTGGAAGCGCTGCAGAAGGAAGGCGAGGTCGGACGGAAGAAGATCACGCAGTACACCCGCTACATGACGGTCGTGCTGGCCTTGCTGCAGTCGCTGGGGATCCTGGTGACGGCGAACAGCGGCAACCTGTTCCAAGGCATCAGTGACCTCTTCCCGGACCTCGGGGTCGGTAAGACGTTCCTGGTCGTGCTGACGCTCACGGCGGGGACGGCATTGATCATGTGGCTCGGCGAGCTGATCACCCAACGGGGGATCGGGAACGGGATGTCCATCTTGATCTTCGCTTCGATCATCTCCTCGCTCCCGGCCGAGTCCACGGCTCTGTGGCAGACCGCCGGCGCGGGGAAGGGCACAGCCTTCCTCATGCTCGGCCTGCTGATCGTGGTGGCGGTGGTCCTGGTTGAACAAGGCCAACGGCGCATCCCGGTGCAGTATGCGAAACGCGTCGTGGGCCGGCGAACATACGGCGGGTCCTCGACCTACATCCCGATGAAGGTCAACCAGGCCGGCGTGATCCCGATCATCTTCGCCTCGTCGCTGCTCTACCTGCCGGTGCTGGCATCCACGATCGTTCAGAACCAGTGGTTCCGGGACTTCGTGGACCGCAACTTCGCCCGGGGCAGCAGCGTCTGGTACATCGGCACGTACGCCATCCTGGTCGTGTTCTTCACCTACTTCTACACGGCGATCACGTTCAACCCGGCCGACGTGGCGGACAACATGAAGAAGTACGGCGGCTTCATCCCGGGCATCAGGCCGGGGCGTCCGACAGCCGAGCACCTGAGCTACATCCTGACCAGGATCACGCTGCCGGGCGCGCTCTTCATCGCGACGATCGCTGTTCTGCCTTTCATCGCCCAGGGTGCGTGGGACATCCAGAGCTTCCCGTTCGCCGGCGCCGCCGTGCTGATCGTCGTGGGCGTGGGGCTCGAGACAATGAAGCAGATCGAGTCGCAGCTGATGATGCGCCACTACGAAGGGTTCCTGAAGTAGCCGATGCGTCTGATCTTGTTGGGACCACCGGGGGCGGGGAAGGGGACCCAGGCCACCCGCGTCGCCGAGCGCTTCGAGGTGCCCCACATCGCGACCGGCGATCTGCTCCGCCAGATCGTCGCGCAGGAAACCGACCTGGGCAGGGAAGCGAAGCGATACATGGACGCCGGCAAGCTTGTTCCCGACGGCGTCGTGCTGCAGATGCTGCGCGATCGCCTTTCCCAGCCCGATGCCCAGAAAGGGTTCCTCCTCGACGGGTTCCCGCGCAACCGGGTCCAGGCCGAGGCGCTGGACGTGATGCTGGCCGAGGTCGGGCACGACATCGATGCCGTCGTCTCCATAAGAGTGCCGGACCAGGAGATCATCGAGCGGATCTCGGGCCGGCGCTCGTGTCCGGTCTGCAAGCGCGTCTATCACACGGTCTCGAACCCCCCCGCCAACGATGGGATCTGCGACGACGACGACGCAGAGCTTGTGCAGCGAGAGGACGACAAGCCGGACGTCGTGCAGGAGCGGCTCGACGTGTTCCATCGCCAGACCGCTCCACTGATCGAGTTCTACGGTGATCGCGAGCTCATCCGCACCATCGACGGGGTCGGCGAGGTCGACGAGGTCTCCGATCGCATCGCCGAGGCTCTCGAGGGCGCCGGGGTCTCGTGATCATCCGCAAAGGTCCAGACGACCTCGCGAAGATGCGCAGGGCCGGCCGGGTGGTTGCCGAGACCCTCGCCATCATCCGCGAGCAGCTCCGTCCCGGCATGACCACCGGCGAGCTCGACGCCGTCGCCGAACGTGAGATCCGCAAGCGGGGGGCCATACCATCCTTCAAGGGCTACGGGGGCGGGGGGAGCCGGCCACCGTTCCCCGGAACCATCTGCACTTCCTTGAACGATGAGATCGTCCACGGTATCCCAGGCGGCCGGCGGATCGAGCAGGGGGACGTGGTCAAGATCGACTGCGGCGCCATCGTGGAGGGGTTCCATGGCGACTCGGCGATCACGGTGCCGGTGGGCGACCCCGACCCGACGGTCGCCAAGCTGATCGAGGCGACCGAACGGGCGCTCTGGGCCGGGATCGGCGAGGTTCGGATCGGGAACCGGATCGGGGATGTCGGCTCGGCGGTCCAGACCATCGCCGAGGGTGCCGGGTTCAGCGTGGTTCGCGAGTACGTCGGCCACGGGATCGGCCGGTCTCTCCACGAGGATCCGCCCGTCCCGAACCACGGCAAACAGGGCAAGGGTCTCCCGCTGGAGGAGGGTTTGGTCCTCGCGATCGAACCCATGGTCAACATCGGGTCGTTCGAGACGAAGCTGCTCGCGGACGAATGGACCGTGGTGACCGCCGACGGCAGCCTGTCGGCTCATTTCGAGCACACGATCGCCGTCACCCCCGAGGGACCCGAGGTCCTGACGGCCCTCAACGGCTCCGGTGCTTAGGGCAGGTTGGCATATGGCCTCTACGCTGCTACGATGCCCGTTCGGCTCCGAGGCGGGAGTGCCCCCCGTGCTGCCCGGATGGGCGCCGGCGAGCCGTCGATCCAGCGGAGGAACGATCGTATGAAGGTGCGCCCCAGCGTGCGCAAGATGTGCGAGAAGTGCAAGGTGATCCGGCGAGGCGGCCGGATCATGATCATCTGCTCGAACCCCCGCCACAAGCAGCGGCAGGGCTAGGAGGCTCACGATGGCTCGTATCGCAGGCGTCGACCTTCCCCGCGACAAGCGGATCGATACAGCGCTGACCTATATCTTCGGGGTCGGCACGACCATCGCGGGCCAGGCGCTTTCGGCCACGCAGATCGATCCCGCGATCCGCGTGCGCGACCTGGCCGACGACGAGGCCGTGCGCCTGCGCGAGTATCTGGAGGCCAACCACAAGATCGAGGGTGACCTTCGGCGAGACATCGCCCAGAACATCAAACGCAAGATCGAGATCAACTGCTATCAGGGGGTCCGTCACCGTCGTGGCCTGCCGGTGCACGGCCAGCGGACCCACACGAACGCGCGCACCCGGAAGGGCCCGAAGAAGACGGTCGCGGGTTCGAAGAAGGTCCGCGCCAAGAAGTAAGAGAGGGAGAAGCGGTTGGCGAAGCCCAAGAAGGCGAAGCGCAAGGAGAAGAAGAACATCCCGCATGCGCACGCCCACATCAAGTCCAGTTTCAACAACACGATCGTGACCATCACCGACCCGCAGGGCCACACGATCTCGTGGGCGTCCAGCGGCAACGTGGGCTTCAAGGGCTCGCGTAAGTCGACGCCGTTCGCCGCTCAGCTGGCAGCGGAAGCCGCTGCGCGCCGCGCGATGGAGCATGGCGTCAAGCGCGTGGACGTGTTCGTGAAGGGTCCCGGCTCGGGCCGTGAGACCGCGATCCGCTCCCTCGCCGCCGCCGGGCTCGAGGTCGCCGGTATCCAAGACGTCACCCCGGTTCCCCATAACGGGTGCCGGCCGCCGCGCCGCAGGAGGGTGTGATGGCTCGGTACACCGGTCCCGACTGCAAGCTCTGCAGGCGCGAGAAGATGAAGCTCTATCTGAAGGGCCCCAAGTGCGAATCGCCGAAGTGCCCCGTCGAGAAGCGTCCCTTCCCGCCGGGTCAGCACGGCAGGAACCGGACCAAGGAGTCCGAGTACCTGATGCAGCTACGCGAGAAGCAGAAGGCCCGCCGGATCTACGGCGTGCTCGAGCGCCAGTTCCGCAACTACTACGAGGAGGCGACGCGCCTCAAGGGCATCACCGGCGAGAACCTGCTCCGGCTTCTGGAAACGCGCCTGGACAACGTGCTGTACCGGACCGGGTTCGCGCTGTCGCGGGACCAGGCTCGCCAGATGGTGCGCCACGGCCATGTGGAGCGCAACGGACGCCGGGCAAGCATCCCGTCGATGCAGATCCGGCCGGGCGACGTGATCTCGATCACGCAGAAGAGCCGCAGCATGCAGCCGGTCATCCACGCGCTCGCAGTCAACGAGACCCGGTCGCCCGCCGACTGGCTCGAGGTGGACCGTGACGGGCTCAAGGCGACCGTCCGGCAGCTCCCGGATCGCACCTCGATCGATGTGCCGGTCGCCGAGCAGCTGATCGTGGAGCTCTACTCGAAGTAACGGAAACGTGGTTCCGCTCCGTGCGGGGCCAAGGGAGGAGAACCTTGCTTATCGTTCACAGGCCGCAGATCGTCGAGGAACCCCTGACCGATACGCGGTGGAAGTTCACGATCGAGCCGCTCGAGAAGGGGTTCGGCTACACGCTGGGCAACTCGCTTCGCCGAACTCTGCTGTCGTCGATCCCCGGTGCGGCGGTGACGCAGATCCGGATCGAAGGGATCCAGCACGAGTTCTCGACGATCCCGGGGATCAAGGAGGATGTCACAGACATCATCCTGAACATCAAGGAAGTCGTTCTGCGCTCCGAGCACGACGATCCCGTCAGCGTCTTCTTGCGCGCGCAGGGCCCGCACGACGTGCTCGCCGGCGACATCGAGATCCCGAGCGGGATCGAGGTGCTCAACCCCGACCTGCGGATCGCGACGTTGAACGGCAAGGGCCGGCTGGATATGGAGCTGGTGGTCGAGCGCGGTCGCGGTTACGTGACCGGGGAGAAGAACAAGCGCTCGGACACGATCGGCGTGATCCCCATCGACTCGATCTACTCGCCGGTGCGGCGGTGCACCTATCTGGTTGAGCACACGCGCGTCGAGCAGCAGACCGACTTCGACAAGCTGGTCCTGGACGTCGAGACCGACGGCGCCATCACGCCCAAGGAGGCCATGGCGGCCGCAGGGCGCACGCTGGTCGAGCTGCTCGGCCTGGTCGCGGAGCTTTCCGAGGCGCAGGCGCTGACGCTCGGGCCGGCGCCGGAGGATCTCGCGCACGCGTCGGACATGGCGCTGCCGATCGAGGAGATGGACTTCTCGGTCCGCTCATACAACTGCCTCAAGCGGGAGGGCATCCAGACCGTGGGCGATCTGGTGCAGCGCACCGAGCAGGACCTGCTCGACATCCGCAACTTCGGCCAGAAGTCCATCGACGAGGTCAAGCAGAAGCTGGCCGAGATGGGGCTCGGCCTGAGGGGCGAGTAGCGATGCCGACGCCGAAGAAGGGACCCCGGCTCGGATCCGGGCCGAAGCATCAGCGCTTGATGCTCGCCGGGATCGCCGCGTCGCTGTTCCGCCAGGGCAGCGTCAAGACAACCGTGGCGCGCGCGCGCGCCGTGCGCCCGCTCGCAGAGCACTTGATCACCCACGCGAAGCGCGGAGACCTCGCCGCGCGCAGGCAGGTCCTGCGCACGATCACCGACAAGGGTGTCGTGCACAAGCTCTTCGCCGAGATCGGGCCCCGGTTCGCCGCGCGGCCCGGCGGCTACACCAGGATCGTCAAGGCCGGCTTCCGCAAGGGAGACTCGGCGCCGATGGCGATCATCGAACTGGTGGAGCAGGGCGAGGGTGCGTCGGAAAAGTCGGAAGAGTAGACCCCTCGGGTCGGCCCGGTCGCGAACTCGGAGCGGCGCTGCCGCGGGAGCCGGGGCTCCAGCCATCCCGGATCGCCCAGCTCAAGGACGACACGGAGTTGTTCGAGCGGTTCATGGACAACGAGTCTTCCGGCGATGGCCAACGGATACCATCTTCGCATGACCCTCGAGCGCTTGGGTGCGGAGGCTTAGCGTCTGGATGAAGGTCGCGCTGCTGCTCGCTTATGACGGCACGGGCTTCTCCGGGTTCGCCCGCCAGCGGCCGACCGTGCGGACGGTGCAGGGGGAGCTGGAGGAGCGACTGACGACGATCCTGCGCGCGCCGATCGGGATCACCGGCGCGGGACGGACGGATGCGGGTGTGCATGCGGCGGGGCAGGTGGTGTCGTTCGATGCGCCCGATGGGACGGATCCAGCGTGGGTGCGCGCGCGGCTGAACCGATGGCTCGGCCCCGAGATCGCGATCCGCGCGGCGGCCGAGGCTCCCGATGGCTTCGACGCGCGCTTCTCGGCCATGCGGCGCGAGTACGATTACCGCGTTTACCAGAGCGATGCGCCCGACCCCTTCCGTGATCGTTTCGAGGTGTGGGAGCCTGCCCGGCTGACCCTGACCACGATGCGCGCCGCGGGGCGCGCTTTCGTCGGCGAGCACGACTTCTCGTCGTTCTGCCGCCGGGGGGACGGCTCGCTCGTCAGGCGCGTGCGGCGGGTGGGGGTCACCCGCACGGGAGACGACCTCCGCTTCGAGGTGGTCGCCGACGCGTTCTGCCATCAGCAGGTGCGCTCGATGGTGGGGATGCTGCTCGAGGTGGGCAGGGGGAAGCGCGCGCCGCAGGACGTGGTCGCCGCGCTCGGGGCCCGCGATCGAGCCGCCGCGGGCCCGGTCGCGCCGGCGCGCGGATTGCACCTGATGCGAGTGGTCTACCGCCCAGACCCGTTCGCGTCCGCCACGGGTCGGCGTACCCGATAGGCTCGGATCGTGGAACGGTTCCTGGGGATCCTGGTCGCCCTTGTCGCCCTCGCGCTGATGGGTCGCTGGGGCGTTCGCTCGACGCGCTTGCGACGCGAGCATGGCCCGCCCCCGCCGGGTGCGGTTCGCCGGATCCTCGTCGGCGTGACCGTGGGCTACGTGATCGCGGGCGGGATGTTGGTCTGGTGGTTGCTCGGGGACCTGATCGAGCCGGGTTGGGTGCAGCTGTTCCTGGCGATCGCGGCCAGCGCGGCCTCCTTCCGGGCGGGGGTGGCCCTGGAATCCAGGGGGCTGGTTCCGAGGCGCAGGGCGGTTCGGAAGGACGAGCGTGTTGACCCCGAACCCTTCGACCGGTAGCCTTTCCTGGCCGCTGACCTGCGACTTTTCATTCTCATGAAGACCTACTCTCCGAAACCTTCTGACGTGCAGCGCCGCTGGTGGGTGCTGGATGCAGACGGCCGTGTCCTCGGTCGTCTGGCCGCCGACGTCGCCCGTCTGCTCCGGGGAAAGCACAAGCCGATGTTCGCCCCCCACATCGACACCGGGGATCACGTGGTCGTCATCAACGCGGCGAAAACCCGGCTGACCGGACGCAAGCTGCAGCAGAAGTTCGCGCGGCGGCACTCGGGGCATCCCGGTGGCCTCAAGGAGGTCAGCTACGAGCGGCTAATGCAGACGCGCCCCGAGCGCGCGATCGAGCTGGCCGTCAAGGGGATGCTGCCGAAGAACAGACTCGGCCGCCAGATGGCCGACAAGCTCCACGTCTACGCCGGTGCCGAGCACCCGCACGACGCCCAGAAGCCCGAGCCCTACGCTCCGCCGGAGGTGCAACGCTAGTGCCCACGATCCAGGAGATGGCCCGCGCGACCGGGCGACGCAAGGAAGCGGTCGCGCGCGTCCGCGTCGCCCCCGGCAGCGGCCGGTTCTTCATCAACGGCGAGCGTTCCCTCGAGGACTATTTCCCGCGGCCGGTGTTGCGCATGGTCGTGACCGAACCGTTGCGCGCGACCAACACCATGGACCGCTATGACATCGCAGCGATCATCGACGGCGGGGGGATGACCGGTCAGGCGGGTGCGCTGCGTCACGGCATCGCGCGCGCGCTCTGCGAGATCGATCCAACCCTTCGTGGAGAGCTGAAGCGCAAGGGTCTGCTGACGCGGGACGCGCGCGTCAAGGAGCGCCGCAAGTACGGGCTCAAGAAGGCCCGTAAGGCGCCGCAGTACTCCAAGCGCTGATCGGGCGCATGGGCCGTCTCTTCGGCACCGACGGCGTCCGCGGCACCTACGGCGAGACACTCACCGACGATCTCGCGCGCTCTCTCGGCGCGGCGGCTGCGCGCGTGCTCGGCGCCGAGCATGACTCGCCCCGCATCCTGATCGGACGCGATACGCGCGCCTCTGGGCCTGCGCTCGAGCGCGCGCTCGCAGCCGGGATCGCGGTGGCCGGTGCCGAGGCGCTCTCGGTCGGCGTGATGCCGTCGGCTGGGGTCGCGCATCTGGTCCGCGTCACCGGCGCGGCGGCGGGCGCGGTTATCAGCGCGTCGCACAACCCTGCGCGCGACAACGGCATCAAGTTCTTCGGCCACGACGGCATGAAGCTCGCGGATGCGATCGAGGACCAGATCGAGGAAGAGCTGGCGCCGGTCAAGATCGCCGACGGCGAGGTGGCAGAGCTTGAGGATGCCGACGAGCGCTACGAGGACTTCCTGCTGGAGGGGGAGCCCTCGCTCGCGGGGCTGCGCGTGGTCGTGGACTGCGCCAACGGCGCGGCGTCGCTGGTTGCGCCCGAGGTCTACCGCCGCGCAGGGGCAGACGTCTCGGTGCTGTTCGCCGATCCCGACGGCACCAACATCAACGATGGGTGCGGTTCGACGCATCCCGAGCACCTGCAGCGCATGGTCCGCGAGCACGGCGCCCACCTCGGCATCGCCCACGACGGCGACGCCGACCGATTCATCGCCGTCGATGAGCACGGTGAGCTGGTGGACGGCGATCAGATCTTGGGCATCTGCGCGATCGACGCACGCGCACGCGGCCGTCTGCCGGCCGATGCGGTCGTTACGACCGTGATGGCCAACCTTGGGTTCCGGCGGGCCATGGAACGCGAGCACATCCGCGTGGTTGAGACCAAGGTCGGCGACCGCAATGTTCTCGCCGCGATGCTCGAGCAGGGGATCGTCATGGGCGGCGAGCAGTCCGGCCATATCATGTTCCTCGATCGCCACACGACCGGCGACGGCATCCTGACCGCGCTGCGGCTGCTCGACGTGATCGTGCGGAGCGGCCGGGGACTCCACGACCTCGCGAAGGCGGTCCCCCGGTTCCCGCAGGTGCTGCTCAACGTCCGGGTCAAGGACCGCGACGGTCTGCCCGAGGCGCAGCCGATCTGGGACGAGGTTCGTCTGGTCGCCGGCGAATTGGACGAGGATGGCCGGGTGCTAGTGCGCGCGTCGGGGACCGAGCCGGTCGTCCGCGTGATGGTCGAGGCGACCTCGGCGGATCTCGCGCGCGCGGCGGCCGAGCGTGTGGCCGGCGTCATCGAGCGCACGCTCGCCTGAGCAGTGCTGATGCCCGCTCGGGCCTGTGTCCCGGGCTCGGCGGATAGACTGGCGACATGTGCGGCATCATCGGCGTCGTCGGCGACCAACCTGCTCTCCAGATCCTGATCGATGGGCTTCGCCGTCTCGAATACCGGGGCTACGATTCCGCCGGCGTCGCGGTGGTCGACGGCGGGACCATCAGCATCGCGCGCAAGGCGGGGAAGCTCGAGGTGCTCGAGAAAGAGGTGGGCGCGCTCGACCTGCCCGGCTCGAGCGGCATCGGGCACACGCGGTGGGCGACCCACGGTGGCCCGACCGATGCGAACGCGCATCCCCACTCGGATTGCCGCGGCACGATCGCGGTGATCCACAACGGCATCGTCGAGAACTACCTCGAGCTGCGGGGTGCGCTGGAGATCGAGGGACACATCTTCGCGAGTGAGACGGACACCGAGACGCTCGCGCACCTGATCGAGTCGCACTACGAGGGCGACCTCACCGGCGCCGTGCGCGCTGCCCTGGCCAAGGTCGAGGGCGCATTCTCTATCGCGGTGGTCGCGGCCGACTCGCCGGGGGTGATCGTGGCGGCGAAGCGGACCAGCCCGTTGATCGTGGGACGCAACGACGAGGCGACGTTCCTCGCATCGGATCCGACCGCGTTGCTGCCGCACACGCGGGACATGGTGCACGTGCTCGACGACCAGGTGGTCGAGATCCGCCGCGACGGCTTCCAGATCACCACCCTCTCCGGCGAGCCTGCCGAGGGAACGGCGATCCACGTGGACTGGGACGTCGCCGCCGCCGAGAAGGCCGGTTTCGACACCTACATGCTCAAGGAGATCTACGAGCAGCCCGCGGCCGTGTCCAACACCCTGCGCGGACGCTCGACATCCGACGGCCACCTGATGCTCGACGAGCTGAGGATGGACGAGCAGGAGCTTCGCCAGGTCGACAAGGTCTTCGTGGTGGCGTGCGGGACGAGCTATCACGCAGGCCTGATCGCGAAGTACGCGATCGAGCACTGGACGCGCGTGCCGGTGGAGATCGACGTCGCCAGCGAGTTCCGGTACCGGGATCCGGTGCTGGACCGCGCGACGCTGGTGATCGGCATCTCGCAATCCGGAGAGAGCATCGACACGCTCGAGGCGGTGCGGTTCGCCAAGCGGCAGCACGCCAAGCTGATCGCGGTGTGCAACGTGGTTGGCTCGAGCATCGCGCGGGAAGCCGACGGCGTCCTGTACACGCACGCTGAGCCCGAGGTCGGGGTCGCGGCGACCAAGACCTTCGCGACGCAACTCGTTGGGATGAAGCTGCTCGCGCTGTACCTGGCGCAGGTGCGCGGCACGATGTGGCCGGCAGAGATCTCGCGCATCGTCCGCGAGCTGCACCGACTGCCCGAGCTGCTCGAGCAGACCCTGACGTTGCGTGAGGACGTGCAGGCGATCGCGCGCGAGATCGTCGACAAGCCGACCGTGCTGTTCATGGGGCGGCAGGTCGGCTACCCGGTCGCGCTGGAAGGGGCGTTGAAGCTCAAGGAGATCTCGTACCTTCACGCGGAGGGCTTCGCGTCGGGGGAGATGAAGCACGGGCCGATCGCGCTCCTCGAGGCAGGCGTGCCGGTGGTCGTGGTCGCGACCCGGGGGCACGTGTATCCGAAGACGATCTCGAATATCCAGGAGGTCAAGGCGCGCGGCGCGTTCGTGATCGCGATCTGCTCGGAGGGCGATCGGGACGAGGTCGCGCGGCACGCCGACCGCGTGCTCGAGGTGCCCAAGACCGAGGAGCTGCTCTCCGCGGCGCTGGTCACGGTGCCGCTGCAGCTGCTCGCCTACGAGGTGGCGACCTTGCGGGGCTGCGACGTGGACCAGCCGCGCAACCTCGCCAAGAGCGTCACGGTCGAGTAGATGCTCGACGTCCTGCTGGCAACGGACGTGAAGCGTCAAGACGCCCAGGCGGAGGCGCGCGGTGTTCCGGTCGAGCAGCTCATGGAGAACGCCGGGTTCGCGGTCGCGCGCGCTGCGCGCGCGCTGCTCGGCGGGTGCTACGGCCGTCGAGTCGTCGTCGTCTGTGGCAAGGGCAACAACGGCGGCGACGGGCTGGTGGCGGCACGCGTCCTGCACCGCTGGGGCGCGCATGCGACCGCGGTGCTGTTATGGGACGACCTCTCGGGCTTGCCGGGCGAGCAGCGCGCGCGCTTCCGCGGGCCTGTTCGACCCGCCGCGGATCTGGCGCGCGCGCTGCGCGACGCCGATCTGGTGATCGACGCCATCTTCGGGGTCGGGCTGACGCGCGCGCCCGAGGGTCCGGCCGCCGCGGCGATCCAGGCTTTGAACGACTCGGACGCGCCGATCCTGGCGGTGGATGTGCCCAGCGGCATCGACGCCGACACCGGCGCGATCCCGGGTCTCGCGGT
This sequence comes from Actinomycetota bacterium, assembly GCA_036397635.1. Taxonomy (GTDB): domain Bacteria; phylum Actinomycetota; class AC-67; order AC-67; family AC-67; genus DASWIP01. The sequence continues at coordinate 43,388 of DASWIP010000012.1, read as the reverse complement.
CGAAGCCGATGCGACGGTGACCTTCGGAGGCCAGAAGCCGGGTCTGCTGTTCATGCCCGGCGCCGCGTACGCCGGCCACGTCGAGGTCGCCGACATCGGTCTGCCGCCGGGCCTCGAGGCGACCGCGCGCGCACTCGCCGCCGCCGATGTTCGCGAGCAGCTTCCGGTGCGCGCGCTCGGCACGAACAAGCGTCGCGTCGGCACATTGCTGGTCGTCGCCGGCTCGCGCGCGATGCCGGGTGCGGCCGGTTTGGTCTGCGGCGCAGCGATCCACGCCGGTGCTGGGCTGACGACGCTGCTCGCGCCGGAGGATGTGTGCCGGGTGGTGCTCGCGCGCATCCCCGAGATGACCACGATCCCCGCGCCGGAGAGCGCCGAAGGCACCCTGGACCCGAAGGCGCTGGATCTGCTGCGGCCTCGGCTGGGAGAGTTCCACGCGATCGCGCTCGGGCCGGGGCTGACGACGCATCCCGCGACCGTCGAGGCCGTGCGCGCGCTGCTCGCGGAGACGGATCTGCCGGTGGTGGCCGACGCCGACGGGTTGAACGCCTACGCCGGTGCCGTCGACGAGCTTGCGTCACGGCGCGGGACGACCATCGTGACGCCGCACGCCGGCGAGCTGTCGCGGCTGCTCGACCGGTCCGCAGGCGAGCTGGAAGCCGACCGACTGGGGACCGCGCGCGCCGCCGCCGAGCGTCTAAACGCGATCGTGGTCTTCAAGGGCCAGGGAACCGTCATCGCGTCGCCGGACGGCGAGCTGCTCGTCAACATGACCGGATCGGAAGCGCTGGCGCAGGGTGGGACCGGCGACGTGTTGACCGGTCTGCTGGGGTCGCTTGCCGCGCAACGGCGCGAGCGCGTCGACGGGGCGCTGGTGGCAGCCGGCGTGTGGGTGCACGGCCGCGCCGGCGACCGGATCTCGGCGCGTGCGTGGCCGCATCCGGCGAACGCCTCGACGCTGCTCTACGAGATCGGCCCGACGGTGCGAGAGGTGATGACCGGTGCCTGACGCGCCTCGTCCCGCGTGGATCGAGGTCGACCTCGGCGCGATCCGACGCAACGTCTCGCGCGTCGGTGAACGCCTGAGCAGGGGGACGCAGATCATGGCCGTGGTCAAGGCCGACGGCTACGGGCACGGCGCCGTCCCCGTCGCGCGCGCGGCGCTGCAAGCGGGTGCGACGTGGCTGGGAGTGATCCTGGTCGAGGAGGGGATACGGCTGCGGGAAGCCGGTATCGACGCTCCGGTGCTGCTGCTGCACGAGGCGCCGGCGAACCGGCTGGACGAGGCGCTGGCGAACGATCTCACGCCGGTGGTGTTCACCGAGCAGGGACTCGTTTCGATCGGGGAAGCCGCCGAGCGCGCGGGGCGCACCGTTCGGGTCCACCTGAAGATCGACACCGGCCTGAACCGGCTGGGCGTCCTGTGGCGTCACGCCGAGGAGCTCGCGGCCGCGATCGCGAAGGAGGGTCGGGTCGAGATCGAGGCGATCTTCACTCACTTCGCGTTCGCCGACGATCCGACCAACGCTTTCATCGACACCCAGTTGCAGCGGTTCAACGAGACTTGCGAGCGGCTGGCGGTGCTCGGGATCGAGCCCGCGTTCCGCCACGTTGCGAACTCGGCTGCCTCGATCACGCGGCCGGACGCCCACTACGACGCCGTGAGGCTCGGGATCGCGATGTACGGGCTCTCGCCCGGTCCCAAGTGCGACGGCATCGTGGACCTTGATCCGGCGATGACACTGCGCGCGCGCGTCGCGCGGGTCACGCGCGTGAGCGCCGGCGAGGCGGTGTCCTACGGTCACACATGGCGCGCCACGCGCGACGCCACGATCGCCTCGATCCCGCTGGGCTACGCCGACGGGTGGGCGCGCGGCCTGTCGAACCGCGCGCCGGTGCTGATCGGCGGCCGCCGCTATCCTGCCGTCGGGACCGTGTGCATGGACTCGTTCATGGTGGACCTGGGAGACGACGGCTGCGCCGTCGGAGACGAGGCCGTGCTGATCGGCGCACAAGAGTCCGAGCGCGTCACTGCCGACGAGCACGCCGCCGCGCTGAACACCATCAACTACGAGATCGTGACGCGCATGTCGCCCAGGCTGCCACGGGTGTACCTGGATGGCTAAGCGTCGTCGCGGTTGGGTCGCCGGCGGGGTCGCGCTGGGCGTCGGCGCGGCGGTTGCGGCGACAGTCGCGGCCGAGAAGGCGTGGGTCAAGCGCGATCGCGCGCGCGCCGACGCGTTCGGCGACGAGCCCTACGGCCTGCTGGCCGGCAAGCCGCTCGGACCGCTCGCCTCGTTCGACGGGACCAAGCTGCACGTCGAGGAGATCGGCACCGGCCCGACCGTGCTCATGGTCCACGGGTTCTCGCTCGCGCTGACGTCGTGGCACCACCAGATGAAGGACCTGTCGGCACACGCGCGCATGGTGCTGTACGACCAGCGCGGCCACGGGCGCAGCGGGATGCCGCCCGAAGACGGGTGGAGCCTCGACGCGCTCGCGCGCGATCTCGACGTGGTCGTGCGTGGATGCGCGCGCGACGAGCATGTCGTGCTGGTCGGTCACTCGATGGGTGGGATGACTCTGCTGCGTTACGCGCAGCTGTTCCCGGACGAGATGGCCAAGCGTGTGCGCGGGTTGGTGCTGATCGACACCACCTCGGCCGACGTGATGGGCGGGATGCTGCCCGGCTTCGCCCGTCGCATCGAGGCGACGATGCAGGGTCTGCAGGAAGCGGCGATGCGCGCGCTCGCCGGACGCGGCGATCACGTGGATCGGCTCCGCCACCGCGCGCCGGACCTGCAGTACCTGGGGACGCGCGTGATGGGGTTCGCGCCGCGCCCGTCACCGCGACAGGTGGACTTCGTGCACGAGCTGCTCGCCGAGACGCCGACCGAGACCTGGCTGAACCTGATTCCGGCCATGGCCGCGCTGGATGTCACCGAGGTCGTGGCGTCGCTGGAAGTGCCGGTGCTGGTGATGGTCGGGATGCACGACCGGCTCACACCGCCGCATGCCGCGCAGCGCATCGCGCGTGTGCTGCCCGACGGGAACCTGGTCGTGCTGCCCGGCGCCGGGCACATGCCGATGCTCGAGCAGCATGAGCAGGTCACCGATCATCTGCGCCGATTCATCAGCCGGGTCATCCCGTCGTGATCGTCGACGTGCCCGGCGTCCGCGTCGGTCACTGGGACGATCCGGTCGCGCTGACCGGCTGCACGGTGGTGCTGCTGCCGCCGGGCGCGCGCGGCTCGGTCGCGATCCTGGGCGGGGCGCCGGCGACGCACGAGACCGACGTGCTGCGGCCGGGCACGCGCGTGCAAGAGGTGCACGCGATCGCGCTCACCGGCGGGTCGGCGTTCGGGTTGTCGGCAGCCTACGGGGTGATGCGCTGGCTCGAGCAGCAGGGCATCGGCTGGCCGACACCGTTCGGCCCGGTGCCGATCGTGCCGGCCGCCTCGATCTACGACTTCCTGATCGGAGACCCGTCGGTGCGGCCGGGGCCCGAGCAGGGCGAGGCTGCGTGCGAAGCCGCCTCGAACGACGAGCGGCGCGAGGGAAGCGTCGGCGCCGCCATGGGCGCCACCTGCGGCAAGTCCGCCGGGTTCGAGCACATGAGCCGCGGCGGCCTCGGCAGTGCCTCGCGCGGCTTCGGTGAGGTCGTGGTGGGGGCGCTCGCCGTGTGCAACGCCGTCGGCGACGTGATCGACGCCGATGGGACGATCATCGCCGGGGCGCGCGCCGAGCCGGTCTACGACCCGGCGCTGTTCGGCCGGCCCGATCAGAACGTCACCTCGACCACCACCGCCTGCGTGGCGACCAACGCCGACCTGACCAAGGAAGAGCTGTACCGGCTCGCGCACATGGCCGGGACCGGCCTTGCGCGCGCGATCGTCCCAGTGCATACGATGTTCGACGGTGACGCCGTGTTCGCGGTCTCGACGCGAACGCTTCCTTCCCCGGTTGAGCTGGTAGGGCGGCTCGCCGCCGACGCGCTCGCGGATGCGGTGCGGCGCGGGGTGCGAGCAGCGACCGATGCCGACGGGGTGCCTGCGAGAGGCACCCGGTGAGGGGGGAGAGATGACGCGCACGCTCGACGAGGCAGCGCGCGAGGCTGCGACGTGCACGCGGTGCGCGCTCGCGCAGGGGCGCACGCAGGTCGTGTACGCATCGGGTCATCCGAATGCCGACCTGATGTTCATCGGCGAGGCGCCGGGATTCCACGAGGACCGGCAAGGCCTCCCGTTCGTGGGCGCGGCCGGGGGGCTGCTCAACGGGCTGCTGGAAAGCATCGGCCTGGCCCGCGAGCAGGTCTACGTGTGCAACGTGCTCAAATGCCGCCCCCCGGGGAACCGGGACCCGCAGCCCGACGAGATCGAGGCGTGCACGCCGTGGCTGCTCGAGCAGATCGACCTCGTGGACCCGAAGGTGATCTGCTCGCTCGGCAACTTCGCGACCCGGTTCTTGCTGGGCAAGCAGGTTGGCATCTCACGCGTGCGCGGGCAACGCTTCAGCTATCGGGGACGGGTTCTGATCCCGACGTTCCATCCGGCCGCGATCCTGCACGGTGGGCGGCAGTCGGCGGCGATGAGCCAGATGGAGGACGACTTCCGGCTGCTCGCGAAGCTGCTCGAAGAGGTCAGGGGATCGCCGCCCGACCCCGATGCCGAGCAGCTCGGCCTGTTCTGACTCGGTCTGGCCCGCGGCTGTGCTGGGGCGCGCTGCGCGTTCTAGAGTGACGGCATGCCCGCACGAGAGCTGCACCTGACCTCGGCCGGCGCCGAGCAGACCCGGGCGATCGCGGCCCTGGTCGCGCGCGCGCTGCGGCCCGGCGACGTGGTCGCGCTATCGGGCGACCTGGGCGCGGGCAAGACGGCGTTCGTGCAGGGCGCCGCCGCGGCGCTCGGCGTGACCGCGCGCGTGACCAGCCCCTCGTTCGTGCTGGCGCGCAAGTACGCGGGCGACCTGGACGTGCTCCACGTCGACGTGTACCGCTTGAACTCGATCCAAGAGCTGATCGACCTCGGCTACGAGGAGGTGTTCTCGCCCGACTACGTTCTGTTCATCGAGTGGGGCGACGCGGTGGACGTCGCGTTGCCGCCCGAGCGGCTTGAGGTCGAGATCACGGTCGCGGCGGACGAGCGGCGCTCGATCGTGCTGCGCGGCCTCGACGGCTGGGCGGACCGGCTGGATGCCATCGACGTGCTCGAGGAGGCCGGCCGGTGATCGTGCTTGGCATCGAGACGGCCACGCGGATGTCCTCGGTCGCCCTGGGCGCGAGAGAAGGGACCATCGCCGGCCGATCCACGGCGCAGGGACGCGGCCACGTCGAGTTCTTGATGCCGGCGATCACGGCGCTATGCGAAGAGACCGGCGTGCAGCTCGAGCACCTCGGTGCCGTCGCCGTGGACGTCGGGCCCGGCCTGTTCACCGGCATGCGCGTCGGCATCGCGACCGCGAAGACGATCGCGCAGACGCTGACCATCCCGCTGATCGGTGTTGCGAGCCTGGACCTGCTGGCTTTCGGTGTGTGCTACTCCCCCAAGCTGATCGTGCCCTGCATCGACGCCAAGCGCGGCGAGGTGTTCGCGGCCTTCTACCGCGCTGTGCACGGCGGGGTCGAGCGCGAGAGCGACTACACGTCGATGGCGCCGGAGGACGTGGTGGCCGAAGTCGTGGCGCGGCGTGAGCACGCGCTGCTCGTCGGCGACGGCGCGCCCGCGTACCAGGAGGTATTCAGCGGCGTCGAGGAGATAGAGTTCGCGTCGCCGGTGCGGCAGCACCCGTCGGCCGAGGTGCTGGTCGAGCTGGCGATCCCACGGATCGAACGGGAGGATTTCGTCTCGCCCGAGCAGCTCGAGCCGCTGTACGTGCGCCGCTCCGACGCAGAGATCAAGTGGGAGCAGCGGGGTGTCATGATCGAGCGGCCCAACCGCGTGAAGATCCCCAAGCGCGCGCGGGAGGCGGGATGAGGGCGCCGAGCGATCCCCCGCAGGTCCCGCTGGCGATCGAGATCGTGCCGATGCGGCGGCGGCACGTCCGCGAAGTACTCGCGATCGAGCGGGAGGTCTATCCGCGGCCGTGGAGCGCGGCGCTGTTCTTCTCCGAGATCGGGCAGCGTAAGTCGCGGCATTACGTCGTCGTTCAGCACGACAAGGACGTGATCGGGTACGGCGGCTTGATGGTGCACGACGACGAGGGACACATCACTACCATCGCGGTCGATCCTGCGTATCAGCACGGTGGGGTCGGAAGCCGTTTGATGCTCAACCTGGTCGAGGAGGCGCGCGCGCGCGGCGCCCGGACGATCGCGCTGGAGGTGCGGGTGGCGAACTGGGCGGCGCAGCGGCTGTACGCGTTGTTCGGGTTCCGCCCCGTCGGGATACGCAAGAACTACTACGCCGAGACCGGCGAGGACGCGCTGGTGATGTGGATCGAGGACTGCCGCACCACCGAGATGGACGCCCGCCTGGCGAAGGTCCGCTCCACGGTGGGCGGCTGATGCTCGTCCTGGGGATCGAAACGTCTTGCGATGAGACCGGCGTGGCGGTGCTCGACGATCAGACCGTTCGATCGAGCATCATCAGCTCCCAGATCGACGTACACGCGCGTTTCGGCGGGGTCGTGCCCGAGCTGGCCTCGCGCGCGCACGTGATGACGATCACGCCGGCGATCGAGCACGCGCTCGAGGAAGCGAAGGTGACCCGCAAGGACCTCGAGGCGGTCGCGGTCACGATCGGGCCGGGCCTGGTCGGGTGCTTGCTGGTGGGGCTCGCGGCAGCGAAGGCGACGGCGGCGACGCTGAGCATCCCCATGATCGGGGTGAACCACCTGGAAGGCCATATCGAGTCCGCGTTCCTGGCCGATCGATCGCTCGAGCCGCCGGTGCTGGCGCTGATCGTCTCCGGCGGGCACACCATGCTCGCGGTGATGCCCGAGCACGGCCGGTTCGAGATCATCGGCCAGACCATCGACGACGCGGCCGGCGAAGCCTTCGACAAGATCGCGCGCTTCATCGGACTCGGGTTCCCCGGCGGGCCGGCGATCGACCTGCTCGCGCGCGACGGCGATCCCGCCGCGTATCGATTCCCCCGCGCGATGCTGGCCGAGCCGAACCTGGACTTCTCGTTCTCGGGCCTGAAGACCGCGGTGATCCGCTGGATCCGCGAGCGCGAGGCTCTCGGTGAGGCGTTCGACGTCTCCGACCTCGCCGCGTCGGTGCAGGAGGCGATCTTGGACGTTCAGGTCGCCAAGATCCTGCGCGCGGTCGAGCAGACCGGCATCGAGCAGGTCGTGGTCGGCGGCGGAGTCGCCGCGAACTCGCGGCTGCGCGCGCTGATGCACGAGGCGGGCGATCAGCGCGGTCTCCGCGTCGTCATCCCGGAGCCGGCGCTGTGCACGGACAACGGCGCGATGATCGCGGCGGCCGGGATCCGGCGCCTCGAGCGGGGGGAGCGGACCCCTCTGGATGTCGGGGCGGATCCGAGCCGGTCACTCGGCTGATCCCGGGCGTCGGGAGCCTGGGTCTGGGCTGGGGTCCCGGGGGGCGCGATCGAGTCCATCCCGTCGCCGTGGCGGGCACATCGGTGTGGCCGATCGTGTGCGTGTGCACCTCCGGTTGCACACGCACACGACTCTGGACAGCTGTCCCAAGGGCGGGCGGATCGTGCGGAACGCGACGATCGCAGGCACCTCCACGCGCGGTTGGCTGCGGCTGCACCCGGGGCACCTCGGCTTGACGACCCGGCGAGGGCCGGCCTATATTGCCGCTTAGCACTCGGGTCGTCCGAGTGCTAACCAGAGATCATGCAGGCCAAGAGCCTGCTGCCTACCAACTTCAGGGAGGGATTGGCAGATGGCGAAGGGGTTCAGCCTCGAGCCGCTCGAGGACCGTATCGTCGTCAAGCCGCTGGAGGAAGAGACGCAGAAGACCCCCAGCGGAATCATCATCCCCGACACGGCGAAGGAGAAGCCCCAGGAGGGCGAGGTCGTGGCCGTCGGGCCGGGCCGGTTCGAGGACGGCACGCGCGTCCCCACGGACGTCAAGAAGGGTGACCGCGTCATCTACTCCAAGTACGGCGGCACCGAGGTCAAGGTCGGTGGCGAGGACTACCTGATCCTGACCGCGCGGGACGTGCTCGCGATCATCAAGTAGCGCGGCACGGTAAGGCTTCCAGGGGCGGCGGGCGCCGCCCCTGATGCTTTTCCACACAACGCCGGCGGCATCGGTCGGACCCGTCGGCTACCCTTGATGAAAGGGACGGCCCAGGAGGACGGGGATGGCGGAAGTAGAGATCGGGATCGGCAAAGCAGGTCGTCGGGCGTACGGGTTCGATGAGATATCCATCGTGCCCTCCCGCCGGACGCGCGATCGCGATGATGTCGACATCTCGTGGGAGATCGACGCGTTTCGGTTCGAGATCCCGCTCCTCGCGTCGGCGATGGACGCGGTCGTTTCCCCCAGGTCGGCGATCGAGATAGGCAAGCTCGGCGGGCTGGCGGTGTTGAACCTCGAGGGCTTGTGGGGTCGCTACGAGGACCCCGAGCCGCTCTACGAGGAGATCGCCACGTTGACGGACGGCGAGGCGACTAAGCGGATGCAGGAGTTCTACGCCGCGCCGATCAAGGAAGAGCTGATCGGCGAGCGCATCCGTCAGATCAAGGAGGCGGGTGTCACCGCCGCCGCCTCGCTGACCCCCCAGCGGGTCCCGACCTTCCACAAGGTCGCGCTGGAGGCCGAGCTGGACATCCTGGTGATCCAGGGTACCGTCGTCTCGGCCGAGCACGTCTCGACCCTGACCCAACCCCTGAACCTGAAAGAGTTCATCGCCACTTACGAAATCCCCGTGATCGTCGGCGGCTGCGCCTCGTACGAGACCGCCCTGCACCTGATGCGCACCGGCGCGGTCGGCGTGCTCGTCGGCGTCGGTCCCGGCGCGGCGTGCACCAGCCGCGGCGTGCTCGGCATCGGGGTGCCGCAGGCGACCGCGATCGCGGATGCGGCCGGAGCGCGTATGCGCCATCTGCAGGAGACCGGCCGCTACGTGCACGTCATCGCCGACGGGGGGATGCGCACCGGTGGCGATGTGGCCAAGGCGATCGCCTGCGGTGCCGATGCCGTGATGATCGGCTCTCCGCTCACGCGCGCGTTCGAGGCGCCCGGTCGCGGCTACCACTGGGGGATGGCGACCCCTCACCCGGATCTGCCGCGGGGCACTCGGGTCAAGACCCAGGTGGTCGGGACGCTCAAAGAGATCCTGCTCGGTCCGACCGATCGCACAGACGGCACCATGAACCTGTTCGGTGCCCTGCGGGAGTCAATGGCGACCTGCGGCTATCAGACCCTGCGCGAGTTCCAGCGCGTCGAGGTGACTGTCTCGCCCTCGTTCCTGTCCGAGGGCAAGAGCTACCAGCGCGCGCAGGGCGTCGGCATGGGGTGAGAAACCCCCCGGCCCGATCGATCCTCCTCGCGGCGATCGCCGCTGCGTTCGTCTTCGTGTCGTGCTCGCCGGCCGCGCCGCCCGGCAACACCGGCGACGAGAGCTTGCTCCCAGGTGACGAGGTTCCCGCCACCGCACCCGGAGGTCCCGGTTCGAGCAGCTCGCCCGGCGCCCGTGCGTCCCGCCCCGGGGATGGTCCCTCGACGCCCACGACGACCGTCGTGCCCTCGGGACCCAACGCGCCCGCCTATGTGGATGCGGGCGGGGTCGGCGCGATGGCTCGGGCGTACCTGAAGGCTTCCCCGGCGACCCGGCTGATCGTCGAGGTCGACTACGTTGCCGGGCGCGCGCCCAGCCCCGCCGCGCTCGACCACCTCGCCCAGGTCTTGAGGCGCGAAGCGCGCAAACCGGACGGCGTCAGCGTGGTGCGCAGCGACGAGATCTCCCCCACGCGCTCGCGCTACTCGTTCGAGGACATCGAGGCCCTCGAGCGTGAGCACCGCGACCATCGGTCATCGGGGGCGACCGCGACGATGTATCTGCTCTACCTCAACGGCGAGCTCGCCGACGAGGAGGGGGCGCTTGGGGTTGCGTACCGGGCTTCCGCCGCGGCGATCTTCATCGACCGGATCCGCAGCGCCGCGAGCACGTTGGTCCAACCCGGCGCCATCGAGCGGGCGGTGGTGGTCCACGAGGCGGGACACCTGCTCGCGTTGTTGAACATCGGCTACCAGAGCCGTTCCGACCACGAGGATCCTCAGAACCCGCACCATTCGCGGTACCGAGACTCCGTGATGTATTGGGCGGTCGAGGACATATCGGTCGCCTCGCTCCTCAGCGGCGGCCCTCCCGACGATTTCGATCGTTTCGATCGTGACGATCTGGAACTGCTCCGGACGACTTGACCTGCGCGGATCGGAGCTTCTAGTCCTTCCGGGTTGCACAAATAGCACCACTTTCCATCCAGGTTCGTCCCGTCTCCGTCGATATCCACTGGGAGCGCTGAGGCCGGCGTTGCACCGCGCTACTTCGTGAGGATCGAAGGGAGAACCAGTGTCCAGGCCCCGTATCTTCGTAGTCGACGACAACGCCCCGACCCGAACCCTGATCCACGACACCCTCGAATTGGAAGGGTACGAGGTGCTGAGCCTGTCCGACGGCAGGGCCCTGATCGCTGCGCTCGAACGGATGACGCCCGAGCTGGTGATCCTGGACGTGATGATGCCACGCATGGACGGCTTCGAGGTCCTGAAGACGATGCGGAACGACGAGCGGACGCGCTACATCCCAGTTCTCATGCTGACTGCGCTTGACGATCCGTCGTCGACGTGGAAGGGCTGGAGCGGAGGCTGCGACTACTACATGAACAAGCCATTCGATACCGAGGATCTGCTGGCCGTGGTTGGCAACCTGCTTGCGGGGGTTCCGGCGTGAACATGACACTGCATCGAGACGGCAAGGCCAGGACGGTTACTGCGGTTGTCGTCGCCTTCCTGCTCGCGCTGACGACAGCTCCCGCGGTTGAGGCCGTCGGGCGCCTCGTCGACGTGATCGTCATCGGGGCCGACGCCGGTTCGGCCGCCGAGATGACAGAGCGCGTCGGCGGATCGGTCGAGCGCTCGCTGCCGATCGTCGGCGGTGTGGATGCGCGCGTTCCCGAAAACCGTCTCGAGCAGCTCTCGCGCATCGCTTACGTCGTCCCCGACCGTCCGATGGGGCTGCTGTCCGAGTCCTACGGCGGCTCGCTTGTCACCGCGTACCCGCATGAGGTCGGCGCGACGGCCCTGTGGGCCGGCGGGATCACAGGTGAAGGCGTCAGGGTCGCGCTGGTCGACACCGGAGTCGCCGACGTTCCCGACCTCGCCGGGCGCGTGGTGGCCTCGGCGAACGTGACGCGTGAAGACGACGCGACGGATACTTATGGGCACGGGACCTTCCAAGCCGGTCTGATCGCGGGTACGGGCGCCGCGTCCGACGGGCGATACGTCGGCGTCGCTCCCGGCGCCGAGCTTGTCTCGATCAAGGTGGCCGGCGCAGACGGCTCGACCAGCTTGGGGCAGGTGCTCGCAGGGGTGCAGCTCGTCGACATGGCCGCGGAGCTCTACGACGTCCGCGTGATGCTTCTCGCGATCGATTCGCAGTCGCCGCTACCGCCGGACCTGGATCCGCTGTCCTGGGCATTGCGCACGGTGTGGTCGCATGGGGTCGTCGTGGTCGTGCCTGCGGGCAACGACGGACCCGACGAAGTGACCATCACTTCGCCGGGCGAGGACCCGATGCTGCTGACCGCCGGCTCGGTCGACGACATGGGCACGCCCGAGGTGGACGACGACCTGGTTTCGGAGTTCTCGGGTCGTGGCCCCACCCGTTGGGGCGACCCGAAGCCCGACCTCGCGGCACCGGGCGAGCACTTGGTCTCGCTGCGCGCTCCCGGCTCGACCGTGGACGCCGAGAACGCGTCGGCGCGCGTCGAGGACGCATACTTCAAGGGATCGGGTACCTCGATGTCGGCGGCCGTCACGGCCGGCGCGGCGGCCCTGCTGCTGTCGGCCAGACCGGAGCTGAACCCCGACGAGGTCAAGGCCCTGCTGATGGCGACGGCGACCGGGATCGCGGACGGTGACGCTGCCTCGATGGGCGCCGGCGTCGTCGAGGCCGCCGCGGCCGCTGGGTTCGATGGAGATCTGCCCGAGCTTCCCGATGCTCCCGACCTGGGTGACGACGACATGTTCCCGGGACGCGGCCCTGGGAACGGTCAGGGTAACGGCCAGGGCAACGGCCAGGGCTGGGACGCGCGTCGCTGGGACGCCGACGAATGGAACGCCCGCCAGTGGGCTGCGCGTCAGTGGGCCGCTCGCCAGTGGACCGAAGATGTCTGGGGCGCGCGCCAGTGGGCCGCGCGCCAGTGGGCCGCGCGCCAGTGGGCGGCTCGTCAGTGGGCTGCTCGCCAATGGTCGGCTCGCCAGTGGAGCGACGAGCGCTGGGCGGCACGCCAGTGGACCGCGCGTCAGTGGGCTGCCCGCCAATGGACGGCGCGTCAGTGGTCGGCTCGCCAGTGGAGCGACGACGAGTGGGCCGCTCGCCAGTGGTCGGCTCGTCAGTGGAGCGACGATGAGTGGACCGCGCGTCAGTGGTCGGCTCGCCAGTGGTCGGCTCGTCAGTGGTCGGCTCGTCAATGGTCGGCTCGTCAGTGGTCGGCTCGTCAGTGGTCGGCTCGTCAGTGGTCGGCTCGTCAGTGGAGCGCGGACGAATGGACGGCTCGTCAGTGGTCGGCTCGTCAGTGGTCGGCTCGCCAGTGGCTGGGCCGGCAATGGGCCGACGCCGGCTGGGGTTGATGAGCGATGGGCCGGGGGAGATGGAACGACCGCACGCCCCTCCTGATCGGTGTGATCACCGTTGGGGGGGCCGTTGCGTTGGCTGCCGTCTCCCTGGTCTTCCCGCCAACCGCTGACGCAGACGTTCTTCGCACGGCGCTGATCCTGCTCGGTATCACCACAGTCGCCGAGCTCGTCGCGATCCGAGTGACCCACGGCGAATCCGGTGAGCTGCTCACGCTGTTCGAGCTCGCCGTCGTCGCCGACATCGTCTTGCTGCCGCCCGCATACGCGGCCCTGGTGTCCGTCGGGGGTCTCGCCCTCGCGCTGCTGATCCAGCGACGACCGCTGGTCAAGTTCGCGTTCAACCTCGGGCAGTACGCGCTCGGGGTGGTGCCCGCGATCGCGCTGTACCACGCGGTCGGAGAGAATGACTTCTCGACGACGGCCGGCTTGGTATCTATCGCCGCCGGCATGGTGGTCTTCACGCTCAGCAACTTGCTGACCATCTCCGCGATCATCGCCGCCACTACCGATCAGCGGATGGCGCGCGTCTTCGGGCGCGAGGCGCCGATCTCGATCGCGATGGGCCTGGGAAACGCCGCGGTCGGCATGGTGGCCGTGACTTTGTGGCTGACCAGGCCGTTGCTACTCCCCGCGGTGCTTGCGCCGGCGATCGCTTTGCACCTGTCGTTCCGGGGTTGGGTCAAGCAGAAAGAGTTCTCGCGCCTGATGGAGGAGGAGACCACCAAGCTGAGCCGCATCCTCGAGCATTCCAGCGAGGGGATCGTGCTCGCATCCGGGGATGGCACGGTGCTGTTGTGGAGCCCGTCGATGGAGCGGATCACGGGGATCAGCGCGCTGGAAGCCAAGGGCAAGGCGCTGCCGTTCCTGCTCCGCGGCCAGGACGTCTACGGGCGCGCGGTGTCCCTGGACGTCTCGGCGACGACCGATCCCCTCGAGCTGCAGGTCATCGCCCCGGATGGCACGGCTCGATGGTTGCGAGTGCAGCACGGGCCGGGCTTCGACGATCGGGGGCGCTTGTCCTTCGACGTGCTCGTCGCGGCCGATATCACGCGTCAGCGGGAGGTCGAGCGGCTGAAGGACGATTTCGTTTCCACCGTGTCACACGAGCTGCGGACGCCACTGACGCCCATAAAAGGGTACGCGACGCTGCTGCTGCGGCGGATGGACGAGATCCCGCTGGAGCGGCGGCGTGAGGCGCTTCAGTCGATCGTCGACCGCAGCGACCACATGGCCAGGCTGGTCGAGGACCTCTTGCTCGCGTCGCGCATCGGGGATTCGAGCGAGCGGCGTCTCCCCGAGGTTGGTCGCCAGGCGGTTGACATGGCGAACGTCGCGCGCAAGGCCATCCGGCCCTTCGATTCGTCGAACCCGCTTCGCGAATTCCATCTCGACGCGTCGGACGGAACGGTCGCGATGGGAGACCCGCTGCGGATCGAGCAGATCATCGCACACCTAGTCTCGAACGCCGTCAAGTTCTCCGAGGAGGGCAGTCCCGTCCACGTCTCGATCGAGCGGGAAGGTCCGAGCATCCTCATCCGGGTCCGCGACGAGGGGCGTGGTATCCCCGAGAAGGAGCACGGCACCATCTTCGAGAAGTTCACGCGGCTCGAGGATCCGATGCGGATGGAAACGGGCGGCGCCGGGCTCGGGCTGTTCATCGTCAAGAAACTCGTGGACGCGATGGGGGGAACCATCACCCTCGACAGCGCGCCCGCCGAGGGGAGCACTTTCTCGGTGGCCCTTCCCGCTGCGCCGCAGGGCGCCGCAGCCGAGCCGGGACGGTCGCTCATGCCCAGATCCTTCGGTGATGGGGGCCAGGCGAGCGGCGCGTGAGGCCGAGGGGCGGACGGCCCCTGGTATCCTTCGCCCATGGACGCCTCTTCCTTCGATACCGTCCTCGTCATCGACTTCGGGGCGCAGTACGCGCAGTTGATCGCGCGACGTGTCCGGGAGTGCAAGGTCTACTCCGAGATCCTGCCGCATGATGTCGCGCTGGACGAGGTCCGCCGCCGGCGACCGCGCGGCCTGATCCTGTCCGGAGGACCTGCTTCTGTGTACGCACCCGGTGCTCCCGCGGTGAACGCCGGTTTCTTCGACCTCGGCATCCCCGTGCTCGGGATCTGTTACGGGCAGCAGGGGATGGCGCAGGTGCTCGGGGGAGAGGTCGCCCGCACCGGTGACCGCGAGTATGGCAAGACCTCGCTGCACGTGGAGGCGTCCAGTCGTCTGTTCGAGGGGATGCCCGAGGAGCAGACCGTCTGGATGAGCCACGGCGACACCGTGGTCCGCGCGCCCGACGGGTTCCGGGTGGTCGCGCGGACGCCATCCTCGCCGGTTGCGGCATTCGAGGATCCGGCGAGAGGGCTGTACGGGGTTCAGTTCCACCCTGAAGTCGCACACACGCCGAAGGGACTCGAGCTGCTCAAGAACTTCCTGTATCACGCCTGCGATGCCCGGCCGACTTGGACGCACGTCTCGATCATCGAGGAGGCCGTCACCGAGGTGAAGTCGCGTGTCGGCGACGAGCAGATCATCTGCGGACTGTCCGGTGGCGTGGACTCCTCGGTTGCGGCGGTCTTGGTGCACAAGGCCGTCGGGGACAGGCTGACGTGCGTGTTCGTGGACCACGGCTTGCTGCGTGCCGGCGAGGCCGAGCAGGTCGAGGAGACGTTCCGGCGCGCGTTCAACATCAACCTGATCCACGTGAAGGCGCAGGACCGGTTCCTGACGCGTCTGGCCGGGGTCAGCGATCCCGAGACGAAGCGGCGTGCTATCGGCGAGGAGTTCATCCGCGTCTTCGAGGAGATCGCGCGCAGCGAGCTGTCCGACGCGCGCTTCCTGGTGCAAGGGACGCTGTATCCCGACATCATCGAGTCGGGTACGCGCGACGC
Source organism: Actinomycetota bacterium (assembly GCA_036397635.1). Taxonomy (GTDB): domain Bacteria; phylum Actinomycetota; class AC-67; order AC-67; family AC-67; genus DASWIP01. Next base: position 27,716 of record DASWIP010000012.1, on the reverse strand, counting down.
CGCGAAGATCAAGAGCCACCACAACGTCGGCGGCCTGCCCGAGGACATGAAGTTCGAGCTGGTCGAGCCGTTGCGCAACCTGTTCAAGGACGAGGTGCGCGCCATCGGCGCGGAGCTGGGGCTGCCCGAGGAGATCACGTGGCGCCAGCCGTTCCCCGGGCCGGGACTCGCGATCCGGATCATCGGTGAAGTGACCGCCGAGAAGCTCTTCGTGCTGCGGCAGGCCGATGCCGTGGTGCTCGACGAGGTACGCAAGGCTGGGCTCTACCATGAGCTGTGGCAGTCGTTCGCGATACTGCCCGACCTACGGACCGTCGGCGTGATGGGCGACGAGCGGTCCTACGAGCGGCCGGTGATCGTGCGCGCGGTGACCTCCGAGGACGCCATGACCGCCGACTGGGCGAGGTTGCCCTACGAGCTGCTCGAGAAGATCGCATCGAGGATCGTGGCCGAGGTTCCCGGCGTGAACCGGGTCGCCTACGACATCACGTCGAAGCCCCCCGGCACCATCGAGTGGGAGTAACCGGCCGAACCCGTCGCGTTTGTTCGCGCGCACGCACGCATGATCGAGCAGTTCGCCGCGATCCGGTCGCTGGGACTTGAACTGCGTCCTCCTGGGCCTCATCCTCGTTCCAAGAGTGTGTGCGTGTGCCGCTCGAGCCGCACACGCACACACTTCCCGACACGAACACTTCCTCGGGGAGGGAACGAATGGTTGTGCGCGATGGCATCTCGCCGGACTCACCACTGTTCAAGATCATGCGTCAGATAGGACGCGAACGCCGGCCACGGCGCGCGCGGCGGATCCACGTGATGATCGACACGGATCTCGATTTCGCGTTAGCCCGGTGGGCGCAGCGTGAGAACCTCACCAAGTCGGCGTTGATCCGGTGGGTGTTGCGCTCGCACCTCCCCGAGCCGCTTCCATCCCATGAAGATCCCATCGATGCGGTCTGCGGCTCGGTCGCGTTCGAGCCCACTGATCCGGTCGATCTCGCCTCGTTCTACCCATCGCTTCCGTGATTTTCATCGACTCCTCGTACCTGATCGCGTTGGTCAACGAGCGAGATCCCTACCACGATGAGGCGGTGGAGCTGCTCGCGTTCGGGGTCGGGAACGAGCTGTGGGTCAGCACGCACCTGGTGTTTGGCCGGCTCTGGGACTTCTTGGCTCCTCGCGTTGGCGCGATGGCTGCGCGCTGGCTGCTCGGCGTGATCAGCTCATCACACCAGCTCAAGATCCTTCCGGTCACGCAGGCGATGCAAGCGGAGGCGTTCGGGATCCTCGGCACGGGCGTCAAGGATCCCTTGTCGTACGTGGATGCCACGAGCATCACGCTCATGCGCGCGCTCGGGGTGACCAAGATCATGACTTTCGTCGCGGGCATGGAACGCTACGGCCTCCAACCGGTACGCGACTGAGCGAGGGTCACGGGCCTCGGCCATAATGGCCGGGTGACCGACACTCTCTTCCCGGCCGATGCTGGCGCGCGCACACACGCTGACCCTGGCGCGCGCCTGGAGCCCGGCCGGGCGCTGCTCGAAGGATTGAATCCCGTGCAGCGCGAGGCTGTCGAGCACGGCGATGGCCCTCTGCTGATCGTCGCCGGCGCCGGCTCCGGCAAGACGCGCGTGCTGACCCATCGGATCGCGTACCTCATCAAGCAGCGCGATGTGAGCCCGTTCCAGATCCTCGCGATCACCTTCACGAACAAGGCGGCAGGCGAGATGCGGGATCGGGTGGGAGAGCTGCTCGGACAGCGGCTCGGACGGGCGATGTGGGTGATGACGTTCCACTCGGCTTGCGCGCGTCTGCTGCGCCGCGAAGCCAAACGCCTCGGCTACACGGACCGCTTCACGATCTACGACGCCTCCGACTCCGAACGGCTGATCGGCTACTGCATCCGCGATCTGGACGTGGATACGAAGCGGTTCGCGCCGAGGGGCGTGGCAACGGCGATCGGGCGTGCGAAGGACGAGATGCTCGACGAGGACACCTACGCGTCGAACGCGTCGAACTTCTACGACAAGACGATCGCCGAGGTCTACCGCGAATACCAGGCACGGCTGCGCCGCGCGAACGCGATGGATTTCGACGACCTGATCCTCAACGTTGTCCACCTGTTCCGGCTGTTCCCCGACGTGCTCGCGGCCTATCAGGACCGGTTCCGGCACCTGATGATCGACGAGTTCCAGGACACCAATCAGGCCCAGTTCGAGCTGGCGCAGCTGCTCGCCCGGCGGGATCGGAATATCTGCGTGGTCGGCGACGTCGACCAGTCGGTCTACGCGTTCCGCGGCGCCGACTTCCGCAACGTGCTGCGGTTCGAGGAAACCTTCACCGACGCGCGCGTGATCGTGCTCGAGCAGAACTACCGCTCGACCCAGACGATCCTGACGGCGGCCAACCAAGTGATCGCCCGCAATCGGATGCGCAAGCCGAAGAACCTGTGGACAGACGCCGGGGCCGGCGACCCGATCCTGCGGTTCCAGGGCGAGAATGAATCCGACGAGGCGATGTTCGTCGCGCGCGAGGCGGAGCGCCTCCGCGAGGAGAAGGAGCTCACCTACGGCGATATCGCGGTCTTCTACCGCACCAACGCGCAGTCGCGCGCGCTGGAAGAGGTCTTCACCCGCTACGCGGTCCCCTACCGCATCATCGGCTCGCTGAAGTTCTACGACCGCAAGGAGGTCAAGGACGCGCTCGCCTACCTGCGGCTCAGCGTGAACCCGACCGATGAGGTCTCCCTCAAACGCGTCATCAACACGCCCAAGCGCGGGATCGGGGATCGCACGGTCGCCGACCTCGAGGGGTTCGCGCGCGGGCAGGGGATCAGCCTGTCCGACGCCGTGGACCGGGTGGACGAGACCGGGCTGGCCGCGCGAGCGCGCAGCGCGGTCGGCGAGTTCGGCTCGCTGATGCGCCGACTCCGCGAGATGTCGGAGCGCGCCGCCGACCCGGCCGACGTTCTGGCGGAGGCGATGGAAGCCTCGGGCTACCTGGCCGAGCTGGAGGCCGAGCGAACGATCGAATCCCAGGGCCGGGTCGAGAACCTCGGCGAGCTGATCGGGGTCGCGCGCGCCTACGCCGAAGACAACCCCGAAGGTGGGGCGCGCGGGTTCCTCGAGCAGGTCTCCCTGGTGTCGGAGGCCGACGAGATCACCGATGAGGACGGACGGGTCACCCTCATGACCCTGCACAACGCGAAGGGCCTCGAGTATCCGGTGGTGTTCATGGCCGGGCTCGAGGAGGGGGTCTTCCCGCACATCCGGTCGATGACCGACCCCGAGCAGCTCGAAGAGGAACGCCGCCTGTGTTACGTCGGCCTCACCCGGGCGAAACGGCAGCTCTACCTGACCCATGCCTGGTGCCGGACCCTGTGGGGCTCGACCAACTACAACCCGCCGTCGCGCTTCCTGGGCGAGATCCCCGAGCAGCTCATGATGACCACGAACGGTGACGGCGACAAGCCTGGACAGCAGGCCGTCGTCCGAGGCAAGGCCGGGCCGGGACCGTCACTCAGCGTGGTCGTGGGTGAGGAGGTCTTCCACGAGCGCTTCGGGCGCGGGATCGTGCTAGCGGTCTCGGGGTCCGGCAGCGACGTGGAAGCCACGGTCAACTTCGAGGACGAGGGAGCCAAGCGTCTCCTGCTCGCCTACGCGCCGCTGCGCAAGGTCTGAACGCCGGCCCGATGGGCGGTTGAGCCCGGCGCCCGGAACGCCCCGAACGCCCGGGATGCTTGACTTCGCCTGGCACCGGCTTACCGTAAGAACGCTCTAGGGGCGCACGTCTGGGAGAAGCGAAGCGAAGCGGTTGCCCGCGGTCGGATCCCCAAGGAGGGAACCATGCGCGGCGACGCAGCCTCTGTGCGCCCCGAGGCGAGCCCGCTAGCTCGCAGCTTCGAACCCGTCGAGACTTTCGTGGCCGTGTTGCTCGGCCGGATCGACGATCCGTCCCACCCGTCGGTCGCCGGTCTTGCCGGGCGCGCGCGCACCGCAGCGCGCGCCGCTACCCGCGCCGGCCGCGCGCCCGAGGGGGTCCAGACCGCGCTGCGCCTCGCGTACGAGCAGGCGCGCGCAGACGCCGCCGCGATCAAGCCCGTGGCCACCGTCCCCGCGGAGGGGCCTCGGTGGTGGCGGGTTCTCGCAGCCCTGGCCGCGCTGCGTCACCGCCAGCGCGCCGCGCTCACCCTGTACTACGTCCTCGGTCAGAGCATCGAGCACACCGCCGTGGTGCTCGGCGTCCGACCACCGGAAGCACGGAAGGTGGTCGAGGCCGGGGTCGCGCAACTGGTGCGCGCGATGGGCGAGCCCGTCGACGTCCGCCGCGCTCTGCGCACGGCAGGCTCCCGGCTGGTGTCAGAAGCCGATGAGCGCATCGAGCAGCGAACGATGCCCGCCAGGATGCCTCGGGCTGTCGTGCGCACGCTGCTCGCACCCGTCGAGGCCGGCGAAGCGTCCGCGCCTCCTGCCCCCGAGTCCGCGTCGATGCCGGCGCCTCCCATCGTCGCGCCTGCGCTGGTGATCACCGCGCCGCTGGTGTCGGCGGTGCTCGAGCAGCTCGAAGACGAACCGCCTGACCTGATTCCTCCGGTCGTCGTCACGACCGAGATCATCCCCGCCCCGCGGCCACGGCGGCGAGACCCCTTCAGCCGGCGCCTCGCCTGGGCGGCGGCCGTCATCGTCGTGCTGCTCGCGGCGCTGCTGCCCGCGGGCGCGGGGGACCACCTGCCTGCGGGAGCGGGGGACAACGCGCCTGTGACCGGCGACGGCCCGATCGCTCTCGGATCCGAGCCCTCGATCGAGCAACAGGTGGACCCGGCGGTTCCGGCCTTGCCACCGATCGTGGTCATCAGTCGGGGTGACTCGCTGTGGTTGCTCGCGAAGAGTCACCTTGGCGACCCTCTGCGCTGGACCGAGATATGGCGCCTCAACCGCAACAAACGGATGGGAGATGGGGTGCGGTTCCGCTCGCCCGACCTGATCATGCCGGGCTGGCGGCTGCGGCTCCCCGACGCATGAGGTGTGAAGCCCATCCCGCGGAGGGTGGGACGCTCGCGTGATCGACGATGGCACCGTCGCGCTGCGCCTCGTGCTGGCCGCGGTCGCCGGCGGCATCCTGGGGCTCGAGCGCGAACTGAGGGACCGCCCGGCCGGGTTGCGGACGCACATCCTTGTCGCAACCGGGGCGGCGTTGTTCGCCATGGTCTCGGCCTACGGGTTTCAGGACATCGTGGCCGAGGCGGGCCCTCTATCCTCGGGCCAGGGAGCGGCCGTTCGTGCCGATATCACGCGGGTCGCGTCGCAGGTCGTGGTCGGGGTCGGGTTCCTCGGTGCGGGCACGATCATCCGGTACCGGGGTCGGGTGCGCGGCCTCACGACCGCCGCCGGTCTCTGGGTGGCCGCGGCAGCCGGGCTCGCGGCCGGGATCGGGTTCTGGGTCGGCGTCGGCGTCTCGGTCGGGATCGCGTTGTTGTCCCTGCTGGTGCTCAAGCCGATCGAAGACCGCCTGATCCGCAAGCAGCGAGAAGAGCCGTGGGGCCGGGAGAGCCACCATGACACAGGCGCGCCGGAGGGCCCCGAGGGCGATGAGCCTGGGTAGGCGGCGGTCGCGTCGGGCAGATCCGCGACGGTCGCCGGCGCATCCATGGTCGACAGGATCTCCGCCATCGAGCGAAGCAGCGGCTTGGAGACCAGCAGGCTCATGTGCCCGAGGTCTTTGACCAGGATGTTGTGCGCGTGCAGCTCGGGCGACGCGATCTTGGCGTTCCCCGGCGGCAGCACCATGCCGTCGAGGTTCGAGTAGAACGAGATGAAGCGCACCAGGACCGGGCGGGCTGTGTCGCGGAGCTGCTCGATGACGATCGAGCCGGGACGCAGCTGCCGCGCCGCGCGGCCGCGGCCGATGAACGCGGCATAGGTGCCCTGGTGGGGCGATCCCAGCGTGATGCAGGTGTGCACGCGGTCCCAGCCGGCCATCGCCTGGATGTAGTAGCGCGCGACGATCCCACCGAGCGAATGGCCGATCAGATGCACCTTGTGCGCGCCGGCGGCCTCGCAGACCTGCTCGACGTGGGCGTAGAGCTGCTCGGCCAGCTCGGGGATGTCGTGACCGATCACGTTGTAGTTCATCGTGGTGACGTTGCGGAATCCGTGGCGCTTCAGGCGCCGGCGCATGACCATGAACGCCGACCGGTTGTGGAAGTAGCCGTGCAGCAGCACGATCGGTGTCGATGCCGCTTCCGGATCGAGGTATGCGAGCGGAACCTGCGACGAGAAGCGGTCACCGAAGCGAACCTCGTCGGCGACCTCGAGCGCGTCGGAGAGCAAACCGACCGGATACAGCGCGATGTTCGCGCTCGCCCAGATCGCTTCCTTGAGATAGCCGGGGTAGGTCGCGGGGCGGCGCATCGCGCGCCACACGTTGCGTGCGACGGCGCGCGGGTCGATCGCTCCGCGCGCGGGGGTCGACTCCGTCACCTTCCGTACCTCCTGCAGGGATGATGTCAACGTTCGGGAAGGAGGGATCACGGGGGAGGGGTGCCTCGTCGATTGAACATCTCTGTGGGAGCCTCGGCGACGCACGGCACCCAGTTTACCCCAGCGTGCCGCGATCTTTGCCGGGAACAGGGCTATGTGTTCAAAAGGAACACAACGCCGAGGATCGCGATGATCGCGGCGAGCACCAACGGGCCGATGATCCAGCCGATCCCCATCTGGCCCCGCGGCACGATCTTGCGGGCAGGCCGGACGCGCTTCTTGCGGCGTGGCGCAGGCGCACTCACAGCGTCCTGCCGTGCGCGCGCCAACGCGTCGGGCGCCGCGGCGTCGGGGCTCCCTCGGTGACGGCTTCGCCGAGCGCGAGCGCGACGGCGCGCCACACGAGCGCGCGAGCAGCGTCGGGATCGGCGGTCGCACCATCGGCGGGTTCGGGCACGATCGCGTCGGCGAGGTCGAGCGCGAGCAGGTCGGCCGCGGTGACTCGCAGGTCGCGTGCGACCTCATCGACGTCGTCGCGGCGCAGGATGCTCGCGGCGCCCTCGGGTGCGATCACCGAGAAGATCGCGTTGGTCTGGATCAGCACGCGGTCGCACGCTGCGAACGCGAGCGCACCGCCGCTCCCCCCCTCGCCGACGACGCACGCGACGGTGGGCACGGGAGCAGCGAGCAGCGCGTCGAGCGTCAGCGCGATCTCGCGCGCGATCCCATCGCGCTCCGAGGCTTCGGACGGATCCGCGCCGGGCGTGTCGACGAAGGTGACGACCGGAACGCCGAGGCGGCATGCGACGCCGATCGCGTGACGCGCGCGCCGGTAGCCGCTCGGGGTGGTGTGGCCGGCGCGCCGGTCTTGGGCGATCGCCACGACGGTGCTCGAGCCGAGCTTGCCGACGCCGCACCGGACGCCGTCGCCCGTGCCGCCCCGACGCAGGACGAGCACCGGCGGCAGATAGTCGGTGCCGGTGGGGCGTGCGGCGGCGCGCGCGAGCGCAACGCGTTCCCACGGGTCGCGCTCGGCGTCGTCGGTCGGTCCGGCCGGCTCGACGGGCAGCGGTCCCATCGCGCGTCCGTCGAGCAGGCGGACCACGTCGGTGCAGCGCGCGCGCAGCTGCTCGAGGGGAACGATCTCATCGATCAGGCCGGCGGCGAGCGCGGCCTCCGCGGTATGGGAATCCTCGGGGAGCTGCTCGCCGGTCATCGCCTCGGCGACCCGCGGCCCGGCGAAGCCGATCGTCGCGCGCGGCTCGGCCCACACCAGGTCCGCGAGCGAGGCGACGCTCGCGTATACGCCGCCGGTGGTCGGGTTGCCGAGCCAGGCGACGAAAGGCTGGTCGGCCTCCGCGAGCAACCGGCGCGCCACGATCGTCGCCGGCATCTGCGCGAGCGATGCCATGCCCTCCTGCATCCGCGCGCCGCCGGTGGCGATGAAGGCGAAGACGGGGATGCGCGCGTCCGCGGCAAGCTCGAACGCTCGCGCGATCCGCTCGCCGGTCGCGGCGCCCATCGAGCCGCCGAGGAAGCCGAACTCGAAGGCGATCGCCACGCAGTCGCAGCCGTCGACCGCGCCGTCCGCGACGAGCACCGCCTCGCTCGCGGCGGTGCCCGAGCGCGCGCGCGCGAGCTGCTCGCCGTAGCCGGGGAACCCGAGCGGGTCGGCCGAGACGACATCCTCGAACAGCAAGCGCCACCCGGGGTCAAGGATCGCCTCCAGGCGGTCGCGCGCGGACTGCGCGCGCTGAGATGCGTCCGCTTTGCGGCTGCTCATCGGCGGCCCCTATCATCACCCGGCGATACCCACTCGACAAACGGAGGTTCCGTGCCCGGGGGCAAGATACGCGTCGTCGTCGCCAAGCCCGGCCTGGATGGTCACGATCGTGGTGCGAAAGTGGTCGCGCGCGCGCTGCGCGACGCCGGTATGGAGGTCATCTACACCGGCCTGCATCAGACGCCCGAGCAGATCGTCGAGACCACCATCCAGGAAGACGCCGACGCGGTCGGGCTTTCGATCCACTCGGGCGCGCACATGACGCTGTTCCCGAAGATCATCGAGCTGCTCGAGCAGCGAGGCGCCGGCGACGTGGTGGTCTTCGGCGGCGGCATCATCCCCAACGAGGACATCGTCGCGCTGAAACAAGCCGGCATCGCCGAGATCTTCACGCCGGGCGCGACCACCACCGCCATCGTCGAGTGGCTCAACGACCGATTGGGGAGCAAAACCTGATGGATCTGCTCGAGCATCAAGGCAAGAAGATCTTCGCCTCGTTCGGCGTGCCGGTTCCCGAGGGGAAGCCCGCGCGCGGCGCGGCTGCGGCGCGCAAGGTGGCCGAGAAGCTCGGCACGCGCGTGGTGGTCAAGGCGCAGGCGCGCGTGGGCGGGCGCGGGAAGGCCGGCGGGGTGAAGCTCGCCCCCGATCCGGCCGAGGCGGAGGCGCGCGCGGGCGAGATCCTGGGCATGGACATCAAGGGTCACAAGGTCCGCGAGGTGCTGGTCGAGCGCGCCGACAAGGCGATCGCGGCCGAGTACTACGTGTCGTTCATGCTGGACCGCGGCGCGAAGGCGTACCTGGGGATGTGCTCGGTGAAGGGCGGCATGGATATCGAGGAGGTCGCCGCCTCGGAGCCCGAGTACCTCGCGCGCGTCCACATCGACCCGCTCGTGGGGCTTCGCGGGTCGCATGTGCGGCGGATGCTGTTCGGGGGCAGGATCCCTTCCGCGCATCACCGCGCGGTGGGCGCGTTGGTCGAGCAGCTCTACGCCTGCTTCGTCGGGTCGGACGCTTCGCTGGTCGAGGTGAACCCGCTGATCGTGACCGATCAAGGCGAGGCGATCGCGCTTGACGCGAAGGTGTCGCTGGATGAGAACGCGCTGTTCCGGCACCCCGAGTTCGAGAAGCTCGTGGACCTGCGCGCGCTGCCGAAGCAAGAGCGCCTCGCCAAAGAGAAGGGCGTCGGCAACTTCGTCGGCCTTGACGGCAACGTCGGCATCATCGGCAACGGTGCGGGGCTCACGATGTCGACGCTGGACGTCGTCGCCAATTTCGGCGGCAAACCGGCGAACTTCCTGGACATCGGCGGGGGCGCGAACGCTGAGGTGATGGCGAACGGGATCTCGGTGATCCTGTCCTCGCGGAAGGTGCGCGCGCTGCTCGTCAACATCTTCGGCGGGATCACCCGATGCGACGAGGTTGCGCGCGGGATCCTGGCAGCGGTCGAGCAGCTCGGCGGCGCCAAGGTCCCGATCGTTGTGCGGCTGGACGGGACGAACGCTTCAGAGGGGCGTGACATCCTGCGCGCTGCGGGCGTCGCGGGTGTGCATCCGGCCGAAACCATGAACGAGGCGGCGCAGAAGGCCGTCGAGCTGGCGAAGAGGAGGAAGGCGTCGTGAGCATCCTGCTCGATCGGTCCACGCGCGTCGTCGTGCAGGGGATCACCGGGTCCGAGGGCACGTTCCATTCACGGCGCAACCTGGAGTACGGCTCCAACGTGGTCGCCGGCGTGACGCCGGGCAAGGGGGGGCAGCGCGCGATCGACGACCGCGTGCCTGTGTTCGACACGGTCGTCGAGGCGGTGTCGTCGGAAGGTGCCAACGCGTCGCTGATCTTCGTGCCGGCGCGCTTCGCTGCCGATGCGATCATCGAGTCCGTGGACGCGGGCTGCTCGCTGGTGGTGTGCATCACCGAGGGCATCCCCGCACGTGACATGGCCGAGGTGTATCCGTTCGTGCGCGCGCGCGGCGTGACGTTGATCGGGCCGAACTGTCCGGGGCTGATCTCGCCGGGTCTTGCGAACATGGGCATCATCCCGGGGGAGATCACCGGGCCGGGGCCGATCGGGTTGGTGTCGCGTTCGGGTACGTTGACGTATCAGGTGATGTACGAGATGTTCACCGCCGGGATCGGGCAGACCACCTGCGTGGGCATCGGCGGCGATCCGATCGTCGGTTCGAACTTCATCGACATCATCGCGCGGTTCCAGGATGATCCCGCGACTGAGGCGATCGTGATGATCGGCGAGATCGGCGGCGACGAGGAGGAGCGCGCGGCTTCGTATATCGCGTCGTCGGTGACGAAGCCGGTCACCGCGTACATCGCGGGGTTCACCGCGCCCGAGGGCAAGCGGATGGGCCACGCGGGGGCGATCGTCAGCGGGTCGAAGGGCACGGCGGCGGCGAAGAGTGAGGCGCTGGAGGCGCGCGGGATCCGGGTCGGCACGACGCCGACCGAGACTGCGGAGCTTGCCGTGAAGTCGCTGGGCTGACACGGTCCTGTCGCGCGGCGCGCTCTGCGGCACCGGCGCGAAGGGGTGCCCCCGCGGGCCGGGAGTGGCGATCGGGTTCGGGGCGCTAAGGTCAACGAGCCTTGCGCCGAACGAGAGGAACCGGAGGAGCCGGTCAGCCAGGGGTGACTAAGGGGCGAGGCACAAACGGCTTCAGTCAGGGGGTTCGCTCCTGGCGCTGGATTGCAGGAACCGCGTCGCCCCCGGCGAAGACCTCCATAAGGGATGGAGGGGGTTCGTCGTGCGAAAGATCGTCTTGTTGGTTGCCGTGGTCGCGCTGGTCGGAGGGGCTCTGCCGGGAGCCGCCGACCCTGTCGATGATGCGAAGGCCCTGCTGTGCGCGGTGCTCGCGCAGGCTGGCCTGAGCGGCGTCCTGGACTGCGATTCGGACGGGGACGGCTTCACGCCCGGCGAGGGTGACTGCAACGACGCGGACCCGGCCATCAACCCAGGCGCGGACGACGATCCCGACCTGGCGCTCGTGGACGCGAACTGCGACGGCATCGACGGTGATCCCACGCGCGCGATCTTCGTCTCGACCTCCGGCAACGACGGCGCGGCCGGGACCATCGACGCGCCGAAGCGAACTGTGCAGGCGGCGGTGAGCGCTGCTCAATCACAACAGAAGGACGTGTACGTCGCCTCGGGCGACTACGACGAAGGGACCGGTCTGATGCCGGCCACCGGCGTCGGCATCTACGGCGGTTATGCCGGATCCGGCTGGAGCCGCGCGACGTCCAACGTCACGCGGATCATCGGGCGTCCGCAAGCGCTGCTCGCGGATGGGGTCAACGGGGTGGTGCTGCAGCTGCTCGCCCTCCGAGGAGAAGTGAGCCCCACGGCATCCACACCGAACGCGTACGGCTTGCGCGCGCTCTTCTCGTCGCTGCGGCTCGAGCGCGTCGCGGTGGAGGCCGGGCCGGGAAGGAACTACGGGATCACGGGTCCTGGCGTCGTCCTGGGTCCATCCGCGTCGGGCGGCAACGGTGCGCCCGGTGCCTGTGACAACGATGTGAGCGCACCTGGGGGACCGGGAGGCGCGTCTGCTGTCGGCCGCTGGGGCGGCAACGGGGGGAGCGGTCGGTACGCGGCCAGCGGCACGAACGGTTCTGCCGGCTCCGGACCTGGAGGCGGGGCGGGCGGCTTCGGCGGCGCGGCCGGAACCACCGGTCAGCCCGGCACCAACGGCGGGTCCGGAGTCCCGGGTCCCGACGGCACACACGGCGCGGGCGGCGCGTCCACGCCTCAGTCTCTGGGGGATCACTGGACCGGTCGGTCCGGCACGACGGGGACTGCTGGTGCGCACGGCGCCGGCGGCGGCGGTGGCGGCGGCGGTGGTGGCCAGACCGCGTGGTTCCTCATCGACGGCACCGGCAACGGCGGCGGCGGCGGCGGCGCTGGTGGTCTGGGCGGCAGCGCCGGCAGCGGTGGGCCTGCGGGCGGGGGTTCGTTCGGCCTGTTCCTGCGCAGCTCGACGGTCGAGGCGGTTGCGGGCACCACGATCGCAGCGTCGGCGGGCGGGCGTGGCGGGGATGGTAGCCCGGGCACGATCGGCGGCGCAGGCGGCGGCGGCGGGTTCGGCGCCAGCGCCTGCCTCGAAGCGGTCGGGCGCGGGGGCAACGGCGGCGCAGGCGGCAAGGGCGGTAACGGTGGTGCCGGTGGCGCCGGTGCCGGAGGCCCGAGCGTCGGCTCCTACCGCGATCCGGGCTCGACGCTGACGCTCGTCGACTCACCGCCGCCCACGCACGGTTCCGGCGGCGCCGGCGGTGTCAGTCCCGCGGGCGGCTCGTCCAACGGACAGGACGGGATCGCCGCTTCGATCTATCCCTGATCGTCTAGCGGCAGAGCACCAGGGGCGCGCTCGGAAGTGCGACGCCGGGACCGATCTCGGGGCCGGGCAGGAGTGGGGTCGAGAGCGCGTTGGTCGGATCGGACCCGCCGGGGACCGTGACACCGCCGACACAGGTGCCGCCGTGTACCTCGGTGCCGTCGCTGAACTGATCGCCGTCGGTGTCGACCCGCAGGGGATCGGCTCCGTAGGTGGTGACTTCGTCACCGTCGTCCAGCCGATCGTGATCGGTGTCGGCGTCGACGGGGCTTGTGCCGTACGTGTGGTACTCCACCCCGTCGGACAATCCGTCGCCGTCGGTGTCCGCATCAAACGGATCGGAGCCGAGCCTGATCTCGTCGCAGAGACTCAACCCGTCGGCGTCGGCGTCCACGTCGGAACAGTGCACCAGGATGGCCGTGACCCCGGTCCGGACCTGACCGGCGGTGAGTGCGATCGGTGTGGCTCCTGCCAGCGTCGCCGCGTCGTCGTAGAACTCGCCGATGTAACCCTGCCCCGCGCAGTCGATGAAGCCGACGCGGTATGTGCCTGTGTCCAGCCGGGTCAGCTCGAAGATGCCCTGGCTCGATGTGCGGTCGGTATCGACCTCGCGTCCGGCAGCGTCGTACGCCGTCGCGCATGCGCTGCTGATCGGCTGGGCGGCGGTGTCACGGAGGGTTCCGCGGATGATCGCGCCGAGATCCAGGCTCGCATCGATGCCGGTCGTGTCCTGGCTGCTCGTGAGGGTCACCGGGGTCGGCGAGCCGTTCCGTATCCCGTCGAAGACCTCGCTGAGGTACACCGGGTTCGCGTTGCAGTCCTCGAACGCGACCGAATAGTCCCCAGGGCTGAGGACGCCAACCCGATACCTGCCCTGGCTGTCGGTCTTGGCCTCCATCGGGAACTCCTGCCGGCCGTAGACCGGCGGAACCGGGATGGGAGCGACATCGACGCAGACGTTCGCCAGAGGAGCGCCGCTATCGGCTGCTCGAACCGTTCCCGCGATCCCGTGGCCGGCGGAGACCACCGCGTCGATGCCGGAGATATCGTCGCCATCCTCATCGAGCTGCGGGGTGCGGATGGCGGTGGCAGAAGCGAAGGAGGCGGCGTCGTTCCACCATTCGGATACGAAGCGCTTGACGCCGAAGCTCAGACGACAGTCCTGGAACAGCACGCGTAAGGTCCTCGAGCCCGTTCCGCTGAAGCGGTAGAGACCATCGGCGTCGGTCTGGACGATGCCGAATCGGTCTCCGGCGGGGGGGTAGAACCAGACGCAGGCGTCCTGCACGGGTTGACCGTCCGGCGTGGTGACACGACCGCTGATCGTCCACTGCGGGCCCGCGGCCGCTGGCAGCAAGCCGGAGACGACGGCGACGAGGCCGAGTGTGATCAGGAGATGGCGGCGCCGGGGAGTCGCTTCCATGCCGCTGTCTTCGCCGCCGGTGCCGGCGAATCCTGCGTTAGGTCCAGCCGGCGCGGCGTTCCGCGCGCCGCTTGATGCCCGCCGCGAGCAGCAGGGCCGCGAGCGCGATCGAGGCGTACAGGCCCATCCATTCGGCCTGGGTCCGAAGCATCTGAGCGATCAGGTTCGCCAAAGCGATCGCGCCGAGCAGCGCGTACACGGTTCCGTCGCGCTGAGGGGCCGGGTCCGGCCAGATGCTCGCGCGCGCGCCCACCAGGATCGCCGCGGCGGCGCCGGCGAACACGGCGACGATCCCGAGGTCGGTCAGGCCGCCGTTGTAGTGGACGATGCCCTCTATCGTTCGCACGCGGTACCACCACGGAACGAACCCGTTGACGAACAACCCGAGCCCCGCACCGAGCGCGATGCGCTCGGTGCGCGTCAGCGACGAGAAGTCGATCCGGCGCGCCACGAGCGCATAGTAGTCGTCACAGCTCGGTCGAGATCGTGTAGCTCGTCCCGCCCGGCGTCCCGGCGCCGACGGTCAGCACGTACTGGCCGTTACCGTTCTTGCGCACACTGACCGCGCCCCCGAGCAGGGACAGCGACAGGTCGCCGGCGCGGTCGTCGTAGAAGTCCGGCACCGGGAACGCGCGCGTGTACCGCCCCTCGCCGGTGGTTGCCCAGCGCTGCTCGAACGCGCCGCCGTCATCGGCATCGGCGATCTCGAAGGCGACGTTGCCCGCCGCGCGCGCGATGGTCGCGTGATCGACGGCGAGGATCCCTGCGAACCGGCCGTTCGCCCAGATGTCGCCGAACAGCCCGCCGACGACCTCGTTGCCCTCGCGCGCCTCGTTCCACGCGCGGCAGGTCTGCCATCCCGCGATCGTGTCGGGGTCGTTGCCTGCGCCGATCTCGGCCGGCCCCTCCGAGCAGCGCAGCGAGGTCAGCCCGTAGCCGGGGTCGAAGGTCTCGAATCCGGCGGGCAGCACGCCCTCGTGCCTGCGGGCGTCGGTGCCCCAGCGCCGTGCCGCGGTCAGGTAGGCGGGGTTGCCGTGAGGCGAGCGGACGTGATGCGGCTGTGAACGGTCCAGCGTCGTGTCCTTCGGGATCTGCACCGCGAGGTGCAGCGCTTCGGGCTCGGTGCCGCGGTCGGCGAAGCGCTGCTCGCGCGGATCCCAGATCGCGCGCACGCGCTTGGTCCCAGGGTCGATCTGGTCGCCGAGGCCGCGGTCGAGCACGGGGAAGAACTGGGTGGGGCGACCCTGCTCGATCACCGGCTGGCCCCATGCCTGCTTGGCGAAGGTGCTCACCCGCAGCGACACGTCGCACAGATCCACGGTTGCGATCGGCGCCGTCGGGCTCATGCTCGTCGAGGTCCACGCCGTTGGGATGATGATCAGCGATAGCTGTGCCACCGACGCGTTCGCCGACATCAGCTCCCAGGTCTCGAAGATCGATCCGCGCGAGGACGATCGCTGCAGCGCCGGCGTCACGTCCACGTCCGGGTCGTCCAGCACGAGCAGCCCGTGGGAGGCGTCGTCGGTGGCGCGGTTGCCGGTCTGGAAGCGCACGCCCACGATCGCGTTGTCGACCGAGTACGAGAAGGCGAGGCCGGTGCTCGTATAGGTGTTCAGGTAGGGGAGCGCGAACTCGTAGGTCAGCACCGCGGCAGGCAAGCTCGAGCCGGGCGCGCCCCCGGGCACGAGGCTGCGGAACGTGGCGTGCACGTCGGTCGGATGACCGTTGGGGAAGCCGGCGCGCTCACCCGGACCGAGGCAGCTCGGCGCTTTGGTGCCGATGGTCCACGACGACGCGGAGGCGCCCTCATCGCAGCCGTCGGCGCGATCCACGATGCGTGCGAAGTCCAGCGGCGAGCCGTCCAGCGGCATCGGGACGTCGCACACCGACCATTCGCTGCGCGCGGGATCGGCGTCGTGCTCGATGTGATGCACGGCGCGCGACACGACCGCCGAGGGCACCGCGAAGGCGATCTCGCCGCAGTAGTAGCGGTACGCGATCCTCGCCTGGTCGTTGCGCGCGACGCACAGCCCGGTGGATGGGTCGATCTCTCCGTCACGCGACACGCAGCCCGAGCCGGCGCCGCTCGCGGTGATCGGGCACGCCGGCCGCGAGGCTACGAGCAGGTTCGCGCCCGGTGTGGTCGCAGCGTCGGGGCCGGTCGAGGCGAGCTGCATGCCGATCGACTCGACCTCGCCGCGTGCCTGGCGCGCCTCGACGGCGTGATCGGTCACGATGTGGATCTTGTAGAAACCCGGCGGGACCGTCTCGATGCGACCGCGGCCGTGCTCCCTCGCCGGCAGCCAGTGCTCGACGAAAGTGTCGCGCGTGGTCGCGTAGCGAACGACCGGGCCGTTGGTCGGATCGCCGCCGACACGCTTGAGCTGCGTGCTCGACAGGTTCTTGAACGCCTCGCCGACCAAGCCGACGTTCGGCGGGAGCCCCACGAAAAGCATCGCCGTCGCCTTCTCGACGCGCTCACCTTCGATGCCTCCGGTCTGGAACTCGTTGTACGCGTAGTCGACGTGGAAGTCGATGGTGACGCCCTGGATCAGGTCCAGAGGTATCGAGACCTGATCGCCGGTCGGTCCGCTCAAGGTCAGGGTGCCGCCGTAGACGCCGCCGGCCGCTCGCGCCTTGCCCACCGTCAGCGCGATGCCGTCTGAGACCGCCGAGGCGCCTACACGCGATCCGTTCGTGTACGGCTGCGCGATCGCGCGACCGGTCGGGTCGGGTCCGAGGTGCGAGGTGAGCGCAGCGACGGCGGTGGCTGCGCGTGCACCGCCGGCCCACAGCGGGATGGTTGCGTCGCGCTGCTCGTTCCAGCCGATCGTGCCCAGGTCGGCGCGCGCCATCGGAACCGGCGTACGCGTTCGGTCGAAACCGCCCAGCCCGGCGAGCACGCCGGCGCCCTCCTCCCACTGGTACGCGGTACGCGAGCCTTCCGAGGCGATCGCGTGCGCGCGCGAGGCCTCGACGACGGCGATGCCACGCAGGATCTGGCCGTCGCTTCCGTCGCGCGCGGCGGCGCGGTTCGGCACGCCGGCCGAAACCAAGGACGCCAGGTTGGCGGTCACGACCGAGGCCGACACGACCGACGAGCCTTGCAGGACGCAGCGGTACGCGCTGGTGATGCTCGGACAGACCGTCGGCGGCACGCCGGCCGCGGCCCAGTCGATGCGCGCGAGCGGCACGCGGGTCGAGTCGTCCCGCCAGGTCAGCGTGGAGGATCCGGGCAGCAGGCCCATCACGTTCGCCGGGGCGAGCAGGTCGGGCTTGGCGATCAGGTCCAGGGTGGGGCCGCGGCCCGAGGTCGGGGAGACGCGAAGCGTCGTGCCGTCTCCGTAGGCGGCGCCGACGGTGATCACGTCGGGATGCGCCGACAAGCCGTAGATGGTCTGGGTCGGAAGCGGCGCGATGGTCCCGCCGTTGTTGCGGGTGAGGTCGCCGGAGGGTGCGATCACGGCGACGCCGGCGTCGGACAGGGCCTCGAGCGCGTCGGTGATCCGCAGCCACGCAACCGCCTGCGCCGCGTAGCGCTCGATCGCGTCGCGTTGCTTGAGGTTGGCTCCCTCGAACAGCCGGTTCCGCAGGTCGCGGTCCAGCGGGATGCCGGCGACCGGACCGTCGGTGTTGCGGCCCGCGTTCGCGAGCAGCGCTTCGGTCACCATCGACAGGCCGGTGCCGAACGCCTCGCCGTACTGGACGTGACCGAGGGCATGCGCGGTCGGGTCGAGCGCGGCCTGCGGCGGGAACGCGAGCAGCACGGCGTCGTATGAGCCGCGCGACGCGCGCGCATGCTCGAGCGCCTCGGCGAGGCGGCGGTTGTCGATCAGCGAGAACGCAGAGTCTCGTGCCGGGACCGCTTGAGAAGTGATGACGGCCTGCGGGAGCACCTGCAGGATCACCGAGGCGGCGAGCGTGCCGTAGCCGTGCGCGTCGAGACCGTCGGCAGGTGTTGGTGCAACGATCGAAGGCTGCAGCGGCGCCGGGAACAACGCGCGATGCACGCCGGTGCCGATCAGCAGGATGCGAGGGGCGGCGGTGCTGCGCGCGGCGGCGTTGCGCAACGCGGGGGTCTGCACGGCGGTGACGGCCGCGCCGGTCCCCGAGGAGTCGACCCGGGTGGACAGCCGTGGATCGGCGGTCACCGACGGGTCGTCGGCGTGGGCGACTGCGGCGGGCAGTGTCGATCCGACCAACGTGAGGACGATCAGGCGCATGGCGGTCGAACGCGCGCGCGTACGGCTACGAGCAAGCATGGGTCCCTCCCCCTGGCGCGGCGATCGCGATCTCTCGCGACGTCGGCGGCCCCGCTGCGCGAGGGCCTCGTACGAAGGGTCAGAACGAGGCGCGCGTCTGGTCTTCCACGGCCCGATGTGACTATCCGCGGGCTATTTTCACAGGCTTGCGAGCGCCGGCGCGTTCGTTTCGCGCCTTCTGACCGCCGCTGCTACCGTGCCCGCGTGCGCAAGCTGCGGGTAGGCGTGCTCGTCTCGGGCGCCGGGACGCTGCTGCAGGGCATCCTCGACGAGGCTGATCTCTACGAGGTCGCCGTCGTGCTGTCGGACCGTCCCACGATCGAGGGGTTGTCGCGCGCGGAGCGTGCCGGCGTGCCGACCGTGGTCGTGGACTGGGCCGAGTACGGCAAAGACCGGCGCCCGGAGTTCTCGGCCGCGTGCGCGCGCGCACTGCGCGCGCACGACGTGGATCTGGCCTGCAACGCAGGGTTCATGCGCATCCTGACCGCCGAGTACTTCGAGATCCTGGGCGTGCCGGCGATGAACAGCCACCCTGCGCTGCTCCCTGCCTTCTCCGGCGCGCATGGCGTCCGCGACGCGCTCGCGCACGGCGTGAAGGTCACCGGCACGACCATCCATTTCGCGACCGAAGATCTCGACGCCGGGCCCATCATCCTGCAAGCCTGCGAAGCCGTCCGTGGCGACGACACGGAGGCCTCTCTTCACGAGCGGATCAAGCAGCACGAGCGACGCCTGTATCCCGAGGCGATCCGGCTCTTCGCGCAGGGACGGCTCAAGATGGAGGGCCACCGCGTCCACATCCTGGACCAGCAGGCGTAGCGCCTTTCATCTTCCCGGGACGCGCGCTACGGTGATGGCCGCAGCGAAGGGGGGGGTCACGATGTTGCGGAGGAAGGCAGCCAAGGGCGGTCTGCACGACGCGCTCCGAGCGATGCCGTCGCTTCAGCGGCTCAGCGACAAGGACATCGACGCGCTGGTCGCCGACGGCGTGGAAGTGACCCACGCTGAGGGCACCGTGATCATGAAGCGCGGAGACATGGGCGTGGGGTTCCACCTGATCCTCTCCGGCAGCGTCGACGTCGTCATCGACGACAAGGCCGTCGCCCGGCTGGGCGCCGGCGAGTACTTCGGCGAGATGGGGTTGCTCGACAACAAGCCCCGGACCGCCGACGTCGTGGTGGCCTCTGATCTACGGACGCTGACCGTCTTGTCGTGGGCGTTCCGGCCGATGCTCGAGCGCAACAAGGGCCTCGAGCGGATGCTGCTCGAAGGCATGTCGCAGCGCCTGCGCGACCTGCAGAGCTGACCATCCGGAGGCCGGGGACCATCGGGTACGCTACCCCTCCATGAGCGACGTGATCACGATCCGAACCGTTCTGGCCTCCACGTCGAACAAGGCCGGTCTTGCGGCGTTCTGCCGCGATCTGGCGGGCATGGGCGCGCGCATCATCGCGACCGGCTCGACCGCGAAGGTGATCGCCGAAGCAGGCGTCGACGTGACACCGGTCGAGGATGTCACGGGCTTCCCCGAGATGCTCGACGGGCGGGTCAAGACACTGCATCCGCGCATCCACGGCGGGATACTCGCGAACCGCGACATCCCCGAGCATATGGCCACGCTCAACGAGCATGGGATCGATCCGATCGACCTGGTGATCTGCAACCTCTATCCGTTCCGCGAGGCGGTCGCGGCGGACAAGCCGTGGCCCGAGGTGATCGAGGAGATCGACATCGGCGGGCCGACGCTGGTACGCGCGGCGGCGAAGAACCACACCGGCGTGGCGATCGTAGTGAATCCCGGGCGGTACGACGAGCTGCTCGCGGAGATCGGGGAGAAGAAGGGGCTGTCGGCGGAAACGCGACGGTCGCTGGCGTCCGAGGCATTCGCGCACACCGCCTCCTACGACGCGGCCATCGCGGCGTGGATGCATCGGGACGTCGACTTCCCCGAGCGGGTGTCCTTGGCGCTCGAGCGCGCGACCATGCTGCGGTACGGCGAGAACCCGCACCAGCGCGGCGCGTTGTACCTGGACGCCGACGCCGCGACCGGTTCGCTCGCGCGGGCCGAGCAGCTCCACGGCAAGGAGCTGTCCTATAACAACTACGTCGATCTGGACGCGGCGCTGGCTGCGGCGTTCGACTTCGACGAGCCCGCGTGCGCGATCATCAAGCACGCAGTCCCCTGCGGGCTCGCGATCGGGGCCGATGAGGCCGATGCGTACGAGCGCGCGCTCGTCTGCGACCGGCTGTCGGCGTTCGGCAGCGTCGTCGCGTTCAACCGGCCGGTGACCGAGGCGGCCGCGCGCGCGATGGCGGAGATCTTCACCGAGTGCATCGTCGCGCCGGGCTTCGACGATGCTGCGCTGGGTGTGCTGCGCGGGAAGAAGAACCTGCGGCTGTTGCGGCTCAACGGGACGCCGGGTCGTGAGCGCGCGTACCGAAGGATCGCCGGTGGGTTCCTGATCCAGGACCCCGACGACGCGCCCGATCTTCAGAACGGCATGCGCGTGGTGACCGACGTGCAGCCGACCGAGGATCAGTGGGCGGACCTGCTGTTCGCGTGGTGCGCGTGCAAGCACGTCAGGTCCAACGCGATCGTGCTCGCGCGTGAGGGCGCGACGGTGGGCATCGGCGCGGGACAGGTGTCCCGCGTCGATGCCGCCGACATCGCCGGGCGCAAGGCCGGCGACCGCGCCAAAGGCGCGGTCGCCGCCTCCGACGCGTTCTTCCCCTTCCGCGACGGGCTGGATGCGGTCGCGACCGCGGGCGCGGCCGCGGTGATCCAGCCGGGGGGCTCGGTGCGCGACGATGAGGTGATCGCGGCAGCGAACGAGCACGGGATCCCGATGGTGTTCACCGGCACACGGCATTTCCGCCACGGATAGGGGAGCGAGCATGGCGGCGCGGATCATCGACGGGAAGGCGATCGCGGCGCAGGTCAGGGCCGAGATCGCGGAGCGGGTCGCCGCTTCGGGCATCACACCCGGGTTCGTCGACCTGCTGATCGGTGACGATCCTGCGTCCGAGCAGTACGTCGGCATGAAGAACAAGGCCGCGGAGGCAGCGGGTATGGCGTGGTTCGATCGCCGGCTTCCTGCCGACGTCGATGAAGCAACCATCCTGCTGACCATCCGTGACATGAACCAGGATCCACTGATCCACGGCATCCTGGTGCAACTGCCGCTGCCGAAGGAGTGTCCCGCCGATCCGTTCGAGGTTGTGGCCGCCATCGATCCGGCCAAGGACGTCGACGGGCTCAATCCGATGAGCCAGGGGCTGCTCGCCGTGGGACGCCCGAACTTCGTCCCGGCGACGCCGCTGGGTGTCGTGGAGCTGCTCGAGCGCAGTCAGATCCCGGTCGAAGGCCGCCATGTCGTGGTTATCGGCCGGTCGCTGCTGTTGGGGCGTCCGTTGTCGATCCTGCTGTCGCTCAAGGCGCCCGGACTCAATGCGACCGTCACCCTGTGCCACACCGGCACCAAGGACATCGGCGAGCACACGAGGCGAGCCGACATCATCGTCGCCGCCGCCGGGTCCGCCGGGTCCGTGACCGCGGACATGGTGAAGCCCGGCGCGGTCGTGATCGATTGCGGCACGAACAAGCTCTCCGACGGCCGCACGGTCGGCGACGTGGACTTCCACGCGGTCTCGGAGATCGCCGGCGCGATCACGCCGGTCCCCGGTGGCGTCGGACCGATGACCGTCGCGATGCTGATGGTCAACGTCGCGCGCGCGGCCGGGGTCTAGCCGTGGCGGTCCTTGATGCCGAGCTCGAGCATCGAGCAGCGTATGCGCAGGCGTTCGGTCGAGCAGCGATCGCCTTCGTGTTCACGATGGTCGACATCCGCGTCGGGGCTGAGCGAACATTCGACCTCGTGCCCGACGTGATCGGCTACTGGCTCTTCTATCAGGTGGCGTCCGCCCTCCTGCCGCTGCATCGGGCGGCGGTGATGGTGCGCATGCATGCCAAGATCCTCCTCGGCCTCGCCGCGCTGTTGCTGCTCGTCGAGCTGTTCACGGTCGGGGCCGGTGCGATCGTGTTGCCGCTGGGTCTCTTGGTGTTGATCGGTGACGTGATCATGGTTTGGACCCTGTGCGGGATCGTCGTGGATGTGGGACAGCATCTGACGAGGCCGAAGCTCGTCACTGCTGCCGCGAACCGGCGACGCTTCTACGTCGCCTTCACCATCTTCGTCGCCACGATCCCGTTGCTCGTGGTGACCTTCGCCGGGAGCGACCTCACAGGGGCGATCGCGACCGTGCTGTTCGTCGCGTTCGTCGCCGTGATCCTGCTGGTGATCCAGATGTACGGCCTGATGCGTGTGACCGAGCGCGTCGTCACCGTCGACTGACCGGGCGACGTTCAGGCCGTTCCTCCCGTTCCGTCGCATCCTCCGAGGGATGGATGTCCTGCTCAGGAGTGTGTGCGTGTGTCGCTCGGACAGCACACGCACACACTCCCAGACCCACATCTCCACCCGCCGGGGTTCAGCGGGTCGCGGCCGCGACCCTACCCGCCTGTGGGGTCGATCCCGTAGGGCGGGGTGTGCATGTTCTCGTAGGCGCACGCGGCGTTCTCGGGCGCGTCGGTCCATGGGTCCTTGCCGGCCAGCTCCTTGGCCACGCAGGCGATCCACGGCGCGAACACACTGGATCCCGAGACGGTCTCCTCGTAGTGCCCCTCGTCGCAGTGCTCGACCTCGAGGCCGCCGAGCGGCACGGCGCCGCGGCCGTCGTCTCGCTGCTCGGGCACCGACGTGATCCAGAAGTCGTAGCCGGGGATGATGTAGCCGAGCTCGTCCTGGCCTAGGCCGAGGATGAAGCGGAAGGGCTGCTCGAACGACGAGCCGATGGTCGGCTCGTACGGCCTGCCGGTGTCGGGACAGTCGGGGCGGCCGTAGCCGCCGAGCACCAGCTCGGGCGACAGCTCGCCGGGCACGGTGAGGAACACCGCGGGACCGAACTCGACCGAGACCATCTCGGTCTGTACCTGCGGGCCCACACCAGCCGTGTAGATGCCGTCGCGATGCTCGGACGCCGGTCCCCACGACTCGCCGCCGGCGTAGCTGGGGATGTCGAAGATGCCGGTCGCGTTCAGCGCGCGCAGCACGTTGTTGTCCATGTCCATGAACCACGGCCGTCGCTGCACGCGCAGCGAATCGATCGCGATGGGCTCGACGCCCTCGAGTGCGTCGATCGCCGCCTCGGCCACCAGCGCGCCCAGGTGGTAGGTGCGTTCCCAGGAGACCTCCCCGCCGTACGGCGGGATGTCCACGCGCAGCGGCGTCTGCAACCCGCCCACCGCTCCGGAGAAGTAGAGGGCGGTGCCGCCGTACTGCTGCTCGAGCACCTCGCGCGCGCCGTGCGGGAAGTCCGATGAGATCAGGCTGTTGTTCGAGCCTTGCGCCTCGGGGTGGTTCGACCAGTTGACGATGGTGCCGATCGTATCGCCGTCGGCGTTGACGAATCGCGCCGCCGGGACGGCCGGGTCGATCACCTCGGGTGGGCGCGAGTCGCGGATGCCGACCGGCTGATGGCCGACGGCGAAGGCCACGCGAGCCTCCTCGCGCGCCTCCCACGCTTCGTGCACCGCATCGATGATCTGCGAGCGGATGAAGGCCTGGTACGCGGGGAACTTGCCGTCGATCGAGAAGACGAGCTGCCCCCAGTACCCCATCGTGTCGACGCCCTCGTGGGTGTGCGTCGCTGAGATCGCAAGCTCGTCGACGTCCATGTCGGGGTAGCGGATGCGCATCTCGTCGCGCGCGCGCCGCACCTCGATGTTGAACAACCCGACCACATCGAGGGAGACCATCGCGACGGTCTCATCGCCGTAGTCCAGCACGACCGCGCGCGCCCAGGTGTCGTCGTGCATGCCGGTCGCGCATTTCGAGCCGAAGCCGGCGTTGGCCCACAGGCCGTCCCACTTCCCGGTCGAGTCCGGGTCGCCGACGATCGTGACCCCGCGCACGCTGAACGCGCCGGTGCGGTGCGCGTCGCCGACGGAGTTCCAAGGCTGATCGACGTGGGGCTCGGGGGTCTGTCCCCGTGGCGGCTCGGCGTCCAGGATCGGCTCGAGGTTGTGGTTGGTGAGTCCGCTCATGCAGCCGTCGGCGTCCAGGTCGATGAACGGCTCGCCCCACACGCCCGTGGTGGGCTCGGGGGTGAAGAACTGCGCCCACTCCTCCGGAGGATCGCCGACGGGGGTGATCGCGCGCGTGCCGAACCCGGCCTTGAAGACCGGCGGTTCCTCGCCGGCGAGCGAGATGCCGGTGAGGCCTGCGCCGAGGGCGATGAGGGCGACGAGCGCCAGCGGACGGAGCAGGGATGATGAGCGAGCCATTGGATCTCCCCCCGGAAGTCGTTGGACCGCGAGATCTTCTGCGGCCGCATCCCCGATCCCTGCTGCGGGCCGCGCCCGGATCGGTGCCCCATAGGATGAGACGTGCTGATAGAGCAAGTGCTGCCCGTGTACGACGTGATCGAGCATCACCGCGCCCACGTTCGCGCCGCCCCGGCGGGCGTTTGGGCGGCCGTGCTGGCTTCCGACCTTCGCCGGTCATGGGTGATCCGCACGCTGCTTGCGGCGCGGGGCATGATCGGCGGCGGCGACAGCACCGTCGCGGGCTTCGAGCGCCTCGGCTTCGAGCGGCTGGCCGAGGCGCCCGGTGAGGAGCTGGTGCTCGGGCTGGTGGGCAAGCCCTGGCTGCCGCGGCCGGCGGTCCGCAGAGGCGTGGACTTCGAAGCCTTCGACCAGCCGGGCTACGTCAGGATCGCGTGGGGCTGGCGCGTCGAGGCCGACGGCGACGGATCGCTGCTCTCGACCGAGACGCGCGTCCAGGCGACCGATGCCCGCGCGCGGCTGCTGTTTCGCGCCTACTGGACGGTCATCGGCAGGTTCAGCGGCCTGATCCGTTCCGAAGCGCTCGCGCTGATCAAGCGTGAAGCAGAGCGCCGAAGGCCCTGACCCTCAGGCTCGTTTGGGGGGCGTGGGCGCTGCGCGCTTGGCCGCGGCGCGCGCGGCGACCACCGCGCGGATCCGGTCGCGCATCAACGCCCCGACGCCAAGATGGCCGAGCAGCTCGCTCGGATCGCTCAGCCCGGAGACCGGCGCCGAGAGCGCGATCGTCCCCTTCTGCATCACATGCACGGTGTCGGCGAGTCGCATCGCGAAGGTGGTGTTCTGCTCCACCATCAGCACGGTCACGCCGGTGTCGTTGACCTGACGGATGATCTCGAGCAGCTCACCCAACGCGAGCGGTGAGAGCCCGGCCGAGGGCTCATCGATCAGCACGAGCTTCGGCCCCGACATCAGAGCGCGCCCCACGGCCAGCATCGCCTGCTCGCCGCCGGAGAGGGTCCCGGCGAGCTGGCGGCGTCGCTCGGCTAGCAGCGGGAACCACTCGAACGTCCGCGCGGTGGCTTGCTCGTAGCTACGCCGGTCGCGCACCGTCGCACCCCCGAGGCGCAGGTTCTCCTGAACGGTCAGATGCGGGAACACCGCGCGACCCTGGGGCACGCTGGCGATCCCGACCCTCACCCGGTCCTCGGGCTCCATCGCTGTAACGTCGACGCCGTCGATCTTGACCGCACCCGACCACGGCGGAAGCAGGCCCGAGATAGTCTTGAGCGTGACCGTCTTGCCCGCGCCGTTTAGCCCGAGGAGCGCAGCGATCTCGCCGCGCGTAACCTGGAAGGAGACGCCGTGCAACACGGTGTTGTGGCCGAAGCCGGCGCGCAGGTCGCTCACCTCGAGCACCGGATCGTTCACGCGGCGTCCTCCCCGAGGTAGGCGGCCACGACGGCCGGATCGGCGATGACGTCGGCGGTGGCTCCGGCCGTGAGCGGTCGGCCGAGGTTCAGGACGGTCACTTCGTCGCACACCTCTGCTACCAGCGGGATGTGATGCTCGATCAGCAGGATCGTTAAGCCGAGCTCGTCGCGCACCGAGCGCAGACGCTCGGCGAGACTCTCGGTCATCGCCGGGCTCAGGCCGGCCGACGGCTCGTCGAGCAGCAGCAGGTCGGGGCCGGTCACCAGCGCGCACCCCAGCTCGACAAGCCGCTGCTGGCCTCCCGAGAGGTTGCGTACTGGTTCGTCCGCGAGTTGTTCGAACCCGAGCGCGGCGATCGCATGGCGCGCGCGCTCGAGCAGCGCGGCCTCCGCCCGCCGCGCCGTCGGCGTTCGCAGGACGGCTTGCACGGAGTTGTAGCGATCGAGATGGTGCTGCGCGAGCAGGAAGTTCTCGGTGACGCTCAAGTTGTGCGCGAGGCCGATCAGCTGGAACGTGCGGCCCATGCCGAGCGCTGCTCGCACATGAGGGGCGGCAGAGGTGATGTCCTCACCGCGGAAGCGCACTCGTCCGGCCTCGGGGCGCTGGAACCCGGAGAGCACGTTGAACAGCGTGGTCTTGCCGGCGCCGTTCGGTCCGATCAAGCCGGCGATCGTGCCCGGCCG
The DNA here is from genome assembly GCA_036397635.1 of Actinomycetota bacterium. Taxonomy (GTDB): domain Bacteria; phylum Actinomycetota; class AC-67; order AC-67; family AC-67; genus DASWIP01. The sequence goes on along the minus strand of DASWIP010000012.1, from coordinate 975 downwards.
CACGCTGATCCCTGCTCCTTCGAGCGCCTGCAGCCCGCCGAAGCGCACTGAAACGCTCTCAGCTTCGAGCAGCGGCACGTCGGGCAGCAGCGGCGTGCGGGGACGATCGACCAGGACCCGCGGAAGCGCAGGAACGACCCCGTCATCGTCCCCAGCTTCCGCGGGCTTGCGCTTGCGCTCGCGTGCTTCACGCAGACCCTGCGCGATGCCGCCGGGGTGGCGCGCGATCGTGAAGACCAGCAGCGCCGCGCCAACGAAGTCGCGCCACTTCTGCAGCGAGACGAGCAACCGTGGGATCGCGGCGAAGAAGAACGCGGCGATGGTGATTCCCACGCGTGAACCGAGGCCACCCACCACCACGAGCATCACGTAGAACAGCGAATCGTCGAAGTCGAATGCATTGGACTGCGCCAGGCTGATCAGCGGTCCTTGCAGCGCACCGGCGATCCCGGCGAGCGCGCCGGCGAGCACGAACGCGGTCAGCTTGGTTCGCGCGACCTCGACGCCGAAGGACGCGGCGACCTGCTCGTCCTCGCGGATGCCGAACATCGCACGGCCCAGCCGCGACCGAACGATGTTGCGGTCGATCAGCCAGACGACCAAGAAGACCGCGACCATGATCGCCAGGTAGTCGGCGTTGCGCGTGAACTCGAACGTGCCCACGAGTGGGCGCGGTACCGAGATGCCGGTCTGGCCGCCGGAGACCGCGTTGAGCGGGAACACGAACCGCGCCATCGCCTCGCCGAACGCGACGGTCGAGATCGCGAGGTAGAGGCCGCGGATGCGCAGGGCCGGCAGCCCCACGAGGAACGCGAACGCAGCGCCGGCGATCGCCGCGACCGGAAGCCCGATGATGAACGCCAGCCCCAGCTTGCCGGTGATGATCCCCATCGCGATCGCGCCAACGCCGATGAACGCGCCGTGCCCCAAGCTGATCTGCCCGGCGTAGCCCATCAGCAAGTTGAGGCTGAGCGC
>DASWIP010000011.1:0-27542 GCA_036397635.1 Actinomycetota bacterium | reverse complement strand
GTATCGAAGATGTTCTTCGCCTACGGGCTGGGGAACTCCGTTTACCTCCCGGCCGCAGCGGGGGCATCAGTGATCGTGCACCCAGGTCCGGCTATGCCGGCGCGCGTGCACGCACTCATGTCCGCGCAGTCACCAACGCTGCTGTTCGGTGTCCCGGCTTTCTTCGGCGCGTTCTCCATGATGGACGACGCCTCGCTGCCCGCGAGCGTGCGGATGGTCCTGTCGGCCGGCGAGGCGCTGACGCCGTCGCTGCTCGAACGGTTCCGCGACCGGTTCGGGCGGCCGCTGGTGGACGGGCTCGGATCGACCGAGGCACTGCACCACTTCACCTGCAACGATCCGAACGAGGTCGTCCCGGGAAGCGCGGGGCGCGCGCTGGAGGGCTACGCGATCCGCGCGCGCGATCGAGACGGCAACGACGTGCCCGAAGGCGAACCAGGCGAGCTCTGGGTGAAGGGTCCGACCACGTTCGCGGGATACTGGCGAAGGCCGGAGCTGACCGCGCGCGCGTACGACGGCGCGTGGATGCGAACCGGCGATCTCGTCCGCATCGTCGATGGGCGGCTGTACCACGACGGCCGGCTCGACGACCTGATCAAGCTCGGCGGGGTTTGGGTCTCGCCCGTCGAGATCGAAGACGTCCTGCGCGCGCACCCGGATGTGCGGGAGGCTGCCGTCGTCGCGCTCGACGACGATGCCGGGTTGCCGATCCTGAAGGCGTTCATCACCTCCGAGCGCGACGACGGCACTCTGGCGCGAGAGTTGGTGCGCGCCTGCAAGGGACGGCTGGCCACCTACAAGATCCCGCGCGCGGTGGAGGTTGTGACCGAGCTTCCGCGCACGCCCACGGGCAAGCTGAAGCGCTTCGTGCTCCGCAACGGCGAGGGGGCGTCCGGCCGCCCGAAGATCTGACCTGGGCGACCGTTACGCGGTCGTGACTGCTCCGTCCGCCGCGGTCTGCCTGGATCCCACGAAGGTCGCCAGCGCCTGGACGGTCGCGAAGTTCTGCTTGGTCACCTCGTCGTTGCGGATGATCAGGGAGTATCGATCCTCCAGGAAGCTGATCAGCGACATCAGCCCGAACGAGTCGAGCAATCCCGACAGCAACGGGATGTCGTCGGGGATGTCGGTTTGTTCGGTGTCCTCGAGCACCTCTTCGAGGATGAACTGCTTGATCTCGGTCGCGATCTCCACCTGCATCTTCGTCTCCTTCTTTCTCTCGCCTTAGGTCTGACGTTGACCCGGTCATCGTTCAGCGGATCCGATCCCTGCAACGTCTTCCAGAACGTGTCGCAGCGCGCGCGATGTCAGCGCCGCCGACCACCTGATGGTGTGATCGCCGGCGAACAGGATCTCGGCGCCCTGATGGAGGTACATCGACTCCGGGGTCGATCGCAGCACGAGCACACCGGTCGCGATGGCATGCGGCTCGCTCGCCGCGTACTCGAGCGCGTCCTGCGGGTCGGTGAACCGGTAGAGCAGAAAGCGCTCCGCGTCGATGGTCAGCGCGATGCCGTTCTCCGCGCCGACCCGCAATTGCGAAGGGGGCAGGAACCCGACGTCCATCACCTCGCACCTCGCGAGCCGCAGCGCGCGCACCACATCGACGAACGCGGGGCCGAGAGCGTCATCGTCGGCCACGACCATGCGCGCCGCGAGATCGTCGAGCGCCGGGGAGGCGAGCACGGGCGCCCACTGCACCACCGATGGCGGCAGCGGCACGATGTTGGCGGGGTCCTCGAATCTCTGCACCGGATCCGACTCGATGACGACCCTGCCGACGCGACGGGTCTCGCCCTCGTGGCTGCGCCCCTTCAGGGGCCACCCCGACCACGAGGCATCGAACGCGTCGAGGTCGCGTGCCGCGATGACGGACTCGCACGCATGGAGGTTCACCGGATGGCCGTCGATCGCGACCCGCGCGGTCGCGCGGACCTGGCGAGGACGACGCTGCGACGCCGGCTGCTCGAGCATCACGACGTCATGTCCCGCTTCGGCCAGCGCGTCGAGGATCGGCATGACATCGTCCGCGTCCGGCGGATCGGACCCCGGCCGGTAGCGCGGCCGCTCGCGCGTGCTTCGGAACAGCCGAGTGTCACGATGGAAGTAGATCCATGCGTGCCAGCGCACGAAGAACCAGGGCACCGGTGCCAGGGCTGCCCCCTGAAGCGGCCCCTCGATCGCACGGCCCTCGATGGTCCATCGGCTGCCGGTCTGCCGGTCGAGGAATCCGCCGTCCTCGCGGGCGAACGTCAGCTTCCGTCCGTCGACATCAGCGGCGAACGCGGACATCGTGAAGCCATCCTCCGCCGGTCCGGCGAACACCGCCACCAAGCGGCCGTCGATCTCCGCCTCGGCGACGCCACCCTCCCGCTTTACCTCAGCGAGCGGGTAGGCGAACCACGCGTCCTCGTCACCCAGCCCGAGCACCATCTCGTTCTCGGGATAGGTCCGGTCGAGGGGACCGACCAGCGTCGACAGGAAGGTTGGGTCCATGCCCGCACGCGCGAACGTCTCTTCACGACCGTGCGCGTGTCGCGCGTCGGGATGGCTCGCGTCCTCGGGTGCGATCATCACCTCGGTGTCGGGATGCAGGGCCACCCAGTCGCGCCACTCCATGTGGTACGTGGGGATCCACGGAAGGCGTGTCCCCGCCGCCCGGCGATCCAGGCCGACCCCCTCGTAGTGGATCCAGTGGCTGCCCGAGCGCAGGTCCTTCAACAGCAGGGTGGCGTTGAGGAATCCCACCGACCGGAACAGGGGCTCGCGGTCGGGGCTGCCCTCCACCGTCGCCTCGAACGCGGCTCCGGACTGGCACCGCTCGCAGCTCGTGAAGACGAAGCGTCGCTCCCCGACACGATCGTTCACGACGTGGTAGTTGTCGACGATCCAAAGCGGATAGGCGCGCGCGGTGCCGTCGAAGACCAGCCCGACCACGTAGTCATCGTCCCGCATGTGCGTCGCCTGCGAGGCCGGGACCGTCGCCGGATCGTCGAGCCCTGAGATCGCCTCACCGAATTTCAAGGGCAGCTTGAAGCGACCGTAGGCGTCCTTGTCGAAGGCCGGCCGCGGGACGGGGCGCGAGAGCAGCCGTGACTCCATCAGGCGCCCTCGCGACCGTTGCGTGAACCACTGAGCGCGTGGCCGTTGCGCGATGCACGAAGCGCGCGGCCGTAGAAGTCCACCATCCGCTCGGCCGTTGGCTCCACGGTGAACGATCGAAGGAAGCGGGCGCGGCCGTGGCGCGCGCGTTCCCGTGCCTCCCCCGGCTCGGCCAGGGTCCGGATGATCGCCTCCGCCAGCGCGACCGGCTGCTCGGCCGGCACGAACCGCGCCATGTCTTCGTCGAGCATCTCGTTGAACGACGGCAGGTCCGTCGCAACGATCGGCGCCTCGAGGGCCATCGCCTCCAGGAAGATCCCGGCCAGCCCTTCCCAGCGGGACGGGATCGCGCAGATATCCGCCGCGCACAGCAGCTCGGGCACGTCCTTGCGCGCACCCAGGAAGGTCACGGCGCCGTTCAGCCCATGGCGGGCGGCGATCGCGTGAAGTTTCGACGTCAGCAACCCCTCACGGCCGGCGAGGAACAGCCGCGCATCGGGGACGCTGCGCAGCACCCGGGGGAAGGCCTCGACCAGGATGTCGAGGCCTTTCTGATGCTCGTGGCGAGCAGCTGCCAGCACGACCGGCGTCCCGTTCGCGATGCCCAGCGCCACGCGCGCCCGCTCGCGACGTGCCTCGCTGGGCTCGCCGAGACGCTCAGGATCGCGGCCGCGCGGGATCACCTCGATACGCTCCGGGGCGATACGCAGGCGTCGGCCCATCACCGCAGCGACGTGCGAGGTGATCGAGTGGAACCGCACGACGCGTCGGGCCGACACCATGTCGGCGAGGCGCGCGGCTTCGATCTTCCACGGCTGAAGGCCGGGATCGCTGCGCTGCTCGCTCCCGTAGGCCACGTTCACCAGCGACGTGACGAGCGGCACCCGGGTGATCGTGCCCACGACCCGTCCCACCAGATCGGACTCGAACAGCGTCGTGTGGATCAGGTCCGGCTTCAGCTGCTCCACCAACCTCTTGGTCCGCGAAACCCAGCCGCGACGGCCACCGGGCCCGTTCAGGGGATGCAGCGTGGCACCGGCGGCTCGGAACTCCTCGTGCAGGCCGGGTCGCTCGTGCAGGTAGCCGATATCGAGGCCGACGCCCCGGGTCACGAACGGTCGGGTCATCGTGAGCAGAGATCGCTCGGCCCCGCCCTCGGTCAGGCTATCGATGAGGTACAGGACCCGCGGACCCGTTCCGACGCGCTCAGCCATGGAAGCGAAGCCGGCCTAGGCCGTTGGGCCGAGCGGTCGGGGGCGGTCGAGGCAGGATCGCTCGCCCAGGGCCAGGCCCGATCCCGCCGGGAGGCTGCCCCATCCCCGCGATGCGACCCTCTGCGGCAACGCGACCACCATGTCTTCCTCCCGGTCGGATGCGGGAATCCTAGGTCTCGGACCTGCGCTCCCGCTCCGGCCCGGTGCGTATCTTTGGTACGGTCGGAAACGGACCCCTTGTCCTGCCGCTAACTCACCGGGATGGCCAGCGCTTCGGTGTAAGCGGGGGTGCGCCCGTTCGAGGTGTTCCGGATCCGAGACCTGAACGAGTACGTTCCTGTGCCGGCATCCGGGAGGAAGAGCGCCTCCCCATCGGTCTGGTTGAGCCGCCAGGAGACCCACGCGGTCGATCCCGGTCGCTGGATCTGCACGTCGTAGACGAACCCGGCCGGCGCCGGCGCCGTCGCCCAGGTCACCGTGAACGCGGTGGAGGTCGTCCCCGACGCCGGTGACACCGCCATCGGCACCCACACCGACCCCGTGTAGGACGAGTCGACCGTCGAACGGATCGGATAACGGGCAGCCGCGAAGAACGTGTAGGAGAACGAGCCGCCCGGCGTCACGATGCCCGAGTCGAACAGCATCATGCCGCTGTTGTCGGTCACGGTGTGGTCCCTCGTCCCGGTGTTGGTCCAGCGAGCGGTTTGCCCGAGCGAGATGTGGAGGTTGCCGGGGCTGTAGCCGGCGTCGTTCAGGAAGGCCTCGGTCAAGGAGCTGGCTTGATACGTCGCGGTGACGGTCACCGGATCCATGCCCGCGGCAACCTGGTGGGCCTGGGCGCCCCCGTCGGACCACGACGAGAACGTGTACGGCGTGCCGGCCACTGTCTGCGGTGACGGCGCGTTGACGGAGTTCGTCGAGCCGACGATGACCGAGCGCGTGAAAGGCGTCGACGCGGTTTCCAGGTTCAGATCGAGCAGCAGGCCGCCCGGTGAGGAGTCCAGCGTCAGCGTGGTCGTCTGCGGGTCCAGAGACCGGCTTGCGCCGGCGCTCTGACCGTTCGAGTCGGTCACGGTCAGCACCAGCTCGAGGGAGGCCGGATAGTCGTGCTGAGGGGCCGTGAACGATCCGCCGGACTGACCGTCGAAGCTGGCCACCGCATGGGTGTGACACTCGGAAGGACAGTGATGCAGGATGACGTCCCACGACATCGCCGAGGCTGGGATCGCGCCGTCCTCGGGATCAGTGCCGGACCCCGAGAACTCGATGGTCTGTCCGACCTGCCAGGTCGTCGAGACAGCCGGTGAATCGACCGTCGCTTCGGGCGGGTTGTTCCCCGCGCTGATCAGCACGGAGGCCATCGCCTGCGCGCCCTCCAGATCGGTCACCCGCAGCGACGCCGTCGTGTCGCCGACCGTCGTGTAGGTGTGCGTCGCCTGCGCGGTCGTCGCGTCGTCGAACGCTCCATCACCGTCGAGATCCCAGGCGTAGGCCAGCGCGCTCCCCTCGGGGTCGCTCGAGCCGGACCCGTCGAACTCGACGGTCAGCGGCGTCGGGCCCGAGGTGGTACTGGTCGCGATCGACGCCGTGGGAGCTTGATTCCCGCCGCCGACCTCGATCGACATCGGTTCGGTGTACGCGGTCGAGCGCCCGTTCGCGCTGTTGCGCAGGCGCGCGCGGAACGAGTACGTCCCGAGACCGGCGTCCGGGACGAACGTCGCACTGGTCGCGGTCTGCCCGAGCAGCCAGGATACCCACGCGGACGATCCCGGACGCTGGACCTGGATGTCGGACACGTATCCGGCGGGCTGCGTGGCCGAAGCCCAGGTCACCTGGAAGTTCGTTGCGCCCGTCCCGCTGCTTGGAGACACCACGATCGGGACCCAGATCGACCCACGATAGCTGGAGGGGTCCAGGGTCGAACGCATCGGATAGCGCCCCGACGCCGTCCAGGCACGCGCGTAGGTGGCACCGGAGGATACCGGCCCGGAGTCGAAAAGGTCCATGCGGCTGTTGTCGGTCACCGTGTGGCTCGCAGCCCCGAGGTTCGTCCAGGTGACCGTCTGCCCCAACGCGAGCATCAGGTCGTGTGGTTCGTACCCGCTGTCATGCAGCGACGCCGACACGTTCGCATCCAGCCGATAGGTCGCCGTGTAGACCGCGGGCGTGCTCACTGCCACGACCTCGTGGGTCCGGTTCCCGCCGTCGGACCAGGACTCGTACGCGTAAGCCCCACCATCTAGCGTCTGCGGCGACGGCGCCGTCACCGCATTGGAAGAACCGATGACGACGGTGCGCGTGAACGGCGCCACTGCCGTCTCAGCGTTCAGCCCCAGCGACAGCCCGGGCGGGTCGGATCCGAGCGTCAGCGTCGTGGTCTCCGGATGCAGCTCCAAGTTCTGCGTATCGGTGAGGCCCTGGGAGTCGGTTGCAGTCAGCCGGATCTCGAGGTGTGACGGATACTCGTGATCGCTGGCCGGGAACGATCCGCTGGACACGCCGACGAAGTCCTGCACCGGGTGCGTGTGACACGTCGAGGGACAGTGATGCAGGATCACCTCCCACGAGAGCGCGGTCGCCGCCAGGTCTCCCTCTTCAGGATCGGTCGCCGACCCAGAGAACGCCACGGTCTCACCGACGTGCCAGGTGAACCCCGCCTCAGGCGAGGCGATCGTCGCCTGAGGCGGCGTGTTCCCCACGCTGATCACCCGCGAGGTCGTGGAAGAGGCCGCCTCGGGATCCGTCACCCGCAGGCGCACGGTGAAGTCGCCGGAGTCGTTGTAGGTGTGATTCGTCTGCGCTGTGGTCGCGTCGCCGTAGACGCCGTCACCGTCTAGATCCCACGAGTAGCTCAGCATCCCGCCTTCGGGATCGTTGGAGGCCGAGCCGTCGAGGTTGACGGTCAGCGGGGCGGCGCCGAACGTGGGATCCGCTGTGAACTCGGCGACCGGCGGCTGGTTCGCCGAGAAGTAGCTGATCCGTCGGATTCGCCCGATCACGTCGACGTAGAACAGGTCTCCGCCGGGCCCGCTCTGGATCTCGACGGGGAAGCCGGCCGAGGTGTGGAAGGCCGTGACCGTGCTCGGGTCGATCTGGCCGTTCTGGTTGGGAAACATGACCCACAGGCAGCTGCGCGCGTAGTCGCCGAAGAACAGCGCGCCGTTGTACTGGGCCGGGTAGCTGCCACCTTCGTAGAACCCGATGGCGCTGATGACTCCGCTCCCGTATGGGCATGGGTCGCCCTCGTAAACGGGCAGATCGTGGCCGTATTCGAAGAACGTCGGGGACGCGGCGAAGGGCTCGGCGTAGAGCTGCTCGCACAGGTTGAAATCTCTGTTGTCGAAGGGACCGTTGCGCGGGTTGCCCTCGTAGCAGGGCCAGCCGAAGTTCTCCAGGACCGCATCCCCAGCGTTCGGGATCACGTCGATCTCCTCGACGCGGTTCTCGCCGACATCGGCGACGAAGACCTCGTTGGTCCCCGGCCGGAACACGAAGCGGAAGGGATTCCGGAGCCCGTGGGCGATCACGCGGCGCGCGTTCGGGTCCGCCGAGCTTGCCATCGGGTTGTCGGGGAGGCCGGCCCCGGTCTCAGGGTCGACGCGGATGATCGTGCCGTCGAGACCGACCGGATCGGACATGGTGCGAACGTCCTGCGACCTTAGCGACCCGCCTTCCGACGTCGGCGGCTCCATGTTGCCGCCCGGCGGATCGCCGCACGGGTTGACCGGGTCGCCGTACTGGCCCCAATCGTTCGACTTCGCCCCGTCGCCGCCGCCGACGTACAGCGCGCCGTCGGGGCCGAAGGTGACCGTGCCGATCGAGTGGCTTGGGAACTGCGAGCACCAGTCGTTGATCAGGACCTGCTCGGTGCCCGTCATCTCGTTGCCGCTCGCCTCGAGCCGCGAGAGGCGCGCGCTGGCGACACACCCATCGGTGATCGCGCCGGGCGGGTCCGGACAGGGATCGGATAGCACGCCGGGTGTCCCCCATCGAGGCGCGGTCCCGCCGATCTCGGCGTCGTAGGTGTAAACCACGTAGACCGACGGAGTTGCCGGGAAGTTCGGGTGCAGCTCGAGCCCCAGCAGGCCGCGATCCATGTGGCTGTACACGTTAGTGGAGAGGTCGGCGAATATCGTGGGGGTCGTGTCGTTGATGTCGTCGAAGACCTTGATCAGTCCGCTCTTCTCGGCGACGAAGACGCGGCCGTCGGATGCGAAACGCATCGAGGTGGGCGTGTCCAGGCCCGTGATCACCGTCGTGACCTGGAACCCCGTGGGCGCCGCCGCGGCGGGCGACGATCCAGCGAGTGGAAGCCCGGTCGCGAGCAGCAGCATCGCCACGATGGCCCTGGGACCGCGGACCATCATCTCGATCCCACGCTCGTCAGCTCGGCCGCCGTCCCGGCGTTGAACGCTCGGTCGGCTTCCTGCACGGTCTCGCCGAGCAGCCGGAACGCTCCGCGCGCGCCCCGCGGGTCCGCCAGGAAGCTCATGTTGTGCAGCACGACGTACGACGCGCCGGCGTCGACGTAGGGCCGCATGCCGGCGACCATGTCATCCGGCGTGCCGTGCAGCATGTACTGGTGCACCAGTTCGAACGGGACCCGTTCGATCATCGCCAGCGCTTCCTCCCGGGGGATGCCCGAGGGGATATACGAGCTGAGGCCGTGGAAGCCGTCGCCCATCGGGTGGTCCGCGCCGACGGTCTTGTACAGCCAATCGGGCAGCGACAGGCACAGGCCCTTGATCAACGGATGCTCGAGCATCCGATGCGCAGCATCGTGATCGACGTTCGGCACCACGTACGAACGCACGGCGGCAGCGAAGGACGCTCCGTCACGCCCCCGCCGCGCGCGTGCGTCGTTTATCCAGCCGAGCCTGGTGCGGTAGTCCTCGATCGGCATCATCACGGGGATCCATCCATCGCCGTACGCGCCGGTGAGCTCGCACATCTTCGGCCCGTGCGCCCCCACCCAGATCGGCGGGAACGAGCCTTCGTACGATCCCAGCCCCAGGACCGCGCCACGCAACGGGAAGAAGCGCCCGTCGAAGTCGACCGCGTCATCCGCCTCCCACAGCAGGCGGATGACCTGCAGCGCCTCCTCGAGCTTGGAGACCTGGTGCCGGAAATCGATGCCGTACGGCAGCGTGTTCTCGCCCTCGCCCGCGCCGATGCCCAGGAAGGCCCGACCCTCACTCATGTGGTGAAGGGTGAGGAACTCGTTGGCGAGGACCGCCGGGTGCCGTCGCAGCGGATCGGTCACGCAGGTGCCCAGCGTGACGCGCTCGGTGGAGGTGGCGGCGGCGGCGATGCATGCCACCGAGTCCAAGAACACATGCGGGCTCTTGCTCGGGCTCATCGCAGCCAGCGGGGAGATCTCCGGCGTCCACAACGACTCGGGCAGCCATCCCATCAGATGGTCGGGCCAGGTGATCATGTCGAAGCCCGCGTCCTCGATCTGCTTGGACCGCGAGGCAACGGCGGCGGCCGGTGGACCCAGCGTGCCGCCCGTCCCGATGGAGACCCGCTTCATCGAGATGCCGCACTCTCCCGCTTGGTGATCACGACGTCCACGTATCCGACGGGCGCCTTGATGGTGTCGTCCCCGGAACGGTTGGCATCGCTCACCAGCTCCATGAGATCGTTGGCGAAACGCTCGCGCTTGCCCGGCTCGAGGCCCTCGTGCACCAGCCCGATCGGCCCGAAGTGCTGCCGGAAGAACTCGAACCAGTGAGCGGCCGACCGGTACCGCAGGTGCACCGCGCGCGGGGTCAGCGTGATGGACGAGACCTCGTCCCCGAACAGCTCGACGAGGCGATCCTCGGTTCCCCACAGGACCGGCGCGCGGACACCGCGAGGGGGAAGCTTGTACCGTGCGGCCGTGCGGAAGAAGCCACCGGCGAGGCTCTCCGGGGGGAAGTTCGCCAGCCCGATCTTGCCCCCCGGCCGGCAAACCCGCAGCAGCTCGGCCGCCGCTCGCTCCTGGTGAGGCGCGAACATGACGCCGAAGGTGGACAGCACGACATCGAAGGACTCATCCGGGAACGGCAGATCCTCGGCGTCGCCCTCGACGAAGGTGACATCCAGCCGTTCGACGGCGGCGCGCATCCGTCCCCGCTCGAGCACCGCGGGCACGTAGTCGACACCGGTCACCTCACAGCCACGGCGAGCGGCTGCGATCGCGGTGTTGCCGCTGCCGGTCGCCACATCGAGCACGCGCTGCCCGGCGCGCACGTCCACGGTCTCGCAGAGGGTCTCGCTGACGATGGTGATCGTGGTCGCGAACATCGAGAAGTCGCCGGCCGCCCACGCCGCCTGCTGCCCCTCCTTGATGACCGCCAGGTCCGGTTGCGCCACCATGTTCCCCCCATCGCTCCGCCCAGGAGATCCGCCGCAGACGGGCGGCGGGCGCTCACGGATAGAGCGGCCACGCGACCCCAGGCAGCGTCACCCAGCGTGCTTTTCCGAACCACGTCCGTCATGGTTCTGCCTGCGTAGCTTTCCTACGCCTCGGGTGCCAGGGGGCCGGAGATCACCGCTGATACGCTGCGCCGACCTGCGCGCAACGATCTCTGACACGTGCTGACCGAGCCTCAACTCCTCGCCTTGCTGCTGGATCTCCAGCAGCGTTTCTCATGGGGTCAGACGGCTTCGCAGTACCGACTGGACCACTCGTGGCAGAGCCGGACGGCGACCCTGTACCGAGCGTCGGGCCTGCCGTCCGGCGATCCCGGGGTCGTGCTCAAGGTGCTCGACCGGGTCGACGGATCCACCGCGCGCGCTCTCGACGATGGGCTGCGCCGCCTCGGTCAAGCATTCGCCTCGCAAGATCGGAGCCGCGCGCGCATCCCGGACGCGCTCGGATGGCTCGATGTCCCGGCCGCTGTCTGCACCAGGCACGTCGAGGGCACCGACGTCATCCGCCTGTTCGCAGACCTCGGCCACCCGTCCTGGGCTGGGTCGGGATGGGACCCCACCGAGCTGGCCTCGGAATGCGGCAGGGCGCTCGGCGTCTACCACACGGCCGATCATCCCGCGATCGCGCCGGGCGAGGCCGACGGCGACCTGCGCGAGGCGGCGCGAGCCATGCGCGTGAGCGCACCGCTGCTCGCGCGATTGGCGGACGATGCGGTCACGGCCCCGACGTTCGGGGACTTCGGCCCCCACCAGCTCATGGCGACCGACGGCGGCGGGTTGTTCTTGCTCGACGCTCCCCCGGCACCGGCCGGGGGCCCGGCGCTCGGAGACGTGGCGCGTTTCCTGTTCGGCCTGGACAAAGCGCTGGCCCGCAACCCCGGCGTCGCCGCGGATCGCCGAGACGCGTTCCGCGACGCGTTCTGCAGCGGCTACGCGGAGGCGGGACTCGACGACCCGCGTACCCCGGCCGGCCGCCGGCTCGTGCTGCTGTATGAAGGCGCGATGGCCCGGGGCGTCGCACGCCAGCGATGGTCGATCGGGCGACGCGGCGAAGCCATCAGGTACGGCCGTCGGTGGGCATCGACCGTGCGGGCGCTGCGCCGGGAGGCCGCGCGGTAACAGCTCGGCGCAGGGTCGAACCCCGCCACATCATGCCGTAAGAGCACGGAGTCAGACCGCGCGGCAGACCGCGCCGTACCGTCACATCAGACGGCGCGGCAGACCGCGCCGTACCAGGGGATCCGACGCCCCTTCCGGCGCGGAACGGGCAGACGCTCGACCACCTCGAAGCCCGCGTAACGCAGCATCGCGTCCACCGCGCCGGGGGTGAGCTTCCAGACGCCGGCGATCCCATCCTGCCGATCGACACGCCGTCTCACGGTGACGAACTTCGCCCACGAGCCCGGCGGCCACCGGATGATCCGGGCCGTCTGCAGGATCAGGTGACCTGTCGTCACCGCGCGCAGGTTCTTCAGCACCAGCGCCGGGTCGGCGACGTGATACAGCCCGCCCAGCGCGAGCGTGAGGTCGAACGGCCCCTGCACTGCCTCCGGCAGGCGGTAGACGTTGGCGACCTCGAACCGCGGACGCACCGGCAGCGCGCCGTCGAGCAACCCGAGCGTGAACCGCGCGCACTCGATCCGCGGCGGGTCGTAGTCGACGCCGAGGACCGAACGTGCGCCGGCGCGCGCGGCCTCGTACGAGAACGCGCCGTTGGCACAGAACACGTCGAGGACGCGCGCGCCGGGTGCGAGCCGGCGCAACCACGGCTCGACCATCCCGAGCTTCCATCGGTTGGCCTGCTCCAGGGTCGCGACGTGCGGATGGATCGGGCTGGCTCCGTTGGCGAACTCGAAGCGGGTGAACCACCACCGCGGATCGGTCCCCGCGAGCGTGGCGAGCTGCTCGGGCGTCAGGGATACGTCGAAGCGGATCGTCATGGCTACTCCAGGTACCCCAGCGCCTGCAGGTGGGCCTCGATCTCATCGCGCTGCTCGTCGCTGACGTCGGCGCTGCGCCCCGCCGGCGTTGGGATACCCGGCGGCGCCGGCGCGCGCGGCGGGAACGCGACCAAGTCATCGCGCGCGCTGCCTTCCATTGACGCGGGCGCGCGGATCCCGAGCAGCCCGAGCACCGTCGGCGCCACGTCGAGGATGTCGGCGCTGGCGGCGCCGGTCCCGCGCACCGGTGGTCCGCCGAGCACGAAGATACCGTCGGGCTCGTGCAGCCCCGAGACCATCTCCCAGGCACCGAACAGCCGCGAGCCGAGCAAGCCATCCGCGGGAACGAACGGATCTTCGGTCTCGACGATCAGGTCGGGGAACCCGGGCGCGCGCGCGTCGCCGGTGCGCCTGACCCCTTTGACGACCGGGCGGCCGCGCGGATCGCGGATCTCGCGCAGCCGCCGCTCGATCCGCTCGAGCAGCGCAGGCACTTCGGCTTCCTGCACGCTCCCCTGTCGCTTCACCCCGGCGCGATTGAGCACGATGCCGAACACGCGCGTGTGGGGATAGAACACGCCGTAGGCAGCCGAGCGCGACCAGTCCACCGCGGTGACGTCACGTTCGGGCTTGCGCGCACGCCAGCGGCGGACCGCGGGGCCGACGATCCGCCTGAGCATCCTCGCGGACGAGACGGCGCGATGCGCCGTCGCCATGCGCAGACGCAGGAAGCCCTCCTCGCGCAACCAGGCGTTGACCTGGAACGCGGTCTCGGGGGGAGGGCCGAACCCGTGATCGGCGACCACCATGACCGTGACGTCGGGGCCGGCGGCTTCCAGCATGGCGCCGACGGCATCGTCCAGTGTCGCGTAGTACCGCTCGATCAGTCGCTCGGTCTCGTTGGCCGGGCCTCGTTGCAGGATCGCGGCCTGCTCGGGCCAGGCCTTGTGCGCGATGCGGTCCGGGCCGACGAACACCACCACCGACAGGTCCACATCCTCGGCGAGCAGCGACGCCGCGGCGCGGCGGCGACCCTCGGTCATCTCGATCAGCTCCGAGAAGTACGCGCGGAGGTCAACGCACGAGGCGACCGGCGCGTCGGGCGAGTCGCCCTCGCGCGAAGCGGACATATCGACCTGATAGCCGGGGAAGCGGTCGAGCGCGTCGGGCGGGTAGCACGCGCCGGCCTCGGCGCCGTGCGGGGTCAGCAGCCCCGTGATCATGGTGCCGTTGACCGGCCATGCGGGATAGGTCAGCGGCATGTTGAGCACGGCGACGCGGCGCCCGGCGGCGCCGGCGACGTCCCAGAAGGTCGGGTGGTCGATACCACCACTGGCGACGAAACGCCGTCCCGGTCGTGCATGCTCGAAGTAGTCGTCCGGATCGGCCACCACCCAGTACAGCAGGCCGTGGGTGGCCGGATCGACGCCGGTCATCAGACTGGTCCAGCCTGGGATCGTGTACCAGGGCACGGTCGAACGAAGCGGACCGGACCGTCCCGACGCGAGCAGCTTCGCGAACACCGGCATGCATCCACTGTCTGCGAGCGGCCGGATCACGTCGAGCGTGCCGCCGTCGAGCCCGATGACCAGAACACCGCCGGAGTTCACGACACCACCTCCGCCGGCGCGCCGTTCATCCGCGCGACCCGGCGCCACAGCGACCGTCCGCCGATGACCGCGAGCACGAAGTGGGCCAGCGCGCGAGCGCGTCGCGCCGCCCCGGGCCCCACAGCGGCGACGCGCAGGAACGTCCCGGTCGCGCCCCATCGATCACCGGCACGCAGTTGTGAGACACCGAGCACGTGACGATAGGTCGCGCGCAACGCCGGCTCGCGCGCGAAAGCCTCTGCGTGCTTGGACAGCAGCAACCCGACGCCGGCGACCTTGCGGGTCCAGTCCCGCCCGACCCGGCCGCCGCCGTCGGCATGGCCGCGGTCGACCATCACGCCGGCGCCGGCAGCTCCCGCGAACCGCGCGCGCGCGGCAAGCCTGATCAAGACATCGGTGTGCTCGCCCCACACCAGCCGGTCGTCGTAGCCGCCGGCCGCGCGCATCATCGCGGTCGGCACGACATAGGTGTTGAGGAAAGCAGCGGGGGGCACCGCGCGCATGAGCGCGGCCAGCCCCTCGGGACGCTCGGGCGCGCGCACGGTCGGCGACAGATCGGCCGGAACGGTCCGGCCGGCCTCGGTGATCCCCATCACGACCACCACGTCGTCTGGGAAGCCCAGACCCTCGAGCACCGCGCGCTGTGCGACCCATTTGCCGGGCAGCCACACATCGTCGTCGTCGAGCGTGGCCCAGAACCGGCCGCGCGCCTCCGCGAGACCCCGGTTCCGTCCGTGCGGTGCGCCCTGAGCCGTCTCGTTCCGGATGAGCCTGATCCGGTGATCCTCGGCGCAGATAGCCGCGATCGCCGCGGCGTTCTCCGGCGACGATCCGTCGTCGATCACGATCACTTCGACGTCGTGCACCTGCTCGAGCACGCTCCCGAGCGCGCGCGGGAGCACAGCAGGCCGATCCTTGGTCGGGATCACAACGGTCAGCTCGGGCACGCGCGCACGCGTCGGCGTTCCACCCGGCGCGCGCGCACTCATACCCGCGCCACCGGACGTTCGGCGGCGACGCGTTCGCACCACGAGACGACCAGATCGATCGTGGTCCGCTGCGCGTCCAACGACCGGAAGCTGTGCAGATCGCCGGGCAGCACATCCAGCCGGTACCGCGACGCGTCGGGGCGGAGCTGCTCGAGAGCGAACCGCAGCTCGTCGGTCACGAAGTCGTTCTCCGCATACAGGAAGTACACCGTGCCTCGGCGCAGGAAGCCGGTCAGCGCGCGCGCGAAGGCCGGACTGACACGCTGCTCGACCGGCGGACCGACCTCGCGCTGCTGCTGCGCGCGATTGCCCATCGAGGACTCGACCACCTGCGGCGTCCGACGGCGGGCGCGGCGCACCAGGGATCGAAGGCGAGTCCGCACCGTGGCGCCGCGCGCGTACACCGGCGAGGCGATCACGGCGACCGCGTCCACTTCGGGGATCTCCGGCGCGGCGTCTAACACGACGCGCCCGCCGAAGCAGGTCGCGGCGAGGATGACGCGTCGCACCGGCGTGTGCTCGAGCAGGAACCGGGCGGCGGCCTGCACCGCGAACGTGGGCGGTCGCTCGAGGTCGAACACCACGGGGTCGCCGGTGGAGTTCCCGACGCCGGGATAGTCGAGCCGCAGCGCGTACATCCCGCGCTCCGCGAGCTCGCGGGCGGCTTCGACCCACATGCCGTTGCGGTGCGTGCGGTCGCGCGCGCGCCCGGCCATCAGGATGACGCCCACCTGTGCATCGGGCTCGCCCGGAACGGTGACGACGCCGGCGACCCCCTCACCGGCGGTGGAGATGTATACGGGGACCTCGACCGGTGCTCGGCTCACCACGATTCCTCCGCCCACGCGATCGTTCGCCTGGCGATGTCCTCGAACAGCGTGCGGTTGGTCGCGAGGTGACCGCTCAGAGGCATACCCAGCCCGAACGCGGAGCGGCCCTCGCCTTCGGCATCCTCGATCCGAACCGTCGCGCCCGCGTCGCTCAGACGCTCCGAAGCGCGGTCGACCTGACGCCGCGCCGCCGGGTTCACCGCGACGAGCAGCGCGCGTGCCGGCACCGGCACAGCAGCCAGCGGATCGGACGCATGCGCCTCGCGGTAGCACGCCGCCGTCAACGGATGGCCGATCAGGTCGACGGTGCCGCCGGCGAGCAGTTCCGCCTTGAGCGCACCGAGGCGGGCGCCCCCAGCGCCGTCCATCATCCCGGCCATCGACTTCACCTTCAGCAGACCGTCGAGGTAACGACCGGGCTCAAGGGACGGGTTCCATAACGCGACGCCGGAGGCACCGATGCGCGACGCCATCATCACCGCGACCGACGCGCCCAGCCGGGCCCCGACGGGAACCAGGTTCTGGACCTCCTCCCAGGATGCGAGCAGCGCAGCGGCCGCCACCGCATCTCGCACCATCGTCTCCAGGGTCACGTCGGCGAAGTCGCCGCCGGCGTCGCCGTACCCGGTCGCCTGGAACGACAGCACCGGGAAGCCGGCGGCGGCGGCTGTGCGCGCGAACAGCAGCTCGAGCGCGTACAGCTCGGCTTGCTCCCACGCGAAGGAGTGGCACAGCAGGAACCCGGCGGCGCGCGCGGGCCCTCGCGGGCGGAACGCCGTGGTAAAGATCCGGCCTGCCTCCGTCTCGACGAACGCCTGCTCCTCGACATGTCGCTCGGCGGTCCAGCGCGACGCGGCCGCGAGCGCGGCCACCACCGAAGCTTGGTCGGAGACGGCTGATCGGGGGGTGGCCTGCGCGCGTGGGCGCATGACTACAGGCACCCCTCCCGGCCCGCCGCCGCTTCGCGTTCCTCGACGCGGGCCTCCAGCCGCGAGATCCTGCTGATCTCGACCTTGGTGATCTCTTCGCCACCGTTGCTCTCCGGCTGCCGCGCCTCGTCCACGGCGAGGGAGACGTCGTCATGCGCGAGGTTCAGCGCTTCGATGACCGATTCGCATCCGGGCGTTACCGCGGCCGCGCACGCGCTCGCGGCCAGGGCGAGCGCAACCAGAACCACGCGTCGTTTCACGCTTCCTCCACCTTCGCCAGACGCGTGCGGTCGATCTTGCCGGTCAGGGTCCGCGGAAGCTCTGCCACAACCTCGACCCGGCCGGGAACCATGTACCGGGGGAGCCGCTCCAGCACGTGACGCTTGACCGCCGTGGCGCTCAGCGCGGCGCCCTCGACGGGGACCACGTACGCGACGATCTCGTTGCCCCAGCGCTCGTGGGGCACCGCGACCACCGCGGCATCCGCCAAACCCTGGTGCGCCTGCAACGCGGCCTCGATGTCGCCGAGCTCGATCCGGTAGCCACGGCTCTTGATCTGATGGTCGCGCCGCCCGAGGAAGTCGTAGTCGCCGTCGGCGCGCAACCGGACCAGGTCGCCGGTGCGGTACACCAACCCGCCGCCCGGCCCGCTCGTCGGATCGGGGATCAGAACTTCCGCCGTTGTCTCCGGCCTCCCCCAGTAGCCTTTCATCACGGTGCCCCCGCGGACGTGCAACTCCCCCTCCTCGTCGACGCCGGCGACGGCGCCGTCGGCGCGGATCGCGAACACGTCCGTGTTCGCGCACGCGCGCCCGATCGGGATCGTCCGGTCGTCGGGAGGCAGGTCCCCGTCGACGCGGTAGAAGGTGCAGACGTTGGTCTCGGTCGGTCCGTACAGGTTCCACAGCGCAGCGTCGGGCAACAGTCCACGCAGGCGACGCAGGTGCTTGGTCGGGAAGACCTCACCGGCGAAAACGACCGCGCGCAGCGCAGGGAACGCGCCTGGTTCCTCCAGCGTCTTCATCAACAGCACCAGGGCCGAGGGCACCGAGTACCACACGGTGATCCGCTCCCGGTCGATCAGCGTCGCGAGCGCAGAGCCGAAATAGGCGTGGTCCTCAGGGACCAGCACCAGGGTCGCCCCGCCGTAAGCGGCCACGTACAGGTCGAAGACCGAAAGGTCGAACGTGAGCGGCGCGTGGTTCGAGAATCGATCCCGGTGGTCGACACCGATGGCATCAGCGCACCACTCGACGAAGGTGAGCGCGTTGCGATGGGTGAGCATCACGCCCTTCGGCGTACCCGTCGATCCGGACGTGTACAGGACGTACGCGAGGTCCTCGTCGATCGTCCCCGCGTCGAGCGACGCGGGGGCCGCGGCAGCGGCGGCGGCGGAGTAAGTCGTGGTCGGCACGCCGAGGTCCACTCGCTGGGTTCCATCGTCCAGCAGCACCAGCAGCTTGAGCCGCCCGGTCAACAGCGGCACCAGCGCCGCCGCGAGCACCGGTGTCGTGATCAGCGCGGCGAGTTCACAGTCGTCGGCCACCACCGCGAGCCGTCGCGCCGGCGTCTTATGGTCGAGCGGCACGTAGGCCGCGCCCGCCTTGAGCGTCCCGTAGACACCGGCGATCGCTTCGACGGACTTAGGCAAGCAGATGCCGACCCGGTCACCGCGACGTACGCCCGCCGCGCGAAGCGCATGCGCCAGCCCGCCGGCCGCGCCGTCGAGCTCCGCGTACGACAACGACGCCCCGTCGCAGCGCACGGCTTCGTGATCCGGATAGGTCAGGGCCGCGCGCTCGAGCAGCTGGTGGAGCAGGTAGGGACGTCCGGGCGCGGCCACATCGTCCCCTTACAGCCCCAGCGCCCCGGCGATGATCCGGCGTTGGATCTCCGAGGTGCCCGAGTAGATGGTTCCCCCGAGCGAATCGCGCAGCGCGCGCTCCAGTCCAAGCTCGGTCATGTAGCCGTAGCCGCCGTGCACTTGCACCGCATCGGTGTGGACCCGCACGCCGGCTTCGCTGACGAAGGTCTTCGCGACGGCGGCTTCCAGGTCGGTGCCATGCCCGTTGTCCATCAGCCACCCGACGCGCAGCACGAGCGCGCGGGAGGCATCGACCGCGATCTTCATGTTGGCGATCTTGTCCGCGACGGACTCGAACTTCCCGATCGCCTGACCGAACTGGCGCCGCTCGCGCGCGTAGGCGATACAGCGCTCCATGGTGCGGCGCATCGCTCCGACCTGGCTGGCCATGATGCAGGCGCGCTCCCATCGCATCGAGGTCTGGAACACCTTCGCGCCCCGTCCCAAAGATCCGACAACCGCATCGGCCGGCACGAAGCAGTCTTCCAGGATCACCTCGGCCATCGGTGAGGTACGCAGCCCCATCTTGTCCATCGGAGGGCCGACCACCAGACCCTCGGTGCCGGCCGGGATCAGGAACGCGGTGATGCCGAACGGGCCGGCCGCGTTCTCGGTCGTCCGCGCGAACACGATCAGCAGGTCGGCGATGGGTGCGTTGGTGATGAAGGTCTTGCGTCCGTTGAGCACGAAGCCGCCCTCGACTTTGCGCGCCCGGGTCGCCAGCGCGAACGCGTCGGAGCCGGCCTCCGGCTCGGTGATCGCGTGGCAGCCGATCGCGCGGCCGCTGCACAGGTCCGGGAGCCAGCGCGCGCGCTGCTCGTCGGTCCCGAACGACATCAGCGGCACAACGCTGGTCCACAGATGGGCGTTGATCGAGAACACCAGCCCGTTGTCATCGCACCCGTAACCGAGCGCCTCGAGTGCCAGCATGGTCGTCACGACGTCGGCACCCTGGCCCCCGAACTCGACCGGCGCCGGCAGGCCCTGGATCCCGAGCGCAGCGCACCGATCCCACAGCTCCCGCGAGAAGCTCCCGGTCCGGTCGCGCTCGCTCGCGTCGCTCTGAAGATCACGCGCGAAGCGGGCGACGTGTTCGTAGAACTCTGCCTGCTCGGGAGCGACCCACTCGACCGTCGCCGGCGAGTTGGCTCGCACAGCGGCGCGGGTCACTGCGTCTGAACCTGCCCGACCTTCTCCACGATGAGCCGCTCGATGTCGGTGACCGTGCCGAAGTTGTCGATCACGATGTCCTCGTCGTCGAGCTCGATCTCGAAGTCCTCCTCCAGGAAGGCTACGAGCTGCATGAGGCCCATCGAGTCCATCGCGCCCTTCAACAGCGGCGTGTCATCGCTCAACGCGGACGACTCGTCTTCGAGAAGGATCTCACGGCATATGAATCCCCTGATCCGCTCACCGATCTCCACTGCTTCCACCTCCGCCGTTCATCAGGTTGGTTCCAACAGGTTCGTCCGCCCCGTGCGAGCCGCGCGCAGCCCGTTGCTAGACCCCGACGAGGTCGTCCGAGTCGGCGCGCAAGACCACGGCGGCCGCCTCCAGCCTCGAATGGACCTCTAGCTTCGACAAGATGTTCTGGATGTGCGTGCGTGCGGTCTGCGGACTGATCACCAACGCCTGAGCGATGGCGTCGTTGTCTGCCCCGTCGGCGAGCAGCGTCAGGACCTCACGCTCGCGCCGGGTCAGCCGAGAGATGCGCTTCATCGCCTCTTCCTGCCGGTTCCGCGCTTGCAGCAACCGCGCGAGCAGCGCGCCCAGCATGCGCCGCGGGATCACCGTCTCGCCCCCGGCCACGGCCCTGGTCGCCTCGATGAGCTCGCCCAGCGGGGACGACTTGGTCAGGTAACCGCTGGCGCCGGCCTCGACGGCGGCGACGAGCACGCGCTCGTGCTCCTCCCCGGTCAGCACGATGACGCGCGACGTCGGGGCGCGTTCGCTGATGGCGCGCGTCGCTCTGATGCCCCCGCCGTTGGGCAGGTCGGCTTCGAGCAGCACGACGTGGGGCCGCAGCCGTTCCGTCTCCGCGACGGCCTGGACCCCGTCCCAGGCCTCGCCGACCATCTCGAGGTCGGCTTCGGCACGCAGCACCATGGTTACCGCCTCACGGAACAGCGCATGCCCGTCGGCGATCAGAACCCGGATCTTGTTCCCGTCGTCGTTGCCCAACGCGGCTCCTTCACCCGTCGGCGAGATGGTCGGGGAAGCCTAGGGGCACGCGGTCTGGTCCCGGCAGCGCTCGACGGCGTATCCGGTCTACGCCGAACGGAGGATGTCGCGAACCTGCACGGTCAGGCGGTGCGGCCGGCGCGCCCGGTGCGACGCGTGTTGACGATCCCGTGCCGGACGGCGAAAGCGGCCGCCTCGAGCCGCGATCGAACCTGGAGCTTGGTCAGGATGCTCTGCACGTGGGTGCGCACCGTGTTCGGACTGATCGACAGCCGGCGCGCGAGCTCGTTGCCGGCCAGGCCCTCGACCAGCAGCGCCAGCACGTCCAGCTCGCGCGGGGTCAGCTGTTCGGCGAGCAGCGCGGCGGCGCGGTCCTCCGGCGTCGTGGCCCCGGCGGCACGGCGTCCCAGGTGATGCGGGATCACGGCCTGGCCCTCCAGGACCGCCTTGATCGCGCTCATGAATCGAGGGGTCGAGGTGTCCTTGGTCAGGAAACCGTGGAACCCGGATCTGATCGCGTCGCGGACGGCGCGCGCGTCGGTCGATGCGGTCAGCGCAACGACCTTCGCGTCGGGGAGCGCGTCGATGATGCTCGCCCCGATCTGCACTCCGTCACCGTCGGGGAGTCCCAGATCGACCAGGACGAGGTCGGGCCGCTCGCGGCGGGCCATGGCGCAGCCCTCCTCACCGTTCTCGGCGAGACCGACGACCTCGATGCCCTGATCGATAAGCAGCGCTCGAACCGCCTCTCCGAACAGCCTGTGGTCATCGATGATCAGCGCACGCATGGCGCCTTCCCATCATCGATCGATGGGATCTCGAGAGAGAAGACGGCCCCGCCGTCGCGGCGATCCTCTGCCCAGATCCTGCCACCGTGCGCGTCGATGACCTGCTTGGCGATGAACAGGCCGAGCCCCCGGCCGCCCGGTGAACGCCGGCCCGCCGAACCCCGGACCAGCGGTTCGAACAGCGAAGCGAGATCGTCGCCGGGCAACCCCGGTCCCCGATCCTGGACGCACACCATCACCGAGTCGTCCAAAGGACGGATGGTCACGTCCACCTCGGTGCCCAGGGGGGAGTACGACAGTGCGTTGCGGACCAGATTGACGATCGCGCTCCTCAGGTGGCGCGCGTCTCCACGGACCGTGACGCGTCCGGGGGCGTGGACGCGCACCCGGTCTTCGCCGCGCTCGGCCACAGCTGCACGCACCGCCTTGCGGACGACCGAGGTCAGGTTCACGTTCCGTTGGGTGATCGCACCGCCGGTGACCCCCCAGCGCAGTAGCCCGTCGACCATCATCGACAGCTCGCGCAGCTCACGCTCGGTGCGGCGCAGGACGTCGCGCTGCTCGCGTGTTCCCTCATCCGCGCTCAAGACGCGCTCGATCGCCATCCTGGCGCCGGCGAGCGGACCGCGGATCTCGTGACCGGTACGCGCGATCGCGAGGTCGAGCCGCCCGCGACGCTCGCGGGCGTCCTCGATCGTGAGCCGGTGCCGGAGGGTCTGACCGAGCACCATCCGGATCAGCTCGATGGAGCGACGTGTTCCCTCGTCCGGGGTGCGGCCGATGACCAGCAAGGCCTCGCCGGCATCGACGCCGTCGAGCATGGGGACGCCCATCCATCCCGCCAGCTCGGCGAGCAGCAGCGAACGACCCTTCGAACCGAGGCGCGCCCAGCGCTGCAAGCTCCCGTGCGCCTCGGCGATCCGCCGGGCTGTCGCGTCCTCGATCCCGTCCGCCGCGACGAAAGTCATCGCCGCTCCCCCGAGCTGCGCGACCCAACCGGCGACGGGAAGGCCGAGAAGCTCGGCGCAGATCCGAACGGCCTCCTCGACCGCGCCTGCCGGTGTCTCGGCATGAAGGAGTCGAAGAACGAACGAACCACCGTCGTGCCGGGGTTCCCCCTCAGTCGCCTTCTTGCCCGTGACGCTCGCGAACAGAAGAGCGGACTGCTCGGCGACTGCTCCCAATCTGGCCCAGGAGGCCTCGAGCACCGACGTCGGCGCTGAGACTTCCAGCAGCCCGAGCGCCTGGCCTCGCCGGACGAGCGGGAAGAATGCGATCCGATGCGGATCGAGATGGTCGGGAAGCTCGATCCAGACGGCCTGTCGCTGTTCGAGTGCGTTCCGCCGGTGGATCGCGAGCCCCGTCACGCTGGCCTTCGTCCGCCCGCGGGCGCCGACAAGGCATGTCGCCCCATCGGCTCCAAGGAGATGGATACTTACGCCTCGGGCAGCACCCGACAGGGCCGCCTCAACCGACCGGATCGCCGATGCGATCGCCTCGTCGAGATCGGACCCAGCGTCGAACACGTGCAGTGTTCGCCCCTGGATCTGGACGCGCGGCACGATAGATCGGTCGCGTAGGACGGCCCCCATTGCCCCCCCCTGCGCTGTAGACGCAGTAAGCCTTTCGAAGCGAAACGGGGTAAGGCTAACTACAGCGGGTGGATTGGTCAATACCTCCGGTAGCCGAGGTTCGACCTTTATGTGCCAGTTTATGTAGATGAACCGCACCCGGTGACGCCGGGCAACGCCCTGCGTGCCCGCGCGCTCAGTGGCCATCCGAGGCCGCTCGACCCTGTGACCTGCACTGACGCTGTGGACAACCGCCCTCAGAAGAGGGGGGTCCCGGCCGCCCCACCGGGGGTGCCAACACCGAAGAGGGACAAGATCGTGGGCCCCACATCGATGAGGCGCAGGCCCTCCTGCTTCCCCAACGGCTGTCCGGGCGCGCCCGCCATCGCGAACACCCCTGTCTGCGCGTGGTTAGCGCCGTCGGGCCCGGTGTCGTTCCGGTAGGTGAAGCACGATCCAACCGTCGTCGCGCCGAGGGTCCCCACCGAACGCCATCGCAGGTCACCGAAGTACACCAACAGGTCCGGTGCCACGCCGCGCACCTCCGGGTAGACCTGCTCGGGCCGATGCACGACCGTACCAAGCTGCTCGCCGTCCGGCCCGGTCATGGCCTCCAGTCGCTGGGCGATCTCCTCGCGCGTGCGATCGTAGTCGGCCGGCTCGACGACGCCGTTGGGCTCCCGGCCGCGGACGTTGAGGAAGAGCCGGCCGTAGTACCCGCCGTCACCCCAAGCGACGGTCCTCGACCAGTCAACGGGGGCCTTACCGATGGGCGTCGGCTGCGAGATCTCCTCGCGCAGCCTGAGGTATCCGGCGTCGAGCAGCCAGTCGTTGAAGCAGACCCCGCCGACCATGCCGCGCGCGCCGTGGTCGGACATCACCACGACGATGCAATCATCGGGCAGCGCCTCGAGCAGCTCGGCGACCTGCCGGTCCAGGAACCGGTAGTAGTCGTGGAACGCCGTCTCGAACCGGTTGCCGGGCTCGTGCTTGGGGTGCTCGGGATCGAAGCAGTGCCAGAACACGTGATGAAGCCGATCCGGCCCCATCTCGACCATCATGAAATAGTCCCACGCTTTCGTCTTCACGAGCCGGCGTGCGACCCGGAACCGCCGCTCGGTCATCTGGAACACGCGCTGCAGGACATGATCCATGCCCTGCTGACGGAAGTTCGGGATGTCGAAGATGTACTCGCCCTTGCCACCGAGTTCCTCTTCGATCTCTGCCTCGAGCTCTTTGGGATAGGCGTAGGTGTCGGCGGACGGCGGTGTGAGGAAGCACGACACGCGCCAGCCCGGGACCGGCAGCGGCGGGTACGCAGGCGGGACGCCGATCAGCAGCGACCGGCCGCCCCGCTCGCCGAGCGCGTCCCACACCGCCGGCTCGCGAACCGAATCGGCCAGCGCGATCGAAAGCCCGTCGTAACTGGTGTCCTTGCGGTTGCGCATCCCGTACAGCGCGAGCTGTCCCGGTGTCTTGCCGGTCATCGCGCACGCCCACGCCGGGATCGTGATCGGCGGGATCACGCTCTGCAGCCCACCCCACATGCCGCGCTGCATCAAGGCGCCGATCGTGGGGACCTCATCGGAGAGCTGCTCGAAAAGCAGCTGCGGCGTGGCGCAATCGAGCCCGATCACCGCCACCCTGGGTCCGTCGATCATCCCGTGCTCCATCGATGAGGGCGCGCCACGAACGCCGGCGCGTGCGCTCGATCGTATCGGGGTACGGGACCGGTCAGCTCTGCGCGGCGAGCGCGTTGCGCCGCAGGAACCAGCCTACGGTCTGCTCCACCGACTCGACCCACTCGGTCTGCGGTTTCCACGCGAGCAGCTCGCCCGCCCTGGTCAGGTCGGCGCGGGTGTGCCGCACGTCGCCGGGGCGGCGCGGCAGACGGACCGGATCGATCCAGCGGCCGACCGCGTCCGACACCGCTTGCAGGACCTCGTTGACGCTCTTGGGATGCCCGCCGCCGATGTTCATGACCGCGCCGTCGACCTCGTCGCCGGCCTCCGCCGCAGCGATGTTCGCCGCGACCACGTCATCGATGTAACAGAAATCGCGGGACTGTTCCCCGTCCCAATGCAGCTCGGGCGCGACGTCGGCCACCAACGAGGAGATGAACGCGGGGAACACCGCCGAGTACTTGGACTCAGGATGCTGGCCGGGCCCGTAGACGTTGAAGTAGCGCAGCGACACCGTCGAGATCCGGCCGAGCGAGGTCCACACCCGGCAGTAGTTCTCGCCGGCGAGCTTGCTGACCGCGTAGGGCGACAGCGGCGCGGTCGGCAGGTCCTCGTTGTTGACGCCCTCGGAACGGTCGCCGTAGACGCTGGAGCTGCTCGCGTAGACGACACGGCGCGCGCCGGCGTCGGCCGCGGCCATCAGGACGTGCAGCGTTCCTTCGACGTTGCAGCTCTGGCTGAGCAAGGGATCGTCCACCGACTTCGGGACGCTGCGCAGCGCAGCCTGATGGAACACCACGTCGATGTCCCGGCAGGCGCGCCGCACAGCATCCAGGTCGCGGATGTCAGCCTCGAGCAGCTCGGCCTCGGCCGGCACGTTCTCCGCGAAGCCCGTGAGGAAGTTGTCGATGATGCGAACCTGGTCACCACGGCGGAGCAGCTCGCGCGCGATCGATGATCCGATGAAGCCGGCTCCGCCGGTGACGAGCGCCCTCATGTGATGCTCCCTCCCCACTTTCGCCCCACGTTCGCTTCGCGCAAGCGCCGGCTTCGACGCACGAGCCTGGAGTCAATGGTTGGGCATCGCGGCGACCGGCGAAGAGTCCAAGGGCTGTAGTTGCGCTACAGCACGTGCCGTACGGCTCAGAACAACGACGCCTGCCGCGCGCGGGGGGGAGGCTCGGGATCCTCGCGACGCCGGCGCCGATCGGGCGTCGGGGTCTTGATCCCGCCGGCCGCGCGCACCGCGCGCGCGACCGTGGCGCCGAGGCGCTTTCGTTCTGCGGCCGAGGCGTACGAGCCTTGCGCGTACAGATGCTCGTACCGCGGAATGAGATCGGGGTACTCGCGCGCGAGCCAGCCCATGTACTCCTCGCGCACGCCGGGGCGCAGGTGCAGCAGGATCGGCGAGACGTGCGTCGCACCCGCGTCGATCGCCTCCTCGACGACCCGGCGGATCTTCGCAGGGTCGTCGGTGATGCCCGGCAGGATCGGCGCGACCAAGACGCCGCAGGGGATCCCAGCCTCGTTCAGCGCGCGCACCGCGTCCATGCGCGCGCGCGGATGCGGCGTACCCGGCTCGCTGCGCCTCCACGCATCCTCGTCGAGTGTCCCGATCGAGAAGGCGGTGGAGACCTCAGTGACCGCCGCGGCCTCCCGCAACAGATCGAGGTCACGCAGCAGCAGCGTCCCCTTGGTCAAGATGCTGAACGGATTCCGATAGTCGAGCAGCGCGCGGATGATCCCGGGCATCAACTCGTAGCGACCTTCCGCGCGCTGGTACGGATCGGTCGCCGTGCCCATCGCGATCGGATCGCCGCGCCAGCGCTTGGAACGAAGCTGCGCGCGCAGCACCTCCGGTGCGTTGACCTTGACCACGATCTTGGATTCGAAGTCGCGCCCGGCGTCCATGTCCAAGAACGTGTGCGTGGGCCGAGCGAAGCAGTTATGGCTCACGACCCCGTTGGTGATGAAATCTCCTGTGCCGGTGGTGATGTCGTACATCGGCAACTCAGATCCGAGGGCTTCGATGGACACGATCCCAAGCTTTGCGTCGCCCTTCATCGCGCGACCCACGGTAGTTCGTTTCCTCGTTGTCACGGGATCGACCAGGTGGAAGAACCGCAGGGCTTCCTTGAGCCCTCCACGGACCCTCACGTAGTGCATGGGTCGAGCCCGCGCCGTCTCGACCACGTAGCGGAACTCGAACCGAGCCAGTCCGTCGCAGATCTCCCCGATGAGTTCGAGATCCCCGTTCGCGATCCTGATGACCTGACCGAAACCGCCTTCCGCATCGAAGATGCCGGCAAGGAATCCCTTCACCCACGACTCGCTCGGGCAGGAGACCGGCGTGATGAGGCTGCGGATGGCCTCGACATGCGCCTTCGCGGACGTCCGGATCGCTCGCATCTCCCGCCGCGCACCA
>DASWIP010000010.1:0-6125 GCA_036397635.1 Actinomycetota bacterium | reverse complement strand
ATCATCTCATGGTCGGCGACGTTCACGCCGACTAACACCGACTCGTTCGAGGGCTCAACCACCACGAGGTGCGAGCGTTCAGATCTGACGATCAACAACTCGGCGAGCGCCTTCCCGCCGAGCGCGTAGAGAGAGGACGCTGCGGAAGCAACATCGAGGCCCCGGCGAAAGCCGGGGCCTCGTTCATCCGCGTCTCGGAGGTCGAGCCGGTCTAACCGTCGGCGTGGAAGCCGATAGAAGTCAGATCCCGGTAGCGACGTCCGTCGTAGTAGTACAGCGTCGCCGTGCACTCGGCGGAACCTGCCGTCCAGTGATCCGACACAAGCGTGAAGTTACGCGCCCACTGCCACGGATACTCGTCGTAGAACCCCGCTGAGGCCCAGTAGACCCACTCGTCGCCCTGGTAGCAATCGAGGCTGACGAGCGGCTTGTCCGTAACCGTCGTCGAGACATCGAAAGTAACTTGGCCGCCTTGAACCGGCTCGCCGCCTGCGGGATCGAGCACCACGAGGGCCAGGCTCGATTCGCCCTTCCCCCTCGATCCGCTGCTCTGATCGCTGTTGCGCTTCGCCGAGGCAGAGCCTGCGACCGGTCCGACAATGAGCAGAACCGTCATGATGGCACCGGTCACCCGATGTGACATACGCATGATGCTCCCTCCCAGAGAGGCTTCCGCCTCTTCCCCGAGCCGGCCTTCCCGACCGGCCGCAACCATCGGCACTCCGCCGACGGCACCCGGACGCGTCGCCGTTCAGCACGGTCTGTCGTGGGCCACCGTCCTCACGGCGTATCGGACGGTGCCGCGAGCCTCTCCCAAGGCGAACCGCTGTTTGCGGTCAACTATCACGTCCCCGCCACTATGAGTGGTCGGAGCGATAGGTTCGGAACTTGAGCTATCGACCAGTGATGCAACCGATGTCGGGCTCGTTCGATCCCGTTTCGGCAGGTAGCGAGTCCGGACACGTCGAACCACTCCTCATCCCGAGCGACCTTCAGGAGGAAGCGCATGCCCGCAGCTGCTCGCCCGTTCATCACCGCCCTCGTCATCTTGCTGGTCGCCGCGGGGCCCGCAGGCGCACAGGGAGAACAGACCCTGACCTGCGCGTTCGAGTCGCGCGTGGCCCTCGATCCCGGTGTCACCCTCACGCCCGCCCAAGGAACGTACCAAGGCGATGGAGTCGCTCGGTGCGCCGGGGTCTACGACGGCGAGCGCGTAGACGGCTCCGGGTCCATCACCTACGAGGGTTTGGGGGGGAGCAGCGGGCCGATCGCCGAGCAGTTCGGCGGAGACACGTGCCTGCTCGGGTCGGGGACCGGGACCGTCGAGGTTCAGATCGAGAGCGTGGAAGGAACTGCTGTCGCCATCCAGGCGCAGTACGACCTGGTGCGCATCGGCGTCGTGGGCTACGCCACAGGAGATCAGCTCGCGGCGACGTTCCAGTTCATCCCCGATGTGGGACCGGACTGCGTCTACACCGAGATCCGCGAGGCGACCGTGCGCGGTCAGGCCCTGTTCAGCGACGTGCTCTGAGGATCACTCGGAGGCCGGCCCCGAGAAACTGGGGGCCCGCTTCTCGCGGATCGCTGCGACGCCTTCGCGCACATCCGGGCCGCCGAAACCCATGAACTCCAATGCGAGAGACGCGTCGAAGGTGGGACCCGCGAGGCGCAGCCAGTTGTTCAACGCGAGCTTCGTCCACCGCAACGCACTCTGTGACCCCGATGCCAGCCGCCGCGCCACGTCCAGCGCGGTCGCGTCGAGATCCGCATCGTCCACGCACAGTGAGATCAGCCCGATCCGTTCCGCCTCCTCGCCCGAGAGCGGCTCGCAGGTGAGCAGGTGGTACTTGGCCTTCGCCATCCCGCACAACAGCGGCCACACGATCGCGGCGTGATCCCCGGCCGCGACCCCGAGCTTGGTGTGACCGTCGATGATGCGCGCGGTCCGCGAGGCGATCGAGACGTCGGCGAGCAGGCCGACCACGAGCCCCGCGCCGACCGCCGGGCCCCGCATCGCCGAGACGACCGGCTTCGAGCAATCGATGACGTTGTAGACGAGGTCGCGCGCCTCGCGCATCACCCGGATACGAGTCTCGAAGTCCTCGGCCATCTCGGCGACGAGCCCCAGATCGCCGCCCGAGGAGAACGCCGTCCCCTCACCGGTGATGATCGCCACGCGCGTGTCGGGATCTCGGTCGATCGCGTCCCACACGTAGGTGAGGTCGTGGTGTCCTCGACGATCGACGGCGTTGAGCTTGCCGGGAGTGCTCAGCATCACCCGCAAGATGCCGGGATCGAGCTGCTCGATCTTCAGGGTCGGGAAGTCGTCGTAGCGGCCCATGCGCACCCTCCTGCTGGACGGACCGCCCAAGCATAGGCCCTGCTACGCGACATCCCGGAGCGCCGGCGGCGTCACGCGAACCGCCGGCGCCTACTCGAGCTCGCCGGGTGCGGTCGGGCCCTGCCGCAGGAACCGCTCGATCTCGGCGGCGATCTCCTCACCCGAGGGCACGCTCTCCTCGGACACGAGCGATTCCAAACGCTCGAGGTAGGACGCTGCCTCCGGCCGGTCCGCGACCATCGCGTCGAGCTGTGCGCGCTGCTGCTGCGCCTCTTCCGGCAGCGAGCCAAGCGAGATAACCACCTTGAGCGCGCGCGACACGCGCTCGACGAGCGCGATCACCGACGGCGCGTACGCGCCGACGACGTAGTGCGGCACCTGCGCCCAGAAGCCGCCGGAGGGGATGCCGTGCTCGCCGAACGCGCGCTCGACCAGGTTCACGGCCGCGGCCGGTACCCGCAGGATCCCTTCGGGCACCTGATCGCCCGGCGCGAGCAGCTCGGGATCAGAGACCGTGGAGATCACCGGTGTCGGACGCGTGTGCGGTACGGCGGCGGGGATCGCGCCGAGGCTGATCGTCGAGACCACCCCGAACGTCAAGCCCAGATCGAGCACCGACGAGGCGAAATGTCGCCAGCGCATGTCGGGCTCGGGTCCGGTGAGCACCAGGACGTCGCGGCCGCCCACACTCGCGTGGCGCACCACGATCTCGGGCCACACCATCTCCTGCATGACGCCGGCGGCGATGTCCATCGTCGGCCGGCGCGCGCGATAGTCGAGCAGCTCTTCGGCATCGAACCGCGCGAGCAGCTCACCTTCGCCGGCGATGTGCGCGGCGGCCGCCGTTCCCACGCCGGCAGCATCGACCCAGCCCTCGAACGCGGCGACCAGAACGGGCGTGCGCAGCTCGGGCGCGCGCAGGATCTCGTACAGCGCCATGCGGTGCACGATAGCGCGCACCTGCAGCATCGGCCGATTCGCACACCCGGCGCCGACCGGGCGAGGATGGATGGATGCGAGCAGTCGTTTGTTCGACGTTGGGGCCACCGGAGGCCCTCGAGGTGCAGGAGCTGCCGGATCCGGCGCCGGGACCCGGCCAAGTGCTGATCGACGTGCAAGCAGCCGGGGTCAACTTCCCGGACACGTTGATCATCGAAGGGCGCTACCAGTTCAAGCCGGATCCACCGTTCGTGCCGGGCGGCGAAGCCTCGGGGGTCGTGATCGCGGTCGGTGAGGGCGTCGATGGGATCGCCGCCGGCGATCGGGTGATCTCGGTGGGGACGCACGGGCACTTCGCGACCCGCTTGGTCTCGGACGCGCGCACCGTGGTCCCGTTCCCCCACGAGATGGATCCGGTGACGGCCTCCGGGTTCGTGCTGACCTACCTCACCTCGCATTACGCGTTGCGCGACCGCGCGGGGCTGCAAGCCGGTGAGACGCTGCTGGTGCTCGGCGCGGCCGGCGGCGTCGGCCTGGCCACCGTCGAGATCGGCAAGGCGATGGGCGCGCGCGTGATCGCTGCGGCATCGTCGCCGGCGAAGCTCGCCGTGTGCGCCGAGCACGGCGCCGACGAGCTGCTCGACTATGCGAGCGAGGACCTGAAGGCCCGACTGTCGGAGTTGACCGACGGACGCGGCGTTGACGTGGTGTACGACCCGGTCGGCGGGGTCTACTCCGAGCAAGCGTTGCGCCGGATGGCGTGGGGCGGCCGGTTCCTTGTGATCGGGTTCGCGGCCGGCGAGATCCCGCACATCCCGTTGAACCTGACGCTGCTGAAGTCCTGCTCGATCATCGGCGTGTTCTGGGGCGCGTTCAGCATGCGCGAGCCGGAGCGCAACCGAGCGCTGCTCGAGGAGTTGTTCGACTGGTATCGGGAAGGCAAGGTGCGTCCGCTGGTGTCGGCGACCTATCCGCTCGAGCGCGCGGCCGAAGCGCTGCGCGAGATCACCGAGCGGCGCGCGCGCGGCAAGATCGTCCTGATCCCGTAAGTGTCAGCGCGCCCAGGTCCCGACGGGCGTATACGCCAGCGGCACGTCGATCAGGATCAGGTGCGCGCCCTCGCCGCCGCCGATGCGCAACTCGTGCGGTCCCTCGATCTTCGCCGCGTCGCCTCCGGCGATCTTCTCGTCGTCGAGCAGCGCGTCGCCGTCCAAGAGGTAGAGGTACCCACCACGTCCCTCAGTGAATGTGTGCCTCAGCTCGATGTCGGCGGACGGGCGCGACACGTAGACGCGCGCGTCCTGGTGCACCGTCAGGGCGTCGTCCCCATCAGGGTCGAGCACCTTGCGCAACACGTCGCGGAAGTCGTCGCTGGTGTACTGGCGCTGCTCGACCCCAGGTGTCAGGCCGGCGACCGCCGGCAGGATCCAGAACTGCAGGAAACGCATCGGTTCCTCTTCCGACGCGTTCTGCTCGGAGTGGTACGCGCCGGAGCCCAGCGTCATGCGCTGCACCGCGCCGGGCTCGAGGACGCCACCTCCGCCGACGTTGTCCTCGTGGCGGAAATGCCCTTCGACGACGTAGGTGATCCCCTCCACATCGGCGTGCGGGTGCATCGGCCAGATCGCGCCGGGGATCAGCCGGTCGTCGTTGAAGACGCGCAACGGCCCGATGCCCATGTTCTCGGGATCGCGGTAATGGTCGAATGAGAAATGCCATCGCGCCGAGAACCAGCCACCGTCCACGGCGTGGATCTCGTGCGCGCGCCGGATCCGTAGCATCGCGCGGGAGCCTAGCAGTGCTAGCGGTAGAGCAGCAGCGAAACACTGGTGACCCACGTGGCGCTGGCGCCGACCTGGGCGATCTCGATCGTGCGAGCACCGGATAACAGGGGTAACAGGTCGGGCTCGACGATCGCGCGATAGGGCGGGACCTCGCCGACACCCAGATGGACGCCGGCGGCGTCGAGCGCGCGCTGCGCCGTCCACCACATCAGCGGATGCAACGTGTCGCCGGTCGCGCCGGTCCGCGGTCCGGCGCAAGTCTGGTACGGGTCACCCGCGCCGAAGCCGACGAATGCATAGGTGTAGTGCATCGAGCGCGCTTCGGCGATCTGGACACCGTCGGCGAAGACCCGGAAGATGCGCGGCTGCCAGCCGCTGGTGAACCAGAACTCGGCACCACTGTGACCGGTGATAGTGAGCTCCAGCTCGGCGCCCGCCGGGACGGCCTCGGGCAGCCCCACGTCGGTGGTGATCGTCGAGCCGTTGCCGTTCAGCCCGCCCCAGAGCGCGACCGGATGCACCTCGGCCGGCGCGCGCGCGGCCACTGCGGTCGGCTCGTCGGCATAGAACTCCAGATGCACGGTTCCGAGCAGCGCGCCGACGTACGTGCTCAACAACAGCGAGACCTCGGCCTGCCCACCGGGCGGGAGCAGCTCGCTGTACGTGGTGATGTCCTTGCGCAAGGTCATCTCGGTGCGCGGCGTCGTCGCGCGCAAGACCTCGGCGCCGCCGATCGCGACCGCGGCGAGCCGGTCCCACGGATCGCCGTCTGGGGTCACGGTCAGCTCGAGCACGATCCGATCGTGCGGCCCGTCGGGCACCTGGATCAGCGCGGTCTGCGGCGACCCGGTGCATTCGAAGGGAGCCTCGTCGAAGACCGTGACCACGGTCGGCGTTCCGAGGGCCGGCAGGTCGGGCCCGTCGATCGCGGGGATCGCGGGCCCGGCCGCCGCCGGCAGAGCCGACGCAGCCAGGATCAGGGCGAGCAGCACGCGCGCGCGCATCGATCCGAGGTTCGCCGCCCGTGTGAGGATCCCTGCAGGAGCAGCGCGAGCAGCCGC
>DASWIP010000009.1:0-5899 GCA_036397635.1 Actinomycetota bacterium | reverse complement strand
ACCGCAGCGATCGCCGTCTTCTCCTCCGGCGGCAGATCGTAGATGTCCTTGTCCACCGGGTCCGGCGGCTCGATCTTGTTGCGGACTCCGTCGAGCCCCGCCTGCAAGCAGGCCGCGAACGCGAGATACGGGTTACACGTCGGGTCGGGCGTGCGGAACTCGACGCGCTTCGCGGCCGGCGTCTTCGCGTACATCGGGATGCGGCATGCCGCCGAGCGGTTCCGCTGCGAGTACACGAGGTTGATCGGCGCCTCGTAGCCCGGCACCAGACGCCGGTACGAGTTCGTGGTCGGGTTCGTGAACGCCAGGAGCGCCGGTGCGTGCGCCAGCAACCCTCCTATGTAGTAGCGGCCGAGATCCGACAGCTGGGCGTACCCGGTCTCGTCCCAGAACAGCGGCTCACCGTTCTTCCACAGGGATTGATGCGTGTGCATGCCAGAGCCGTTGTCCATGAACAGGGGCTTCGGCATGAATGTCGCGGTCTTGCCGGCACGCCACGCGACGTTCTTGACCACGTACTTGTAGTTCATCAGGTTGTCGGCGGTCCGGAGCAGCGTGCCGTATCGCATATCGATCTCTGCTTGGCCCGCGGTCCCGACCTCGTGATGCTGAACCTCGATCTTGATGCCCATCTTCTGCATGTAGAGCACCATCTCGGTGCGCAGGTCCTGGTACTGATCCATCGGCGGCACCGGGAAGTAGCCTTCCTTGTACCGGGGCCGATAGCCACGGCTGCCCGGGTCGCCCGCCCCCCAGACACCTTCGGTCGAGTCGATGTGGTAGTAGCCCTCGTGCTGGTTCTGGTCGAAGCGTGCTTCGTCGAAGATGTAGAACTCGGCTTCGGGGCCCCAGTAGCTGACGTCGGCGACTCCGGATGCCACGAGGTTGTCCTCGGCCTTCTTGGCGATGTAGCGCGGGTCGCGCGAGTACGCCTCACCGGTGATCGGGTCGCGCACGAAGCAGAACAGGTTCAGGGTCGCGACCTCGCGGAACGGGTCCATCACCGCGGTCTCGGCGTCGGGGATAAGCAGCATGTCCGACTCCTGGATCTGCTGGAACCCGCGGATAGATGAGCCGTCGAACCCGAACCCGTCTTCGAACGAGCCCTCGGTCAGCTCGTCGACCGGGACCGAGAAATGCTGCGTCAGGCCGGGCAGGTCGGTGAACCGCAGGTCCACCATGAGCGCGTCCTGATCCTTGGCGAACTGAAGAACGTCTTTCGGCGTCTTGGTTTCCGACACCGCACCCTCCCTTGGGTCGAACCATCTGGCGACGGCCGGTAGCGTAAGCCTCCGGACACCCGGATTCAAAGCGCGGCCTTGGAAGGAACCGTATCGGCGCCGGTTTGCCGAGCCGTTTCCCGTTTGTAAATTCCGCGTTACGCGCTCGACGGGTGAGGCAGGCGGTCGGTCACTTCGAACCGGCTTGGGAGGCGGAGCCCCTGGCTCCTACACTTGGGCGCCATGGAAGCCTCGGAGACCCGCTATGCGCTGAACGGTGATGTGCACGTGGCCTACCGAACATTCGGGGAGGGGCCGATCGATCTCGTCTTCGCCTCCAACTGGTTCACCAATGTCGAGATCATGCCCGAGCATCCTCCCGGCCGCGCCTGGACCGAGCAGCTCGCGAGCTTGGGGCGGGTCATCTTCTACGACCTGCCGGGCACGGGTGCTTCGGATCCGGTCTCGCTCGAGTCGTTCCCAACGCTCGAGCAGTGGACCGACTCGATCACCGCGGTCCTTGATGCAGTCGGTAGTTCGCAGGCCGTCCTGCTTGCGGTAGACGTTGCCTTCCCGACCGCCGCGCTGTTTGCGGCGACCTATCCCAAGCGGACCCGGGCGCTGATCGCTCTCGCGGGATGGGCGCGCGCGCTGCGCGCCGACGATTACCCCATGGGCCTCCCACGAGAATCGTGGGAGCACGGCCTCGAGGTTGCCTCGTCGATGTGGGGGATGGGGGAATGGCAGCATGCCATCAATCCGGATCTCTCCTGGAACGAGGATGCCAGACGGATGTGGGGTCGGTTCGAGCGTCTGACCGCGAGTCCGAACACCTTCCGGCGGATGGCGCGCCTCAGCATGCAGCTCGACGTCCGGGACATCCTTCCCAGCATCCGCGTGCCAACGCTGGTCCTGCACCACACGAACGACCGGCTGGTGAGCGTTGAAGCGGGCCGCTACATCGCGGAGCATGTGCCCGGGGCGCGGTTCGTCGAGCTGCTCGGGAACAATCATTACCTGTTCGTCGAGCCGGGATGGCGTCGCTGCTTCGAGGAGATAAGCGAGTTCATCACCGGCGCGCGCCCCGCTCCCATCGAGGACGACCGGATCCTGGCGACGGTGCTGTTCACCGACATCGTCGGCTCCACCGAGAAGGCCGCTCAGATGGGCGATCGCGAATGGCGCGCGCTGCTCGACGCGCATGATGCGATCGTCCGCTCGCAGCTTGCGCGGTTCCGTGGCCGCGAAGTCAAGACCGTCGGCGACGGTTTCCTGGTGACGTTCGACGGGCCGCAGCGCGCGATCCGCTGTGCTCAAGCGATCCGTGACTCGGTCGGCTCCTTGGGGCTCGAGATGCGCGCCGGGTTGCACACGGGCGAGTGTGAGGTGCGTGGCGAGGATGTCGGCGGGCTGGCCGTGCACATCGGCGCGCGCATCTCGGCGCTCGCCGAGCCGGGCGAGATCCTGGTCTCCGGGACGCTGGCGGATCTCGTGGTCGGCTCGGGGTTGGGCTTCGACGACCGCGGCACCCGCGAGCTGAAAGGCGTTCCCGGCCGCTGGCGCTTGCACGCGGTCGCCGGCTGAAGCCGGTCAGCCGGCGGGGTCGATGCGAACCGACGTGGTTGTCGTCGTCGTCTCGTAGGTGAACAGTCCGACGAAGGACGGCTGCCCGGAGACTTCAGCCTCGGGACAGACGTGACCCTCGACTTCTGCGTCGCGGCTGGTGTAGCGCGCGTCGCGCTTGCGCAGAGAGATCCCCGCCGCGGGCGGGCCGATGACGTGGTCGATCTGCTGCGCACCCGGGTCATCCGTCGTGCGCGCCTCACCGGTCGCGTTCCAATCCAGATCGACCCGACAGGTCCCGAGGTCGGCGTGCAGCCCGGCGGTTCCTCCTTGCAGATCGACCGTGAACGCCTCGGCGCTCAGGCTCCCCTCTGCGAGCTGCTCGCCGGAGTCGCACCACGATCCGCCCGACGACCCATCCTCGTCGCAGATGTCGCGCCAGATGATGCCCGAGCGCTCCTCGACGACGCCGTCCCCGTCCGAGTCGATCGCCGCGCCGCACACGGTCGTCCATTCGTACTGGGCGCCGAACGGCTCGACCCAGGTCGCGCACGCGCCGTCGCTGCGCGTCTGCGCGGACTCGCGGGAGACTTCGACGGGATCGGCGAAGGACACGCCGGAGAGCACCATCCCTCCGAGCAGCAGGCAGGCCGCGACCCGACGCGCTTCCATGGCCAGACTGTTCGCCCCGGGGGTCCACATCCCTTCTCCCGAAGCCTCCCTGCCGCCTCGCCGGCGTCTTCGGCGGGGCCGTCGCCGCCGCCTGCGCGCGCGTCGCGATGAAGGATGGAGTGCTCGCCTGTGGGGAGAAACAGCCCTTCGGACGCACGGAGCCCGCGCTGTTCGTGCCCGTGCGGCGCGGTCGCGAGTCCGGGAGGCTCGTGGAGCCTCTCTCGCACGACGACCACACGAACGGGTGAGCAGCGCCGCTGCGCGCGGGCGCGCGGCGCGCTGCAGCCGCCGCCTCGGCGGGAGCGGGCCGGCCCGGAGGCCGTCCCGCTCCCAGCGCCGCTCGTTCATCCGGAGATGAACTCGTTGACCTTGAAGGTCGACCCGGAAAGATCCTTCCAGCTCCCCGTGGCCGCGTACCGAACCTCCCACCGATCGGCACCGGTCGCGCGCAGCACGTCACCCTTGCTGTTGCCGTCGAAGTCGCCCAGAGCCAGCTTGTGTAGCTCGACGCTGGACGTCTGGTCTTGCCATGCTCCGGTCCCGCCGGAGCGGATCCGCCACTTGCTGCCGTTCGCGCGGAGCACGTCGGTCTTGTCGTCGCCGCTGAAATCGCTGAACGCGAGCTCCCGCAGTGACTGCGACCCGGTGTTCAGCGTGCTCCAGCTCCCGGTGCTACCCCACCTGATCTTCCATTCCGATCCGGTGGTCCGGAAGGCATCGGTCTTGCCGTCGCCGTTGAAGTCGGCGAACGCCAGCTCATGGATCTCGTAGATGCTGCTGGATAGCTTCTTCCACGAGCCCGTTCCGCCGTACCGGACATCCCAGTCCCCGTCCCTGGTTCGTAGGACATCGGTCGTGCCGTCGCCGTTGAAGTCGCCGAACGCGAGCTTGCGCATCTTCGCCGTCGAGTCGCTCAGCGTCTGCCACGCCGTCGAGCCGCCGTAGCGCACCCGGAAGACCGAGCCGTTCGCCTGGAAGACATCGGTCTTGCCGTCGCCGTTGAAGTCGCCGAACGCGAGATCTTCCAGCGCTTGCGGCGAGTCGGCACGGAGCGTCTGCCAGCTTCCGGATCCCCCGTAGCGAACCTTGAAATCTGACCCGGTTGCCCTGAACGTGTCGCTCCTCTTGTCGCCGTTGAAGTCGATGTGTGCCGCCCCGGACCCGAGCAGATCCCGTGAGTACACCGTCGCGTCGGCCAGATGCCCGGCCGCGTTCCACATCTTGCAGTTCGTGCTGGTGGCCGACCGCCAGTCGTAGGTCTTCGACCATGCCGTGCCGTCGAAGTCGGCGACCTTGACGGTGCCGTTGAGCCGCTGCTCGTAGTGGACGTGAGCGAAGTCCGAAGGAACGGTGTTGCCCGTGTGCCCGACCGTGCCGATCTTGGTGCCCACGCGGACGGGGTCGCCCTGCGCGATCGCGACCGTGTCTAGGTGGGCATACCGGGTGCTCCAGCCCCCGCCGTGATCGATCAGGACGTAGTTGCCGTAGCCCGTTCCGCCGTTCGTGCCGTAGACGTCCACGACCGTCGTCGCGGTTCCCGGAGCGCTCGCGATCACATCCCTGCCCAGCGATGTGCCGCTGGAATGCTTCATGTCGAGCGCGTTTTCGCTCGGTGAGTGACCCGAGTACGTCCTGACCTGCCAGACCTCGTCACAGGGGAACGGCAGGTGGAACGTCGGTGCCGACGCTGCATGGGCCGCAGGTGACCCGACGACGGCGGCCACCGCCACCAACATCGTCGCGAGTACCGCCTGGCTCCTGCTCTTCCTGTTCCGGGACATGGTCCCCTCCTTCCGCCGGGCGGAGCCGTTCCGCCTCGGAATGGACTGTGCGGTCGGCGGGGAATCCGAAGAACCGTCGTTCGGCATATCTGGCCGCGCGGGTTCGGCGTATCGCGATGAACCGGAACGGCCCGTGCGGACGACAGGAACGGCGATGGAGTGGGACGGGGCGTCTGGTGGGAGCGGCACGATCGAGGGCGCGCTTCAGGCGCCCGTCCGGGGGTCGGAGGATCTTGCTCCTCCACGTCCGCTCGAGCGGTCGCTGAGGTGGATCGGGGTCCCCGAGCACCTGGCCCGCTTGCTGAGCGCAACGCCGTCGCTGCGGTTGTCGTGGATGGCTTCGGTCGCCTCGATCCTCACGCTGGCGACCGCCGCCGCGCGTGCCCATCCCGATGGCAGCGGTACGACCTTCCTCGTCCTTGCGCCGCTGCTGCCACTCGCTGGTGTCGCCCTCGCGTACGGCCCCGCCTCCGACCCGTCGTTCGACATCGCGCGTGCGGCGCCGCTTTCGAGCTTCCGGCTGATGCTGCTGCGAGCGACCGCGGTGCTCCTGGGGACGACCGGGATCGCCCTGGTCGCAGGCGCTTTCCTGCCGGGGAGCGGATGGCAGGCCGCCGCGTGGATCCTGCCCTCGCTGGCGGTGACGCTCTCAGGGCTCCTGCT
>DASWIP010000008.1:0-5979 GCA_036397635.1 Actinomycetota bacterium | reverse complement strand
ACGTAGAGCCAAAGCAACAGCACCACGGGCGCGGCGAGCGGGCCGAACTGGCTGTCGCTGAACCCGACGTCCACGTACACGCGCAGGGCGAACGCCGCAGCGA
The DNA here is from genome assembly GCA_036397635.1 of Actinomycetota bacterium. GTDB lineage: Bacteria > Actinomycetota > AC-67 > AC-67 > AC-67 > DASWIP01. The sequence goes on along the minus strand of DASWIP010000008.1, from coordinate 5,876 downwards.
TCCAGCCGACACCCGCCAGGACCGCGCCCGGCAAGTCGCGTCGCCACGGCGTCGACCAGTTCGGTGCCACGTGATACAGCGTGGTCAGGATCGAGATCGCCGAAGCGACCACCCCCGGCCAGTACAGCACCCGCCAGCCGGCACCGATCACACCTCCGAGGCCGAACCGCCGGTCGATCGCATCGCCCAGCTCCGGGCCGGCGACGACCACGGGGAAGAACAGCGCGAGCGCCAGGAGGCCACCGGCCGTGAGCCCGACCGCAAGCAGCCGGCGTCGGACCGGCCTGCGCCACTCCTCGACGTCGTAGGCGATGTTCATCGCCTCGATCAGGACCTTGATCAGGCGCGAGGCCGACCAGATCGCGAGCAGCGCGCCGACGGATAGCAGGCCGCCGCGACCTCGCTCGAACAACGCATCGACGGTCGGGCGAACCGTGCGTTGCATGGTCTCGGGTGCCAGGAACCCGCCCAGCGCATCGACCACCGCATCTCGCATCGCATCGCGCGTCCCACTGCCGAGCAGATCCCCGATGAACCCGGCCGCCCCTACCAGGACCAGCAGCAGTGGTGGGATCGCGAGCAGGGCGAAGAACGCGACCTCGGCGGAGACGCCGACGATCCGGTCGTCGCGCGCGTCGCGCGCGGTATTGAGCAGCAGGCGAGGGATCTGGCGGAACGACGGTTCTGTCCGCGAGCCCTCCGGCGGCTCGGATGACATCAGCCCTGGGCGCCGCGCGCGGGATGCCGCCGCGTGTCGCCGAACCCCTCCCGGATCGCCTGGGGCCAGTCGATGGTACGGATCGGGAAGGGGATCACGATGCCCTCGGCGTCGTAGCGGGCCTTCAGACGCTTGACGAACTCGTGCTTGAGCACGTACTGGTCGGTGATCTCGCGCGCGCGCAGGATCACGGTGAAGTCGATCGAGAAGTCGTTGAACGTGTGGTAGCGGATGAAGGGGTCGAAGTCCTCGACGCCGACGTCGACCTCTTGCAGGGTCTGGCGCGCCACGTCGATGGTGACGCGCTCGACGCGCTCGAGATCGCTTTCGTAGGACACGCCGACCTGCACCAGAATCGACAGCTCTCGCTCCGGATAGTAGTAGTTCGTCAGGATCGAGTCGGCGAGCTTCGCGTTCGGCACCAGGATCATGTTGTTCGGCAGCTGCCGGATCGAGGTATGCCGCCAGTCGATGTCGACGACGTAGCCTTCCTGCCCGGTCTCGAGCTGGATGAAGTCACCCGGCTTCACCTTCTTGGTCGCCAGGATCTGCAACCCGGCGAAGAAGTTCGACAGCGTGTCCTGCATCGCGAGCGCGACCGCCAGCCCTCCGACACCCAGCGCACCCAGCAGCGGCGTGATCTTCACGCCCAGGGTCTGCAGCAGGATCAGCGCGCCGATGACGAAGATCACGACGCGCGCGACGACGACGAACAGCGAGCTTGAGCGGGTCGTGCCTTCGGTGCGTAGCGAGTAGAGCTTGATCATGTCGGTGGCCACGCGCGCGACCACCCAGGTCGCCGAGGCGATCAGGATCGCGACCAGGAACTTCTCGAGCCCTTCCGCGATGGGGACGCGGAGCCCCGGCTCGGACGGGGAGACTATCTCGCCTGCTTCGTGTTCGGCCTCGCGGAACCGGATGATCTGCAGGGCGACGAACGCGCCGGCGATCGAGAACCACCAGATCACGATGTCGTGGAGGGCTCCGATGACGATGTCGTCGCCGCCCCAGGAGGTGATCGTGGCCGTTTTCCTCACGCGGGGGGCGATGAACCGGTAGACGATCCAGCCGATCAGGGGGCCGCCGACCAGGAAAGCCCCGCTGAGGATGAACCGTATGGCCTCGATATCGCCCTTGAACAGCAGGTTGTCCATCGGCGTAGAGCCTACAGAGCCGGTCTTGAGGGTCCAACCTTCCCGGATCATCTGACGCCTGACCTGCAAGGATCCAACTCTTGGTCCCTCAGACGCGTGGAACCTTCTGCCGGGATGTCCGGGGTGTAACAGTTGCCCGAGATGGTCGTTCTGGGGTGGTAGCGGCGCCGTTCCGAGGAGGGGTGGACGGTGTGAGAACCGAGGCATTCGAGCAGGTCTACCGAGCCGAGCGCGCGCGCCTGGCGCGATCGGTCTCGCGGATGGTGGGTTCCGACAGGGCCGAGGACGTGATCCACGACGCGTTCCTCGCCTACGCCCGGCATGCCGACCGGGTCGAGGTCCCCGAGGCGTGGTTATCGCGGGTGACGCGTAACCGTGCGCTGGAGGACTTGCGGCGCCGCGAAGACCCCCTGCCCGAGGATGTGGCATCGGCCGCTACGGTCCCCGGGGTCGAGCGGGCCGCGACCGCCGAGGTGGTCGCGGCCGCGCTCGAGGACATCGACCGCCGCTCACGGGAGGCTCTGCGCCGGCGCTTCTACGACGAGCAGCCGTACGACCGGATCGCCGAAGGGCTCGGCACCTCGGTCGCGCAGGCGCACGTGATCGTTCATCGCGCGACGCGGCGACTCGGCCGTGCCATCGTGCGACGACTGGCATCCGTCCACGAGGCGAGCGGATGCGTGCCTGCGCTCGAGTCGCTGCTCGGGATGCGCGAGCAGGACGACGAACACACCGGCTGCGATCGGTGCGGACCCGTGCTGGACGAGCTTGCCGTGCTGCGAGGCTTCGGGGTGCTGCCGGTCCCGGCGGGGATCCTGGCGATGATCCGGCGCGCGTTCGGCGACGCGGCAGCCCGGGCGGCCCCGGTCGTCGAGCCCGCCATCCATCTGGCGCCGGCGCTGGCCGCGCTCGGATTGGTACTGGCAACCCTGACTCCCGCCGCTCCTGCCCCCGCGGCGGCCGAACCGGCGAGCCCCCGCTCACCGGTAGCGGCGCGCGCGGCGGTCGCACCCCCTGCGACCGCCGCGCGTGCGCAAGCGCCGGGCATCCCCACGTCCGAGCAGCTCAGTCCGGCACCTGGGCCGAGCACCGTCGCCGAGGTGGGCGACGTCACCATCGCCGACGACGACGATGAGACGCAGGGGATCGTCGACGGCGATGTGGTGATCGCCGGCATCGTGTTGTGCCGGCCGCTGGAGCCGTGTCCGCGCGCTCCGGGAGCGGAGGAGCGATGAGGCGTCTCGCCGCGGCCACGCTGCTGGGAGCGCTGACGCTCGCGCCGGCAGCGGCGAGCGAGAGTTCCGCATGCCGGGTCTTGACCGACGAGCGTGGCGACGTGGCCGCGCGCAAGGCGACGGGGTCGAGCGATGACCTGGTGGCGGTGTGGCTCGACGGGGACGACGACGCCGTCGTCGCCGTCGAGATCGAGGTGGCGAAGCTCGCCGCGCGCGCGAGCGCGCGCGGCGAGCGCTGGGAGCTGTCGTGGGTGAACCCGTGGCTGGACGGCGATCGCGCGCAGCAGCGCGTGATCGCCGAGCGCACGCCGGACGGAGTGGTCTTCTCGGCCGCGTCGGGATCGACTGCGGTGGCCGCGGCCGGAACGCTCGACCCCGAGCGGAACCTCGTGCGCATCGTCGTGCCGCGCGCGCCCTTGCGGCTGCTGGATAGCACGCTGCTCGAGCAGGTGCGCGCGACGTCTTGGATCCTGGCGGGCGAAGCAGCACACGAACGTGATGTCACGACCGAGGGAGCTTGGACCGTCGGCACGGGCTGCGACACGCCGGTCGTGCAGCCCTGTCCGGTCGTGATCGACGCGGCCGGGGATGCGGGGCTCGGCAGGGATCGGCGCACGCAGGATCCATCGCTGGATATCCGGGCGGTCGGTGTCGCGCCCGCCGGCGACGCGCTCGAGCTGAGCCTGCGGGTGGAAGGTACCACGCGCGCGCCGGATGCCGACGTGCGTGAGTGGGGGTACACGATCACGTGGTGGTACGGCGGCGTGCGATGGTTCGCGCAGGCCGAGCGTGAGGTGGGCGGCAGCGTGTTCCGATCCGGGCGAGCAGCCGGCCGCGGCCCGACGCTCGCGGGCGGCGCGCGCGCGGCCGGAAGGATCGAGGGCCGGTTGTTGCGCATCTGGGTGCCGCGCGCGCGCGTGGGCGCGCCGGCCGACGGCGACGCGCTGCTCGAGGTGACCGCATGGTCGTGGCTGCTGGCGGGTCCGCCCGGCGCCGCGGCGTACCACACCGTGGACGACACGGCCGCGCGGCGCGCGACGGCAGGGATCAGCTGCGGCGCGTAGGCCCGCTCGGCTATCCGATGCCGGTGATGCGCGCGAATTGCGTCATGTCGAGGCTGTCGATGGTCCAGTGCTGCTCGTCACGGATCCAGCTCCGTCGCAGTCCATCCGGCGCGGTGGACCTCGAACAGGATGGCCTCGACCTCACCCCGAAGATCGGTCGCCGGGATCGTCACGGGACGAACTCGCTTCATGCCGAGTCGCTCCGCGACGGCGACCGACCGGTGGTTCTCCCGCTGCGGCAAAGAGCACACCTGGTTGAGCCGGAGTGTGGTGAAGGCCTCGTGCAGAGCGGCGGTTGCCCCCTCGGTCGCGTACCCATGCCCCCATGCGGTCGGAGTGAGCCGCCACCCGACCTCGACGGCGGGCAGGATCTCGGGCAGGAAAGTCGGCACCGAGAGTCCGATGAAGCCGATGAGCCTCCCGGTGTCGCGCGGCCGTGCCGCCCAAAGACCGAAGCCGCGCTCGTCCCAAGCCTTGACTTGGCGGTCGAGGAACGCCTGGGTTTCCTCCGGCCTGAAGGGACGCCCGAACGGGAACCACCACACCTCGGGCTGTGAGAACACCGTCGTCAGCTCGTCGAGGTCGCTCGGCTTGAACCGACCGAGTGTAAGGCGCTCGGTCTCGATGTCCCCGAGCGGGGCAGCGATCGTGGGTAACAGCTCACTCATGCGACCGGCACGATTTCAGCAACCACTCCGGCGTCCTCGCCGCTGCCGATCCAGTTCACGCGACTCGAGCGCGTCGAGATGCTCATCTATCTGCTCCAAGAGCTCTCCTTGATCGGTCTCGGAGGATACCGGCATGCGCACGAAGCGTGTGGTCAGCCTGACGTCGGCGACGATACCCGCGTCTTCCTCATGGAAGTGCAGGAAGTCGCGTCCATCGAGGTGGAACACCGCAGGCCGGATCTCCCGGAGGGCTGAGTTAGCGCGCAACGTGCGGAGGAGAGGAGCGAGCTGCTCGATGGTCGTTTCCTTCACGCCGTACCTCGCAAGTCCTGCGCCATGGGCAGACCAACGACGATCGGCTCGTGCTGCGAGTTCGGCGGCTTCGTCATGTTCTTGGACTCTAGTCCTCGCCGCGTCACATCTCTGGCGACTCAGCGGAACTGACTTCGTAGATCGTCCACTCAGGTGCCCCGGCTAGGGCACCTGTCTCGACGAGCTCCATCACTCTTGCGACATCGGGCAGGCCCTCCTGGCGGTCCATCGCCGCTCGATCCTCGAATACTTCGGTAGCGATAAGCGCGTTCGGGTCCGTGATGTCCTGGGCGACGTCGAAGTGGATGACTCCCGCTAAGGCTCGGCTAGGACCGACGAGGGCAGCCATGGCGGTCCTCATCTGCTCGGTCTTGTCAGGCACGCACCGCACTCTGAAGCGGACGACAATCATCTCGTTCCTCCTCGCTTCTCCATCGATGACATCAGTGCGCCCAGTTCCAGGTCTGGCCCGCGGGCGAGCTTGGACATTTCATCAATGGGGGTCCGCCCAACGGCACGGCGGTTCAGCCGCCGTGGACGGCGGACAGTCAGGACGCATCATCCAGCCAATCTGGATTTGCTTCGACGAACGCATCGCCGATGTCCGACTGGTGGCACCCGAGCTCAAGCCATTCTGCGACTAACTTGCCGGCCCGCATGGGCCTCGGACTCGTCCAAGAAGAGTTGCGCCCGTGTGGCGGTGTCACGCGTGCAGCGTACAAGCC
>DASWIP010000007.1:0-25430 GCA_036397635.1 Actinomycetota bacterium | reverse complement strand
TCGGTGCCATGAAGCGCAGGCGAACGCTCACAGGAGTTTCTTGATGTTCTCGGTTTCGAGGGAAGGTTGGGTGCCGTTGAACTCGCGATTGGACCCGACGCTCGGCTTCGCCTCGCGCGGGTCAATCGCCAGACGTTAACTGGACTCCGAATGAAGACGATCGAGGCGTTGGGGGGATCCGTGGAGCATAGACGGAATCTAATCGTCTACGCGGGTATTTCCGTAGGCGTTGCAACGTATTGGGCTTTGAACCTTATCTTGTCGACGCTCTCGGACATCGCCCTGTTATCGTTTGGGCGAGACAGCGGGTACGACGCCAACCCTGAGCGTGCTGCCACGTACTGGGCCCCGCTCATCGGCGTGTTGGTTGCGATCGCAGTGGTTCTTATCGGTTTTGCTCTGCTTGGGGACGCGGAGGATGAGAACGAAGATGTGGCCAGTTAACTCGCGACTTGAACGGACCGCGGTCGCGCTTCGCGCGACGCGCGGCCGCTCAGTCGCCAGACGTTGACCAGACGGATCGATGAAGAACGGCGTGGGCGAGGATCGATTGAGGACAGACCGGAGTCTTAGGCAGACTGAATCGGGACGGGTAATCCAGAGTCTCCGATAAACCCGTCCCGATTCAGTTGATCCGCGCCCGGCGATGCTGCCATCGAACGATGATGGGGTGTGGCTGACAATCGCGGGTCGGCGCCGCTCGGTCAGCGAGTTGACCCGTTGATTGTGATGGACCGGATCTGGTCGTCGGCGGTACAACTCGGATCTGCAGCAGACCTAGCCCTCGCCGTAGCGTCGGATGAGCAGCTTAGCGTCATGATGGGCTCGATCTGGGTTGCTGAGATCCCCAGTCGTTGAACGGGCGAAGGGAATCCAGTTTATCGTCATGGCATTGTCAACCAAGGAGCAAGCGCGGATGCTTCCAATCGAAGTCCGGCAGCTGGTGACGGAGGATTTCGATCGCTACTTCAAGCTGCGGCTTGCGGGGTTGGTGGAGCGACCAGCAGCCTTCACAACCGATGCTGACTCCTGGAGGAATGCAGAACGCTCGACGCTGGAGTCTCAGCTCAGTCCGGAACGATCAGATTCTCCCGTGATCGGGGCCTGGGTGGGCGCCCGCGAACTCATCGGTCTGGTGGGTATGAATCGAGAGCAGCGCCGATCCGTGGCGCACAAGGCAGGACTCTGGGGACTCTACGTCTCCCCTTCGTATCGCCGCCACGGAGTGGGCCGCAGGCTAGTAGAGGCGCTGATCGCACAGGCTGAGCGGCAGCCGGGGCTTCGCCAGTTCCGCGCTGTGGTCCCTACCTCCTGCGTCGAGGCCTTGGCCTTGCTCGGGGCCCTCGGTTTCGAATCCTATGGCTTGGAGCGAGCCGGTCGGCTCGTGGGCGGTACGTTCCATGATCAATCCTATCTGGCCTACTTCATCAAGGAGCTAGACCCGGGCGAAGGAGGCCATCCATGAGCAGCAGGCGCACTTACAGCGGGCCGCTCAACTCGCGCGCGCAACGGACGGCGGTCGCTTCGCGACACACCGCCGATGACGAGCCAAGTCGTTGGTAGAACTAGGCCGGGCGCGGCGCGCGGCGCGCGCTTCCCGCCGTGCGCAGCACCCCCGCCGGGCGGCGCGCGTCGCGCAGCGCGCGCTTCGCGGCGTTGAGGCCGCTCATCCCGTGCACGCCGCCTCCCGGATGCGTCGACGCAGAGCACAGGTACAACCCCTTGACCGGCGTGCGGTAGCGGAACCATCCCGGGACCGGCCGGAAGACGAGCTGCTGATGCAACGCCGCCGATCCGCCGCCCAGGTCGCCCCCGACGAGATTCGGGTTGCGCGATTCCAGATCTGCCGGCGTGTGAACCGCGGTGCCGACGATCCGGTCGCGGAAGCCGGGCGCGTGCTGCTCGATCAGATCGAACACCCGCTCGGAGAACGGTTCCCGCGCGCGCTCCCACCCTCCGGGCGGGTGTGCGGGCACGTGCGTCTCGATCCACAGCGTGTGCTTGCCGGCCGGCGCGCGCGAGGGGTCTGCGACGGTCTGCTGGCCGACGACCAGCGACGGGCGCGCCGGCAGGGCGCCGTGCTGGGCCTCGAAGTGCGCGCGCGCCATGTCGTCGACGGTGCCGACCACGTGGACCACGCCGGTGGCGCGCAGCTGCTCGAGCAGCCACGGCGTGATCCCGTCGAGCGCGATGTCCATCTTGAAGATGCCCGTGCCGTAGCGGAACCGCCGCAGCCCGTCGAGGAAGGGCGCGGGGAAGTGTTCCTCGCCGACCAGATCCCGGCACAGCGCCAGCGGTCCGGTGTCGGCCAGGACGGCGTGGCGCGCGCGCACCACAGCCCCGTTCGCCGTCTCCACCGCGAGAGCACGGCCGCGCGCGACGGCCACCCGCGTCGCAGCGTCGCCGGTTCGGATCACCCCGCCGGCGTCGGTCAACGCGGCCACCAACGCGTCGGTGATGACGCCGGCGCCGCCGACCGGTACCGGCATGCCCGAGGTCTGCGCGAGCATCGCAAGGATCAGCGCGAACGGCGTGCTGCCCGCCGCCTCAGCTGAGACGTCCGAGTGTGTGATCCCTGATGCGAGCAGCGCGCGCGCCTCCTCGGAGGCGAACGTGTCCGCTGCGACCTCGCTGATCGGCGCGATCAACCGTCGCGCCGTCGGCAGCGCGCCGCGGATGCCCATCGCTCGCGCGAACCGCAGCGCGGGCCTGATCGCTCCGATCGGCGCGAGCGTCAGGTGGAAGAACCGCCGCCCCGCTTTCTCCCACCACGCGAGCAGCTCACCCCACGCCTCCCCGTCGGCGCCCAGCTCCTTGATGGTTCGGGACGGGTCCCTATGGATGGAGGCCGCGCGCTCGGGCGACACCGCCGCGGCGACGGGAGTGTCGAACTGCGCCCACTCGATCCGCCGGCCCAGCTCGAGCCGGTCGAACACCGGCGACGCGTGCAGCAACCCGTAGAAGCCCGAGAAGGTGTCGTGCAAGAAGCCGGGAGCCGTAAGCGCCTCGGTACGCACGGCGCCGCCGGGATGTTCGTCGCGTTCGATCACCGTGACGGCCCAGCCTTTGCGCGCGAGCGTGATCGCGGCGACCAGCCCGTTGGGCCCTGACCCGATGACGACGGCGTCGGCGGTGTCGCCGGCCGCGCTCATGCGCGGGGCAGGTTCAGCACGGCGCCTTCGACCGCGGCCGTGATCGTGATCCCCTCCTCGTTGAACCCCGCCATCATCGCGTCGAGGTCGTCGTCGGTGCGATCCGGGTCGTGGTGGAACAGCAGCACGCCACGCGCGCCCGCCGCCTTCGCCAGCCCGATCGCGTACTGCGGCGTCGTGTGGCCGAAGTCGGCGCGCTGCACGAACTCGCTCGGCATGTACTGCGCATCGTGGATCAGAAGGTCCACCCCGGCGGCGAGCTGGAGCGCCGCCTCGTGGTACTCGCCGTACCCGTCGGGGCCGCCGCCGAGGTTCTGCGGCGCGTGGTCGGACAGGTACGCGATCGATGCCGAGCCGTCGGAGATGCGGAACCCGAACGTGCGCGTCCGCTTGTGCGGGATCTCGCGCGCGAGCACCTCGAAGCCGTCGAACTCGTAGGCGCCGGGCTCGATCCCGTCCAACGACCAATCGCCCCGCAATTCATCGATCCGGACGGGGAAGTGGGGCGGCCCGAGCGCGCGCGCCATCACCTCTGCCGCGTCGCCTTGCGCGGGGATCCGCACGTCGACCCGCGCTCCCGGCTGGTCGCCCGCCCGGAAGAACGGGATCCCGTGCGTGTGATCCCAGTGCAGATGCCCGATCAGCATCGTGCCCCGGAACGGGCTGCCGTTCATCATCCGCGCGAGCGTGCGCAAGCCGGTTCCGCCGTCGAGCAGCAGCGCGGGAGCTTCCCCGTCGCGCGCGACGGCCACGCACGAGGTCTGACCCCCGTACCGGACGAAGGCGGCCCCCGGTGCCGGTGTTGAACCGCGGGAGCCGCAGATCGTGATCTGCACGTCGAGGAGTCTACCCGTCCTCTCTGTGATGTCCCGACGCCAGCTCCTCGAGGGCGGCGCGGTCAACGTCGTCGGCGCGAGCCACCGCGACCGTGCACGGCGTCACCGCGCGCAGGGTCGAGGTCCGTGTCCCGCCCTCCAGGATCGCGCGCTCACCGACGACGGCGCCGGGGCCCAGCTCGGCGAGCTGCTCGCCGTCGACCTCGACCGAGAGCACCCCGTCGAGAAGCAGGAACATCTCATCGCCGGGCTTCCCTTGCTCGGTGAGCGTCTTGCCTTGCTTGATCTTCTTGCGCTTGGGCTTCTTGCCGCCGCGCATGATCTTGACCGACAGCTCGCGCTCGAGCGCGGTCTCGACCGCGGTCACCAGCGCAGGCGAGTCCTCCTCGCCCCAGGGCGTACGCTGCCCGAAGGCATGCTTGGACCAGTCTTTGAAGTCGATCAGGCCGCTCTTGGCCGCGAGCTTGCCCTCGGTGTCGTAGATCCAGTGACGCGGGAACGGGCTCGCGCCGACCACTTCGTGCTCGCTGCGGCCGTCGGCGTGGATGGTCAGCGCGAGCGTCGTCCACGCGCTCGGCGCCTCGATCTTGATGAACGGCGGATGAGGCACCGCACGCGGCGCAGGCGCGCCCGTCCGTCCGCCCGATGTCTGCAGGAACCGGACCGAGGTCTCGGTGGCTTCGGGCTCGGGACGCAGCGTGTCGAACGGCACGGCCTGGAAGGTCATCTGCTTGGGCCCGAGTCGCAGGGTCGTCGAGCCGATCATCCCTTCACCGGCGTGTCCGTAGCCGACGATGCGGCCGTCCTCCACCTCGAGGTAGGCCTTCAGGTTGTTGGCGAACCGCAGCTTGTCGTTGTTCTGCAGCGACCGCAGGATGAACTCGTCGATCACCTCCGGGAGCGGGTCGTCGTAGTGCGCAATGCCCACCTCGAACGGCATCTTCATGGCGCCCTTCACCGCTTCGGACGGGATCCACGAGATCGATGTGACCGAGCGTTCGATCCTCACGATGACCATCTCCTTCCTCACCCGACGGTGAGCGTCCCTTCCATGCCGAGCAGCCTGTGCCCGGGGACCGCGCAAAAGAACTCGTAGATACCCGGTTCCGCCTGGAACGTTACCGGGCGCTCCGCGCGCGTGGGTAGCCCGACGTCGACGCCCAGCTCATCGATCGTGAAGATGTGCCAGAACAGATCCTTGTTCTCCACGCCCAGGGTCACGGTTCCCGCGGCCAGCTCGAGCTGCTCGGGCGAGAACGACGCGCTGTGCATCCGGATCACCGTGTCGCCGGCCAGGATCGCAGCCGCCGGGCGCGTTGCCGTGGCGGCACCGGCGGCGAGCACGAAGACCGCGATCGCGACCTGCGCGACGATGCGCACCGCGCGCCCGTCGGCGTCGGGATCTCGCCGGAAGGACAGGCTCGCGACCGCCGCGATCGCGCCCGTGACCGAGATCACGGCCAGCGATGCGGGGATCATGATGTCGAGCAGCTGCTCGCGCCGCGCCACGTTCACCGCTGCGGCCGGAACCATCCACGCGGCGGTGTTGACCGCGAGGACCCCCACCATCACGATGCCGGCGACGCCGCCTCGTAGCGCGAGCAGCGCGACCGCCGCCGCCGAAACGCCGGCGTACGACAACGCCTCCCGATCCCCGGACGCGAACCCCAGCACCAGCAGGATCACGACGTTGGCTGCTCCCATGCCGAGCAGCAGGCGGCGCCACGTGAGCCTGTGGCCGGTCTTCCGTCGTCCGTCGAGCGAGACCATCGCCCATCCCTCCTGCTCGGCAGGCTAGGCCGGGCCTGCCACCCCAGACGAGGGTGGTACCCGGCAAGGGGCTGGGAGGGAAGGCACCACCCATGGGATGGATGCTTTGCCCATTGACCCTGAGCGTCCGATGCACGGTAATAGGCCCCATGCCGGAAGGGCAGATCACCGTTTTCCTCGCCGACGACAACCTGATCGTTCGCGAAGGGGTTCGCGCGCTGCTCGGGATCGAGCAGGACCTGCTCGTCGTGGGGGTCGCAGCGGACTACGACGAGTTGATCGCCGGCGTGGCCGAGACCGAGCCACAGGTCATGGTCACCGATATCCGGATGCCCCCGTCGTTCCAGTCCGAAGGCATCGAGGCGGCCAAGCTGGTTCGGAAGCAGTACCCGGGAACCGGCGTGGTGATCCTGTCCCAGTACGACGACCCCGAGTACGCGACGTCGCTGCTCGCGGAAGGTTCGGAAGGGTACGCCTACCTGCTGAAGGACCGTGTCGCCGAGGGCGACCAATTGGCGCGCGCGATCCGCACCGTCGCCGCGGGCGGCTCGGTGCTCGATCCGAAGATCATCGAGGCGCTGGTCCGGCCGGTCTCGAGCGACGGCGAGTTGACCGAGTCGGAAGAGGAGCTGCTCCGCATGATCGCTGCCGGCAAGCCGATCAAAGTGATCGCGGCCGCGCGCGATACCACCCCGGCGGACGCGAGCGAAGAGATCGACCGGCTGTTCCTCAAGATCGCACAGGGCGCGAGCAGCGGCGCCGCCGGCGCCGTGCGCAAGCTCAAGTCATTGCACGAGGCGATGGTCGAGCGCGATGAGGTCGAGGAGACGCTCGGGCGGCTGCTGCCGGGTCGCCTCGCCGAGAAGCTGCGTGCCGAAGGTCATCGGATCGGCAAGACCGAGCGTCTGATCGTCACCGTGCTCATGTCCGATGTTCGCGGCTATTCGCGCATCGCCGAGCACACGGACCCGACCGCGCTCGCGGTGCAGCTCAACGAACACCGCGCGCTGCTCAACGACGCGATCTTGTCCGAAGGCGGCACGGTGATGCAGTTCACCGGCGATGGTGTGATGGCGGTCTTCGGCGCGCCGTTCCCGCAGGAAGATCACGCCGATCGCGCGCTCGCCGCTTCCCTCGACATCCACGTCCAGCAGGCCGTGCTGAACGAACGGTGGATCGCCGGGGGGTTGGTCCCCTTCCCGCTGGGGATCGGTCTGAGCACCGGCGAAGTCGCGGCGGCCCTGCTCGGGTCGGAGGACAGGCTCGAGTACACGTTGGTCGGCGACACGGTGAACCTCAGCGCGCGTCTGCAGGACCTCGCCCGTCCCGGCGGGCGCGTCGTGATCAGCGAATCGACCTTCAACGCATGCTCGACGCCGCCGGCGGACGCCGAGCGGCTGGACGACACGGTGGTCAAAGGCCGGGAAACCCCCGTCGTCGCGTATCGGATCGAAGCCGTCCCGGCGGCTTCAGGAGCCACCGGGGCTCCAGATCAAGGAGGAGAGCGATGAGCGTCGTTCAAACACGCGAGTTGCGCAAGACCTTCGAGTCCGAGGGCGCGCCGGTGCGCGCGCTCCGCGGGGTCGATATGAGTATCGAGGCTGGTGAGTTCGTGGCGGTCATGGGGCCCTCGGGGTGTGGTAAGTCCACGTTGCTGAACCTGATCGCCGGGCTGGACAAGCCCACGGACGGCGAGCTTTGGCTCGCCGGCGAGGCGCTGTCGGACAAGGACGAGGACGACCTCGCGATCATGCGTCGCAAGCACATCGGCATCGTGTTCCAGTTCTTCAACCTGCTCGAGGGGATGAGCGTGCTGGAGAACGTGGCGCTGCCGGCGATCGTCGCAGGCATGAAGCGCAAGCAGGCCGAGACCCGCGCGCGCGACCTGCTGGACCTGCTGGGGCTCGCCGACAAGGCGCGTAACGCGCCCGGGGTGCTGTCGGGTGGACAGCGGCAGCGGCTCGCGATCGCGCGCGCGCTGGCGAACTCGCCGACGCTGGTGCTCGCCGACGAGCCGACGGGTGCGCTGGACTCGGCGGGTGGCGCTGAGGTGCTCGAGCTGTTCGGCCGTCTGCATAGGGATCAGGGGCAGACGATCATGCTCGTCACGCACGACGCGAAGGTGGCGGCCGCCGCCGATCGCATCGTTTCGATGAAGGACGGGCGGATCGAGGGCGCGGCCGAGGCCGTCGGCGCGACGGTCGCGCACTAGCCGACTGCAACGAGGCAGGCGGCGACGGGCCGCCCTGGAGATGGTGGGCTGATGGGTGCGATCCTGATGCGGTTGCGGGCCGAAGCGCGCGCGCGGTGGCGCGCGTGGCTGGGGTTGGCGCTGCTCGTCGGCGTGGCCGCCGGCGCCGCGATCGGAGCGGCGGCGGGTGCGCGACGCACCGAGACGGCGTACCCGCGTTTCCTGCGCGCGCAGGACGGCTTCCACGCGCTCACCGGCGGCGGCGCCGAGGGCGACTACGAGCAAACGTTCGAGACGATCCGTCGGTTGCCGGAGGTCCGTGACTCCACGGTGATCGTGCTCGTCGGCGCTTACGCAACGCTGCCGGCCAGTGGGAACCGTCCCGAACGCGAGCTCGGCCTGCTCGAGGTCTTCTTCGCCGCCGACCCCGAGGGGCGGGCGTTGTACGAGACGAACCGCGCCAAGATGCTGCGAGGTCGCTTGCCCGATCGATCGGCGAGCGACGAGGTCTCGGTGCCGTTCAGCTTCGCCGACAGGCATGGTCTGGACGTGGGCGATCGGATCGTCGCCGGTATCGGATTCGACCCCGAGACGTTCCAGGCCGTCGAGCTGGTGCCCTTGGAGGTCGTCGGCGTGCACGCCGCCCCCGGCGATTTCGACGCGGTCGGCCAAGCATCGTTCCCCTTGCTCCCCGTCGCTCCGGCGCTGCTTGAACGGTACGCGGACGTGATCCCGCCGCTGAACCCCGAGACGTGGAACCTCGGCATCCACCTGAAGGACGGGCCCACCGCGGCGCACGCGTTCCAGCGGAAGATCGACACCACCTTCGGCCTGGACGTCCCGCTGATCGAGCCGGTGCTCGCGTCGGGCGTGCAACAGACCATGCGCTTGTACGCCGCCGCGCTGTGGATCGTCGCCGCGATCGTGGCGATCACGGCGTTCGCCATCTTCGCGCAGACGATGGCGCGGCAGATGGTCTTGGATTCTGCGGACTATCCGGCGCTGCGCGCGCTCGGTATCTCCAAGCAGCAGCTCACCCTGCTCGGCATGCTGCACGCGCTGCTGATCGCGTTGGCTGCTGCGCCCCTCGCCGCGATCGTCGCTCTCCTCGTCTCGCCGCTCATGCCGATCGGGACGGCGCGCATCGCCGAGCCGAACCCCGGCTTCGCGTTCGATGCGCTCGCGATCGGAATAGGCGTTGCAGCGACGGTGGCCGTCGTGCTGGCAGCATCGGTGTGGCCGGCGTGGCGGGTCGCCGGGCTGCCCTCGTACGCAGCGATCGAAGCCGGGCGCGCGAAGCCGTCCGCCGTCGTGGCGGCGGCATCGCGGATCTCCAAAGCGCCTGCCGTCGTGACCGGTCTGCGCATGGCGCTGGAGCCCGGCCGGGGACGCACCACCGTACCCGTGCGCTCTACGATCCTCGCCGTCGCTATCGGCCTCGCTGCCGTCGGCGCCGTGGTCGTCGTCGGCCGCAGCCTCGATCACCTCATCGACACCCCGGAGCTCGCGGGTCTGACCTACGACGCGATCCTGCCGGGCGACGACGACGGTGACGATGCCGCGCGCGCGGCGCTGATCGAGGGGTTCGACTTCGTCGAGCAGACCACGGCGGGCACGGGGTTGAACATCACGATGGACGGCGTTACCTCGTTCCTGGTCGGATTCAGCGAGCAAAGCCCGATCGGGTACGCGATCATCGATGGCCGCGCGCCAACGTCGCATCTCGACGGCGGCCTGCCCGAGATCGCGCTCGGTCCCGCCACGTTACGCCGGTTGGGTCTGTCGCTCGGCGACGTCGTCGAGTTCGAGTACGCCCAAGACGACGCTTCCGGGATCGCGCGCGCGCGCGTCGTCGGCACGGCAGCGGTCCCACCGTTGCCGTGGGCCGCGGTCGAGCCCGGCGAGGGCGGCCTGATGACCGTCGAGGCGATCGAGTCATTCGCTTCTGACCACGGCGGCGGATGCTGCTTCGTGAAGTTCAAGGACGGGACGGACCTTCGGGTCGCGCGCACTGCGTTGGAAGAGGCCGGCTTCGAGGCGTTCCTCCGAACCGAGCGTGCCGACCTCGGCACGCTCCAGCGGATTGCCGGCCTCCCGATCCTGTTGACCGGCCTATTCGGCCTGCTGGTCGTCGGCGCGCTCGCGCACGTGCTCGTCACCGGCGTCCGGCGGCGTCGTCGTGACCTCGCGATCCTGAAGACCATCGGCTTCGTGCGGCGCCAGGTGCGCGCGGTCGTGGCATGGCAAGCCAGCGCCATCGCCGCGCTGTGCCTGCTCGTCGGCATCCCGGCTGGACTGCTGCTCGGCCGCTGGGGATGGCAGATGGTCGCGAGCAGCTTCGGCGTCGTGCCTGCGGTCGTCGTGCCTACGGCGCTGCTCGCCCTGATGCTGCCCGTCGCCGCGCTGGTCGTCGCGAACCTGATCGCGGCGCTGCCCGCGCGAGCAGCTGCTCGCACCGAACCCGCCGTCGTGCTGCGGAGCGAGTGATGGGACCGGCATGGATGGTCGCGCGCGCCGAACTCCGCGCGCGATGGCGTGGGTGGCTCGCGCTCGCGCTGCTGTTCGGCATCGCGGCTGGTGCGGTCATGGTCACCGCGGCGGGCGCACGCCGCTCGAGCAACTCCTACGAGCGCTGGCTCGACGTGTCCAAGAGCCACGACGTCGAGGTACAGATCGTCGGGGAGGTGCCCGAGGACACGCTCGAGCGCGTGGCCTCGCTTCCCCAGGTCGCGTCATCCGGACGGTTCGCCTTCGTGCCCGGCCAGGCTGTGAGCGGCGACGAGGCACCGGAGGCGTTCTCGTGGGATGTGACCGCGGCGACGATGATCGACGACACGATCACCACGGAATTCGACTTCCCCCGCATGGTGGCCGGGCGACGCTTCAACCCGGACGATCCGCACGAGGCGATGGTCTCGCCAGCGTTCGTCCAGGAGCGAGGACTCGGCGTCGGCGACACGTTCACCTTCGTGATGCCGACCTTCCCCGAGCTGTTCGAGTTCTTCGGTGGTCTGCCGGTGACGCCCACCGGCCCGCGGGTCACGGTCCGGATCGTGGGCGTCTGGTCGCTGGCTCATGACGTCGGGTTCACGTCGGAGAACCAAGGACTGCTCTATCTGTCGCCCGCGTTCCACCGGACCTACGCTGATCGGTCGGCGATGCTCCCGTCCATGTGGGTCCGTCTGCGAGGCGGCGCGGATGATATCGAATCATTCAGCGCGGCCGCGCGTGAGGTCGCCGGCGACCCGAGCGCGCTCAGCTTGACAACGCGCGCGGAGATCCAGCGTAAGGTGCAGCCATCCCTGGACGTGCAGGCGGTCGCCTCGTGGCTTTTCGCAGCGCTGCTCGCGCTCGGGGCGCTGATCGTGGTCGGACAGTCGCTGGCCCGTACGCTGGCCTCGGCCGCCGTTGATCATCCGACGCTGCACGCGATAGGCGTCACCGGTCCGCAACGGATCTCGGCGTCGCTGCTCCCCGTGGTAGGTGTCGCAGTCGTGGCAGGTCTGACCGGGGTCGGGATCGCCATCGCAGCCTCTCCGCTGGTGCCGTTTGGGCTCGCGCGCGCGCTCGATCCGTCGGTCGGGATGTTCGTCGATGCTCCGGTGCTCCTGGTGGGTGCCGTTGCCACGCTGGTCCTGGTGCTCGCTCGTGCCGCATTGTCGGCGATCTCGATCGCTCGTCACGCCGCGTCCGCCGGCGAGCAGCTTCCCGCGCGCGCATCCACGCTGGCCGGGATGACCGCGCGCGCCGGACTCCCTCCATCGGCGGTCGCCGGCGTGCGTTTCGCGGTCGAACGAGGCCATGGTCGCACCGCGGTCCCGGTGCGCAGCACTCTCGTAGGTGCGGTGGCTGGGATCCTCGCCGTGACCGCGGCGATCTCGTTCGGACGTAGCTTCGACCATGCGCTCGCCGAGCCTGCCGTCTACGGATGGAACTGGGATCTCGTCGGTTTCGGCGGTGAGGATCCCGAGCTGCTCGCGGGGTACGAGGCCGCGTTGCTGCGGGATCCCGCCGTCGCCGGCGCCTCGCGCGTGCAGATCCGTACCGTCGAGCTCGACGGGGTCGATCTCGGCGTGGTGTCGGTGCGGATGCTGCGTGGAGCGGTGACGCTGCCGGTTCTCGACGGGGAACCGCCGAGTGATGCTAGCGAGATCGCGCTCGGCTCGAAGGTGCTCCAACGCCTCGGCAAGGGCATCGGAGATTCCGTCGCATTGGCCGGGACGGCAGAGGCGTGCGGCGGCGAGGCGGGCTGTCCGATCGAGCTTCGGATCGTGGGCACGGCGATGGTCTTCGGTGAGGAACAAGAACTCGGAGAGGGGGCGACCGTCACCGAAGAAGGGCTGCAGCGCCTGCGGGGAACCTCGGGGTTCATCGACTTCCTCATCGACCTCGCGCCCGACGCGGATCGCGATGCTGTGATGGGGCGTCTCCAAGCGATCCTCGGCCAGCAGCCGCCGATCGCTCCGCGTCTCCCCGTCGAGCTGCAGAACCTCTCGCGGGTGCGCGCGATGCCTTATCTGCTCGGCGGGCTGCTCGGGCTGCTGGCGCTCGGCGCGGTCGCGCATGCGTTGATCACCTCCGTGCACCGCCGCCGTCGCGACCTGGCGATCTTGAAAGCGACTGGATTCGTCCGACGACAGGTGTCGGGGGCCGTCGCCTGGCAGGCGTCCACGATGCTGTTGTGCGCGGTTGCGGTCGGGTTGCCGCTCGGCCTCGTCCTCGGCCGCTGGGGCTGGCTGCTGACCGCCGAGCAGCTCTCGGTCATCCGGGTCCCGGTCACCCCGCTCGCCGCGCTCGCCGTGGGCCTCGTCGCCCTGCTCGTACTGGCCAACATCGTGGCGGCGTTCCCCGCGCGCGCGGCCGCGCGTACCCAGCCCGCCGTCGTGCTGAGGAGCGAGTGACATTGACGGCCGTATGGGTGAGGGCGCGCGCGGAGTTCCGCGGTCGGTGGCGCGCGCTGCTCGGTCTGGCGTTGCTGGTGGGCCTCGCCGGCGGGGCGGTGCTCGGAGCCGCGGCGGGTGCGCGCCGGACGCAGACCGCCTACCCCCGGTTCCTCCAGGCCTCGAACGCTCACGATGTGTTGCTGAGCGGTGAGGAGGAGACGGGGCTCGCGAGCGGCTTCTACGAGGCCGCCGCCGCCTTGCCGGAGGTCGATGCGTCCGCGCTCGTCGCCGGCCTCGGCCTGCACTACGTCGGTCGTGCCTTCCCTCCCGATGTGGCTAGGGGTCCGGCGCTGGCGGATCTCGACGGCGGCTACGGACGCGTCATCGACCGGCCGAACCTCGTCGCCGGGCGTCTGCCGCGGTCCGAGGCCACCGACGAGATCACGATCAACAAGGCGTTCGCCGACGCGACGGCGGTACGCGTTGGCGAACGGCTGGAGGTGCGGCAGGCGACGGACGAACCGGTCGGCCCCTCGTTCGATCTCAACGTGGTCGGTATCACGATCAACGCGACCGAGGTGATCCCCGTCGCGAACCTGGACGAGACGCCGAGCGCGTACCTTCCACCCGATGTGGTGCGCGCCCACATCGATCTCGATCTGCGCGGATTCGAGGGGCTGTTCTTGAAGCTCCGGCCCGGGATCGACGTCGCCCTCTTCGAGCAGAGGGCCCAGCAGGTCGCGGACCGGTATCCGGCCCTCGGCGGACTCTTCTTCGCCAGCGAGGCGGGACGGCCCGCCGTCGTGCAGCGCGCGTTGCGACCCCAGGTCGCTGCACTCACAGCGTTCGCCGTTCTCGCCGGCCTCACGATGCTGCTAGTGATCGGCCAGGCTCTTGGCCGCCAACTCCGTCTGGACGCGGTCGATAACGCCACGCTGGGCGCGCTCGGGATGTCGAGCGAGCAGCTGCTCGCGGGCGGACTGCTTCGAAGCGGCGCCGTCGCAGCCGTTGGCGCGGTGATCGCGGTCATCCTGGCCGTCGCGGTCTCACCTCTCACCCCGATCGGGCCTGCTCGGCTCGCCGAGACCGTGCCGGGCGTGGAGGCGAACATCGCGTTCCTCGCGATCGGTGCCGGCGTGATCGTGCTCGCCCTCATCGCCGTGAGCCTCGTCCCAGCGTGGCGTGCCGCGCGCCCGCGCCTCGCTGCCCAGGACGCCGCCCTTGCGCGCCCTTCAGCGATCGCACGCCTTTTCGCCGGTACCGGAGCCCGACCGTCCACGACCGTCGGCGTGCGGATGGCGCTCGAGTCGGGTCGAGGCCGCACCGCGGTACCCATCCGCGCGACCCTGACCGGCGCGATCATCGGGCTCGCCGCGGTGATCGCGGCGGTCGCGTTCGGCGCGAGCCTGGACCGACTCGTCTCCACGCCGCGGCTCTACGGCCAGGACTGGGACATCCTCTCGGACACCCAGTTCGGCGCGGTCTTCGACTCGCTCGTCGAACGCGTCCGGACCGACCCATCGGTGGAAGCTGCGTCCGGAGGCATCTACGGGCGGCTCGTGGTCGGCGACGAGGTGGTCCCCGCCGTGGGGCTGGACGGCCTCCGGGGCATCGCCTCTCCGACCTTGCTGGAAGGGCGGCCCCCATCGGGTCCCGACGAGATCGTGCTGGGGTCAACGACGCTCCGGAGGCTCGACGCGCGTGTGGGTGAGCGGGTCCAGGTCGGGGCAGGAAGCACCGTGCGGAGCATGCTGGTCGTGGGCAGAGCCGTGTTCCCACGACTCGGGCAGGGATCGTTCACGCCGACCGGGCTCGGTGAGGGAGCAGCGGTCAGGACCGAAGCCTTGCCCGGGACCGGGATGGCGCCGGGGCAGTACACCTTCGTGCTCGTGCGCACGAAGAGCGGACCGTCGCGCGCGTTGTCGGCCGAGCTCAAGCGCGTCTGCGATGAGGTCGCCGGTGAAGGGAACCCGTGCGCCCCTTCCCAGCGCCCCGCGGATATCGAGAACTACGCCCAGATGCGCGATACGCCTTACGTGTTGACGGCGATCCTGGCCGCGCTGGCCCTGGCGACGATCGGACACGCGATGATCACCTCCGTTGCCCGCCGAAGACGCGACCTCGCCGTGCTGAAGACGATCGGGTTCACCCGCCGGCAGGTCTCGTGGTCGGTTGCCTGGCAGGCGACGACGCTGATCATCCTCGCGCTCGTGGTTGCAGTTCCCCTCGGGATGGCAGCCGGCCGGTGGGGCTGGACCGCTTTCGCCGGGCAGCTCGGCGTTTTCCCCGAGCACGTGACTCCGTTGCCGGCGCTCCTCGCAGCCGGCGTTGCGGCGCTGTTGCTCGCGAATCTGGTCGCGGCCTTGCCCGCGCGCGCGGCCGCGCGCACCCGGCCCGCGACGGTGTTGAGGGCCGAGTGAACGCGGTCTGGTATCGACTGCGCGCGGAGTTTCGCGCACGGCGTCGTTCGATGCTGGCGATCGCAGTGCTGTTGGGGCTCGGCGGTGGCGCGGTCATGGCGGCGGCGGCGGGCGCGCGGCGGACGGACTCCGCGTACCCGCGGCTCCTCGAGCGGACCGCCGGGGCGCACCTGGCGGTCGGCATGGAAGCCGGGACGGGACCGAGCCTGTCGCCCCGGGAAGCGCTGGCGGATCCGCGGGTGGTCGCCGTCAAGTCGTACCGCTTCTATCTCACGCTCATCGGCCCGCCGGAGCGCTGCGGGGAGGGTGGATGCTTGGTCGGGCTCGCCGATGGTGGAGCGTTGGGCGGACCGATCGATGGCATGAAGCTCGTGAAGGGTCGCCTGCCCGAGCAGAACGACCCTTCGGAGGTCGTGCTCACCATCGTGGGCGCCGAGCAGCTCGACTTGAAGATCGGCGACCGGTTCCCGCTTCGTGGTGTCCCGTTCGGCGAGTTCTTCGCCCCCTTCGCCGAGCGTGTCGAGCGGCAGCCGCTGACGATGCGGATCGTGGGGATCGTCGCCACGCCTGGAGATCTCCCGCCCCAGATCGGGGACGAGACGGTGCACGCCCGCTTCACTCAGGCTTTCTACGCCCGTTACCCCGAGCCATCGTTCGGGCTCGACGGGGCGTTGTCGCTGCGGTTGATCGGCGGTGCGGATGATATCGCTCCGTTCCTCGAGCGCGTGTTCGCGCGTTACCCCGAGACGTTCCCGATCGAGCGTGCGGCGCAGGACCTGAACGTGCAGCGCTCGTTCCATCTTCAGGCGCTGGCGTTGTGGGCTCTCGCCGGCGTGGCAGGGATCACGATCTTGCTGATCGCCTCCCAGGCGATCGGGCGGGAGTTGTTGCTGGGATCCGACGACACCGGGGTGCTCGCGACGCTGGGGATGACGCGCCTGTCGGTGTGGATCCTTGGGATCGTTCGCGCGGGTCTGGTCGCGGTGGCTGCGGCGGTGTTCGCGGTCCCGGGCGCACTCATGCTGTCGACTCTTTTCCCGAGAGGCTTGGCGCGCGCCGCCGACCCTTCGCCCGGGTTCGCGGCCGACTGGACGGTGCTTGGCGTGGGTGCCGCGGCCGTCGTGGTGCTTGTCTTCGCGCTGGCGGCATGGCCTGCGTACCGCGTCGCGCGCATCGCGGGCGCGCGCGCCTCCGCTGTCACGGCGCGGGCGCGCCCGTCGCTCGCGGGCGGGCTCGCGGCGGGCGCGGGCGCGTCCCCGGCGATCGTCGCCGGCACGCGTATGGCGCTTGAGCCGGGCTCCGGCAGGACCGCGGTTCCAGTTCGCACGACGATCATCGCGACCGCATTGGGGGTCGCGACGGTTGTGGCGGCGCTCTCGTTCGGCTCGAGCCTGGACCACCTGCTGTCGACACCGCGTCTCTACGGCGTCTCGTTCGACATGGCCGTGGGAGCGGAGACCGTCGACTTCGAGCAGCGCGCGGACGAGGTGCTCGCGATGCCGGAGATAGAGGGCATCGCATGGGGGTTCGACGTCGGTATCTTCGCTGGGGGAGCGCCGCTATCGGGCATCATGATGGATACCGACGATCCATCGCTCGAGCCTCCGCTGCTCGAGGGGAGGGCGCCGCGTCCCGCAGAGCAGCTCGAAGCCGTCCTCGGCGTGGCATCCGCGCGACGCCTCCGGGTCGGCGTCGGAGACACGTTCGAGTTCCAGGTCCCGGATGCGGGGATCCGGATGCGCGCCGCCGTCGTCGGCCTCGGCGCGCTGCCCACGTTCCAGGATTCGACGGCGCTCAGCGACGGCGTCTGGTTCTCGCATGCCGGCGTGGTTCGCGCGATCGGTGCGGAGCTTCCGGCCGACAAGGCGTTCATCGATCTCGCTCCGGGTGCCGACGCGACGGTGACGTTCCATCGGATCGCCGAGGTGCTGGGCGTTCCGGTCGACGATGACCTTTGGCGCCCCCAGATCGGGACGCCGGCAGATCTGGTGAGCTTCGGCAACGTGCGTGGCTTGCCGCTGATCCTCGCGTTGCTGATCGCATCGATCGCGGTCGGGATGCTCGCGCACGCGATGAACAGCATGATCCGTCGCCGCGCCCGCGACATCGCGATCCTCAAGTCGTTGGGCTTCACGCGGAGGCAGGCGAGAGCCACCGTGCTTGCCAACGCGACGGTACTCGCGATCGTGACCGCGCTCATCGGTGTCCCGGCAGGGATCATCGCCGGGCGGTTGCTGTGGCGCGCCTTCGCCGACGCACAGGGGATCCTCGGGGTCACGGTGCTTCGGTGGTGGATCGTGGCGGCCACGGTGGGCGCGTTGCTGGTGCTCGCGTCGGCGGTCGCGGTGATCCCCGCGCGGACGGCCGCGCGCACGCGACCGGCCGCGCTCCTGAGGGCAGAGTGATGGGAGCCGTGTGGTACCGCGCGCGCGCCGAGATGCGGGGGCGCCTGCGTACCGCGGTTGCGCTGTCGCTGCTCCTTGCACTGGTCGGGGGTGCGGCGCTGGCGGCCGCGGCCGGCGCGCGCCGCACGCATTCCGCGTATCCACGCTTCGTCGAGCGGTACCGCGGGTCCGACGTCTCGGTCTCGACCGGGGGCATGGAGGACACCGACGAGATCTTCGATCGGATCGAGCAGCTGCCGATGATCGCGTCGGCGTCACGGGGCGAGCTGCTCAACGGCGAAGTCATCCTCCCGTCCGGACGGCGGGTGGCGTTCCCGGACGTGTTCCTGCTGGCCGACGCGGACGGTTCGTTCGCACGCGACGCCGTGAAGCTGCTCGACGGGAGACTGCCCGATCCTGGCGATCCCGGCGAGGTGATGATCGCCTACGGCCTGGCGGAACGGGTTGATCTGGCCCCGGGGGACCGGTTCGACGTGATCCTGTCTGCCGGGTTCGGACCGGGGCTGAAGACCGAGACCGTGCGAGACCTCGAGGTCGTTGGGATCTACGCCGCGGTCTCACAGTTCGAGACCGTGACCGGCACCGGGTTCCCGACCGTCGCGACGTTCACGCCGGCGTTCGTCCGTGCCCATCCCGACTTCGTGATCCCGAACGAAGGCCAGCTCGGTCTGATCCTCGAGCATGGTGAGGCCGATCTGGATGCCTTCCGTGCAGCGATCGATCGCGAGCAGATCCCCTACGACGGGATCACGCCCGCCTCGCTGTTCACGCCCGGCGTGCAGCGGCTGAACCGGATCCCCGAGGTCGCGTTGTGGATCTTGGCCGGCGCGCTGCTGATCGCGGGCCTGGCCTTGGTCGGGCAGAGCTTGATGCGTGAGGTTCGAGACGATGCCGAAGACGTGCGTATCGCCCTGCCGGCGCTGGGCATGTCCCGTGCGCAGATCTCGGCGGTGGCCGCCATCAGGATCGGCATCGTGGCCGCGGCGGGATCGTTGATCAGCATCCCGGTGGCCTTGTTGCTGTCGCCGGCGACGCCGATCGGGCTCGCGCGTATCGCCGAGCCCGACCCAGGTTTCGCCGCCGACTGGACGGTGCTCGGGATCGGCGCTCCGGCGATCTTCGGTGGGATCATGATCATGCTCGCGATCCCGCTGGTCGCGCTGTCCCGCCCCCCGCGATGGGAGCGCGCGGCGCGTGCGCGCGCGGCCGGCGTGCTGTCCAAGCTGGGAGCGCCGGTCAGCTCGATCGCAGGGGTCAGCATGGCGGTGGAGCCGGGCAGAGGCTCGCGCGCCATCCCCGCGCGCAGCGCGATGCTGAGCGCAGCGCTCGCCGTCGCCGCGCTGGTCGCGGCGATCGGGTTCGACCGAAGCTTCTCGCGCCTGCAGGATGATCCTGCGCTGGCCGGATACGTGTGGGATGCAGCCGTGATCACCTTCGAGCCCGAGGAGTACGACGGGTTGATCGAACGGATCGAGCGGGAGCCATACGTGGAGGACGCGTTCCGAGGGACGATCTTCGGCGCGGTCGCCGTCGACGGAGCGACCGTCTCGGCGTTAGCGTACGAAGGGTATGCCGCGTCCATCGTGCAGGGACGCGCGCCTCGCACGGATCGCGAGGTGATGCTCGACGGCCGCACGTTGCGCGCGATGGATCTTGAGGTCGGGGAACGCGTCCGGGTCGGCCGGCCGGGTTCGCGGAACGCTCTCACGATGGAGGTCGTGGGGCGGTTCATCGTGCCGCGCCTGCCCTTCCAAGCATCGGAGAATCCCGAACAAGGTGCGTTCCTCACCTTCGACGGCCTGACACGCGTCGATGCCGAGCAGCTCTACGAAGCCGTGTACGTGCGCTTCAACCAGAGCGCCGACGCGGATTCGGTCGGGTCGTTGCGCGCAGAGGTCAGCGACGTCGCGTTCGCGGTCATGTCCCGAAGCAGCGCCGCGAGCGTGCGCAACGTCGAGCGGCTCAGCGACCTGCCGTTGGTGATCGCGGGCATCCTCGGGATCCTCGGGATCGCGGCGCTGGCTCATGCCGTGATCAGCGCGATCAGACGCCGCCGGCGGGATCTCGCGGTGCTCAAGACGCTCGGCTTCCAGGGTCGTCAGATCCGCGCGACCGTGGCCTGGCAGGCGAGCACCATGATGTCGATCGGGCTGCTGGCCGGGATCCCTGCCGGCATCGTCCTTGGTCGCTGGGGATGGCGGCTGTTCGCCGAGGAGCTCGACGTGGTCCCCGCGCCGGTCAGCTCGGGGCTGCTCATCGGCATCCTGATCCTCGGCGCCGTCCTGCTCGCCAATATGATCGCAGCGTTCCCTGCGCGCGCGGCCGCGCGCACTCGACCCGCTATCGTGCTGAGAGCCGAATGAACCCTGGTCGGGACGCTCCCCTTGGCGGCGTGATGACCGCCCTCCCGACCCTCGTGCCAGCACCCTGCCGAGGTACCCGGGCCGCCGCTAGCGTGAGGATGTGAACGTGGCAACCAGCCTCGAGCAGCGCAGCCACGCCGGTCCGGCGTCGTTCGCAACGCGTGCCGGCTACCGGCGACCGTTGGGCGTGCTGCTCGCCGTGATCGCGATCGCCGTGGCGGCTATGGCAGCAGCCGTTGGTGCGGCGGATGACCGGGCTGCCGAGTTGATCCGAGCAGCGGTGCTGATGCTCTGGTCGCTCGCGGGCGCGTCCCTCGCTGTACGACGACCCCATGAGCCCGGCGGTCTGATCATCCTTACCGGCGCGGTGATCGGGGCGATCGGCAGCCTCGGCGCCGCGCGCGCGCCGCTCACCGAGGGGATGGCGCGCGACCTTGCGCTGCTCGCGCGATGGACGTCACTGCCGCTCATGTCCGCCGTGGCGATGCATCTGGTGCTCGGGCTGCCCGACGGCCATCTCGCGAAGCGCAAGACGCGCGCGCGTCTGATCGCATGGTACGCCGTGTCGGGCGCCGCGGGCGTGGCGCTGTGGCTGGCCGCGCCAACGCCGGGCACGGGTACATGGTGGCCGGCTGCTGTGCTGGTGTCTCTCGGCGTCGTGTCGTTCATCATGGCCGGGAGCGGTTCGACCGCGCGGTACGCGCGCGCACGCGGTCTCGAGCGTCAGCGGATGCAATGGTTCGGCTGGGCCGTGACCGTCGGTGGCGTTATCGCTGTGGTTGTCTTCGCGATCCGGATCCTCGCCGACCGGGAGGTCGGCGCCCTGCTGCCTGCTGTGGCGACCCTGCCGATCCCGCTCGCGCTCGCGTTCGGTGCATCAACGCGGTACGTGGCCCGCGTCGATCGGCTGCTCGCGCACACGGTCTCGATCGCCGGGCTCACCGGCCTGGTGGTTGTGACATACGTGATCGTGGTGGTCGGGCTCGGTGAGATCCCCGACGAAGGCGAGCGGACCCTGCTGCTGCTGTCGATGGGCGCTGCGGCGATCGCGGCGCTGCTGTACATCCCGACGCGCGACCGCCTCCAGGTGCTCGCGAACCGTATCGTGTACGGGGAGCTGCACGCGCCCGACGAGGTGCTGCGCACGTTCGGATCGCGGTTGTCGCGCGCCATCCCCATGGACGAGCTGCTGCTCCAGCTCGCCGAATCGCTGCGGAAGACCTTCGCGCTTGACGCCGTGGAGATCTGGACCGGGCAGTCGGGCTCGTTCGAGCGCAGCGTGTCCTATCCGGAGCGCGGGCCCGCGCGGATGACGATCGGGCCGAAGGAGCAGCCGGTGCTCGCGCGCGCGGGCGTGACCGGACCTGCGTGGCTGAAGGTTTGGTTGCCGAAGCTGCTCGAGGGGCGCGAGGATCAGATGGTTCGCGTCGCTCCGATCGTGCACTCCGGCGAGCTGCTTGGCTTCGTGATCGTGGAACGGCGCAACCCCGAGGAGCAACTGGGCGAGGAGAACGAGCGCGTGCTCACGGAGCTTGCGCGGCAGGTCGCCCTGGCCCTGCATAACATGCAGCTCGACTCGGCGCTGCAGGAGACCCTCAACGAGGTACGCAAACAGGCCGACGAGCTGCGCGCGTCGCGTGAACGCATCGTGGCATCGGCCGACGCCGCACGGCGGAAGATCGAACGAGACCTCCACGACGGCGCGCAGCAGAACCTGGTCGCGCTCGCGGTGAAGGTGAGGCTGCTCAGCGCGCTGGTCGAGAAGGATCCCGACACCGCCAAGCAGATGATCGGTGACCTGGCAGGGGAGGTGCAGGACGCCGTGCAGGCGCTGCGCGACCTCGCGCACGGCATCTACCCGCCGGTGCTCGCAGATCGCGGTTTGGTCGCGGCGCTGGGGAGCGCGGCGACGAAATCGGCGCTGCCAACGACCGTCACGCCCCAAGGCGAGATCCGGCGTTACCGGCAGGAGATCGAGGCGGCGATCTACTTCTGCGTCCTCGAGGCGCTGAACAATGCCGGCAAGCACGCCGGCGACGGCGCGTCCGCGACCATCTCACTGCATGAGGACGGCGGCGTGCTGTTCTTCGAGGTCGCCGACGACGGCGCCGGCTTCGACATGGCAGGGAAGGGTCTCGGCGCTGGATTCACGAACATGGCCGACCGCGTTGGCGCTGTGGGCGGCTCACTGGAGGTCGACGCGGCGCCCGGCCGCGGAACGACTATCGCCGGCCGCGTCCCTATCACCGATGGCTGACCTGGTGACGGGGCAGGCGGGCGGTTGCTGCCGTTAGGCTTCCCCGCGATGATCTCCGATCCGGCGATCCGCAGGCTGGCCGGCGACGAGAACGCCGACGTGCTGGGGAGCGAGCGCGTGCGCACGCTGCTCGACTTCCCAGATGTGGATCCGTACAGGAAATGGTGGGGCACGCATTGGCGGCTGGTCGCACTCGCCGACCTCGGTGTCCCACCTGGGACGCCGGCGCTCGCGCGCGGGGTGGCGCGGGAGCTGGCGTGGCTGACATCGCCCGAACACCGAAGCAGGATCCTCTCGGTGGATGGCCTGACCCGCGTGCACGCCTCGCAGGAGGGAAACGCGGTCTACGCGTGTTCGACGCTCGGGTTCGCATCGGATCCTCGCGTTCGCGAGATCGTGGATGCGCTGCTCGAGTGGCAGTGGAGCGACGGCGGCTGGAATTGCGATGATCGCCCGGGGTGCAGACGGTCATCGTTCCACGAGACTGTGACGCCGGCGCTCGGACTGGCCGCCTTCAACGCCGCGACGGGGGATGCGGATGCGCTTTCCGCC
Source organism: Actinomycetota bacterium (assembly GCA_036397635.1). Taxonomy (GTDB): domain Bacteria; phylum Actinomycetota; class AC-67; order AC-67; family AC-67; genus DASWIP01. The sequence goes on along the minus strand of DASWIP010000007.1, from coordinate 2,601 downwards.
GCGCGACGATCGGCCGAGCTGCTCCTTCAGCACGAGCTGTTCCGGTCGCGTCGGACCAGCCTGCCGATCCATCCGTCGTGGACGAGGCTGCACTACCCTCCGTACTGGCACTACGACGTCCTACAGGGGCTGCGTCTCGTTGAGGCTGTGGGCCTCCTCGACGATCCGCGCGCAGCAGCGGCGCTCGACGCCCTCGAGCGCGAGCGACGCCGGGATGGGCGGTTCTCGGGCCAGGCCTGGTGGTCGGCGAAGCAACCCGACGCGGTTGATTGGGGCCGCGGACCCGACAACGAGATGCTCAACGTTCGTGTCGAGGCGATCCTGCGCGCCGCACGTCCTGGGTGATCGGCGTGGAGTCGGGTCTTGCTCTCGCGTCAGCCGCCGTCGCGCCAGGCGGCGTCGCCCCCGGACTCCCACAGTGAACTGAGGATGTCCGGCGCGAACTCTTCCTTGTGGATGTACGCGGCGGCGCCGCTCGAGCGCGCATCCTGCGGCAGGTCCGCCGCGCTGTAGGTCGACAGCAGGAACGCCATCGTTCCGGGAGCCGCGGCCCTGATCCGGCGCACCGCTTCGATGCCGTTGATGCCCGGCAGGTTGATGTCCATCAGCACCAGGTCCGGGTGCAGCTCGGCCGCCTTCTCGACCGCCTCTTCGCCCGATTCGGCTTCGCCGATCACGTCGAACTCGGGCGTGAGCGTCACCACCGTCCGGGCGGCGCCACGGAAGGGCTTCTGGTCGTCGACGATCAAGACGCGCACGGTCATCGAGGCCTCACTAGCGCCGCCGAGCGTTCCATCGTGGCACCTTCGCGGCTCCCTACTCCAGCGTGCGGCCACCCCGGCCGCAGGTGAGGCTAGCCTCCCCCAGCCTTCAGGAACAGCAGGACGGCCTTGACGCGGCGGTGGACGTCGGGCTCCTCGGACAGCTCCAGCTTCGAGAAGATCGAGTTGATGTGCTTCTCGACGGCCCGCTCGGTCAGGAACAGGCCGCCTGCGATCGCGGCATTGTTCTTGCCCTGGGCCATCTCGCCGAGCACCTCGCGCTCGCGCGGCGTCAGCCGCTCGATCGGGGACTCCTTGGTCCGCGACCGGGCCGCGACCAAGCCCTCGACGATCTTGGGGTCGATCACCGAGCCACCCGCGGCCACCTCCCGGATCGCCCCGGCCAGCTGGCCCGCATCGCCGACCCGTTCCTTCAGCAGATAGCCGCGCCCGGCCGCCCCCTTCTCGAGCAGCGCGAGCGCGTACTCCGGATCGTCGTACTGGCTGAGGACGACGATCCCTATATCTGGATGGCTGTCGCGGATCGCTGCCGAGGCGCGGATCCCCTCATCGGTGGAGGTCGGGGGCATACGGATGTCGGTGAGCACGACGTCGGGCTCATATTCGGCGACCGCCGCGAGCAGCGCGTCGTAGTCGCCGCATGCCGCGACGATCTCGACGTCGGACTCCTGTTCGAGCACGGTCTTGACGCCCTCACGGACCAGATAGTTATCCTCGGCGAGCACCACGCGGATGGTCATCGCGCGAAGGATAGCCGGTTCAGCCGAGCGCTTCCCGCACGGCCTTCGAGAAGCCCAGATGGATCCGGCCGCCGGTATCGATGATCGGGCGGCGGAGCCGCGCGGGATCCTGCGCGAGATAGGCCACGACCTGGCGGTCGGACATCCCCTCGACCTCGGCGCGCCGGCGTGGCGCCACGAGTTCTCGCACGCCGCCAGCGCGATGGCCGAGCTGCTTGATTTCCGATGGCGTCAACGGCTGCTTGAAGAGGTTGCGCTCGATGACGTCGGCGTTCTGGTGCGCGAGGAACTCCCGCGCGTCGCGACAGCCCGTTCATCCGGGGCGCAAGTACAGGTTGATCTGCTGCTTCTCTGCCATGGCGCGCAGGATACAAGCGTGGTTCCAGATGCCGCGTCGGGGCGTGTGTGTGTCGGGTCGTGGCGCGCGCGGGTGGGGTCGGGTCGGGGGCGCGGGTCGGGTTGTGCGCGGCGTGTCGGCTCGTGGCGCGCGCGTGTGGACCCGAAGCAGGGTTGCTTGGGTCTGATCATGATCGGTTCGTGGGGTGGTGTGGGCCCCGTGCGTCGCGGATTATCTGCGCGCGGGGCCGCGGATGCGGGGTTGGCTGGTGTAGGTACGGCCGCGGTGGCGGAAGGTCATGGAGGCGTCGGGGTGGACGGTGATCTTCCAGCGCTGTCGGTGGACGCGTCGGTGGCAGCGCCGGCATAGCATTGCGAGGTCGTCGATGCTGCGTGTGCGCCCGGGTCGGCGGCCTTTGATGTGATGAGCGTCTGTCCAGCCAGCGGGCATGTTGCAGCCGGGGAAACGGCATCCGCCGTCGCGTGCGGCCAGGGCGGCGCGCGCGCGCGGCGTGGGATCCCCGATGATGTCGCCCACGGCGATGGGGCGCCCGCGGTCGAAGATGATCGGCTGGAACTCCGCATCGCACCCCAGCGTCTGGGAGGCCGCGCGCGAGAGCCGGCCGGCGCGGCCGCGCGCGCGCCATAGGATGCGCGCGGTGGGGTCCTCATCGTCGGCGAGGTCACGCAGATCCAGGCTCACGAGGAAGCGAGGTCTGGGTCGCATCGTCGTGGCGCTGCCG
>DASWIP010000006.1:0-5848 GCA_036397635.1 Actinomycetota bacterium | reverse complement strand
GGTCGTGATGTAGATCTCGTCGCCGGTGACCACCGCGTTCTTCCCTGGGATCGCGACCGTCGAGTGGGTGTTGCCGTAGGCGTCGCCCTCGGGGCCCGAGTAGTCGTAGGGGATGCTCGCGGCGCCGCGAGGCAAGAGGGTTCCCGTCCCGATGCGCGCGTCGGCGAAGGTGGTCGCGTCCATGCTGAAGAACCCGGCGTCCCAGTAGGACAGGTACGCGACGCTGCCGTCGGCCGACAGTGAGATCGAGTGCGCGTAGTTGCCCAGGCCGGTGCCTCCGACCTCCGTCGTGCTCGCGACGGGGATCGGTGCATCGTAGGTTCCCGCGAGCGACGGCGCGGCGGGATCGGTGAGGTCGACCACCATCACGTTCGACGGACCGATCGGCGCTGTGATGAACGCGAGCAGCCGTCCGCACCCCTCGATGCAGTACAAGCCCGGCGGCGTCTCGACGATCGGGTCTGACCACAGGAAGAACTCGTGACCGCGGAACGAACGCATGTCGAAGGAGCCGGCTTTCACGGGACTCCGACAGTCGCCTCCTTCCAAGGTGAAGACGTGCAGCTTGTTGTTGACCCTGTTGCCGAGCGACTGGCTGAACTCGAGCACGACGAGCATGTCCGGCAGGCCACCCGCGACGATCGTCCCGGGGGGCAGGCCGTCGTCGTGCGCGCGGATCTCGCGAGAGACACCGCCGCTGTTCACCGAGTTGGGAACGGCGCCGACCACCGCCGGCGCGCTCGGATCCGAGACGTCGATGATCTGGATCGCGTTGCGGCCTGAGTAGTCGTGCCAGCGACCCACGTACGCGCAGTCGTCGATCAGAGTGACCCCGCCGTTGTTTCCGATCGGCACGCCTTCCGCATCGGGGATCGGGGTATGGCCGACCAGCTCGAGGTTCTCGAGGTGGTCGGTGAGTGGACCGTGCAGGCCCACGTTGTCCGCGGCCACGCCGGCCACGTCGGTGGCTCCGGTGGAGGATCCGGCGATGATCGGGGATAGCCCGGCCGCGAGCAGCGACAGGACCGTGACGACGGATCGAAGACGCATGGCATCCCTCCCGTAGGCTCCCCGGGGGCTTCGACGCCGCGCGCGCTTCCTCCTTCCCGGTTTGCCGGGGTTCATGACAGCGGGCAGTATCCGGGGGGTGACCAGCATCGAAGGACACGGCGGCGACCAGATCGTCGCGACCTTGCGCGCGCACGGCCTCGAGCAGCTCTACACGCTGATCGGAGGCCACATATTCCCGGTGCTGGATGCGGCCGAGCGGCACGGCCTGCGGCTGATCGACGTTCGCCACGAGCAGGCCGCCGCCTTCGCCGCCGAGGCGCACGGCAAGCTCGCGCGCATGCCCGGCGTGGCGGTCACCGACGCCGGACCCGGCGCGCTCAACACGCTCAACGCGATCGCATCCGCGCGCTCGAACGGCGCGCCGATGCTGCTGATCGCCGGGCATCCACCGACCGGAACGGCAGGGATGGGGATGCTCAACGAGATCAGCCAGCGGCAGGTGCTCGAGCCACTGGTGAAGGAAGAGATAGCCGTCGCCGACGCGGGCAGCATCGCGACCGAGACCGCGCGCGCACTGAGGCTCGCGGGGACGAGGCATCGCGGCCCGGTGTACCTCGACGTTCCGATGGACGTGCTGTTCGGGCAGGCGAGCGGCGAGGTCGCCCCCGCCGCACCTTCCGAGGACGCCGAACCGGCCGGCGACCTCGCCGGGGCCGTGCGGCTGCTCGCCGAAGCAGAGCGCCCGGTCGTGCTGCTCGGATCCGACGTGTGGGCCGATAACGCCGAGAAGGCCGCGCGCGCGCTGGTCGAGCAGCTGCGCGTCCCAGCGTTCATGAACGGGATGGGCCGAGGCGTGCTGCCGGCCGATCATGCGCTGGCGTTCAGCGGGGCGCGCAAGCACGCATTCACTCGCGCGGACGTAGTGGTCATCGTTGGAACCCCGCTGGATTTCCGGATCGGCTTCGGGCACTTCGGTGAAGCGAAAGTGATCCATCTCGCCGATCACCCGAGCGGGCTCGGCGCGGCCGCCGCGGTCGGGGTAGCGGGACCACTCACGACGCTGCTTGAGGCGCTGTCGGATGCGGGAGCGCGTGATCACGACGCGTGGATCGCTGAGCTGCGCAAGGTCGAGGACCAGCGCCGCCGGGCGTTCGACGCCGAGCTGCGCTCGGACGCGACGCCCATCCACCCGGTGCGCGTCTACGGTGAGCTCGTTCCGCGGCTCGCGCGCGACGGCGTCGTGATCGCCGACGGCGGCGACTTCGCCTCGTACGCAGGCCGGTTCGTGGAGGTGTTCGAGCCCGGCGGCTGGCTCGACCCGGGACCATACGGGTGCTTGGGCACCTCCGCCGGTTACGCGCTCGCGGCGGGGACGCTATTCCGGGGCCGGCAGATCGTGGTGCTGCTCGGCGACGGAGCGGCGGGGTTCTCGCTCGCGGACTGGGACACCCTGGTGCGGCACGAAATCGATGTGACGCTGGTGTGCGGCAACAACGGCGTGTGGGGGCTCGAGAAGGCGCCGATGCAGGGCTTGTTCGGGCGCGACGTGATCGCCGACCTCGCGCCGGGGACGCGCTACGACCAGGTGATGGAGGCCTTCGGCGGCCGGGGGAGCCTTGTGACCGAGCCCGGTGAGATCGCCCCGGCGCTCGAGCGCGCGCTCGCGACGCCGGGCCCGAGCCTGGTCAACGTGCTCACCGATCCCGCCGTGCCGTACCCGCGCGGGGCGTAAGGCCTTCGTTCTCTCCCGATCCTCTCCACGGCTGCTTAGCCACCCTTCGTTGACGAGATCGGGAGAAATGGGGAGGAGAGGTCCCGCGTGGTGCCGCCTGGGGAGGCGGGCTGTCTCTTCCCATTCCTCTCGCGCTTCCCGTTCCTCTCGTCTTGTCAACGAAGGGTGGCTAAGCGCCCGACACTCGATACGGCATGCCCGACGGTACGGCGTCGAGTGGGAATGCGACGGCGCTGAACGAGGGTGAGCTGCGGCGAGACCGGCCACGCGCTCCTATACTCGTTCGCATGTTCCCCGCAGGCGGGCACGGCGCATGGCAGCTGATCAGGCGGGGCCCCGACATGAAGGACCAGCGCCTGAAGCCGGGCACGATCCCGCGCGCGCTCAAGCTGGCGGCCAGGTACCGCGGGTCGATCACCGCGTTCCTCGGCGTGACCGTGGTGGCCGCGTTCCTGGGTGCGGTACCTCCGTTGCTGATGCGCGCGATCGTCGACCGGGCGATCCCCGATAAGGACCAGGGCTTGATCACCTTGATCGCCGTGGCCGCGGTCGGCGTCGCCGTGCTCGTGGCCGCGATCGGTCTCGCCTCCCGCTGGCTGTCGAGCCGGGTCGGCGAAGGCCTGATCTACGACATTCGTGTGAGCCTGTTCGATCACGTGCAACGCATGCCGCTCGCCTTCTTCACCAGAACCCAGACCGGTGCACTGATCAGCCGGCTCAACAACGACGTGATCGGCGCGCAGCAGGCGATGACCGGCACGCTCGGCACGATCGTGCAGAACACGATCGCCGTGGTGACCACGGTCGTGATCATGCTGCTGCTCGAATGGCGGCTAACGCTGCTCGCGCTGGTGCTGCTGCCTGCCTTCCTGATCCCCGCCAAGCGCGTCGGAAGGCGCGTGCAGGGGATCACGCGCGAGCAGATGGAGCACAACGCGCAGATGAACGCGACCATGCAGGAACGGTTCAACGTCTCGGGCGCGATGCTCGCCAAGCTGTTCGGGGACCCGCGCGCCGAACGCGACCTGTTTGCCGCGCGCGCCGGCCGCGTGCGCGACATCGGCGTGCGGCTTGCCCTCTACATGCGGACGCTGTTCGTCGCGCTCGGCTTGGTCGCCGCCGTCGGCACGGCGGTCGTGTACTGGATCGGCGGCAACTTCGCGATCCGCGAGGTCATCACCGCCGGGACGGTGATCGCGTTCGTCGCCTACGTCAGCCAGCTCTACGGGCCGCTGACCATGCTGACCAACGCGCGCGTCGACCTGATGACCGCATTCGTGTCGTTCGAGCGCGTCTTCGAGGTGCTCGACCTGCCGCCCGCCATCGCCGACGCCTCGGACGCGACAGACTTGGAGCGGGTCGAGGGCCGGATCGAGTTCCGCGATGTCTGGCTGCGCTATCCGCGCGCCGAGGACGTGTCCCTCGCGTCGCTCGAGACGGTCGGTGGCTTCGGAGGAGACGACGAGCGGCCCGACGTGCTGCGTGGGGTGGGCTTCACTGCTCAGCCCGGGCAGACCGTCGCGCTGGTGGGGCCTTCCGGGGGAGGCAAGACCACGATCACCAACCTGATCCCGCGCCTGTACGACGTGACCGCGGGCGCCGTGCTGATCGACGGACGCGACGTGCGCGCGGTCACGCAGGAGAGCCTGCGCCGCCACATGGCCGTCGTAACGCAGGACCCCCACCTGTTCCACGACACGATCGCCGAGAACCTGCGGTTTGCGAAGCCGCACGCGACGCCCGAGGAGGTCGAAGCAGCCTGCGAGGCCGCGCAGATCCATCGGCTGATCGCCTCGCTGCCCGAGGGTTACGAGACCGTGGTCGGCGAGCGCGGGTACCGCTTGTCCGGCGGCGAGAAGCAGCGTCTCGCGATCGCGCGCGTGCTGCTCAAAGCGCCGGCGATCGTGATCCTGGACGAGGCAACCGCGCACCTGGACTCGGAGTCCGAGGTGCTGATCCAGCGCGCGTTGCGTGCGGCGCTGGAGGGACGCACGAGCATCGTGATCGCGCACCGCCTGTCGACCATCGTCGAAGCCGACATGATCCTGGTGGTCGAGGACGGCAAGATCGTGCAGCGTGGCAAGCATGCCGACCTGGTGCGCGAGCGCGGCACCTACGCCGACCTCTACGAGACCCAGTTCCTGCGAGCAGCGACGTGAGCGACGAGCCCGAGGACACGAAGAAGGAGCAGCCCGACGTCGGCGCGATGGTGCGCCAGATGTACGGGTCGAAGCGCGCGATCATCGACACCAGCGTCCCGCCGGTGCTGTTCGTGACCACCGAGAGCTTCATCGGCCTCGGCGCCGCCGCTGCGATCTCGGCGGGGTATGGCGTGGCGACCGCGATCTACCGCGCGACCCGCAAGCAAGAGACCAAGCAGGCGCTGTTCGGGCTCGGCGGCCTCGGCATCGCGCTCGCGCTCGCGCTGCGAACGGGGCGCGCGTCCAGCTACTTCCTGCCCAACGTGATCTCGGGGTATGTCCTCGCCCTGGCGGCGATCGTGTCGGTGCTTGTGCGCAGACCGCTGACCGCCCTGTTCGCGCAGGCGCTGGAAGGCAAGCCGGCCGAGCATTACGCCGAGCGTGCGATCCGCAACGCGCACGTCGTGGTGACCATCGTGTGGGGTTTGTGGTTCACGATCCGCTCGAGCGTGCGCGCGGTGCTGATCGCGCAGGACCGCTCCGAGGCTCTGGGCGTCACCGCGATCGCGCTGGGCACGCCGGCGACGGTTGCGCTGGTCCTGGCGAGCTTCTGGTTCCTCGCCAGGCGCGCGGGCGCGAAGCCGGAGGTGGCTCCAACCGCCTCCGACGAAGCCTCCTGAGCGGACGCATCCCGCGAAACTCACACGTGGTGTCGATCCTGCCCTGCGTGAGCGGATACGCCAACCGCCCCGGGCACTCTCCCGGCGTCGACCTCGATCCCATCCGGCAAGCCGGATCCTCCGTCCCGACCCCGGCTGGGTCTTACGGATGAAAGTCAAGTGCCTGGACGAGGTTCTCCTCCTCTGTAAGGATGTGGTGGGGTGCGGGTGACCCCGTAGCGAAGCGCAGGGTTGGGGCTGATGCCTGCCGCGCCGCTTGAGCGCCTCGTGCGTTCATCAAATGC
>DASWIP010000005.1:0-3366 GCA_036397635.1 Actinomycetota bacterium | reverse complement strand
TCGAAGCCGGGCGTGACGCCGAACGTGTCCCCGACACGCGACGTGCGCAAGGCCAAAGCCGGCTCGGTCATCCCCGGCAAGGGGACCGTGCCCTTCGGCATCAACGGCAACGAGCTGACCGTCGTCTACTACTGGAAGGGCGACCAGACCAAGTCGTCGCCGTTCCTGGCCGGCACCGGGCAAGAGGGCAACGTCGACGAGGGCGAGGCCTTCACGAACCTGATCGCATACATCAACAAGCATGCGAACGGCGGCGGCACGATCATGGGCTTCCCGTTCGACATGCACGGCTGGAAGCTCAAGCCGATCGTGCTGGAAGCCGGCAAGGGTGACGATCAGATCCGCGCGGCGGAGAGGATCGCGGAGGACATCAAGCCTTTCGCTGCGGTCTCCTCGCACGGATCGGTTTCGGCGTACGTCTGTCCCCGTCTCGCCCAGGCGGGCATCCTGAACATCAGCACCTACGATCTGGACTGGGGCTTGTACGAGCGGACCAACGGGTTCTGTCTGCCGCAGGGGCTGTCGTTCGACTCCCAGGTCGACCTGAGCATCTCGTACCTGGTCGCGGACGCGAAGAAGCATCCCGAGCGCGTGTACGGATACCTGTACGCGGAGTATCCGGATCTGGTGAGGTCCGGACCGAAACTGCTCGATCGGTTGCGGGCAGCCGGCGTGCCGATCCCAGATGGTGCCGCCGCGACCGTGGATCCCGATCTCACCACAGCTGGTCGTGAGCAGGTGGGTGTCATCAAACAGTTCCGCGACGCCGGCGTGAACACGATCATCGCACCGGAGTCGGGGTCGCTTATCACGTTCACTCACGCCGCGGAAGCGTCCCAGTTCCGGCCCAACTATTACGTCTGGCCGTGCTCGGGCCAGGACTCGCTGGGTATGACGCGGCTGTACGACCCGTCGCAGTGGACCCGTGCCGCGGGGCTCACCTGCTACGACGAATGGCTCAACGCGGATCTGACCAACGATGACCGCGCGCGCGAGACTGAATGGTACAAGGCCTACAAAGAGGTCGACAACGGTGAGCCGCCGGCGCCGACCGCGTTGGTGTATCAGTCGCTGCTGCCGCTGGTCGCCGGTATCACGCATGCGGGCCGTGACCTGACGCTCGAGCGGTTCTTCGAAGGGTTCCAGCAGGTCAAGCCCTACCGGTATCACGCGATCGATGGGCGAACGTCGAACCCCGCCAACATCCTCGTCACCATCAACTCGCCCGATGGATCCCAGGTCGGCGACGCCGGCGTGGTCAAGTGGGATCCCCAGAGAACGACGCCCGGTGCCGCGACCCCTGGAACGTACGTCTTCCTCGAGGACCGTCGCTACCGCCGAGGCGCGCGCTTCTAGTCCGTGCTCGGCACCGCGGCCCTCGGGCTCGTCTACGGGGCGCTCGCGGCCGTCGATGCTCTCGGCTTGGTCTTGCTGTACCGGACGACTCGCATCGTGAATCTCGCACAGCCCGCGATGGGTCTGGTCGGGGGCACGCTCGTCGGCATCCTGGTCGTCGAGGGCGGTTGGAGCTTCTGGTGGGCGGCACCGGTCGGCATCGCGGTCGGCGCGACGCTGGGGCTGCTGACGGATCGGATCGTGCTGCGAAGGCTCGAGGATGCGCCGCGCGCGGTCATATTGGTCGCCACCGTCGGCCTCGCGCAGATCTTCGGCGCGATCGCGGTCGGTTTGGCCTTCGCGGTCGTCGGCGGCGCGTTGCCCACCTACCCCCTCGACCTGGGGGTCAGCGCGATCATCGATGGGGCCTTCCTGGGTGGACCCCACATCCTTGCATTGATCCTGCTGCCGGCCGCGTGGATCGGCACGTGGTGGTTCCTGCAACGCAGCCGGTTCGGTCTCGCGGCGCTGGCGCTGGGCCAGGAGGCGGAGCGCGCGCGTGCTCTCGGGGTCTCGTCGGCGACCGTGCGCGCGGTGGTGTGGTCGGTCGCGGGGGTCCTGGCGTCGATCAGCGGCATCATGATCATCCCGGTTCAGGGGTTCCAGATCGGCGGCGCGTTCGGCCCGGTGGTGCTTCTCGGGTCGCTCGTGCCCGCCGTGCTGGCGGGGTTCCGCAGCCTGCACCTCGCCGTGATCACCGCCATCGGCGTCCAGATCGCGTACCAGATCGCCCTGCAGGAGACGAGCTCGAGCGTCTCCGGGCTGGTGCTCGCGCTGATCGTCATCGCCTCGGTCGCGCTGATGCGCCGGAGGCTCGGACGCGAAGCGGCGGCCGTGCGCGCGTCCTCGTGGGAAGCGGCCGCGACCCCGCGTCCCTTGCCGGCTGCGCTCGCTCGCTCGAACCGCGTTCGCCTCGCGGCGGTGATCCTGATCGTCGGAGCCCTCGTCGCGGCAGCGGTCCCGCCACTGTTCCTCACGCCCAGCGGAGATGTCGGCTACGCGCTCGGCGGTGCGTTCGCGCTCGCGGCGGCGGGCGCCGCGCTGGCCTGGATGTTCGCCGGGGAGATCTCGCTCGGGCATTGGGGCTTCGCCGCGATCGGCGGAGCGGTCGCTGCCCTGACGCCGGGCCCCTGGCCGATACGATGCGTCGTCGCCACGATCGCGACCGCGCTGCTCGGTGTGTTCCTCGCCCTACTGTCTAACCGTCGGTCGGTGCTGACGTTCGCCGTGCTGAGCCTGGCTGCAGCCGCGACCGCTCCTGCCGCAGTGCTGCGCCTGGTCGGCAGGACGGTACCCGCGGACGCGGGGACGGTCGGATCCGTGACCGCGGTGATCGGGGTGCTCGTCGCGCTGGGCGGCGTCTGGGTTCGCCGCACCCGCGTCGGCGCTCGCATGGTCGCGGCGCGCGACGATCCCCAGCGCGCGCCCTGGCTCGGGGCCAACCCGGCACGTGAGCGGACCCTGGCACTGACCGCATCGACGGCCATCGCCGGACTCGCGGGCTCGCTGTTCTTCGCCGGGTCGCTCGGAGGGTTGCTGACGACGAGCTTCGAGGCAACGCGCTCGTTCGACCTGCTATCGCTGACGGTCATCGGGGGGCTGGGCTCGTCGGTGGGCGCGTTCCTGGGAGCGGCGGCGATCTACGCCGGCCGGATCTTCCTGCCCGGCACCTGGCAGGCGCTGCTGTACGGCGTCGGCGTGATCGTGGTCGTGATCTTCATGCCCGCCGGCCTGTCCCGCATCCTGAATCGCGTGCGTGACGTCGGCGCGCGCCTGATCGCCGGCGCGCAGGCGCAGCCGCCTCCGGTCCCGTCGCACGACGAGGCCGCCGCGTGAGATTCCCTAGGTCAACCTCAGGCGAAGATAAGCATCACCGCCCCTCCGTGTCGGTTGACGTCGTAGGGCTCATTGGTCTGCCACATCTTCCAGATCACGCGCGACCAAGCCCGAGCAAGGATGCGCACGGCGTGG
>DASWIP010000004.1:0-34033 GCA_036397635.1 Actinomycetota bacterium | reverse complement strand
CAATAACCGTTCTTGAAGCCATCCAGAGCCTTTACGCCCGGGATGACGTCGTTCTCGACGACGCGGATCGCATCGTCGATCTTGGCAGGCGCGCCTTGGATCGTTGTGAGTCGTGCGAACATATGGTGCTCCTCTCGGTTGGTTCACACCTTAGTCGTGATCCAGATAACTAGCAAATCACTTCTAGAAATATTGAACTAGCAACTACCTAAGTCTGTTGAGTTTCAGCGCCGCTTCGCCCGAGGCTTCCGCGCCTTTGTGCCCACCAGCAAGTCCAATACCTCGCCGATCGTTCGCTCCCGGGCGATGCGCTCGCGAAGCGGGAGATTCGCACGGATGTTGTAACGATTTCGGCGACCGTCTTTCTCTTTCACGACATAGCCGGCCGTCGCGAGTTCGGTGACGATCCCGTATGCGCTGCGCTCGGTGATGTCTAGTGTGGCGGCGATGTCGCGCAAGCGCACGCCGGGATCGCTCGCGATGCACATCAGAACTCGAGCATGATTCGTGAGGAAGCTCCACTCCGACATGTCCAGTATTATAGCTGAGGATTTCTAGAAGTATGATACTAGTGTTTCGAAAGGAGCGCCTCCTGCAGAGGAATCAGCCCACGGCGAGCCGGGCGGACCCGGATCTCGCGTACACGCGCGAGCGGCCGACCCGCGAGCCGCTGAGTTGGACCGAGAGCTTCGCGATCAGCTCAAGCCGCGCAGCAGGAGAGCTTGGCGACGTCTCGGGTGAAGGTCTGTGCGGCGAGCTTCAAGCCTTCGGCCATCGTCAGGTACGGGTGCCAGGTGTCGGCCAGGTCGGCCACAGTGAAGCCGAACTTGATCGCGTACACACCCGCCTGGATGACCTCACCCGCGCCCTCGGCCAAGATATGTACGCCGAGCATCTTGTCGTTGGATGAGTCGCGACGATCTTGATAATCCCGCGCGTGTCCCGGTTGACCAGCGCGCGCGGCACCGCCGACAGGCAGCGTGCTTGATTTCACTGCGCAGCCGGCCTTCAGCGCCTCCTGCTCGCAGAGCCCGGCGGAGGCGATCTGCTCCCCACCTTTGACCGGTGCGGGTGTTATGGGCGGCGTTGTGGTGCCGCCTGCAGGCGGACCGTGGATGCCTACCCTGCTCCGCGCGCGCGGCAGCGTTCGGCGTCGGGGGGGCGTCCGAGCCCCTCGAACCGTTCCGCCGCCTCCTTGAATAGCGCGCGCGCTTGCTGCTCATCGCCTTGGGCCAGGCGGAGTTCGCCGCGCGCTTCCCAGACCGCTGCTTCCCACGGTCCGCCCTGCCACATGCCGGCGAGCCGCTCGGCGCCGTCGAGTTCTTGCTGTGCCTGATCGAGCTGCCCGGCGCGCGCGCGCGCGATCGTGGATGCGACCCGGAATCCCATCGAGCACGGAGGACAGGTGGCGCGACCCGCGAGGGCATCCTCGCCGCGGCGAACGGCTTCGAGCGCCCGTGCCGAGTCCGGTGCCGCCTGAACCAGGGCGCCGTGGAAGCGAACGAGCAGATGCGGCGCGAGCCAGTTGAGTTCGGCGAGCCGCAGCCCGCGGCGTAAGAGCCTGGCGGCGTTCCATCGTTGGCCACGAGCGAGCGCGGTCTCGGCGAGTCGCTGGATCGCGAGCGCGCGACCCCCGGCCGCGTCGGCCTCGGCATGGAGCTTCTCCGCTGCGCTCAGTGATTCCTCGGCCGGCCCGAGGTTGCCCGAGAACAGTTCGGCTTCGCCGAGCACGAGTGTGGCCAGCGCGCGCCCTTGCGTCGACCCGGCCTCCTCGGCGACCTCCAGCAGCTCCCGCGCGTATCCGGCGATCTCCTCATGGCCACCGCGACCGCACAGGCAGAACTCCGCAAGGCACAGATGGGCGTCGAACACGTATGCGGCAAGCTCGGGCGCGCGTCGAACCGACGCCACGAACTCGGATCGGAACAGGTCTCGCCACCGCCCCTGCATGTTGGCGACCATGCCGAGCAATGCGCTTGCCTCTCCCATCTCACGGCCGAGCCCCGCATCGATCGCGAGCGAGCGTGCCTCCTCCGCGGTCCGTTCCGCATCGTCGAGTTCGCCTCCGTTGAGGTGGACGAGCCCCTGCGCGAGCAGCGCGCTCGCTCGCTGGGCGACGCTCGGCGGCTCCACGCCCTCCATGGCGAGGGCCTGCTCGTACAGGGTGATGGAACGGGGATCGGGTCCGAGGCCGAGGTCCAGGCGGAGCCGTTCGCGCAGCTGCTCGAACCGACCGATGACTTCGCGGCGGTTCCCAGCTCGCAGCGCAGCTTGCATCAGTGCCTGGAGAGCTTCCTCGTCGGCGGGATCGACTTCCAGGACGCGCTCCCACGCGCCCGCACGACGCAACACCTCGACGAAGCGGAGGTGCAGTCGGTCACGAGGCTCTTCGGCCCACGCTGCGTACCGATCCTCGGGGAGCAGCTCACCGCCGTACTGTTCGGCGGCGCGTTCGCAGGCAGCGGGATCATCCGTGCCCAGCGCCTTACGGGCATCGCGTTCGAACTCCTCCGCGTCGACTTCGACTTCTATGTCCGGCCAGAGGCTGATCATCTGCTCGTCGGTGCCGATCGCGGCATCCGAGCCGAGAACGCGCCGAGCGAAGTGCATCGCCTTGCGCAGGTTCGCCGCCGCCCCCTCCGCCGGAAGGTCCGGCCACAGGGCATCCATCACGTGCTCGCGATGCAATCGGTGACGCGGCGCGAGGGCCAGGAGCTTGACCAGCTCGGCGGCTCGCCGGTGACGCCAGGCACCAACCGGCCCGTGGTCGGTCACGACACGGAACCCACCCAGCAACTCGATACGCGGCATGGCCAGGTTCGCACCCTACTCGGCCTCTCGGCGCGGCGGGGAAGCCTCGTCTCCAGCCGTGCGGTCGGCGGGAACGTTCGGGGAACAGCCGTCTCGTACCGTCGTGCAGACGTCGGAAGGAAGGAGGAACGATGGACGAGCAGGGATACGCCAACCCGGAAGCGTTGGTCGGCACGGGTTGGCTGGAGGAGCATCTCGATGATCCCACCATCCGGATCGTCGAGGTCGACGAGGACGTCACCGCCTACGAGAAGGGACACATCCCAGGCGGGATCGCCTGGGATTGGAACGTTGACCTCAAGGCGCCCGTCGGCCGGAACTTCATCGATCAAGCGGGCCTGCGCGCGCTCCTGCGAGCCACAGGCGTCGATGCGGGAACGACGGTTGTGTTGTACGGGGGGAACAACAACTGGTTCGCGGCCTACGCCTACTGGCTGCTGCGCTACCTCGGGTTCGACGCGGTGAAACTGCTCAACGGGGGCCGCAAGAAGTGGGAGCTCGAGTCGCGGTTGCTCACCGACGGAGTGCCCGCCCACGCCGAGGGAAACATCACGATCGACGCGGGGGTTCGCAGCGAGCTGCGCATCTTCCGCAACCAAGTTCTCGCGCGGGTCGGGCGCGCCGCGTTCGTCGACGTGCGTTCGCCCGAGGAATACCGCGGTGAGCTGCTCGCGCCGCCACACCTGCCGCAGGAACAGTCGCAGGTGCCCGGCCGCATCCCAGGGGCCGCGAACATCCCCTGGAGCAAGGCGGCCAACGAGGACGGGACGTTCCGCTCGGCCGACGAGCTGCGGACGCTGTACGCGGATGCCGGTGTCACCCCAGATGTGGAGGTGGTCGCCTACTGCCGAATCGGCGAGCGCTCGTCGCACACCTGGTTTGTTCTGCACGAGCTGCTCGGCTATCCAGACGTCAAGAACTACGATGGCTCGTGGACCGAGTACGGCTCGCTCGTCGGCGAGCCCGTGGAGAAGGATTGAGGAGGGAGGATCAGATGGCAGAGCCATTCGCATCCGGAGACTGGCACGTCACCAGCGGGAAGGAGGAAGAGTTCATCGCGCGCTGGACCGAGTTCCTGCAGTGGACCCGCAAGACCCAGCCGAGCCTCACGTCGGCAAGCCTGCTACGCGACGCCGAAGACCCGAACCACTTCCTCTCCTTCGCCGAATGGGACGACGCCGCTGCTCGCGGATCCTGGAAACAGAGCGACGGCTTCATGCAGCACTTCTCAGCCTGTCGCGACCTGTGCGACGACATGCGAGGCACGGACTGCGACCGAGTGGTCGCGATCTGAGTAGATCGCGACCTGGCGGTCAGACGATTACCGGCGGACTCAAGTTGTGGCGCTCCTGATGAAGCTGACCGAAGAACACATTCAGCCCTTCGGCCCCAGCGGCGGACCCAGCACGGTCTGCTCGTGACGGGTCATGATCTCGACGAGAGCCTCGCGCGGTGGCACCGGTTCGTCCGGTGGCACCGGTTCGTCCGGTGGCGGCGGGTCGAACGAGCGGGCGGGGGTGGCGACCTCGCGGAAGAACTTCTCCACGCCGGCAGGACCGAAGATGAGCAGTAATCGCGCGCTATCGGAATCGACGTGGAACGAATGCCCGATGCCGCGGCGCGTACGCGAGCGAGCCTGCCACGGCCTCGATCAGGTCGTCGCCGTGCTGGAGCCGGACTTCGCCCGAGTCCCAGCCATCATCCGGAGCCGTTGACCGATGAGCAGGTGAGGAGCGCGAGGAAGCGTCCGCCTTCGCGATGTGTTCGCGCCGTTTCGCTCGTTCCTCCGAGACTGTACGAGGAAGGCTCCGCCGCCTAGTGTCGTCGCGACTCGGGGAGGAGCCATGGACACCTTTTCTTGGGAGGACGAGCTTTTCGCGAAAATCTCGCATCAGATCGACAGGTTCGGATGGTCGGTCGTGTATGTCGGGGGCGGCGGGTGCTCGGTGCCGGGATGCGCCGGCGATCACGAGTCGGATCTCGTGGGGGTCGGGCTGCCGCCCTACGGATACACCGTTGGACTGCCACTCCACTTTGATCATGCGGAACTCGTTCTCGTCGGCCTCGACCGGGACGCGACATTGCGAATCCTCAATCTGATCGGGAGCGCGATCGCGAACGGAGCGCGCCTCGCCCCGGGCGACCCGCTTGACGTGGACGGCATGTCGCTGAAGGTCGGACGGTGCGCCGTGTCGCGCGTACGGAACGGACTTGTCGCCGTCTCCATGGACTACCACGACGCGATCAAACACCCGTCGGTGCCGAATCCGCTGCAGATCATCTGGTCTGACGCCGACGGCCGATCCCCGGGCGATCCGAGATTCGATCGACAAGCCCAGCCGCTGCTCGCCCGCCCCGCGGCGCGCGACCGCGCCGCCTCACGCCAACGACCGCGAACTTGCTGAGTTTGGCGTCAGGGGATCCTGGGCGCACCTTCTCGCGTCGGCCGTCAACGCGAGAAGGGTCTGCTTGAGAGGCGCAAGATCGAGAGCGCACCCCGTCCAGGGGCCACGATCACGAACCGCCTGAGGTGAGGTAATCCTGCCATCGCGCGACGGCCTCGTCCTTGCTCATTCGCGCCAGCTCCACCTGCGGAATACCCACCTTGGTGAGAAGATTTCGGGCGAGGTCGAAGGGAATCGACTCCTTCGGTGCCGGTTCTTCATCGACGCCTGGGCGTATTGGTTTCGTTCCGTGGTCCAATGCGGCCCAGAATTGCCCTGCCGTGACGTGCAGTTGCGTTCGCAGGATGTGTGCGAAGAGATCTGGATCGCCGATACCCTTGCGCCCGTGGGACACCTTCGTAGTCAGGATTCTTCCGTCTGCGAGAACCTTCCTATAGCGAGTGTGATCGCCGGCCTTCTTCCCGCCGGCAGTCTTTCGGATCTCCCACTCGTCGACTTCGCAAAACCGGTGGAGGTCCTGAGTGTTTGGAAGCTTCAATCCGCCGCTGTGGTCGACGAGGCTTCGGCGTCGGCGATCAGCATCGCTTCGACGGCGACTTCGCTGCCGGCGAGTTCGATGCGACGCACGAAGCCCAACGCGTGCTTATGGTTGGGAGCGAAGCGAAGCTCGTTCTCCCAATCCTCGGCGTACTCGACCAGCTCGCCCGCCAGCACGCGCGTTGCAGCTTCGAAGTCATCCGCCTGCGCGTGAACTGGGAGCTGCTCTGGCCACATCGAGACGCTGTCTTTGCCGACTTGGACTCTGATGGAGAACGGGAAATGAAGCGCGAGGAGTTGTTCCTGTTCCTCGGCATCGACAACAGCGACCGGCTTTGAGCCACGTCTCTGAACCACAGCGATCGAACCCTTCTCAACCCGGTCGTACAGCGAACTGAACTCCTTGCGCGCGACGCTGAACGGAATGTGCGTGTCCATCCGGCCTCCTCGTCCCACAGGATACTGAACATGTACAAGTTGTGCAAGTTGCACAGTCGCCGGCTGTCAGCGTTGAAGGGCCGCACCGGTTCTTTGATACGCCGGGACCCGCCCCCTTTGGTGAGGGGAATATGGTTAGTGATATCGCATATCGGATCTGATATGCTCGGCCCTGATGCCACGCAAGGCCGTTCTGGTGCAGCTCAGTGACGAGCTGCTCGAGCGGTTGGATCGACTCAGCCGGGAGAAGGGCGACTCCCGGTCGGCACTGGTACGCGACGCGGTTGAGCGCTACATCACCCAGGAGTCCCAGGCCGTGAAGGACGGTCGGCTCCGTGAGGGATACGTCCGGGTTCCCGATCCCGCCCCCGACGCATGGGTCCAGGACTCCCTGCGGGAGATGCTCGACGAGGAGTCGTGGTGATCGTCAGGCGCGGGGACGTGTTCTGGATCGTCGATCGCGAGGGGCGGCGCAGGCCCGGCGTGGTGCTCACGCGGGATGCGGCCATCGGGCTCCTCACGAGGGTCGTCGTCGCCCCGGCCACCCGGACCTTGCGCGACATCCCCACGGAGGTTCTCCTCACGCGCGCCGACGGCATGCCGGAGGACTGCGCCGTGAGCCTCGACAACATCCGGGTCGTCCCCAGAGCAGCGCTGAGGCGTCGCATCACCTCGCTACGTTCCGAGCGCCTCGACGAGATATGTGAGGCGCTCACCTATGCCCTCGGCTGTTGAGCCCGCCGGTAGACGTATGCTGTCCGTTCGATGACGAAGAACCGGCTCGAGGCGTTCAGCGATGCGGTCATCGCGATCGTCATCACGATCATGGTGCTCGAGCTGGCCGTGCCGCACGACGATTCGTGGGGCGCGTTCCGTGACTCCGTCCCCGGTTTGGCGGTGTATGCGTTGAGCTTCGTGTTCCTGGCGATCTATTGGAACAACCACCATCACCTGTTGCACGCGTCCGAGCGGGTCAACGGCCGCATCCTCTGGGCGAACATGCACCTGCTGTTCTGGCTGTCGCTGGTGCCGTTCGTAACCGCGTGGATGACCGAGAGTGATTTCCATGCAACGCCGGTAGCCGTCTACGGGGTTGTGCTGATCCTGGCCGCGATCGCCTATTACGTCTTGCAGGCGCAGATCCTCGTCGCCCACGGGCCGACCGCGAAGCTCAGGGCGGCGCTCGCCCATGACGTCAAGGGGAAGGTATCGCCGCTGCTCTACGCGATCGCCATCCCCGCAGCGTATGTCACCATCTGGATCTCGCTCGGGCTGTACATCTTCGTCGCGCTGATGTGGCTTGTGCCCGACCCCCGGATCGAGTCCCTCTACCAGGAGATAGACGCCGACTCTTCTGCGTCATGAGGCTCTCCTTCCGTCGAGTGACCGCGCGACCTGCTCGAGCAGCTCCAGGGCCTCCTGCAGCCCGCTCGCGTGGCTGTTCCCCTCGAGCCGGGCCCCTGCGGCGTCTCGCCGTTCACGTAGGGAGAAGCTGGACCGAACGTCCTTCTCTGCCCAGGGTCAGCAGCTGGAGGTCTTGTTGCCGCGCGCGATCACCGGCGCCGTCGCCGCGTCCGCCGCGTAGGGCCGGCATGCACCGCTGAAGTCGTTGTCCACGACGACCAGCGTGCCTCGTGCGTCCTTGAAGCGGACCGCCATGCGCGACTGTGTGGTCGCGATGCGGCTGATGTTGCGGCGCACGTCCACGCCGTCCACAGCCGTGAACAGCAGCGCGGCCTGCGGGGATCCGAGCGTCCTCAGCACCGTGTTGTCCCAGACACGCCAGTCTCTGCGTCGGGTTCCGTCGCTCGCCTGTACGTAGACCCACGGGACGCTCGGGCCGTCGATGGTGTTGTGGTGGATGTAGATGTTGGACACGTCGCCGCGGCCGCCGGCGGCGAAGGCCAGACCGATCGTGTTGGTGTAGGAGTTGCTGATCTCGACGTTGCGCACCCAGCCCGGCGGCGGCTCGAGGTCGAACCCGGCGCGGCGGCCGTGCAGGACACGGACGTCGTCGAGAAGCACGTTCTGCGCGCCCGAGAGCGCGACGCCTTGACGACCGTTCCGATCGACGTCGAACCCGAGCACGCGCACGCCGTCGCTAGGGTCACCGGCCAAGGGCCCGAGGTACAGCCCGTCGCCCCAGATCGCGTCTGCGCGCACGTCCTGCAACAGGACGTTGCGGCACCCTTCGAACGCGAACGCGTGCTCGAACTCGTAACGCCTGTCGTAGGAACCGAACCCGGAACGCTGATCGGCGGTTGTGTTGGTTCCCCGGACCCGGAGATCGCGCACGGTGATGTCGTGCGAGCCGCGGAACCACAGATGACGGCGCTGGGAGTAGTAGGGCCGGCCCTGCGCATCGCAGCACCCGGTCAACTGCCCACGCGTCGTGGCGCGGATCGTCGCGCCGTTGCCGTCGAAAGTCAGCCCGTTCCGATCTTGGATGATCAGACTCCCTTCGACGCGGTAACAGGCGTTGGCGCCGAACACGAGCGTCGACCCGTCGGGGACCGACGCGATCCAACCGCGGATCCGCTGCGTCGCGTCGGACACACACGTGCCGTCGATCGTCGAAGGGATCGGATACGTCGGCCCGGCGGGTGACGAGGCCGAAGGCGAGGGAGAAGGCGACGGCGACGGCGAGACCAGAGGCAGCGGTGGGACCGAGGGGTCGGGCGCCGGCAACGCAGGGGTGAGCGACGATCGCTCGCCTGCGTCGGGACCGCTCGTGCGGTCGCTCGGCTCGGCCCAGGTCGCGCGCGCGGCCTCTGCCACGCCCACCTCTGGGGATGCCCCGAAGGCCGTGAGCAGCGCCGGGATCGTCGCTGCCAGCACGAGCAGCGAGCCCGCCCCCATGAGGCGGTCGAGCCAGCGGTAGGGGTGTGAGCGCTGTGTGGCGCTGCTCGAACGCGCTGGGCGGCGGTAGGTCACGGCGGTCTCCTGCGTCGAACGGATGGACGGTCAAAAAGCTCGAGGCGAAGCCAACGAAGCTAACGACGAGGGCCGGGGCGCGTTCGGCTCGAGGCTAGGAAGGGTTCACTACACAGGCGAGATCCCGGCCTGGGGTACCGCCGGGCGCGAAGTGGCGAGCCGACCAGCCGTGCTCGCGCAAGCTCTTGATCAGCGAGTTCACACCGCGCGCCGCGGAATCCACGGCTTCGTCGCCTGGGTAGCCGACCTGCTGCTCGCCGTCGTAGCCGGAGTGGTACACGATCATCTTGATCGTCCGTGCGTCGTCGGTCGGGTCGTAGTACTCGCTGGCGACCGGGCCGATGTCCCGAGGGGAGGCCGATTCCTGATCGAAGGAGGGCAGCGCGAACCCCTTGTGCGTCGCGATGACGGGCATCCCGATCTCGATCGCGCGCTCGATCATCGCACGGCCGTAGTAGTCGTCGTGGAACCAGCCGCTGGCGTTGGGGATGTCTCCCCACGGCGTGTAGCACTTCCACGCGCGCAGGTAGGGGTACTGCTGGGCGGCCGCGGTCATCGCGTCCAGTTCGTCCTGCAGGTACAAGCTGTTCTCACCCAGCGTCCCGCCGTTCGAGCCGCGGTTCGGCATCACGAACTGGTGCATCACCGCGCGCCAGGCTGCGGGATCCTGAGACGCGCCTGGGGCGGCGTGGTTGCTCGCATCTGCGAGCGCACCCGGATGTCCTGAGGCCTCCTCCACCGCGTTAGGGTTCAGGGTTCGTCCGGTGATCGCAAGGAACCGGCCGGGGAGGGTCGAAGTAGGTGATCGGCGCCACCCACTTAATCAGGAGAAGAGCGCATGAGGAAGGCAGCACTGATGGCGATCCTGCTCGCTCTCGCGCCGGTGAGCGCGCGCGCCGGCACCCCCGATGAACCGGAAGTCATCGATGTACAGGGTGACGGAGTGGCGCTGAGGACCCTGGGCGACGATCCATCCCTGGACCTGACCGGCGCGTGGTTCGCGACGCGGCGCGAGGCAGGCATCGTGACCGGGTTCGCGATCTTCGTGCGCACCGCCGGATCGGCTCGGAGGGACAGCGCGATCACCGTCAACTGGCGCGTCGCCGGGACGGGCTGTTCGGCCAGCATCTGGATGGATGGGCCGTCCGAAGCTTTCGACGTCACCGTGGTGCGGATCGAGCGGCAACAGTTCTATGCCTCGCTCAGTCATGGGTGTGAGGGGGAGGACTCGTCGGTGTCGGTGCCGGGACTGGTGAGCGGGCGCGTGAACATCACCACCGCCCGAGTGGACATGTCCATCACGGACAACGTCTGGATAGCGTACGTTCCGCTGTCGTTGTTCACCGGAGCATCCGCGGTGGCGTATCAGGAGGGTGCGACCCTGGAGGGGATCACCGTTTCGTCGATCGAGCTGCTTCCCCTCTCGAGCCACACGGTGGACCGCGCGCCAGACTGCGACGCCGTGAGCGGAAGGTGCTCGCCGAGGCGCGCGTTCACGCTCGGTTCGTAGCGTCTGTCGAAACCACGCGTCGGCCTGCACGACCGACATGTGGCGTGGTACGTCCAGGGGCGCTTCATGGCCCCCGCCGAGGTCGGCGGTACTCCGCGTTGGCCGAATGGGAGAAGCGGAGGCGGTAGGGGTAGGAATCGAACTCACCCAGCGCCTTATCCGCGGCCGCCCGTGACCAGGCTCGCCGTACACGCTCGGGGAGTGAAGGTTCAGCCTAATGCCACCCCGGGGAGCGGCTCGCTGCCGATCATGTCGACGGGACGGCGTATCATCCTCTGAGTCCAAACGGTTCGGGGACGACCGGCGGGGCATTCTCCCCCCGAACCCGGTCAAGTTCGACCCATTTCGGTCGTCGGCTCACCTCCTGTGAGAGAATCAGGCTGGAATGAGGCCGCCGGAAACACAGTTCGCACGCATCGGCGATGATCGCATCGCCTATCAAGTGCTCGGTGACGGTCCCAGACATCGCGCTGACCATTGGGTCGGTCGGCCACGTCGACATCATCTTCGAGGAGTTTCACCGGCGCATCGCCGCGCTCGGCCGCCTGATCAGCTTCGATGACCGGGGGAGCGGTGCCTCCGATGCCCTGTCGCGTGCGGTCGAGCCGCCCGCATCCGGCCGGCCGAGGGCGCAGGCGCCGAACGCGATGCCCTCGGCCAACAGCGCGAGAAGGCCGGCGAGGAGTCCCCAGGTGGTCGCGTCCCCGCTCCTCATGGCGCTGCTCGGCCTCCGCGCCTACAACGGTAGCTGGGCTTCGACGGCGGCGACGAGGTCCTCGGGAAGGAGCATCGAGCGGAACCGCGCGACGGGCGTCCCTCGCGGGGAGACGATGAACTTCTCGTAGTTCCATTCCACGGCGCCCGCTTCGCCGTCCGTATCGGGAATCTCCACGAGATGTTGGAAGAGCGGGTGCTGGTCCGGGTCGTTGACGTTGATCTTGGAGAACAGCGGGAACGTCACCCCATGGGTCATGGTGGCGAAGGAGTGGATCTCCTCGTGCGTGCCGGGTTCCTTGTTGAACTGGTTGCACGGGAAGCCGAGGACGCTGAACCCGCGTGCGGCGAAGCGGTCGTGCAACGCCTGGAGCCCGGCGTATTGGGGCGCGAGCTTGCAGTGAGACGCGACGTTGACGATGAGCAGCGCCTGGTCGGCGAACTCCGCGAGTGTGGTGGGCCGGCCGTCGATCGTCTCGAGCGCGATGTCGTACAGAGCCATGTCGTCTCCCCCCTTCTTTCCGAACTCCGTCTATATTCCGCCGGAAGGCGGGCTTGGCCTTTGGTGCGTCTCGTACATCCTGACCGCGACCACCAGGCCCGAGGCTGCGGTCAGCGCGGCCACGACCCAGATCGCTGCGGCGGGGCCGAACGCGTCGGCGACCGCGCCGGCGAGCAGCGCGCCCACGGCGAACCCAGCGTCGCGCCACAGCCGGTAGACGCCGACCGACGAGGCGCGCCAGGTGGGATGGGCGACGTCGCCGATCGCGGCGAGCAGCGTCGGGTAGACCATGGCAGTGCCGGCGCCGAGCAGGACCGCGCCGGCGGCCCAGGGCGCGAAGCCGCGTGTCGCGGCGATGAGCGCGATCGCTCCGGCTTGGAGCCACATGCCGCCGGCGATCAGCCACTTGCGCCCCAGCCGGTCCGACAGCGCGCCGGTGACAAGCTGCCCCGCGCCCCACACGGCGGGGTAGAGCGCGGCGAGGGCTCCGATCGCGGCGACCGAGAGGCCGGCGCGCGCGAAGAACAGCGGGAACAGGCCCCATGCGAGCCCGTCGTTGAGGTTGTTGACCAACCCCGCCTGGCTGCACGACGAGAGCGCGCGATCCTTGAAGCTGGTGATCGCGAACACCTGGCGCGTCGATAGGTCGTGATGGAGTTCGGCGCTGACGGGCGTGTGGTTTGCCGCTTCGTGGCGGACGTGCGCATGCGTCTCGCGAACGAAGAAGACCGAGAGCCCGAGGCCGAGGCCGGCGTAGGCGAGGCCGAGGAAGAACGGCTCGGGGCGCAGGCCGGCGTGTTCGGCGATGAAGCCGGTCGCGAGCGCCGTGAGCGCGACCGCACCGTAGCCGGATGCCTCGTTGAAGCCCATCGCCATGCCGCGCCGTTCCGGACCGACGAGGTCGATCTTCATGATCACGGTCGTGGACCAGGTGAGTCCCTGGTTGACGCCGAGGAGCACATTGGCGAACACGATCCATCCCCACGCCGGCGCCCACATGATCAGCAGGGGCACCGGCAGGCCGACGATCCATCCCGCGACGAGCACGGGCTTGCGGCCGATGCGGTCCGACAGCGTGCCGGCGAAGAAGTTCGTGAGCGCCTTGACGATGCCGAATGCGACGATGAAGGTGAGCGCGGCGGTGAAGGCCTCGAGGCCGAAGACCCGTTCGGCGAGCAGCGGCAGCACGGTGCGTTCCTGGCCGACCATGCCGCCGACGAGCGCGTTGACCCCGACCAGCAGCGAGAACTGCGCAAGGTTGGCGCGCAGGCCGAGCCGGACGCCGGCGGTGGTCTTCATCGGGCGCGTTCCAGCGTGGCGCCTGTTGCCCGGCTCCAATCGCGTGGGCCCCCGCGCAGCACCGCGAGGTCGCTGCGGCCCGCGCTTTCGAGCACGCTCGCGCCGGTCATCGCTCGCTCCCCGTGCCCGCACATCACGACCGTCGGAACGGTATCGAGCCCATCAACGGCCTGGGTGAGCGAGCCGAGCTCGACGTGGAGCGCGCCGGGGACATGCCCGGCCGAGAACTCGCTTTCCTGGCGAACATCGAGGATGCGGTAGCTCGCGAGCGCGCCGGGGCCGACCAGCGAGATGCGCTTGGTGGGTGCCCCGGCCGTCATCCAGGCATCCATCCCGCCGTCGAGCTCCCCGGCGATCCGCTCGTAGCCGATCGTGAGGCATTGGCGGACGAGCTCGGCGCGATCCTGGCCAGGATCCAGCACGAAGGCCAGCGGCGTGTCGGCCTCGACGAGCCAGCCGAGCCAGCTCGCGAACGCGGGACGCAGCTCGATGGACAGCGCGCCGGGGATATGGCTCTCGGCGTAGCGGTCGATCGGACGGACGTCGATCAGCTCGGCGCCGTCGTCACGGAAACGCCGCACGGCGTCGATCGACAGTGGCTCGAGCGACGGCCATTTCTCGCCGTAGACGCGGGGCCCCTGCCGGTTCACCGCACGCAGGCGCTGGAAGTAGCGCGGGTATGTGCCCAGGCTGCCGAGCAGCGCCAGGACGAAGCTGTCCTCGTCGGGGGCGGCGAGCAGCGGGTTGGTCGCGCGTTCACGGCCGATTGTCGTGACCCGCTCGCCGCCGGCAGGGGTCGAGCAGAAGGATCCGGCCCCGTGCGTCGGATAGACGGTGACCTCGTCGGGCAGCGCGAGCAGGTGTTCGCGGACCGACCGGTACAGCGCGCGAGCCAGCCGATCGGTCTCCTCAGGCGCGATCAGATCGGTGCGAGCGACCGAGCCCACCAGCAGCGACCCGCCGGTGAACACCGCCAGCGGCAGCTCGCCGTCGAGGAGCAGGTAGGCGAGGTGCTCGGGCGTGTGGCCGGGGGTGGCGAGCGCGCGCAAGATCAGGTCGCCCACCGGGAGCTCGTCCCCGTGGCGCAGGCCCCGGTGTCCGAACTCGATGCCGCCGTCGGCCGGGGCCAGGACCGTCGTGCCGCCCGCGGCGAGCTCCCGGCTTCCCGAGACGAAGTCGGCGTGCAGATGGGTCTCCGCCGTCCAGCCGATCTGAAGGCCTCGACGTTCGGCCTCGGCCCGGTAGGGCGCCGGGTCGCGGCCGGGATCGACCGCCAGGGCGAGCCCCTCGCCCACCTCGACCAGATACGAGGAGTTCCCGAGCCCCTCATCGACGAACGGGATCACGTGCATGTATGCCTCCTTCCGTGCGCCGATAGTCCCCGACTCCGCGGGCCGGACGGCCCCTCCCATCGAACCCGGTCCTGGTCTACTATTATTCCAGAGTTCTTTAGAAGAGTCGAAATCGAACAGGAGCGATGATGAACGGCCGCGAGGTGAAGGACACGCTGTACGGGCAGTTCGCGCGCGTCGGAAAGGCGGTCGCCAGCCCCAAGCGCATCGAGCTGCTGGACCTGCTCGGCCAAGGCGAGCGAACCGTCGAGGTGTTAGCCAAGGCGTCGTCGATGGGAGTGGCGAACACCTCCGCACACCTGCAGGTGCTGCGCCAGGCGCGCTTGGTCGAGGCGCGCAAGGACGGAACCAAGGTCTTCTACCGCCTCGCCGATGACAGCGTCGCGCGCTTCTTCGCCGCGTTGCGCGATCTTTCTCGCGCGCGGCTGACCGAGGTCGAGCAGGTGGTGCACGACTACTTCGAGGCTCGCGACGGCATGGAGCCGGTCGGCCAGGCTGAGCTGGCGCGCCGCCTGCGCCGCGGGGATGTCGTGGTGCTCGATGTGCGCCCGGTCGAGGAATACCAGGCCGGTCACATCCCCGGCGCGCGCTCGATCCCGCTGGACGAGCTGGGTCGCCGCCTCAAAGAGCTGCCCCAAGACTCCGAGGTCGTCGCCTACTGCCGTGGCCCCTACTGCGTGCTCGCGCCGGTGGCGCTCCAGATCTTGCGTAAGAAGGGGCTGCGCGCCCGTCGGCTGGAGGAAGGCTTTCCCGAGTGGCGCCTGGCGGGTCTGCCCGTGGCGGTGGGTGAGGAGTGACCGGCCATGAAGGTACTCGTCGTGCTCAACGATCCGCCCTACGGCAGCGAGCGCTCCTACAACGGGCTGCGCCTCGCGCGATCGCTCTCGCTCACCGACGGGACCGAGGTTCGCATCTTCTTGCTCGGTGACGCCGTCGGCTGCGCGGTCGCGAACCAGAAGGTTCCCGACGGCTTCTATCACCTCGACCGGATGCTCGCATCCGCCGCCCGGCACAGCGCGGAGATCGGCTGCTGCGGAACGTGCATGGACGCGCGCGCGATCGAGGAAGAGCGTCTGGTCAAAGGTGCGCACCGATCCTCGATGGAAGAGCTCACCGAATGGGTCGGCTGGGCCGACAAGGTCGTGAACTTCTAGGAGCGGGCGATGAAAGAGCGAACGGTAGCGGTACTCGGCCGCGGGATCGGCGGCATCGTGGCCACGGCGGGGCCGGTGATGGGCGAAGAGCTCAAAGGCATGCTCACCGAACGCGGCATCGGCTTGCACTTCCAGACAACCGTCGAACGCGTCGACGCCGACGCGCAGACCCTCGTCCCCCAAGATGGCGAGCGCGTCGGCTACGACCTGCTGCTGGGCGTCCCCCCGCACCGCGTACCCGAGGTCGTCCGCGGCTCTGCCCTTCCCGCGGACGGCGGCTTCATCCCCGTCGACCCGTCTACGCTCGCCACCAGCACCGAGGACGTGTACGCGATCGGGGACGTGACCGCGATCCCGATCGCCGGCGGCAGGTTCCTCCCCAAGCCGGTGTGTTCGCCGAAGGCGAGGCGGAAGTCGTCGGGCACAGGATCGCCGAGGAGATCCGCGGTCGCAGCCCATCGGCGACGTTCGACGGCAAAGGCGCATGCTTCGTCGAGATGGGCGACGGTGTCGCCGCGTATGCCAGCGGCGACTTCTACGCGCACGACGCGCCCGCGATCCGCCTCCGCCGTCCCGGCAAGAGGTGGCACAAGGCGAAGATCGCGTTCGAGAGATATT
The DNA here is from genome assembly GCA_036397635.1 of Actinomycetota bacterium. Classification (GTDB taxonomy): domain Bacteria; phylum Actinomycetota; class AC-67; order AC-67; family AC-67; genus DASWIP01. Next base: position 17,759 of record DASWIP010000004.1, on the reverse strand, counting down.
GGATGCACCGATGGCTGTGAGCAGCCGCCGCGTGAACGCGCAAACCAGACGCGAGTTCTACGAGCTCCACGCAGTCCTCTGCAAGGCCATCGCCGATCCGAAACGCTTGCTGATCATCAATGCCCTCCGCGACGGCCCCAAGACCGTCACCGAGGGCGGCTTCCTGATGGACTCGCGTGAGCAGCTTCGCGCGATGCGCGCCATGGAAGACGCCGACCTCGAGCTCTTGCTCAAAGCCGGTGTGAGCGTGGTTGCCGAAGCCGCGTTCCGAGACAAAGTCTGGCGCCCCAGGCTCGAACCGCTTCAGAGCCTGGCAGAGTTCCGCATCATCCACTGCCGCGCAGACCCCGCCGTGGTGCGCGAGCGCATCGCGGACCGCGCCTTGCGAGCCGCGCACGCCGACGCGGCATGGGTCGAGCAACGAGAAAGGGAGCCGGAGAAGACCGTTTTCGAGCCCCTTACCTGGGCTTCACCATCGCTGACGGTCGACACTACCCACGGCTATGTCCCTAACCTGGATGAAGTCTTGGCGTTCGTGATTGCGCACTGATGCGCTGGTCCACCACGAGATTAGGTCAGAGCGGGTAGCCCCAGTGGAGGAGAGGCTCGTCATCGACGTAGGCCCAGTGACTCTCCACGACCACGCCGTACTCATCCTCAGGCGAAGTCTTGAACCAGAGCAGCACAACGAACTCGCCCCGATCCTCCCGAACGTCTTCAACGCGGCCTTCGATAGGGCGCGGCAAGCGCGAGAGGTTCTCGCGGATCTCCTCCTTACCTTCGGCCACGACGGACGCGACGGCATCATCAATGCGCCCGTCCACGACGGCGCGCACGTGATTGTGGGCAGCCTTCCTCACCGCCCTGAGCTCCATCGAACGCAGGTCCAGGGAGTGCGTGCAGTGTTTCTCCGAGCATCGCTCGAAGCCGAACGATTCGTAGAAGGCTGCGCCATCGGGACTTGGCGTACGCACGCGCAGACGGTCGAACGAGCCTTGAGCCTCGGCGGCTATGGCTGCAACGAGGGATCTACCAACTCCTCGGCGTCGACGCGCTTCGAGCACATACAGGTGGCGCACCCGTCCCACCCGAGGTTCCTGCGTGTAGGGATCGGTGTTGAGGCCGCCAACCCCGACGAGTCGCTGGCTCGTCCAGGCACCGAACAAGACTTCTCCTGGACGGTCGAAGCGGTTTCGACCCTCAGCCCAATCCGACTTCAGACGCCCGAGGAAGTGAAGACCGGCGCGCTCGGCCTCCGACACGAGCGTGTCGAACCCGTGCGGCAGGAAGCCTGCCAGCCGCTCGATGCTGTATCCGACAGGAGGGTGGTCTCCTCTGCCTCGAACTCTTGCTGCTCGGTCGCTCATCGACAGACGAAGAGTCCCGCGTGGATGGGATTGCGGAATGCGCCCGCGCGATCGATCTCGGCCCGCACGTGCGCCGCCTCATCCTTGTTCAGCATGCTGAGTCATTCTCCCACAGGCCGGCGATCACACGCCCGCTGGGCGGGTTGGCATCAATGACCCGGCCCGAGCGCGCCGTCGGCCCTGGCAGGATTCGGCGTCGTGATGTTCAGGCCGCCGATAGCGGCCGTTGCATCAACGAACGACTCGACGATCCTGGTGGGGGCGAAGGCGGCTTCTGGCCATCGTCGCCCGTGATCGATCCAGGCGCTGCGGATCCCGGCCGCGTGTGCTGCTTGGATGTCGACTAGTGAGTCACCCACCATCCACGCGCCTTCGAGCGGCAACCCACACATCTCCGCCGCGACTTCGAGGATCTTGGGATCGGGCTTGCGCACGCCGACCTCCCCCGAGATGCAGCAAGCATCGATGACGCCGGTGAGGCCGGCGATGCGGATCTTGTCGCGTTGCCACCAGGAGCCGTTGGTTACCACGGCGATCCGCCATCCTTCGCCGCGCAATCCACCCAACGCATCCGGCACGCCGGGGAAGGCGCGATAGTGGCGCGTGTACTCGGTCGCATACCTTGCGACGAGGGTCTCGACATCGATGGAGAGGCCGAGCCGGTCGCAGACCTCGGCGAAGAACGCCGATCGCGGTGCGAGGCCGTCACGATCGGCCTCATGCACGACGCGCAGGGCCTCGCCATCGAACCCATAGGTCTGGACGAACTCGGTGGCCCACTGGGCGAAGGCGCCTGTGCGATCACCGAGCGTGTTGTCCAGGTCGACCAGCAGAAGTCTCATCGAGGCTCCACGGCGCGCGCGACGACGAACAGGAACCACGGCTGGGTGCTCAACCGCTCGCGATCCCGCTCGGTGAATCCCTCCCACGACGTCGGTCGGGGTTCGGCGAGCTGCTCGATCACGAAACCCGCGGCCACGAGATCGCTCACGATGACGCTCAGCGGGCGCCGCCAGAACCGGACCGGATAGTAGACACCCGAGTGGCTCCACTGGTCGCCGATCTGCTCGACCGTGAAGTAGTCGGGCCGGTCGAGCAACACGAAGTCGCAGAACGGATGATGCGTCGAGAACACCAAACGCCCGGTCGGTCGAAGGACACGGCGGAACTCGGCGAGCACAGGCTGCCAATCCTCGATGTAGTGCATCACCAGCGACCCGACGACGACATCGATGCCGGCATCGGCGAGCCACGAGATCGGCTCATGCAGGTCATGCAGACGCACCGGCGCATCCGCGCCCAGCCGCCCGCGGGCGCGGCGCAGCATCTGCTCGCTGCTGTCGAACCCGACGACCTCGGCGCCTCGAGCCAGGAGTCTCTCGGTCAGCACCCCCGAGCCACATCCCACGTCAAGAACCATGGAGCCCGCGACTTCCCCGAGCAGCTCCAGCATCGCGGGACGCTCATACAACTCGTTGTAGGGACCGCCGTCGCCGTAGGCGTCGGCGAACGCGTCATACTGCGTGGCGATACGCTCGGGTTCCTGTTCGGGCATGATCCGGGGCCTGAGGATCTCGCAACCTCGGAGGATGATAACCGCTCCGTGAAAGCCGGCGACTCACATATCGTGAAACTGAGATGACCCGCGCAGATAACGAGCAGATCAGCTCCCGCTACGACGACGAGCGAGGCGGTCGGGACGTCCCCAGGGAGGAGCTGGTCACCCAGGCATTGGCGGAACGCCCGGCGGGGATCCGGTTACTTGATGTGGGATGCGGCACCGGGAACTATCTCGCCGCCCAGCAGCGCCGCTTCGCCAGGTTGCCGGTCACCTTCATCGGCCTCGATCCTTCGCACGGCATGCTCTCCGTCGCGCGCGCGCCAAGCTCGGCTCGGGACGGCTGATCCGCGGCCGCGCCGAAGCCCTCCCATTCGGCGACGCCTCGATCGATGTTGTGTTCAGCACGCTTGCGTTCCACCACTACGACGACAAGCCGCGCGCGCTGGCTGAGATCACCCGCGTCCTCCAGCCAGGCGGCTACCTCAAGATCACCAATATGGACCCTTGGAGCGTGCGCGCCTGGTGGCTGTACCGGTTCTTCCCCTCGGCGCAGGTGATAGACCAGCAACGCTTCTGGCCCGCCGACAAGCTCGTCGCCGCGCTCGAGGCGCGCGGCCTGCGCGTTGACGCCAGGATCGAGCACAACCCTCGACAGCAGATCGCCAAGGACCTGCTCAGCCGCGCCGAGATGCGTGTCACCTCCCAGCTCGCGGTCATCGACGAGGAGCTCTACCAGGAAGGCCTCGCACGCGTGCGCGCGCTCGTCGCGACCGATCCCGACGCAGTGCTGCACGATGAGGTGGGATGGCTGCACCTTGTTGCTCTCGCTCCGCCGAGCGTGCGGGGCGGCCCGTGAGATTATCCGATCAAGTGCGCGTTTCCTTCGTCCGTGCGACAATCCGCTCGTGGAGACTGCTTCGACGTTCGACCCTCACTATGCCGATTGGCATCGGATCCCGCTCCCGGCCTTGAACGATGAGCAACTCAAGGCAATCATTCGGCGACACGGAGTAGCGGGTGAACATGTTGAACTGATCCGTTCGGCTGGTGTGATCAATTCCGTGTATCTGATCGATGGAAGATACGTCCTTCGCGTTCCCCGCCGCATCGGTGAGGGGATCCGAGCGACGTACACCGAGTCCGTCGTCCTTCCGATCGTCAACCGGATCGGAATCCGCTGCCCGGGGCTGGTGGCCTTCGACGATGCCCTGGATATCGTCGATGTGCCCTTCACGATCCAGGAATTCATTGACGGTGCGCCATTGACAGAGAGCTCTCAAGATGCCCGCGCTAGGGTCTTCCGGCAACTCGGGACTGAGCTTGCTCTACTGCACGGTCACCTCGACGAGATCACCGCTCCCTCATGCCGCCCAGAGTTCACGTCGCTGTTCGCCAGGGAAGTTCCCCTGTTCATCCGGGTCGGCCGAGGCGACCGTATCCGATCCGGCGATGCTTCTCGCTTGCTCAGGGATCTGCGGGACAGTGGGAACATCACGGCCCAGCAGGGCTCATGGTTCGAGCGAACGCTCTCCCGTCTAGAGAACCTCTTCGAGCAGGCCACGCTCTACCCTTCCTTGCTTCATCGCGACATAACTTCGGACAACATTATCGTGAAGGAGCAGCGGCTCGCCGCGCTACTCGATTGGGGCAACGCTGGCCGAGGAGACCCTGTGATTGATTTCAGGCGCATCCCCCCGGCTTTCATCCTCGACACGGTGGGTGGCTATCGAGAGGCACGAGCACTTGATGGGGAGGACAACGCCGCGGAGAGGATCCTGTGGGATCGCGTTACTATCGCTATCTTCAATCTCTGGGAGTCGTCACCCGAGCGGGCCAATCACGAGATCGCTCTGCTCGAGGAACTCGAGCGAGTCTTGGATGCTATCCGATAGGTGGCACAACACATCCACCGGAAGGACTCCGTGAGTGGTTGTTCGCCGAGTTCATCACAGTGGAACGAACCGAGGAACCGACCGGTGAATGGCGTGATGCGGTTCCGTTGGGGAATTCCGATTCGATCTCGATCCGCGTTAGGAACCGGCCGAGACGCGCTTAGGACGTGACGATGGCTTCGGCTGCGCGCGCGAGGATCGCGTTGACCGTTTCCTCAGCGGACAGCGTGGAGGTGTCGAGCCATAACCCGGGCCGCGGCTCCGCCCACGCACGCATCTCCGCATCGAGGTGACCCCACAGTTCAAGACTTGCTTGTGGCGTCCGGCGTCGCGCGCGCGGACGATCTCTATCGACGGCGTGAGCTGCACGAAGTGGATCGGCCGCGCGCGCAGTTCGGCCGGGTAGAACCCGAACGGCGCCGCCGGGCTCGATCCGGATCCGGGGGAGATGACGACATCGTCGATCACCGTGAGAAAAGCGGCTTCGGTGAAAGAGTTCGCGAGCAGCACGATGTTGCGCCTGCTCAACGCGAGCTGACGATCGGCCTCGTCCTGCGGCGGGCCTTGCGGCGGGACGAGCCCCGACACGATCAGGTGATGGCCGATCAGATCCCGTTCGATGTGCACCGCGCGCTCGAATCGCTCGGCGAGCAGGCGCGCGACCGTCGTCTGCCGGCGCCCGGCACGCCAGAAACGATGATGACGCTGCCCGGTTCCACCGTTAAGACACTACGTTGTACATCAGCCGGTAGTAGGCCTCCCGTGCCGGATCGCGCGCCGCCCCGTAGGCGTCCAAGAATAAGTCCTCCCACCCGGGTCCCAGGTTCCAGGTCACGCTCCACGTCGCCACCGCCAGGTCCCACCAGCGGTCGGCCAGCCCGAGCTTCCCCAGATCGAGGTAGCCGATCAGCCCGCCGGACTCGTTGAAGAGCACATTCGGCAGGCAGTAGTCGCCGTGGCAGAGCACGACATCTTCGGTATCGGGCCGATCGGACTCCAGCCACTCGAGCGCGGCCTGGGCCGTGAGATGTTGCAGCTCCTCGGGGAAGTCGGTCGCCGGAACGACAAGCTCGTCACGCACGCGTTGCCGGACCTTGGCGAGCGCCGCGTCGAGCCGGAAGTCGAACGGACAATCGTCGATCGGCGCCTCATGCAGCGTGCGCAGGGCGCGCGCGAGGATCGGCACCAGCCTGGCCGGCTCCTCCCGCAGGGGGTGCACGGTCGCATCGCGGCCCGGAAGCCCGGCGAGCAGCAGCCAATCCACGCCATCGACGGTGCCTCCGTCGAGCACCGTGGGAACGGGCAGGCGGCCGGCCGCCCATTCCAGACGCACGCGCTCCGCCGGCAGGCTCGGCTCCCGCCCTACCCTGGCTACTTTCACATAGCGCGCCTCCGACCCTCGCGTCAGCCGCCACGTCGCCGCCTGGGGAACGAGGGACCAGGCGAGCTCGCAGTCCCAGCCTTCATGGTCGCTCAGCACCTCCGGCGGAGGAGCCACAGGGGTGAGGGCTCTACTCATCAAGACGACCTCAACCGAAGGCGGTAGCGGATCTCGTCCATCGCGACGCCATCCCACACCTCGGACTTGGCGCCGCCGTCCAGAGCCCATCTGTGCTTCTCGTAGAAGGCTCGTCCCATCTGGTTGCCCGTCAGGACCCAGACGGTCGCCTCCTCGAAGCTCTGTGCGGAGAGATGATCGACGACCACGCGCATGAGCGCCGAGCCGATACCAGACCGCCACGCCTCCGGCGCCACATAGATCGCTTGCAGCTCTCCCACCTGCGCGGGATCCTCGCCCTCGTCACGCGTGTGACCCGCGGTCGCGAAACCGACCGGCGCGCCGGCGCGCACTGCCAGCCACGTCCGCTGCCCCTCGAATGGCGGCGACTCCAGGATGCCCCGCCACCAGGCCGCGCGGCGCGCGACATCGAGCTGGTCGAGCTGGTCTTGCGGCATGAGCCCGCGATAGGCGTGCTTCCACGCGCGCACGTGGATGTCCGCGATCGCGTCGGCGTCGTCGGGCGCGGCCTGCCTGATCTCTACCGGCTCCATGCTGACCGCGAGGATAGCCCGCCCGCGCGGGGCGCCCATCGGGATTCCCGCCCGGTCCGGCGAAGAAGGCGCGGTCCTGTGGCACTATCGGAGTCCATGGGGCCCGTGAACTCTTCACCTTCTCCCGACGCATGAGCGTGAAGGTCGTCTACGAGACGCATTCGATCAGCCTAGACAACGAGCGCGGCATCGCGACGGGCTGGCTGGATGGGGCGCTCTCCGAACGCGGGCGCGAGGCAGCCGAACGCCTCGGCGCCATCATCGCGCCGTTCGCATGGCAGGAAGGCTGGGACTACGACCTCTCCCTCCCCCTCACCCCAGCACGCCAGCCGCTACGCGAGGAGATCCTGCGACTCGACGACGACGGCAGCTTGTGGACGGCCACGAGCGGATCCGGCCCGCCGCTGGTGCTCTGCCACGGCGGACCGGGCTTGCACGACTACCTCGCTCCGGTCGCGGCGATGCTCGACGACCTCCTGACCGTACACCGGTGGGATCAGCGCGGCGCCGGCCGCTCCTCACGGATCGGCCCCTATGCCTTGGACCGCTTCGTTGCCGACCTCGAGGCGATCCGCGCGCACTTGGGCCACGCTCGCTGGATCGTGGGGGGCCATTCCTGGGGAGCAACCCCGGCACTGCACTACGCGCTCGCTCATCCCGAGCGAACCAGCGCGCTCATCTACATGAGCGGCACCGGGCTCGCTTGGAGCAAATGGAAGAGGGCCCACCACGATGAGGAAGAGTCACGACTCGACCCCGAAGACCGCGAGCGGTTCGTGCAATTGAAAGACAAGATGCGGAGAGGTCTGCTCACCGAATCCGAGGAGCACGAGTTCCAGATCCTCAATGACCTGCCCAACTTCGCCGACCGATCGCGAGCGCGCGCGCTCGTAGAGGCTGATGTCGAGCAGATGCTTCGATACTCGATCAACTATCAAGCCAACCGGGAACTCTCTGCTGAAATGGAGGCGCTTGACGAGCGGCGACTCAAAGCTCGTTGCGGGGGGCTGCACGTACCAATGTACGTGGTCCACGGCGAGGGAGATCCGCGTCCAGCGGCCGCTACCGACTCGCTCGTCGACGCCTTCCGGCACCGAGCTCGTTTGTGGCAAGACCGCCGAGGGTTGCGGCGGCAGCATATGTCGCGGCAACGACCGCGAAGATGATCACCACCTGGACGACTCTCATCGGACGGTTCACGATCGTGTCGCTTCCTCATTCGCGCACGAAAACCCGGCAAGCCCTGCTGTCGCGCTCATGGGTTCGGGGGCTAGCCCGAGATCACGACGTGGACGCCGGTAACCGACTCGACCGCGGTGGAGTTGCCGAACTCGATCGTCTGGCTGGTGGCCACGCCGGTGGGAACCGTGGTGCTGACTTCCTCCAGCGAGCCAGAAGCGCCGCTGAGCGTCACCTGAATAGCCTGTCCGTCGCAGTTGTCGTTAACCCCGCCGACTGTGACATTGTCGACCTGGTAGCCGCCGCCAGCGAACACCGAAGCGTAGGTGGCTGTGATTCCGTCGGTGTCGCAGCTGGCAACTACGCCATCGTCGGCACCCAGATCGTCCGTCGTGATTCCCCCCAGGGTCGCCGCTGCTCCAAACACGGCGGCGAACACGCCAGCACCGATCATCAGGCTTACAAGCAGCCTCTTTCTCATCTCTTTCCTCCCCACAGCCGTGCAGCACTGTCACTTGCCTGCACCGGTCCCACTAGAAGCAAGGACCACCCTGGGTATATCGACGGGGTGCCTCATTCTGATAAGTCCTACTCGGGGGGATTCACGGAATTGGGTAGTACGTACGCACCATGCAGTTGATGGTGGTTTCCCCATGAGGCATTTCGGATCATGGGAAGATGCACTAGTTCTCGATATCCGAATCGGGGCTTTGCACGGCGATTTCCGGTCCGGCGGCCACAGAGCCGGCAGCCGCCGTGGGTGAGGCGTTCACCAGGGACTTTCCCTACCTGCGCCCGGCGACCAACCCGTTCGAAGTGGTCGTCGGACAGGGGTCCTGGGTTGATCTGCCCGGTGCATAGCATCTCACCGACCCCCTGATCTGGCAGTAGCCGGCGTCCGCTCCTGGTCCTGGTGGCCGATCGAACCGTCTGGGAATCGGGGCGCCGAAGAGCCAACCGCGGGCACCGCGTCGCGCGTGGGTGTCCACTATCGCTCCGACACATCCGTCCACGATGCCGCGACACAGGACGCGGAGGCGAAGGGAACGGTATAGGAAGACCCGTCGTGCTGATCGCGGCATCGGGGTAGGAGCCCGGATCGAGGGTTGCCTGGAGAACATCCGATGTCCTCCGTCATAATCAGCGCATGCCCAAGGCCGAGCTTGAACGGGGCAGAGAAGCCTACGCAGCCTTCGCGTGGAGTGAAGCGCTTGACGCCCTGACCGCGGCTGATCACGCGGCTCCGCTTTCACTCGAGGATCTCGAGTTGCTCGCGCGGTCCGCGTACATGCTGGGCCGCGACGACGAGTACGTCGAGGTCTTGGAGCGCGCGCACAACGCCTGCCTCGAGTCCGGCGATGTCGTGCGCGCCGTGCGCCTCGCTTTCTGGATCGGTCACAACGGCATGTTCCGGGGGCAAACCGCGCGTGCATCCGGGTGGTTCGGCCGCGGACAACGGCTGCTGGAGGGATCGGAACTGGATTGCGTCGAGCGCGGGTACATGTTGATCCCGGCGTGGCTCGAGCAGATGGGACGCGGTGACTACAAGGCCGGTTACGCGACCGCCGGGGAGGCGGAAGAGATCGCCGAGCGGTTCGGAGACGCCGACTTGATCTGGCTTGCGCGCGACGACCAAGCGCGCGCGCTGGTCAACCTCGGGGAGGTGGCGAAGGGTCTCCGCCTCGTGGCCGAAGCCCTGATCGTGGCCGCCCGAGGAGAGCTCTCTCCGATCGTTACCGGCATCGTCTATTGCAACACGATCGCGTTCTGCCGCGACGCATTCGAGCTGCGCCACGTGCAAGAGTGGACGCAAGCCCTGACAACCTGGTGCGACCGACAACCTGAGATGGTCGCGCACAACGGCCTCTGCCTCGTGCATCGCGCCGAGATCACGCAGCTGCGTGGAGGTTGGGTGGAAGCGATGAAGCAGGCACAGGAGGCCGCCCAGCGATTCACGCAAGGGGCGCTCAACCAGATCGCGCGCGGCCAGGCTTTGTATAGGCAGGGTGAGATCTATCGGCTGCGGGGAGAGTTAGCCAAAGCAGAGAACGCGTACAAGGAGGCGAGTGGTTACGGGTTCGATCCGCAGCCGGGTATGGCACTGCTGCGGCTCACGCAAGGGAAGAATGATGTCGCCGGTGCGGCGATCAGGCGTGCGGTAGCGGAGCGGACGAAACCATTCGAACGGGCCGCGATACTTCCCGCCTACGTCGAGATCGCGATCGAGATGGGCGAACTCGAGCGAGCAACGGCGGCTTGCAGCGACCTCGAAGAGATCGCCGACGTTCACGCGACCGAGGTCCTGCTCGCGATGTCCGCCCAAGAACGGGGCCGGCTGGCTTTGGCTCAGGGCGATCCGCAGGGAGCCTTGGAATCGTTGCGTCGAGCATCGGCCATCTGGCTCGGGCTTCAGGCGCCGTATGAGCTCGCTCGTGTGAAGACACTGATCGCGCGGGCGTGCCGCGAGCTCGGCGACGACGATTCGGCGGCGCTTGAGCTCGAAGCCGCACGTGACACGTTCGAGCGACTCGACGCCGAGCCCGATATCGCGCGGCTGGGATCCAAGGCGAGTCACGGGCTGACCGACCGGGAGATCGAGGTGCTCCGTCTCGTGGCGGCCGGCAAGAGTAACCGTGAGATCGCCAAGACGTTGGTCATCAGCGAGCATACGGTCGCTCGGCACGTGCAGAACATCTTCGCGAAGACCAGCGTTACTTCGCGCAGCGCAGCCGGCGCCTTCGCGTTCGAAAAGGGTCTCGCCTGAGGTTGGCGTGGTGATAAATCACCACGCCGTCATCTGACGCACTTGGTGGATCTCGGCGATGCGGCCGTGTCCGTGGCGGCGTTACCGTCGCGTTGAGCGAAAGGAGGCAGACATGTACGTCGTGGTACATCACCACTTCAAGAACGCCGAGGTGGCGTTCACCCGTGGGGAGCGGCTGATCAAGATGGAAGGCGCTCCATCGGGGGCCAAGGTCCTGCAGTTCTACCCGGCTGCGGACGCTTCGGGCGCCACGTGCCTCTGGGAGTCGCCGACGGCCGAGGCGATCCAGGGGTATGTGGATGACACGCTGGGCGACTCGAGCACGAACATCTCGTATGCCGTGGATGCGGACCAAGCTTTCGCGCGCCAACCGCTCGGCATCCGCGAGCAGTCGCCGATCACCTCGTAAGTGTGGCCAGGCGAGGGCGTCCCTCCGGGGACGCCCTCGCTGTGCGGATCCGTTGGAGCGGAAGCCGAACAGGCCTCGGTTGTCGGCGAGACCGCATCGTGGCCACTAGAGTCGGTCACACCGATCTGCTCCAGGAGTCGAGCCGTTTGGGATGAGGGTGCCACGACCGACGCGGACCACAGGAATCTCGCCAACGTGTATTCGTTCGCACTGGTGCCGCGTCCGATGCCGATCAGCCTTACGGCTTGATCGACGTTCAGGATGACGCGCGATCGGAGCTCCCGCACATCCGAAGAGGGGCCGACCGAGCAGCCAACGGGTTCGCGACTGCGCCGTCCGCGATCCCGCCGGCAACCTGATCCGCAACCAGGAGCTGCGCTGAGCCGTCCGGAGGAGGTCTTTCGCAATGGCTGAGAGGAAACCCGCAAAGAAGGGCACGCAGAAGTCCGCCAAGAGCATCACTGCGAAAAACAAGAAGTCCAAGGGATTCACGGACGACGAACGAGCTGCGATGAAGGAGCGCGCCCAAGAGCTGAAGGCGGAAGCGGACAAGGCGGACGGGGAAAGCAACGTGCTCGCGAAGATCGCTGAGATGCCGGAACCGGATCGCGCCATGGCCAAGCGGCTCCACGCCATCATCAAAGCCAGCGCGCCAGCCCTCTCGCCGAAGACCTGGTACGGGATGCCCGCGTATGCAAAGGACGGCAAGGTCGTCTGCTTCTTCCAAAGCGCGCAGAAGTTCAAATCGAGGTACGCGACGTTCGGCTTCAGCGACGAGGCGAAACTCGACGAAGGCGCCATGTGGCCGACCTCCTTCGCGCTGAAGGAGTTGACCGCCGCCGAAGAGGCGAGGATCGCTGCGCTCGTGAAGAAAGCGGTGAGCTGAGGACTGATCTCGTCACTGGGCCGTGTTCATTCGAGAGCGGCTGCGCGGGCTTCGAGTAGCGCGCGCTCGCGCTCGTTGCGCGTCATCGCCGCCGCGCGCGCGAACTCCTGCCTTGCCTCTTCTGTGCGCCCGAGCTTCGTTAGCAGGTCGCCGCGCACGCTGGGGAGCAGGTGATAGTCCTTGAGCGCCGGATCGTCTCTGAGTGCGTCGACGATCTCGAGGCCGGCCGCCGGGCCCAAGGACATCGACACGGCGACGGCGCGGTTCAGCTCGACTACGGGTGAGGGCACGACCCGGGCGAGCACGTCGTAGATCGCCGTGATGAGGACCCAGTCGGTCTCCTCCGCAGTACGCGCGCGCGCGTGGCAGGCGGCGATCGCCGCCTGAAGGCCGTAAGAGCCGAGCGGTCCGAGCGCCCCCGCCCGGGCGAGCGAACGCAAGCCGCGACCGATCAGCAGACGGTCCCAGCGGGCACGGTCCTGATCGAGGAGCAGCACGGGCTCACCGCCGGGCCGCACGCGCGCGCGCAGCCGGCTCGCCTGCAGCTCCATCAAGGCGATGAGCCCGTGGACCTCCGACTCCCTCGGCATCAGTTCGGCGAGCACGCGCCCGAGGCGCAAGGCGTCCTCGCAGAGTTCCGGACGCGTCCAATGCTCGCCGGCCGTTGCCGCGTAGCCCTCGTTGAAGATCAGGTAGATCACCTCGAGCACCGAGCCCAGGCGGGAGGCCCGCTCGACCGGGCCGGGGAGCTCGAACGGCGCTCGCGCTTCGGTAAGTGTCCGCTTGGCCCGCACGATGCGTTGCGCGACCGTGGGCTCCGGCACGAGGAAGGCGCGCGCGATCTCGTCCGTCGTGAGGCTGCCGAGCAGCCGCAGCGTGAGCGCGGCGCGCGCGGGTGGGGACAGCACCGGGTGACAGGCGATGAAGACGAGCCGCAACAAGTCGTCGCGCACGTCCTCGGGGTCGGGCATGTCGTCGTGCTCCTCCAGCTCGGTCGCGACCTCGGCGTACTTGCGCTGCTGTGTCTCGCTGCGTCGGACGTGATCGATCGCGCGCCGCTTCGCCGTCGTCATCAGCCAGGCGCCCGGGTTCACGGGCATGCCGTCGCGCGGCCACTGCTCGAGCGCGGCCACGAGCGCATCCTGCGCGAAGTCCTCACCCAGACCCACGTCGCCTACGAGCCGGGCGACGCCGGCGATCACCGTCGGCGACTCGATCCGCCAGATCGCCTCGATCGCGGCGCGTACGTCGGTCACGGCCGCGCGGCGCGCGCGCCGAGCTGGATGCTCCTCCTCGGCGCGCGCGCGGTCATCCGGCTACTGGTTCTTCGCGGCCTGCTCGCGCAGGCGCTGCTCGGCCTCGCGCAGCTCGGGGGTCAGCGCCTCGCCGAAGTCTTCGTCCTCGAAGACCTGACGGATCTCGACCTCGCCGTCCTGGAACGGCGCGCGCTTGAGCCACTCGACGGCCTCGGCGAGATCGCGCGCCTGGATGATCCAGAACCCGGCGACGAGCTCCTTGGTCTCGGCGAACGGGCCGTCGGTGACGGTGCGGCCGGAGGGACCGCCGTAGGCGATCCGCACGCCGTCGGATGAGGGTTGAAGGCCCTCGCCCGCAAGCATGACGCCCGCCTTGACGAGCTCCTCGTTGTAGCGGGTCATCTCCTCCAGGTTCTCGGTCGACGGGAGCACGCCCTCTTCGGACTCGGCGCTGGCCTTGACCAGTGCGACGAAACGCGGCATGTCTGCCTCCTTCCGGGAGCAGGCCCGGCACCTCCGCCGGGTCGGAACCCCTCCCTCTACCTACACGTCGAGCGAGCGATGGGGAAATCGACATGCGCCCCGGAGAGACTTCCTTGAGCGGGACTACGGGGCGTGAAGGCTCTGAGCTCGAAGGGAACGTAGGAATGGCGGCTCGGCCCGCAGGCGGATGCGGGTCGGAAGGTCCTGGAACCGAGAGAAGGCGCCGCGCCCACGCCGGCCTTGAGCTAGAGCCCGGTCTCCGGTGGCTCGTCCTGGGTGGGGAACTCCTCCACCGGGCCCATCGGCACCTCGTCCGAACTGAACATCAGGGGTGTCTGCAGGTACGCGGTGATCAGTTGCGTCAGGCCGAGCAACCCATCCAGGTGCGTGCGCTCGTGCCCGTGACTCGCGTCCACGCCGAAACCGATCAGCGTTGCGCGCATGGACGCTCCGGCCTCCAGCGCAGACGCGAGGTCGGACCGATACACGGTGAACACGTCGCGAAGAACCGGGATCTGCAGCTGCTCGGCGAGGGTGATGAGTTTGCGTGACAGGTGGTAGTCCATCGGCCCGCTCGAGTCCTGCATACATACGGTGACCGAGGTCTCGGTCGAGATCTGACCCTCGGCGACGACGGCGTTGTCGATCGCGACGGACTCGGCGATGTCGGCGTGGATCGCCCCGGCAGCGCCAAGGCCGACCTCCTCGGCCACCGTCACCACCAGGTGCGCGCTCACCGGGAGCTGCGCGTGGGCGTCGACGACAGCCTTGACCGCGCCGATCGCGGCCGCGACGCCGGCCTTGCCATCGAGGTGGCGGGCGTTGATGTAGCCGGTGTCGGTCACGCGTGGGTTCGACTCGAGGGCGACGTGGTCGCCGATGTTGATCCCCAGCGACTGAGTGTCGTGCGCAGACTCGACCCGCTCGTCGATCCGGATCTCGAGTAGGTCCCAGCCCGAAGGCTGTGCATCGACGCCCTCGCCGAAGGCGTGGCCGCTCGCGAGCGCGGGCAGGATGGTCCCGGTGTAGGCGCGCTCCTGTTCGTCGGTGAAGATCAGCACGCGCGCGCCCTCGACCGAGCGCGCCGGATGCGTGCCGACGGCCGCGATGCGCAGCCGTCCGTTCGGCTTGATGCCGCGCACGATCGCGCCGACGGTATCGGCGTGCACGACGATGGCCCGATCGGGAGTGGTCTGCTCGCCGGGCAGATTCGCGATCAGCACGCCACGACGGGTCAGCTCGGTCTCCACGCCCATCGCCCCGAGCTCTTCGCCGATCAGGCGCATGACCGTGTCGGTACGCCCTGTGGGACTGGGCGTATCCAGCAATCTGACGAGCAACTCGGTGACGTACTTGAGGTCGACCGAGTCGATGCGGATCGAGCTCATGATCGCAAGCGTAGTGCGTCAGGCGGAGGTTCGGGCCCCGGGTGGTTGCCACGCCCCCGGGATCTCGCTGGTCGAAGGGAACAACAGGTCGATGAAGCGCTGCGCCGTGGGCTGCGGCTCGTGGTTCGCCAGCCCAGGCCGCTCGTTGGCTTCGATGAAGACGTGATCCTCGCGATCGGGCGACTCGACCATGAGGTCCAGGCCCACGACGGGGATGTTGAGCGCGCGGCTCGCGCGCGTGGCGACCTCGACCAGCGTCGGGTGCAGAGAGTGGGTGACGTCGTGGATCGTCCCGCCGGTGTGCAGGTTGGCCGTGCGCCGCACCTCCAGTTCGTGTCCGGCTTCGAGCACGTCGCCCGGCTCGAACCCCGCGTCGTTCAGCGTCTCGAGCGTTACCTCGTCCATCGGGATCCGCGACTCGCCGCCGGTCGCGGCGGCCCGACGCCGGCTCTTGGCGTCGATCAAGGCTTGGATCGAGTCGTGGCCCGTGCCGGTGACGCTCGCAGGCTTGCGGATCGCGGCGGCGACGACGCGATGGTCGATGACGACGATGCGTAGGTCCTGTCCGCGCATGCATGCCTCGATCAGAACTTCGGGACAGTGGGCGCGCGCACGCCCGATGGCCTCGCCGAGCGCTTCCTCGTCCCGCACCCCGACGGTGACGGCGTGGCCCTGCTCGCCGCGCGCGGGCTTGACCACGACCTCTTCGTGTTCCTTGAGGAAGGTCGCGTCCTCGGCGTCGAGGGATGCGGTCCGGCCGGGAGGCACGCGCAAGCCGGCCCTCTGAAGGATGCGACGGGTAACGCGCTTGTCGTCGCACATGCTCACCGCGACGCCGGTCGTCAGCTCGCTGAGCGACTCGCGCGTCACGACCTTGCGCCCACCGAAGGACAGCTGCAGGAACCCTCCTTCGGCGTCGAGCACGTGCACGGCGATGCCGCGCCGCCGGGCCTCGTCGGCCACGATGCGTGCGTAGGGGTTGAGATCCTCGAGCGCAGGCTGGGGCGCAGCGAACAGCGGCTCGTTGATCGGGTTCTTTCGCTTGACGGCGAACACGGGCACGCGCTCGAAGTCGAGCTTGTCGTAGAGCTTGATCGCCGGCTCGTTGGTCGCCATGACCGACAGGTCGACATAGCTGCGCCCGCGCGCGATGAACCGTTCGGCGAGCGTGCGCACGAGTGCCTCGCCGGCGCCGGGAACCGTGCTTGCCGGGTCCACCGCCAGACACCATAGGCTCGAGCCCCGCTCGGGATCATCGAACGCGCGCGCGTGATCGACGCCGGTCACCGTCCCCACCAGGCGGCCGCTCCCGACCTCCTCGGCGACCAGGTAGATGAAGGTGCGCGTGCGCTGGTTCTCCCAGATCCGCTCGACCGGGGCGGTGAGCATCCCGCACGCGTTGTAGATGCGGTTGGTTTCGGCGGCGTCGGCGGGCGAGCTGAGCGCGCGCACGCGCACCCCGCGCGCGGGACGCCCCGCCGAACGGTACCGATGGAACCACAGCCGGTAGGTGTACGAGGGGTCGATGAACAGCTCGTGCGGGGCCTCGGCGACGACCACGTGCGGGTTGCGCAGGTACATGCAGATGTCGCGCCGGCCGGCCTCTTCGTCCTCCATGACGTCGAGCATGCGATGCGGGTCCGCGAACGTGTGACCGAACACGAGCCTGCCCCAGCCGAAATCGACGCTGACGTCCGAGCGCATCCCGGCGGTGAATCGTTTGTCGGGCTCGGTCCACGACCTCATCGTGGGCAGCTCGTTCGGACGGATCGTGTGCTCGCTCATACGTCGACGACCTGCTGCAGCCACAGCTCGAGGAGTCCGAGCTGCCAGAGCTTGTTCCCGCGCAGCGGTGTGTGCTGGGCGTTGGGCTCGGCGAACAGCTTGTCGAGGTAGGCGGGCTCGAATAGCGCGCGCTCCTTGGCCGCCGGCGAGGTGAGCGCGTCGCGCACCATCTCGAGCGGCTCTCCATCGAGGTACTTCAGGGCGGGGACCGGGAAGTAGCCCTTCGGCCGGTCGATAACCTCGTGTGGGATGACCGCGCGCGCAGCCTCCTTGAGTACACCCTTGCCCCCCTGCGCGATCTTGAGCTCGGGCGGACAGGCCGCGGCCAGCTCGACGAGCTCGTGATCCAGGAAGGGCACCCGGGCCTCCAAGCCCCAGGCCATCGTCATGTTGTCTACCCGTTTGACGGGATCGTCTATCAACATGATCTGGGTGTCGATCCGCAGGGCGGCGTCGGCGCCGGTCTGCGCCCCCGGCCGCTCGAAATGCGATGCCACGAACGCCCGGCTGGCGTCTGCGTCGACGAGGTGGTCGGGCTGGACGACCTCGGCCATCTCGGCGTGCGAGCGGTCGAAGAACGCGCGCGCGTACGCCCCGACCGGATCTGAGGTCTCCAGCATCGGCGGGTACCAGTGGTAGCCCGCGAAGATCTCGTCGGCACCCTGACCCGACTGCACGACCTTGACGTACTTGGCCACCTCACGGCTCAGCAGGTAGAAACCCACCGCGTCGTGGCT
>DASWIP010000003.1:0-38521 GCA_036397635.1 Actinomycetota bacterium | reverse complement strand
ATCTCGGTCGGGTAGCGGCCCTCGTGTTCCCAGTCGCGCGCGACCGGGCGGATGTGATCCCGCACGAAGTCCTGGATCACCTTGCGGAACATGGCCTGCTCTTCGGAGAGCTCGAAGTCCATCGTCATCCTTCCAATGGCTCGAAGAGTGGGAGCTTCCGCCCGTCGGGCAGGTCCTCCCAGATCACGCGAACGGGCAGGTCGCACCGAACGTCCTCGGGCGCGCACCCGACGATGTTGGTCAACAGCACCGGCCCTTCCTCCAGCCGCACCAGCGCCACGACGTACGGCGGGGTGAAGGCTGGATGTGGCGCGCGACGCACCGTCGTGTGCGAGTACACCGTGCCACGACCGCTCGCGTCGATGAACCCGAGGTCGGTCGAGCCGCACGCCGTGCAGATCGCGCGGGGATAGTGCTGATGGTGATCGCAGGTCGAGCAGCGCTGCACGAGCAGCCGGCCTTCGGCGGTCGCCTCCCACCACGGGGCGGTGACGGCGTCGGGCGCCGCGACAGGCTTGGGTTCGGTCATGGCGCCCGACATCCTACGCCAGCCGTTTCGGCCGGATCGCGACGGCGATCGCGGGAGGATTGGAGTTTCCTACGTCGAACGTCACGCCTTATCCCACTCTTGATCGAGGACCGGTCATCTCATTGAAGCCAAACACCGTCGCGCGCGTGGTCGGCCTTGGTGTATGCGTCATCCTGGCGACCTCGCGATTGGCCTACGCTCACCATCCCGCGGAGCAGGTCCAACCACCCTCGGTCGCGATGAGCGGTGACACCGTGGTGCTCGGGGTGCCGAGTACGGACGACGGCCGGGGCTTGTCGCATGTGTACGTGCGAGATGGCGCTGCCTGGATCCCCCAGGCGACGCTGACCGATCCCGACGGGGCGGCGGGAGATTCGTTCGGGCATGCGGTAAGTATCGACGGGGACACCATCGTCGTTGGAGCACCCTGCGCCTCGGAATACGGATACTGCGCGGGGGCCGCCCACGTGTTCGCCCGGAGTGGGCAAACCTGGACCCGCGAAGCCATCCTGACCGCGCCGGAGGCTGCCGAGCAGGACTTCTTCGGTTGGTCGGTTGCGATCCACGGTGACACGGCCCTGATCGGCGCTGTTCGACAGGACGGATGGGAGCGCGGGGGCGCTCACGTGTTCCGCCGAGCGGCCGGCTCGTGGGCCCATCAGGCCACATTGACCCCTGAAGGGGCCCCCGCACCCAAGTTCTCCGGCCATTCCGTGGCGCTCTACGAGGACACCGCGCTGCTCGGCGCTCTCGGTGATGAGTCCGACAATGCGGGAGCGGCGTATGTGTTCGTCCGCACCGGCGATGAGTGGTCACAGGACGCGACGCTCACCGCTCCGGGGGCAAAGGAGCGGGACTACTTCGGGCGCACTGTGGCCCTGGATGGCGATACCGCTTTGATCGGCGCGCATCCCTCGGGCAAGTCCGACTACGTCGGGTTCGCGCACGTCTTCAGGCGGGGGACCGATGGATGGGTTCACGAGGGCAAGCTTTCCGCCGGCACCGACGGCGACGCCTTCGCCTTGTCGGTGGCGCTCGACGGGGACACCGCGCTGATCGGCGCGCCCTATGACGATGATCGGGGCCCGGAGTCCGGAGCGCTGCATGTGTTCACTCGCTCGAATGGGACGTGGATCCACGAGAACAAACTTACTCATCCGGACGGCTGGCAGCTTCGTGCCCTGGGACACGCGGTCACCATGGACGAGGGCTTCGGGGTAGCGGTGTCCAGCCAGGATGTGCATTTCCTCGACGGAACCATCTTCAACAACGGGCCACCAGAGCCGCGCCACGACGACTACGTAGCGCTGGAGGACGAGGCGCTTATCGTCGAGGCCCCCGGTGTCCTTGCCAACGACGTCGATCCCGAAGGCGACCCCATGAGCGTCATCCTCGGGGACCCTCCACTCCATGGAAGCGTTGACCTTCGGGCGGATGGCTCGTTCACCTATGTTCCGGACACGGACTTCAGCGGGGTGGACGGATTCGGATACGTGATGTGCGCCGGTTGGGGATGCAACACCGCGCTCGTGACGATCGACGTTGCACCGGTCAACGATGCTCCGGTCGCACAGAACGTCACCGCCTTCACCGACGAGGACCGCTCGATCGGCCTCGTCCTGTCGGCAGCCGACGTCGACAGCCGCGGACTCACATACGAGATCGTCTCAAGCCCTGAGCGCGGCTCCGTCGCCTGGACGGATCCGATCGCCCTCTACACCCCCGGCACGGACTTCTACGGCGTCGATGCCTTCACGTTCCGCGCCGGCGACGGAGAGTCGTGGTCGGACCCCGCTACCGTGACGATCGTTGTACGGTCGGTCAACGACGTCCCGATCGCCCATGATGGGCACGCCGTGACCCATGACAACGTGCCGGTTGCGATCACACTGGGCGGCTCGGACGTGGAGGGTGATCCACTGTCGTTCGATATCGTCGGGGGACCGGCGCACGGCACCCTGAGCGGCACCGAGCCGGATCTTGTCTACACGCCCCATCCATGGTTCTACGGAGCGGATGCCTTCACGTTCCGCGCCTGGGACGGTGAGGCCTGGTCGGAGCCGGCGAGCCTGTCCATCGACGTGTGGCTCGTGAACGAGCCGCCGACCGCCAACGACGATGCGGCCTGGACGGCGCAATACCAGCCCATCACCGTCGCGGTGCTCAGCAACGACGGCGATCCTGACGGCGACCCGATGCAGATCACTGCGGTCGGCCGACCGTTGCACGGGTCGATCACCATGAACCGGGACGGCACGATCACCTACTTGCCCGATTCGACGTTCAAGGACTCAGACGAGTTCGTGTACACGGTTGCTGATCCGTACGGGGCTACGGCAACGGCGACGGTCCGGATCACCGAGGTCGGTTGCGGCGAGGAAGGCGCGCAGAGCCTCGAAGGTACACCCGCGGAGGGTGCGGCCAGTGAGACGGTCGACCGTGAGGTCGAACCGCTCGCCGGCAGCATCGACCCCTCCCTCGCCCGGGCGATCCATGAGGCGAACTGCAGCTACGTCGTGGAACTCGAGGATGAGCTCGACGACCGCTGAACGGATCAGGCTGAGACCGCCGTCCCTTCGCTCAGGAAACCGCCCGACTGGTGCTCCCACAGCGTCGCGTACACGCCGCCGCGCGCGAGCAGCTCATCGTGCGATCCCTGCTCGACGATCGCGCCCTCCTCCAGCACGACCAGCCGATCCATCCGCCTGACCGTGCTGAGCCGGTGCGCGATCACGATCGCGGTACGGCCGTGCATCAATCGCCACAGCGCGTCCTGGATCAGCTGCTCGCTCTCCGAGTCAAGCGACGAAGTGGCCTCGTCGAGCACCAGGATCGGTGCGTCCTTCAGGATCGCGCGCGCGATCGCGACCCGCTGCCGCTGACCACCCGACAGCTTCACGCCGCGCTCACCGATCAGCGTGTCGAAGCCGTGCGGCAGCTCGTCGATGAACACCGCCGCGTGCGCTGCTCGGGCGGCATCGCGGACCTCGTCGTCGGTCGCGTCTAGCCGTCCGAACCGGATGTTGTCGGCGATCGAGCGGTGAAACATCATCGGGTCCTGCGGAACCGTCGCGATGTAGTCACGCAGCTCACGCTGGGGAACGCGCGCGACATCCCGGCCGCCGATCAGGATCTGGCCGGCCTGGATGTCCACGAACCTCAGCAGCAACTTGGTCAGCGTGGTCTTCCCACCGCCCGAGCGCCCGACCAGGCCGATCTTCTCGCCGCTCGCGATGCGCAGGTCGAGGTGGTCGAACAGCTCTCTGTCGCCGCGGTCCAAATAGTGGAACCGCACGCCGCGGAACTCGATGCCGGCATCGTCCGGCGCGAACGGCTCTGGGTGGGCGGCGTCGACGACCTTCGGAGGGTCGAGCAGCAGCTCGGTGAACTGCGCGGCCTCGGTGAGGTGTGCCTCGATATTCCGGTAGATGTGGTTGAACTCCCACATCAGGCGCGAGAACATCGCGAAGTAACTGAAGGTCACGAAGGCCGCCTCGACCCCGAAGGCGCCGCCCCGGCCGACCGCCAGCGCGACCAGCAGGCCGAGCGCGTTGGTCATCACGTACATCGGCGAAGTGAACAGGTCGATACGACGGTTCTGGAAGTCCCAGGACCGCAGCGCCTTCTGACCCCAGTCGCCCACGTTGCGCGCGTGGACGGTGGCCTCGTGGTCCTCGCGCGCGAACGCGCGCACCGCGTCTGCGTTGGCGATCGTGTCGGCGACGTGGCCCGCCAGGACGTTGCTGGCCTCCTCGCGCGCGTCCACCAGCCGTTGGCGTCGCCGGATCAACGGCACCACGAGCATGGCCGTGAGCGTGACCATGCCGAGCAGCACAACGATCAGCCACGGCGAGAACCGCCACAGCACCGGTATCACGAACGCCAAGGGGAGTAGCTCGGACACGATCGAGAAGACCAGGATGTCGAAGACGCCCTCGTAGGATTTGGCGTAGGCGAGCGACCGCTTCGTCAACGATCCGGCGAAGTTGTCGTGGAAGAAGGACAGGTCCCTCTGCTGCAGGTAACCGAGCGCGTCGTTGTACAGGCGTTCGATCCCGCGAAGCTCGGCCCGGTTGATCAGATGGATCCCCACCCGCCAGGTCAGCTCACCGGCCATCCACACGCCGGCCATGAAGGCGACGGCCGTCACGAGTTCGATCAGCGGCGGCTCCGCGCCCTCGGCGAACCGCGCGAGCATGCGCGCTACCACCAGCGGCGGCACGTAGAAGACCAGGATGTTGCCGATGCCCGGCAGGATCAGGCCGGGGATCGAGACGCGCGCGTCCCGGCGGATCTGCCGCGCGTAGTGGCGCACGGCGACCGCGAGCGCGGCAGAGCCGGGTCGTTGCTCAGCGGACATGAGACTCCCCTTGTGGGTTGGGTCTTGTCGGTCGGTGGGGTCCCTTCGGACGGCCCGGGTGAGGGCATGCGGAAGGGAACAGGCTTTCGGCGGCCGGGCGGGCACCGCGATAGTGCCTCCTGCAAGCAGCCGAGGTCAACCGATTTTTCCGATCCCAATATATAGCGCTTCTGCTATACTCAGGGGGCCATGAACCGCTTCGAGGTCGGGCTCGAGCTTGCCCGCGCGCGCAGGGCCGCGGGCCTGACACAGGCCGCCCTCGCTCGCCGGGTGACCACGACGCAATCGGCGATCTCGCGCGCGGAGGCCGGGCGCGCGGCCGCATCCGTCGACCTCATCCAGAGGATCGCCGAAGCGACGGGCCGACGTATCGAGCTCGCCTTCGGGTCCCGCTCGACGCGGACTCGCCGAGATCGCGTGCGACGGGTGCTCCGGGACTATCGCTTCGACCCGTGGGAGCGGGAGCCGTCCCTCGCCGAAGCCCGGGTGCTCGAGGCGACCGGGTTGGGCCGTGAACGCTGACCGGGCTCGGGACCTGCTCGACCAAGCGGCGGATGAACCCAAGCGTCTCCGACGACACTTGCTCGTCGCTGCGGCACTCCGGGAGCTCCTCGAGGTCGAGCCCATCGTCGTCGGAGGCACGGCCGAGGAATTCTGGACCCGGGACGAGTACCACCCGACCGATCTCGATGTCGTGCTCCCCTTCGGGCGGGATGAGGAGCGGAGACTCCGAGATGCGGGATTCAGGCGCGAAGGACGTCATTGGACCACCGACCGCATCCCCATCGCCATCGAGATCCCGGATAGCGCTCTCGATGGGGATCCCGCCCGCACCCATCTGGAATCCGTCGGCGTTGGAGCGGCTCGGATCATCGGGGTGGATGACCTGTACCTCGATCGCCTCCGTCAGGCCACGATGAACGAGCGGGCGGAAGGGGTCGAGTACCATTCCGCTCTCGCCGTGATGTCGGCCCGGTACGAAGATCTCGATCGACGCTACATCCGCGCAAGACTCGCCGACATCGCCCACCGCCAGCCCCGTCTCGCGGAGACGATGCGCCGCATCCATCGACGGATCGGGACGCGCGTCCGGCGACTGCTCACCACGACGGACGGGGACGCTAGCGGCCGAGGATGATCGTGGCGTGCGCGGACAGGATCCCACCGGTGCCGTGGCATAGCGCCACCGACGCGTCGGGGACCTGGCGCTCACCGCTTTCGCCGCGCAACTGCCGTACGGCTTCGACGACGAGCAACAAGCCGAAGATCCCCGGGTGGCAGTACGACAGCCCGCCGCCGGACGTATTCAGCGGGAACTCGCCGCCCGGCGCGATGCGGCCCTTCTCGACGAACGAGCCCGCCTCGCCGCGCGCGCAGAACCCGAGCGCCTCCAGCTCGAGCAGCACGGTGATCGTGAACGAGTCGTAGACCTGGGCGACGTCGACGTCCGCCGGCCCCACGCCGGCCATCGCGTACGCGCGCTCGCCCGCGATGCGCGCGCCCGTATCGGTCAGATCCGGGATCTGCGACATCGAGTTGTTCGTCGAGATCTCGCCGAAGCCGAGGACGTGGATCGGCACGGATGGCAAGGAACGCGCGCGCGCGGCCGTGGTCATCACGATCGCCCCGCCGCCGTCGGTGATCAGGCAGCAGTCGAGCGCATGCAGCGGATCCGACACCATCGGCGACGCGAGCACCTCTTCAACGGTCAAGGGTGAGGAGCCGTACCGATAGGCCGCCGGGTTCAGCGATGCCCAGGCGCGCGCTGCCACCGCCACCTCGGCGAGCTGCTCGGATGTGGTCCCGAACTCGTGCATGTGCCGCTGCGCCGCCATCGCGTACAGCGAGATCGGGCTGAGCGGTCCGAAGGGCTGCTCGAACTGCGGGACCGGTGTGTGCTCGTCGACGACGCCGCCCATCTTCCGCGAGCGCGCCGAGCGCTGGTTGTTGCCGTACGTGATCAGCGCGACCTCGCAGCGGCCGTCACGGATCGCGTCGGCGGCGTGGCCGACGAAGATCTCGTACGAGGCGCCCCCGGCCATCGTGGACTCGATCCAGGTCGGCGTGATCCCGAGGTACTCGGCGACCGAGGTCGCGGGGAAGCGCGACACCTCGGTGGTGTACAAAGCATCCACATCTCGAAGCGCCAGGCCCGCGTCGCGCAAGGCCGCAGCGGTCGCCTCGGCGTGCAGGGCCATCCGCGGCAGGTTCGTAACCCCGAGCGAGCTCTCGGCGACGCCGACGATCACCGGCTCACGGCTCACAGCCGGACCGTCGCCTCGCCCTCGGCGGCCAGCCGGACCGTCGCATCGCCCTCGGCGGCCAGCCGATCCTCGGCCAGCACACGCTGCGTCACCCGTACCCGTCCGTCCTCAGGCTCACCGGCAACCGCCTCGATGCGGACGGTATCCCCCGCGTAGACCATGTTCTTGAACCGGAACGCCAGCGCGGTGATGAACGCGCGCGGCCCGTAGTGGTCGAGCAGCTGCTCGGCCATCAGCGCGCCGAGAACCTGACCGTCCACCACGGGCCCGGGCAGCTTCGCCTGCGCGACGTAGCCGGCGTCGTAGTGGATCGGATGCCAATCCCAGGTCGCGCCCGCGTACGCGACCATGTCGGTCAGCGTGATCGTCCGCTCCAGCGACGGGATCATGGTGTTCCCCGGTAGATGATCGTCTCGGTGTTCGTCGCGAGCAGCTCGCCGTCCTGGTTGGTGTAGGTCGCCTCGCTCAGCACGATCAGCATGCTCGACCCATCGCTGCGCGCGCGCTCGGTGATGTCGGCGATGCGCCAGCGCGCGGTGATCACGTCGGTCGGCAGCACCGGGCGTGCGAACGTGTACGCGTTGCCGCCGCGCACCGCGAGCGCGCCCTCGACCGGGACGTCCCACCAATGCCCGATCAGCCCGTCCTCATTCCGCGCGCCCGCGACGTACTGGTTGGTCTCGCAGATCAGCGTCGGCGGCGCGATCACATCCGGATAGCCGTGCTCGCGCGCGTACGCGTCGTCGGTATACAGCGGGTTGTCATCGCCGACCGCGAGCGCGAAGTAGCGGATCGCGGCCCGCCCCAGCGGCTCGGGCGCGGTGTGGACCGCTTCCTTGCCGATCCACGCGCGCACCTCGTCGGTCAACAAGCTCACGTGGCAGCCTCGACGATCGGCTTGAGGCTCGGCTGCTCGGCGAGCGCCAGCACCGCGTCGGCCAGCTCGCGCGCGCCGTCGCGTTCGACGTTCGCCACGAACTTCTCGAGCAGCTCGTCGTCCGACAGCGGGTCCTCTGGCCCGCCGCGGCTGGCCGCCACCTCGCCGTGCAGCGTCGTGCCATCGCGCAGCACGACCTCGACCATCCCCGGGGCGTCGGCGGGAGGCCCGGCGAAGTCCGAGGTGACCGCGCCGACGCGGGCGGCGAGCTCGAGCACGGACGTCCGCGCAAGCTGCTCGGGCGTGAACGAGCCGATCGTGACGGCGCGGTCTTGCACGATCGCAGCTGCGCAATAGGCGAGGCTGAACTTGCCCTCGTAGGGCGTGCGCGGCGCGCGCTTCGCCTCGGCGGGCTCGCATACGATCGGCACGCTGCCCTCGGGGACCGTGAAGGTCATCGTGTCGATCGCAGCCGCATCCGGGATGCGTTCCAGCACCGTCGCGAGCGCGTCGAGCGACGCGTGCACCAACTGACACGCCGGATACGGCTTGGTCGTGATCCGGGTGACCTCCCAGCGCTCGCCCAGCTCCGCGGTCAGCGACGCCGGGTCGACCTGCTCACCGAGGTACGACCGGTACAGCCCGTACGGCCCCTCGAGGATCGAGGCGGGTCCTTCCGCACCCGCGGCCGCCAGCCGCGCCGCGGTGATACCGGCCGCCGCGGACAAACCGGGATGCAGTTGCTTGGTGTTCGAGCCGGTGTTCAGGAACTCCAACGAACCGGCCGCCTGCGAACCGGCGATGCCGAAAGCATCGGCGGCAGCCGCAGCGTCGAGGCCATAGAGGCGGGCGGCTACTGCCGCGGAGGCGAACACGCCGCACACGCTGGTCGCGTGGAACCCGCGCGCATGGAACGCGTGCGGGAACGCCGCGCCCAGCCGGATCACGATCTCGTATCCGCCCATCGCCGCCGCGAGCACCTCCGCGCCGGTGGCGCCGGTCTCCTCCCCCACCGCCAGCGCGGCGGGGAGCACCGCGG
Source organism: Actinomycetota bacterium (assembly GCA_036397635.1). Taxonomy (GTDB): domain Bacteria; phylum Actinomycetota; class AC-67; order AC-67; family AC-67; genus DASWIP01. The sequence goes on along the minus strand of DASWIP010000003.1, from coordinate 29,452 downwards.
CGGTTGCGTGCACCAGCGCCGTCTGATGCGTGTCGTCGAAGTCCAGGCCGTGCACCAGCGCGCCGTTGGCGAGCGCCGCGATCGGCGCCGGCGCTCGATGACCGTCGCCCAGTACCGTCGCCTCCTCGGGCGCGGAGATGCGCGCGGCCGCCTCGATCGCGAACGGCACCGCGTCCAGGCGCGCGCTGGCGATCGCGCAGCCGATCCCATCGAGTAGCTGGCGGCACGCTGCTCGCTGCGCATCGGCGGGCACGTTCTCCAGGCGCAGGTCCAGTGCCCAGCCTGCGAAGGTCTCGGCCGCGGTCGGCATACTAGGAAGCGTCGCCGAACGCGCCCGCCGCGCGCAAGGCGTCGACGCGGTCATCGTCGTAGCCGAGCAGCGTGCGGGTGACGTGCTCGAAGTCCTCATTGCGGAACGGCGCGCGCCGGTGCTCGACCGGCTCGTCGCCGACGCGGACCGGCGAGGCCGGCTGGCGCACCGTGCCGAAGCGGGGATGCTCGGTCTCAACGATCATCCCGCGCGCCTCGATCTGCGGGTCGGCGAACGCCTGCTCGACGGTGTTGACCGGACCGCACGGCACGCCGGCTGCGGTCAGCAGCTTCAGCCATTCGGCGGAGGAGCGCGCGCGCAACGCCTCGTCCAGGATCGGGATCAACTCCTCGCGATGCAAGCGGCGCGTCTCGAAGGTCGCGAAGCGCGGATCTTCGGCGAGCCCGGGTTGGCTGATCGCCTCGGCGAGGCGCACGAAGAACTTCTCCTTCGCGCAGCCGACCACGATCCATCCGTCGGCGGTCGGGAAGTTCTGGAACGGCACCAGCGAGGGATGCGCCGAGCGCGCGAGGCGCTCGGGCTCGAAGCCGCCGTTGAGGTGCCAGACCGCGGGATAGGTCAGCATCGAGATCGCCGCGTCGAACAGCGAGACGTCGCAGTCCATCCCCCGGCCGTCGCGGCGCGCGGCGTGCACTCCGGCGATCAGCGAGAACGCGCCGCAGATCCCGCCGATGTAGTCGACCAGCGAGAGTCCCGACTTCGCCGGCGGCCCGTCGGGCTCGCCGGTCAGGCTCATCCAGCCGCCGAGTCCCTGCAGGATGTAGTCGTATGCCGGCTCGGCCTTGCGCGGCCCATTCATGCCGAAGCCCGAGACCGAGACGCACACGATCCGGTCGTTGACGCCCTTGAGGTCCTCGTAGCGGATGCGGAGCCGCTGGGGCACATCACCGCGCAGGTTCGAGTAGACCGCGTCGGAGGCTCGCACCAGATCCTCGAGCACCTCTCGCCCCGCCGCCGTCGTCACGTCCAGCGACAGCGAGCGCTTGTTCCGGTTGAACGTCTCGAAGAACAGCGAGTCCTCGCCCTCGGCGAACGGCGGCACGTACCGGCCGACGTCGCCTGCGGTGTTGGGGTCCTCGATCTTGATGACATCGGCGCCGAGGTCGGCGAGGTGGACGCTGCCGAACGGCCCCGCCCCGTACTGCTCGAGCGCGACGACCCGGACGTCCTCCAATGGGCGCATGGCCGGACCAACGATAGCGCGGCTCCGAGGCCTCGTTCCAGTGAGTGAACCACTGTTTCGCCCAGCGGTATGCTGGCTCGCTCCACGGAAGGAGGCTCTTCATGGCGAGCAGCGACGGCACGATCGGCCGGTACTTCGAGGACTTCGAGGTCGGCGACGTCTACAAGCACCCGTTCGGACGCACGATCACCGAGACAGACAACATCTGGTTCACCCTGCTGACCAACAACACCAACCAGATGCATTTCAACGACCATTACGCCAAGCAGAGCACCTTCGGGAAGTACCTGGTGAACTCCGGCTACACAGTCGCGCTGGTGTTGGGGCTGAGCGTGCTCGACGTCAGCCAGAACGCGATGGCGAACCTGAGTTGGGACGAGATCCGATTGACGCATCCGGTCTTCGTCGGCGACACGCTGTACGCGGAGAGCCTGGTGATCGACAAGCGGGAGTCGAAGTCGCGGCCGTACGCGGGCATCGTCACGGTCAAGACTCGCGGCCTGAATCAGGACGGCGACGTGGTCGTGACCTGGACGCGCAGCGTCATGGTCTACAAGCGCGACGCGCCCATGGACAAGGGCCACTTCCCCGAAGCCGCGACGCCGATCGACGCCGACTGAACGCCGGCCCGGCGATCACGGGTTCATTTGCGGGCTTATTGCGGCCACTGTGACGTAGCGGCACGGGAGCTGCTCGAGAGGTTGGATGCAGAGGAACGCGCCGAAGGATCGGAGCCCTGGTGAAGCGGGGCGACATCTGGTGGTACGAGCATCCCTCGGCGGGGCGGCGCCCATTCCTCATCCTGACGCGCACGGAGGCCATCCCGGTTCTCAGTCAGGTGCTGGCCGTACCGGCGACGCGAACCGTGCGAGGCATCCCGACCGAGGTCTCGCTCGACGCGAGCGACGGCATCCCGGCCGAGTGCGTGCTGAGCTTGGACAACATCACGACGATCCGGCGCGCGTTGTGCACCGAGCGCATCACCGCGCTCACGAAGGAGAAGATGAACGAAGTGTGCCGCGCGCTGAGCGTCGCAGCCGCCTGCTGAGGATCAGTCGGCGCGCGCGCCCTCGACCAGGGCGTAGCCGAGGCGTCGTGATGACCGCACCCAGCGCATCGGCAGAGGCCAAGCCCCACGCGACCTGCTTCGCTCTGCTGGAGAAAACGCGCCTGAGCACAGCAGCGACCCCGGACAGGACCACGTACTCAGCAGGAAAACGCGCATGACCTTCCGCGTTCATCCTGGCTCACTCTCACGTTCAGCGAGCACCGATCGTAGAAGTTCGGGCAAGAACTCTGGCCGGAATGCGCTCGAGCCTTCGTTCAACATCTCCGTCAGACTCCACCACTTCCACGCCTGGATGGTGGATCGCTCTTCATCCGTCCACCCGGTTGGGTCAGGCGCGTCTGCAGAATGGCACTGCACGAGAAAGTACTTCTCCAACCACCGGGCGGGACTCGATCTGGCAACCGCATAGACCGCATCGCGATCCCGAAGAACGGGACCGACCTCGGCTCGGAACCCCGTTTCCTCGAGAAGCTCCCGTTGGGCTGCAGCAAAGAAGTCCTCACCTGTCCCAAGCTCACCGCCGACTGTCGCCCAAAACGGGTTCGTGTGCTCATCCTGGTACCGGAACAGAAGCATGCGGCCCGTCGGATCGAGGATAACGAGTCGAGACGACCGCCGAACCTCGAGCCTTTCGCTCACGTGTCCGCCACTACGCATGGACCTTACAAAGGCTTGGCGCGTCGACGGCCGGACGACCGCGAAGCAGCCGGACGACCGCGAAGCAGCCGGACGGTCCGTTGTACGCGCATCGTAGGCCGCACGTGAACTCATCCTCGCGTCCGAGGTGCCCGCAGCTCCCCGGCCGCCTCCTCGGGCACATCCACGAAAGCGAAGAGATCCAGTGGGTACAGGTAGTCCTCTCCGGACTCATCAATCACGCGCAGGAATCCCTTTGCTTCAGCGGTCTCATCCCGGACGACCGGGTACACCTTGCGCTCAACGAGATCGTCTGCACCGTCTGTACGCAGGCAGACTGCGAATTCTTTCACCGTCGCGCGAGCCATCAGTCCAGGAACCTCTTGACCTTCATCTTGCGGCGTCCGATCCCGTGCGCCTCGTACCAGTGTACCTCCGCGAGCGACGTCGATCCGTCCCGCAACTCCACCAAGGCGATCCCCTTGAGTTTCCTCCAACGACCGCGGCCATACCGAGCTCGGAGTTGGGCGCGCTTGCGAACCGAGACGCCCTTAGCGATGACCTCGACGTCTGAGATCCGACTGGCGAGCTTGAAGTACACGGCCGGAGGTCAACCAGCACCACCGACACCCTCGGTCGGGCTAACGACGACCCTGCGCGTCAGCGGCCGGACGCCGAAGGCGGACGGTCCGTTGCACGCGCGAGTTGTGCGTCACGCTACCTATCTCTCCGGTCGTTCACCGCTCAATGGATGTCAGTGAAGGCTGCATCTCCGCAGTCCCCTGCAGCGTCTAGGATCACAATGGGCGACGGCATTCGAATCTCCACCTTATGTTGCGTCCATGCCGCCGAGAAGCGAACCGAGAAGCTGCGGAAGATGCTGGCCGTCCCCCCTTGCGTGCGGCAATCCGCGAATTCGTAGCGGAGACGGAAGAAGGCGTAGTCGCCGGGTTCGAGCCGCAAGGGAGCGAACCGCTCATAGGCAGAAGGTGCACCTCCGAAATCCAGCCCTGGGCCGGTTCCGACCTCCACGTCGCTCAAGCGCCAGTAGTAGTGGTTTTCGTGCACGACCTCGCTAATCGTGACGCCAAGTGGTCCCGTGTTCTTGATCTGAACGAACAGTTCGAATGTTCCGCCTGGCTTGAAGGCGTACCTGTACTCGCTTCCGAGAGCATAGGTATCAACGACTTTCGCGTTGTAGGCTCCGAACTGGTGCGCGTAGACCAAAGGCTGGTAGGTGCTCACCCAGGCAAGGCTCAAGGAAAGCAAAGTTGCAATCAGCAAGCCGCCGACAACGCCGACAGCCGTCTTCCACCGGCCCTTCCTGTCGCCAGACTGACTCAAGCCCTCGGACGTTTTCACATCTAGCACCATTGGCCAACCCTCGATTCAGCGTCCGCACAACTACTGCTTAGGCGGACCCGTATAAGCACCCTCGGCTGTATACGCGCGCGCGCGCGCGCAAGGCCTCGATCGGCGTTCTGGCCTGCTCGGATGCTGCTCGATCCTTCATCGATGAGCTCGGGGGTTATGCGGCGCGCTGCTCGGACCTGGATGAGGAGTGTAAGTGGCGCGCTGTCGTTTGCGGCTTCCCGCCCACCGAACGGGGCGCCCACTCTGCTTCGCCTCGGCGCCCACCCGCTACGCCTCGACGGTCGATAGGGTGATGCGGAAGCGGCCGGTGATGACCTGGGGGTCGCGGTCGCAGGTGATGGTGCCGCACTCAGGTGGTCTGATCCGGAACTGCAGTTGCGCCGTCTCCGAAAGCTCGAACGCGAACGTCGGCCACTCGCCCGCCTGTCCCGCGCCCGCCGTCGACTGGTCGCACTGCCAGAGGCCGGCGAGGACCAGGCACTCGGCGGAGAGCTGCTCGCCGACGGAGAAGTGCAACTCGCCGCTGCTCTCGCGGTTAAGTCCTTGGATGACCAGCTCATAGGAGCCCGGCGCCACCGCGGTGGTGCACAGTCCGCTCGGACGACCTCCGACCCTGCCGTCCTGCTCGCAGTCCCAGACGGTCTCCGCGCGCGCGGGAAACGTCCCCAGCGCCACGATCAGCAACAACCCCGAGGTTAGTCGTCGCATGCCCTCCCCCTTCGAGATCCGCAGTCGGCGGTTGGCTTCAACCGCAGTGTCGGCGGTGGCTTCGGCGGGCTAGGACCGGAATCCTCCGTGGCGGAGCCTCGTGCCGCACCGGACGTCGGGCGCTTCAGCCCCAGCGGCCGCATCGCCGGCCGTTGACGCCCGGTTCCGGGCGCCGGTACGATTCTGGAACGCTGTACCGCTAGATGGAACACGCCCCAAGGGGGTCCCGCATGCGTCCGCACGTCGAGCTGATCCACGAGGACGACTACATCTGGCATGCTGCCGAACTCCCCCGCAGCGAGGGCCGCGCGCGCCAGCGCAACCTCTCCCTCGACGAGGAGGACGGCTCTGCCTCGACCAGCGTTGTGTTCGACGCAGCCTTCGACCGCGAGGCCGGCTATCACATGGCCGACACCGAGTGGTACGTGCTCGAGGGTGAGATCGCGATCGGCGACCAGGTGCTCGGGAAAGGCGGATACCTGCACGCGCCGAAGGGCATGGTCGTGCCGCGCACCCAGGCCAAGGAAGGCACGCGGATCCTGCTGTACCGCGAGTACGGTGACTGGGGCTTCGAGCCGACCACCCGCAGAGCGGATTGGGCGAGCGAGCAGGACCTGACGGTCCTCGACACCGAGGCGACACCGTGGGAAGCGGTTGACAAGCCCGGCCCAAAGCCCGGCCTGATGATCAAGATGCTGCACCGCAACCCCGACACGGGGTTCTACTCGCGGCTGATCTGGGCGAAGCCGGGCTGGGACGATCACCGTCTGGCGCACCACCCGTGCTACGAGGAGGCCTACACGATCTGGGGTTCGATGGTCTACAACTTCGGCGACCTGACCCCGGGGACGTACTTCTTCCGCCCCGCGTGGATGAAGCACGGCCATTTCATCTCACACGAACCAGACGGCTGCGCCTGGCTGATCCGCTCGGACGGCGACCTGATCAACTACTACACCACCAACGAGCGCGTGATCGTCGAAGGCACCGCCGAGAACTACGACGGCGAGACCCAAGGGCCCACGCTCACCGAGCCGGTTCGCTCGAAGTCGATGGGCGCGTGGAGCGGCGACGGCCGCTGATGCGCTGATGCCGGGCCCGCTGGAGGGACTGCGCGTCCTGGACGTTTCCACCGTCTTGGCGGGGCCGCTGTGCTGTCAGATCCTCGGCGACTACGGCGCCGACGTGATCAAGATCGAGCATCCCGCCAAGGGCGACAGCATGCGCGGACACGGGCCGTCCAAAGACGGCGTGCCGCTGTGGTGGAAGATGGTCTCGCGCAACAAGCGCCACATCGGGCTGTACCTGGGTGACCCCGAGGGCGCCGACGTGTTCCGGCGGCTCGCGGCTACCGTCGACGTGATCGTCGAGAACTTCCGTCCCGGCACGCTCGAGCGGTGGGGCGTCGGATACGAAACGTTGAAGGAAGCGAACCCCGGGATCGTGCTCGTGCGGATCACGGGGTTCGGCCAGTCGGGGCCCTATCGCGACCGTCCCGGGTTCGGCACGCTCGCCGAATCGATGAGCGGGTTCGCCGCGATCACCGGTGAGCCCGACGGACCTCCGACCCTGCCCCCGTTCGGGCTCGCAGACTCGATCTGCGGGATGGCCGCGGCGAGCGCGGCGATGATGGCGCTGTACCACCGCGACGCGCGCGGCGGCGAGGGCCAGCAGATCGACATCTCCATCCTCGAGCCGATCGTGACCGCGCTCGGCCCGCAGGCCATCATCTACGACCAGCTCGGGGAACTGCAGCGCCGCACCGGCAACCGCAGCGATAACAACGCGCCACGCAACACCTACAAGACCAAGGACGGACGCTGGGTCGCCGTCTCGACCAGCGCCGATACGATCGCCGAGCGCGTGATGCGCCTGGTCGAGCATCCCGAGGTGATCGACGAGCCGTGGTTCGCAACCGGCAAAGGACGGGCCGAGCACGGCGAGCTGCTCGACGAATACGTGGCCGAGTGGATCGCCGAGCGAACCCGCGACGAGGTGATCGATGCGTTCGAGGCAGCGCAGGCTGCGATCGCGCCCGTCTACGATGCCGCCGAGCTGATGGAGGACCCGCAGGTGCGTGCGCTCGACATGATCACGACCGTCTCCGACGACGAGCTTGGTCCGATCCGCATGCAGAACGTCCTGTTCCGGATGAGCGACACGCCCGGTGGGATCCGCCACACCGGGCGCGCGCTCGGCGCCGATACCGACGAAGTGCTCGCCGAGATCGGCATCGACGCCGATCGGATCGCCGCGCTGCGAGAGCGAGGGATCGTTGCCTGATCCGCTGCTCGAGCAGCTCGCGCGCGGCGTGCGCATCTTCGACCTCGGCCGCCCGCTGTTCCAGGGCATGCCGCAATCGCCCAACCACCCGCCGTTCCGCATAGCGCTGCAGCGCCGCCACGGCGACGTGGTGCGCGCGGACGGCGGCTCGGCCGCGAGCGAGACCATCATCGCCGGCGGGCACGTCGGCACCCACATCGACGCGCTCTGCCACGTCTCGCACGACGGTCGCATGTTCGGTGGCATCGACGCCGCCGACGCGCAGACCGGCGGGCGTTTCAGCGCGCTCGGGATCGACACCGTCGAGCCGATCGTGCGCCGCGGCGTGCTGCTTGACGTGGGCGTGCGCGCGCCCGGGTACGAGGTGACCCCCGACGACCTGGATGCGGCGCTTGGGACGATGGAGCTGCGCGCGGGCGACGTGGCGCTGATCCGCACCGGCTGGGGGCAGCGCTGGGACGACCCGGATGCCTACGTCGGACGCGACTCCGGCGTCCCCGGCCCCGGCGAGGAAAGCGCCAAGTGGCTCGCATCGAAGGGCGTGTTCGCCGCCGGCGCCGACACGATCGCGTTCGAGCAGCTCTCTCCCGGCGCCGGCCACGCGCTGCTGCCCGCGCATCGCGTGCTGCTGGTCGAGCACGGCATCCACATCCTCGAGACGCTCGCGCTGGAAGAGCTCGCGGCGGCGGGCGCGCGCGAGTTCGTGTTCGTCTGCGCCCCTTTGAAGATCGTGGGCGGCACCGGCTCGCCGGTGCGGCCCCTGGCGGTGGTTTCGGTTGACGACGCTGGTTGAGCGCCTTGCGTCGTTCGCGGCCGCGACCACCGCCGCCACTTTGCCCGACGAGGTGCGCGCCAGCGTGCGGCAGCGCGTGCTCGACATCGTCGGGGTGTCGCTCGCTGCGCTGACCCTCGACACGAGCAGCGCGGTGATCGCGCACGCGCTCGAGCAGGGCGGCACGGCGCAGGCGCGCGCGATCGGGGTCGGCGAGAGGTTGCCGGCTGCGTCGGCCGCGTTCGTCAATGGCGTGCTCGCGCACTCGCTGGACTACGACGACACCCACCTGCCGTCGATCCTTCATCCGAGCGCGTCGATCGTGCCCGCGTCGCTGGCCGCGGCCGAAGCATCCGGCGCGAGCGGCGCCGAGACGATCGCCGCGATCGCGGCGGGGCTCGAGATCTGCGTGCGTTTGGGCATGGCCGGCTACGACCCGGTCGTCGGCAACTCGCTGTTCTTCGAGCGCGGCCAGCACGCCACATCGATCTGCGGCGCGGTCGCCGGCGCGGCGAGCGCTGCGAAGCTGCTCGGGCTGGATGCGGAAGGGATCGCGCACGCGATGGGCATCGCGGTGTCGATGGGCTCCGGCGTGATCGAAGCGAATCGCGCCGGTGGGACGGTGAAGCGCTTGCACTGCGGCATCGCCGCGCGGTCGGCGGTCGATGCGGCACTGCTGGCTCGGCGCGGCTTCACCGGACCGCCGACCGCGCTCGAGGGCCGCTTCGGCTTCTTCCAGGCGTGGCTCGATGGACGGTTCGACGAGGCCCCGCTGCGTGACGGGCTGGGCGAGCGATGGGAGGTCCCGCGGATCTTCTTCAAGCCATATCCGGCGAACCATTTCACGCACGCCGGCATCGATGCGGCGATCGCGGTGCGCGCGTCGAGTGTCGCGCCCGATGACATCGAGTCGATCCGGCTCGGCGTGGCGACCCCAACGGTGCGCACGATCGGCGAGCCGATCGAGGCCAAGCGCGCGCCTGCCACCGGCTACCTCGCGCAGTTCTCGGGTCCGTATACCGTCGTGGCTGCGCTGCTCGGCGGGTCGGGGCTCGGGCTGGGGCTGGATGACTTCACCGACGCGCTCGCGCACGATCCGCGACGGTGTGCGCTGATGGCGCTGGTGGACGTGGTCGCCGACCGCGAGTGCGACGCCATCTACCCCATGCAGTTCCCCGCGATCCTGCGCGTGCGGACGCGCGACGACCGCGAGCTGCTCGAGCGGGTGATGACCAATCGCGGCGGGCCGGATCGTCCGTTGAGCGACGACGAGCTGCGGATCAAGTTCCGGGACAACGCGCTGCGCGTGCTCGACGAACAGACCGCATCGGAGATCGCCGACGCGTGCGCGGGCCTGGATGACCTTGCCTCGGTCGAGCAGCTGCTCGCCCCGACCGCGAACGCGAAGAAGGAGTGAGCGGATGGCGACGTTCGACATCGTGGTGACCGGCGGAACCCTCGTGATCCCCTTCGTGGGTGAGGTACGCGGCGACATCGGGATACGCGACGGACGTATCGTCGCGATCGCCGACGAGCTGAGCGCCGGCGACGCCGACGAGGCGATCGACGCGCGCGGCAAGGCTGTACTTCCCGGCGCGGTGGATTCCCACTACCACCTTGGCATCTACCGCGACATCACCGAAGACACCGAGTCCGAGACAACCTCGTCGCTCGTCGGCGGCGTCACGACCGTCATCTCCTACTTCCGCACCGGCTCGCACTATCTGAACAAGACCGGCCCGTACCGAGAGATCTTCCCCGAGGTGCTCGCCGCCGTCGAAAGCCACGCGAAGGTGGACTACGGCTTCCATCTCGCGCCGATGACCGCCGAGCATGTGCACGAGATCCCCTGGCTCGTCGGCGAGATGGGCGTCGCGAGCTTCAAGTACTACATGTTCTACAAGGGCTTGAACCTCGCTGCGGACTCGCGCGACGCGCGCGGCTACACGATGGCCGAGGAGTACGACCTGGGGCATCTGTTCGAGATCATGGAGGCCGTCGCCGCCGCCGACGCTTCCACCGAAGGACGCATCTCGCTGTCGCTGCATTGCGAGCAGGCCGAGCTGCTTCGCGTGTTCATCGAGCGCGCGAAAGCCGACCCTTCGGTGTCCGGGCTGGCCGAGTACGCGGCCGCGCGCCCTCCGCTCACCGAGCGACTCTCGATCGAGGAAGCGGGCGTGCTGGCCGACGCCACGCGCGCGCGCGTCAACTTCCTGCACCTGTCAAGCGACCTCGCTCTGCGGACCGCGCTCGAGGTATCGACCCGGTACCCGCACCTGGAAGCCAACCTCGAGACGACCGTGCACCATCTCGCGCTGTCGAACGAGGACCTGCAGGGGCTAGGCGGCAAGGTGAACCCGCCGATCCGCGCGCGCGCCGACAACGAGGCGCTTTGGGAGGGGCTGCGGCACGGCCAGGTCGGTACGGTCGCCAGCGATCACGCCTGCTGCATGGAATCATCGAAGGGTGATGATCTATGGCCGGCACTCCCGGGCTTCGGCGGCACCGCCTTGCTGTATCCGGTGCTGATCAGCGAAGGCCACCACAAGCGCGGCATCCCGCTGGACCGCATCGCGCAGGTGTGCTCGGCGACGCCTGCGCGCGCGTTCAACCTCTACCCGCGGAAGGGCACCATCGCCGTCGGCGCCGACGCGGACCTGACCGTGGTGGACATGAACCTCGAGCAGACCGTCACGCCCGACCTCTGCCGCTCGGCCCAGGATCACTCACCGTTCGGCGGCGTCAAGGTCAAGGGCTGGCCGGTCGCGACGCTGGTTCGCGGCATCCCGATGCTGCGCGACGGCGAGATCGCCAAGGACTTCCCCGGACAGTACCTGCGGCGGAGTTAGGGCGGCCGGACCCTGCGCCCAGTGCGGTACGAAGCACCGGCGGCGGTCCGCGGACCTGCTCGCGAGGCCGCGGGAGGTTCTTGAACCCAACCCGTATGAAGCAGCGCTCGGATTCGGGCGTAGATCGGTACCAGAACGCCCCGCGCGCAAGACCCGCGCGCGCAAGACTCCCCGCGCAAGACCCCCACGCGTGAGAGCCGGACTAAACTGGACTGCTCACGGGGAGGGCTCAGGGGGGATGTCGCCGCGATCACGGGGCACCATCGGCGCCTCAGGACAGCAGGATGAGGGGCCGGCAGCGGCACCACTCGTCGGGCGCGCGGAGGAGTTGCATCAGCTCATCGATGGCCTCAGCGCGGTCGCGACGTCGGGACGCAGCCGTACGATCCTCATCGAAGGTGAAGCCGGCATCGGCAAGACGCGGCTGGTCGAGGAACTCCAGGTCGAAGCCCGCCGCGCGGGGTTCCGGGTCATGGCCGGACGGGCCGAAGAGCTGGAGCGGATGCGGCCCATGGGGGCGATCACCGATGCACTCTCTGTCCTCGACGGGGGCGACCACGAGCCCGCCGCCGCAGAACGATCGCTCCGATCGCTGCTACGCGACCCCGGAACACCCGAGCCGCAGCTCGTCGACGCGCTCCTCGATCTGATCGAGGAGTTGGCGATCACAGGTCCGGCAGCGGTGATCCTCGAGGACCTGCACTGGACCGACCCAACCACCATCGTGGGGATACGGTCGATCACGCGACGGCTCGCCTACCTGCCCATCCTCATGGTCTGCACCCACCGCCCGCATCCCAAGACATCTGAGCTCTCCCGCCTGCTCGATGCGGTGTCCCGGGAGGGCGCGATAACGATCCCCCTCAGCCCGCTGCAGGGTTCCGCCGTGATCGAGCTCGCGCGCGACATGCTCGGGGCCGAGGTAGGTGCCGGGTTGGCGCGCACCCTAGGCATGGCCGCCGGCAATCCGCTTTTCCTCGCCGAGCTCATCCAGGGATTGAACGAGCAGGGAGTCCTCCGGACCAGCGATGGCGTCGCGGACGCGGAGGTGGGCTCCCTCCCGCCTACATTGCGGCTCACGATCCTCCGGCGACTCAGCTTCCTGCCCGCTGAGACGATCGATCTGCTTCGCTTCGCGACCGTGCTGGGGTCGAGCTTCGGCGTGGAAGAATTGGCCATCCTCGCACGGGCGAAGGTTCCTGCGGTAGTCGGGGGGCTCGCACCCGCGGTCGCATCGAAGGTGGTGCGCGAGCGCGGTACGCGCCTGAGCTTCCAGCACGATCTCATCCACGAAGCCATCTACCAGGACATCCCGGCACCGCTGCGCGCCGCCATGCACGCTGAGGCTGCGAGGGGGCTCCGCTCGTTGTCTGTGCCGCTCACGCGGGTCGCCGAGCAGCTCCTGCGCGGCGTGCACGTCGCGACCCCCGAGCAGCTCGACATGGTCACGGAAACGGCAGTGGGCCTGCGGTTCTCGGCACCACAGATCGCGATAGGACTCTTCCAGCGCGCGATCGACCTGCTCGGGGACCAGGCACCCGTGCGGCTGCGATCGCAGATACTCATGCCTCTTGCAGCGGTCGGCCGAGGGATCGAAGCGATAGCGATGGCCGAGCAGATGCTCACCGGGCACCACGAGCCACAGATCGAGGCCCGGATACGGCTCGCCCGGATCGAGATCAAGATGCGCGACGGTCGTATCGCCGAGTGGATCCCGGAGTTGGTCGAGATGGGCGACGACGAGCGCTACCCCGACGCGCTCAGGCGAACCGTGCGCGCGACCCTTGCAAGCGCATATGTACGAGCCGGTGAAGCTGATGCTGCGCGGCCTGTGGCGATGCGCGTCATCGCCGAGGCCCGGGCGATCGATGACCATCGGAGCCTAGCCACGGGCTTGGCCAGCCTCGGGTCCGCGGATCTCCTCTCTGGGAGGCCTCACGAGAGCATCCAGCATCTCACAGAGGCGATCGATCTCCATACGGAGCGCGCGACCTACCTCTTCCTCGGGCACATGCAACTTGCAGGAGGCCTTGCCGGGGCCGATCGCACCCGAGACGCCCGTCTGGCGATCGCCGAGGGGCGACGCCGCCTCCAGGAGGCGGGCGACATCTCTTCACAGGCACCGATGGCAGCGACGCTGGCTTTGATCGCATTCCTCGAAGGTGCCTGGGACGAAGCGGTGGTCGAGGCCAAGACAGCGCTCGAGCTGGTTGCCGAAGGCGTGGGATCCCCCGTAAACCTTCTGATGGCACACGCGACCCTGGCGCAGACCCGCCTGCGGCGGGGCGATCTCGAGGGTGCAACTCAGAAGGTCAGGGAAGCCCGAAGACTACTCAGCGACAAGGGCCCAACCATGCTCCCGGAAGCCATCGACTGGTCCGAGGCGCTGTGCCGTGAGGCCGCCGGCGATCTCCCAGGAGCAGATCGTTGCCTGGCGGGTTGGGAGGCGTCGGCGGGGCGTTACTGGATCACGTGGCGGCTCGTGACGCCCGATCTCGTGCGCCTAGCGCTTGCGACCGGCAAGATCGATCGAGCGCGTGCGGTGACCGAGCAAGCCGAGGAAGGTGCGCGGCGTGCCGACGGTGTTGCCTCTGCCGAAGGAGCTGCGCTCCGCTGTAAAGGCTTGCTCGAGGACGATCCGCAGGCGCTCGTCGCTGCAGCGGATGCCTACCGCAGGAGCCCCTGGGGGTTCGAGCGCGCCCTCACGTGCGCCGATGCCGCGACCGCACTTGCGCGAGCCGGGAAGAGGGCAGATGCGCGCACGCTGTGCGACGAAGCCCTCGAGTTCTTTGATCAGGTCGGGGACGTGCGAGACGCTGCGCGCGTCACGGCGGCCATGCGCGCCGCTGGCATCCGTCGAGGATCGAAAGCGCCGCTGCGGCGTCCGGCGACGGGATGGGCGGCGCTGACGTCAAGCGAGCGGGAGGTCGCGCGCCTGGCGTCCGAGGGTCTCACGAATCCCCAGATCGCCGAGCGGTTGTTCATCTCGAAGTACACGGTGATGACGCACCTCTCTCACGTCTTCCAGAAGCTCGGACTCGCCTCGCGCGTCGAGCTGGCCGCCGCGGCCGCGCGCGCCGAAGAGCAGTCGGGATCGGCGGAGGGTGGTGGTCGAGCGCCCAGCTGAGTGGTGTGATCGTGTGGCGACGATCGAGCTCCCCGAGAAAGTGAGGGTCGCCGCTCCAGAACATCACTCAGGTGAGTGGTGTCTTCTCGTCCTGGTGACGTGCACAATCGTGTCGGATCAAGGCACCGGCACGGACCATGCATCACCGAGGACCGCGCCTCGGTCGGAAGCAGGTGAAGCTCGACGTGAAGAGAAGTCTTTGGGAGGACCGATCCGAGCCGTCGGGCCTGCGACCAGCGAGAACGGCGGCCGGGGGCGGGGGGAGCAACCATGAGAACCAAGCTCGCAGCCGTTGTTGCGCTGCTCATCACGACCTCAGCTCTGGTCGTGGCGCCGGCAGAGGCCGATCCGGTCGAGGTCGGTCGGTGGTCGGCACCCTTCTGGGAGGGCGGTGCGCTGGCTTACGACCCGCCGTCGGAAGAAACCTCGGCGATGTTCCCGGCTGCCGTCAGCATCGTCGCGCTGCCGGACGGCCGGATCCTGTACTGGAACGGTCTCGAGGGAAGCGAGGATGGCGACGCGTGGGCCGGGAAGATGGACGGCACGCTCGCGATCTACAACTCTCGCGCGCGCATCCTGGACCTGCGTGGCGACGCGCCGACGTGGACGATCCCGACCATGGAGCGCGGCTTGACCGACGAGGCGCGGGACCAAGGAACCGACAGCACCAAGGACATGTTCTGCGCCGACCTCAAGCAGCTGTACGACGGCACGGTGCTGATCGCAGGTGGATCGGAGTGGCGCGGCAATTATCTCCAGGACCCGACCACCTTCGACGGCTACGGCGACGACGAGGCGCGCGTCTTCGACCCTGATACCGACACGTTCACACCTGTCGATCAGATGAGTGAGCCGCGATGGTACCCATCGATGGTGACCCTTGCCGACGGGCGTGTGCTCATCACTTCCGGGCTTCGGCGCGTCGTCGGCTCGTTCACCTATCCGGATACCTCGTTCAGCCAGGTCAGACTCAACGAGATCTACGATCCTTCGACTGAGGCCTGGACCGACGCTGGAACACACGACTTCTCACTGCCGCTCTACCCACGCATCCATCTGCTGCCCGATGGGAAAGTCTTCTACGCATCGGCAGGTCAGACGTGGGCGCAATTCGGTGAGACACCGGACATGGTGACCTGGGGCGAGCAGCGAGTCTACGACCCCGCGACCCAGACGTGGACGGCCGTCGGCCAGAGCACCTACGGCGTGCGGAGCGGCGCGACATCGACGTTGCTCCGTCTGGAACCCCCGTACGATGAAGCGTCGATCCTCGTCGCCGGCGGAACGCTCGGTCCGACCCCCGGATCATGGATCGGAACGACGTTGAGCGAAGTCATACGGTGGACCCCCGACGGGATCACGAACCAATCGCCGGCTCTGCCCATCGACGGTCTCACAGGCGATCCGTCCCAGCTTCGCGCCCAGCGGTGGTTCGGCTCGAGCGTGATGCTTCCAACCGGCGAAGTGCTGCTGGTCAACGGCAACGAACTCGACGATGTGGTCATCCCCGGCGCGGGATCTGGCGTTCGCACCGCTGAGCTCTACGATCCGGAGACCAACACCTGGCGGGCGGTCGCAACCGCGGCGCGCGATCGCGGATACCACAACACCGCGTTGCTCCTGCCAGACGGTCGAGTGCTCATCGGCGGCAACGCTCCGCATCAGGCGTACTACACCCAGCACACCAACCCGGCAGCCCGCAGCAACAACTACCGCGACCCCACCTTCGAGATCTACGAGCCGCCCTACCTGCATCGTGGAGACAGGCCGATCGTGTCGGCCGTCGCACCGACACAGGACGGGCGCGCCCTGACCCTTGCCCTCGGTGAGGCTACCGACGCAGGCGACATCACTGAGGTCGTGCTGGTGCGCCTCGGCGCAGCGACCCATACGGTCGACGCCGACATGCGCGCGGTCGTGCTCGAGCACTCGACCGATGGCGCCGCGGTGATCGCAGCGTTGCCCGATGGCGGCGACGGCAGCGTGCTGCCGCCCGGCGCGTACTACGTGTTCGCCATGCACGACACCGCCGAAGGACCCGTCCCGTCGATCGGCCGCACCGTGCTCGTGCAGCCCGATGCGGTCAACGGCGGGGTGGTGATCGCGACGCCGTGAACCGGCGCGCCCTCGCCGCGGGGCTGATGCTCGCCGCAACAGCAGCGACGGCACCCGCGCGCGCGGACGCCATCAACGTCGTCGAGATCTTCAACAACTTCTTCGAGCCGCAGAAGATCACGATCGCCAAGGGCGAGACCGTGACCTGGGTGTCGCGCGAGGGCGGCCACACGGTGACGGCGAACGACGACCGGTTCTCGTTCCCCGAGCTGGGGACAAGCGTTCGCGGCGACACGTTCTCGTGGACGTTCCATGAAGACGAGACGTTCTCGTATCGCTGCCTTGTGCACGGTCCGGGCATGGCCGGCGTCGTGGTCGTCGGGGCCGGATCACCTCCACCTCCCCCGCCGCCCGAACCACCGCGTCGCGTCGTCCCGTCCGCGGACTACCCGACCATCGCGCGCGCGCTCATCGACGCCGAACCCACCACGATCATCGAGGTCCTGCCCGGCATCTACCACTACGGCGTCGTCGTCGCCACCTCCGACGTGACGATCCGAGGCATGGGAACCTCATCCGAGGAGGTCGTCATCGACGGCGACCGACAGCGTGCGGTCGGCATCGCGGTCGGCGCCGACGGCGTGCGCGTCGAGAACCTGACCGTGCGCAACCACGGCATCGCCGGCCTGTCGTTCGACGGGGTCGCGCGCTTCGGCGCGCATCGCATCGTCGCGGCAGACAACGGCTCGTTTGGGATCCGCGCGCGCGGCTCGCATCGCGGTGCCATCCACGCCTCCACGGCTTCGGGCGCGAGCAGCGCGGGGCTCGCCATCCAGGACTGCGACCCGTGCGACATCGACGTTGACGAGCTGACCGCGGCCGCGAACGCGGTCGGCGCGTTGCTCGAGAACGCCGGGTCGATCATCGTGCGCCGCTCGCTGATCAGGGGCAACGGCGCCGGCATCGTGCTCACCGGCTCTCCGCTCGAGCAGCGCGGCGCCCACCTCTGGGGGAACACGATCGCGGACAACGCCGATCCGGTCGCGCCGCGATCATCGCGATCGGTCGGTGCAGGGATCTGGATCGACGGCGGCTCCCACAACCTGCTCGAGCACAATGACGTCAGCGGCCATCGCTACGGCATCGTCGTGACCGGCGTCTCCGGGCCCTCGGTAGCAGATCGCATCATCGGCAACACCATCGGCGACTCGTTGCTCGGCGACCTCGCTTGGGACGGTCTCGGCGCCGACGTGTGCTTGGCGGGCAATGCACGACCCGACGGGACAGAGCCATCGGCCGACCCGCCGATCGCGGGGACGATCTACTCTTGCGACCTACCGCACACCGTCGGCGTCCCCTGGCCGGCGGTCATCGCGAACATGCTCAACCCCTCGATCTGACACTGTTTCGTCTCTGCTCCGCTCTGCGAGGTGATCGTCCACCGGTTCGAAGCAGCGGCCGGTGACCTGTCAGATGGCGGATGTGATGACTGAGGCAGCACGGAACAGGGCGGCCGTCCGAGACGTTTGCGGCATCTCGCTGGGCGCGGGCTCACGTGCTGACCAACCGATGCGCGAGCGTCGCCGGGAGCCACCCTGAAACGCTGTTTCACTCCCGTTCCGCTCTGCGGTACGCTCGCCCCCATGGCTTCCGAACCCCAGGGGCAGACGATCGTGGCGATCGAGCGCGCGGCCGACGTCCTCGGCCTGTTCGCCGACGCGGATGAGCCGACCCTCGGGGTCACCGAGATCGCCCAAGCCCTCGGCCTATCCAAAGCGGTCGTCTACCGGATCCTGTCGAGCTTCCGCGCGAAAGGGTTCATCGAACTGGAGGAGCCCTCGCGTCGCTACGCGCTCGGACCGCGCGCGCTGCACGTGGGCCTCGCGTACCTGAACCGCGCGGACATCCGCGAGCTTGCGCGGCCGGTGCTCGAGCGGCTGTCGCGCGAGACCAATGAGACCGCCACGCTGTCGCTGCGCACCGGATCGACGCGTGTGTACGTGGACCAGGTCACGCCGGACCGCGACATCAAGATGGTCGTGCAACTCGGCCTGCAGGTGCCGCTGCACGCAGGCGGATCGTCGAAAGCGTTCCTCGCGTTCCTGCCCGACGACGAGCGGGAGGAGTACCTGGCCCGTCCGCTCGAGAAGTTGACCGGCAAGACCATCACCGGCATCCGGGCGCTGCGCAAGGAGCTGTCCGACATCCGCGAACGCGGCTGGGCGATGAGCCTCGGCGAGCGCATGGAAGGGGCGGGCTCGGTGGCCGCGCCGATCCTCGGTCACGACGGCCGGCCGCTCGCGGTGATCAGCGTCTGCGGTCCGGTCGAGCGGTTCCGCGGCGAGGCGGGCGACGCCGCAACGCTGCTCGTGGATGCGACGAGAACGCTGTCGCGCCAGCTGGGCTGGCGCGACAGCGTTTAGGCGTTCCTCAGCTCAGGGGCACGCTCGAACGGCCAGGTTGAAGTCTTCGAACATGTCCACTGGGTTCGGCCGCCAGATCCACGCGTGCAACGCAAAGATGCCGAGGTCGTCGTTGCGTCCGAACTCCTTACCGAACAGCACCGGAGGATTCGGATCCGACCACTCGGACTGCGGCACGACGTACTCGACGGCCACGAGCTTGTACTGATCACCCCGCACTTCGTAGACCAACGCTTCGGGCGCGAGCGCGTCCACTTCCCCATCGAGGATCGAGAAGTTCACGTAGTGCTGTCCCATACCGCCGGCCGCCGGGTGGTCGATACACGGCAGGAACGCAACGTATTCGTCGTCCCCGGCGACCGCGAGGTCGTGATACGGGGCGGTGGCGCGCCGTACCTGAGCGATACCAGGGTGTTCGTTGCTGTTGGCTGCGGTGACCGGCACGATGATGGTCGCAGTCGCGATCAGGATCGCGACCCCCCCTCGCAGGTATGCACGAAGCTGCTGCCTCATGGTCTCCTCCCCTTCCCCGCCCGGAGGCGGAAGGACGTACGGATCGGTCAGTGGTAGAAGTACGGATCGAGCACGCTCACCGGGACGATCGCCCGCACCGGGAGCCCGTTGCGTTCCGCGGAACGGCGGATCGCCTCCGGCGTCGGAGCGTCATAGATGCAATACGTCTTCCGATGATCGCTGGTGACGTACGAGTGCAGCCACGTCACCCCTTCCTCCACGTTGTTGGCGACCACCGTCAGGCATGCCGACGCTCCCCGGTCCGTGGCGGGGATGTTGAGGCCTTCCGGGAACGTTCGTTCTACGAGATATCGAGGCATCGTTCCTCCAGGTGATCGATGATGTCAGGCGCTAACCCGCGTAGGGACCGACGTGCCTGCCGAGCTCATCGATCATGGTCGTCTCCGCGCGGCCTTCCGTGACCGCGACCAGCCCCACGATCAAGATCACCGCGACGGCCAGCACCGCGATCGCCAAACCGGTCAAGGGTCTGCTGATGCCCATCGCTCCCTCCTCGTTCACAGGCGGCCCGACCAGGCCCCCCGGCCCGACGTCCGGGCCGTGTGGACAGGATGCGATGCGCGCGTTTGACGGAGCGTTTGATGTCGCGCAGGGCCCTTGAACATCGGGGACCGACCATCGAAGATGGCACCATGACGCTGGAGATCCGCCTGCTCGGCACACCGATGGTCCTGCGGGATGGCGTCGCCCAGCCTCCGCCGCGAGGCGCGAAGGCCTGGGCGCTGCTCGCGTATCTCCTGCTCGAGCGTGGTGCCGGGAACCGGGTCCGGCTGGCGTCGCTGCTGTTCGGCGACGCCGAGGACCCGCTTGCGGCCCTGCGATGGAACCTCAACGCGTTGCGACGATTGGTCGGCGATCCCCTCACGTTCCGCGGCGATCCCGTGGATCCCCTCCTCCCCGCGAACACCCGCATCGATGTCCTGATGTTGCGCTCCGGGTCGTGGCCCGACGCACTCGAGCTCGCCGGGCTGGGCCTCGAGCTCCTCGATGGGCTCTCGGTGAGCAGCAGCCCCGGGTTCGATGCATGGCTGGCGGCCGAACGGCGACGGGTCGCCGGGGACTCCTGCGTTGCGCTCCGCGGGTCGGCGCTCGCGCGACTCGCGGGCGACGACGGGGGTGGAGCCTGCGAGCTCGCCGCTCGCCTCATCGCGATCGACCCCTACGATGAGGCGTCCCACGAGCTGCTGGTCCGATCACTGATGGCCGACAGGCGCGACGCGGACGCGCGGGCACATCTCGATCGAGCCATCAGGTTGCTCCGCGACGAGCTCGGCATCGAGCCGAGTCAGGAGCTGCTCGGTGCATGCGATCCTCCGGACGATTCGAGCAGCGCGCCCAACGTTCCGTCGATCCGCGCCGCGATGCAGTCCGGTTACGCCGCCGTGCTCGCCGGCCAGACTTCGGGGCTGCGACCGTTGCGGCGAGCAGTGTCGGACGCGCGCGCGCTCGGCGACGAGACTCTGTTGCTCAAGACCTTGCTCCTCCTGGGGACGTCGCTCAGCTTCACCGAGTCGGTCGGAGGCGAGGGCGAAGCCGCGAGCATGCACGAGGCGATCGCGCTCGCCGAACGCCTTGGATCTCCGCGGCTCCTGGCACACGCCCATCGCGAGCTCGCCTACAGCGAGTACTGGCGCGCGCACTACGATCGCGCGCACGTGATGGTCGATCAGGTGGAAGCCCATACGGAGGACGACCGGCTCGAGACCGCGCGATCGCTCACGCTCCGGGGAGCCATACTGACCGAAACCGCGCACTACCCCGAGGCCCTCGCGTTGCTGCAGGAAGCACTGTCGCTGCTCGATCAGCAACGCACGCCGGGAGACACGGCGTTCGCGCTGACGATGCTCGGACGGCTCCATCTGCTCCGGGGATCGCTCGATGCCGCGGCGGCGACGCTGGAGTCCGCATCGGTGCTGGTGCGCTCGCACTGGACCACGCTGGTTCCGTGGGTCGAGTCCTTCCTGGGCGAGGTGGCGCTCAAGCGGGGAGAGATCGCCGAGGCCGCGCGGCTGCTCGAGCACGCGTACGCGCTCGCGTGCCTTGCCGAGGGGAACGGTCGCTGCCAGACTCTGGCGGCGCGCGGGCTCGGCTCGCTCAGTGCAGCGAAGGACGACATCCCCGCGGCGGTGCACTGGTTCGACGTCGCGCGCACGAGGGGATCGAGGACGTCCGACTACTTCGCCTGGTTCCGCGCGTACGCGCTCGAAGCGCTGTGCGATCTCGCCGTGAGCCGCCACCTGCCCGGAGCGAGCACGTGGATCTCGGCGCTGGAGGAAGCCGCCGGCCGCCATGGGATGCGGGATCTGCTTGCGCGCGCCCTGTGCCACCGTGGCAGGCTCGGCGACGCGCAGGCGACAGAGGCGGCACGGTCGTTAGGCGCGGACATCGACAGCCCAGCTCTGCACGAGTTGCTCGGCGCGTGATCGCTGCTTCAGGCCCCGAGCGACAACAGCCGCTCGATCTCGGCGTCGGCGAAGGTCTCGGCCGGGATCGTCTCCGGCCCCATCGCGACGCCGGCGACGAGGGCGAACGCGCTCGGGTCGGTCATCATCGATTCTCGATACGCCATACGGCGGCGGTCGGCGGCCGGCCCGAAGGTGGCCCGGATCTGGGTGAAGACCTTCGCCTCGATCACCAGCCGGCGCATCCGCTCGGTGCGTTCCTCGATGTAGCCGCCGAACGAGGAGGGGGACCAGTCCTCGGACGCGAGCAGCACGTCGGCGACCGATCGGACGTCGCGCATCGAGATCGAAAGCCCCTGCCCGATCACGGGATCGTTCCACCCGGCCGCATCCCCCACTAACACCACGCCGTCGTCGACGAAGCGATCGACGATCCCGTCGGTCATCGGATACCCCGCATACGGGCCCGCCGGCGTCGCCTTGGCCAGCTCCTCGGATCCCGGACAGCCGTCGAACCGATAGGAATCCAGGAACGCGTGCTCCCGATCGGCGCCGGTGAAGCGGTGCTGGTCGGCGATGTCCCACATCAGGTACAGGCGCGCGCGCCCACCCGGCCGAGGGAAGACCAGGTACAGCGCGTCGGATCCCGTGCCGATCGCGTCACGGTCCTCCGGCCAGTCTTGCAGCCCTTCGACCAGCAAGCCGGCGCCGAAGTGCGTCGGCGCGCGCTCGGTCAGGGTGAAGCCCGCTCGCTTACGCACGACCGAGTGCCGCCCGTCGGCGCCGACGATCAGGCGACAGTCGGCCACGTGGTCAACCCCGGCCGCATCGGTGTACGTCACGCGTCGCGGCTCGATCGCAACGGCGCCGACACCACGCACGACGGTTGCCCCCGCCACGGCGGCCGCAGAGGTCAGCGCCTCGCATGCCTCGGGATGGCCGACGTTCAGCGAGCCCTCGACGCCGGGAACCAATCCGGCCGACGGGAGCGCGTCGGCCTCGGCCTCCTCCGGCGACACCCGCTCGTCGTAGTTCACCGTGACGTGCGCCCATCCTCCACCCGCGTCGAGCAGCGTCTGCTCGAGGCCGAGCGCGCGCACCTCCCCCACGCCCCACGGCTGGAACGTCTCGCCGCGCACCATGTCCCGGTACGCGGCTTGCTTCTCGAGCACCAGCACACCGACCCCGGCGCGCGCGAGACGCGTCGCCAGCGCTCCCCCGGCGATCCCGCCACCGACGATGACGACGTCGTAGCGTTCCATCGCGTTCACTCCTTCAGGAAGTCGAGCAGCAGCGGGTTGACCCGCCCGGGCTGCTCGAGCTGCAGCCAGTGGCCGGCGTCCTCGACGCGCTCGTACCGCCAGGGCGCCTCGACCATCGCGCCCGAGCCGGTCATCTGCTCTTCGGCGAGCGCGAAATCGCGGGTGCTCCACATCCCCATCGTCGGGACGCGCACCGGCGGAAGCTCGAGCCATTCGTCGGGCATCCGGGGCGCGAGGTTCGCACGGTAGTAGTTCAAGCCCGCGGTCAACCGGCCGGGTCGTGCGAGATCCTCGACGTAGCTTTCGCGATCGGGTGCATCCGCGAGCCACTCCCGCAGCAGCTTCCAGTCGTCGTGCTGCAGCCACGCCTCGGCGATGCCCTCGAACTGGAAGAACAGCATGTACCACGACAGCATCCGCTGATGCAGCGGCGGCTCACGCCAGCCGGCCGGGTTGCCCACCGACATCGCAACGAGCTTCTCGACCCGATCGGGCAGCAGGATCGCGGTCGCCCACGCCAGCGCCGCGCCGAAGTCGTGCCCAACCACGAAGGCCCGCTCGACGCCGCGCGCGTCCATGATCCCCGTCACGTCCCCGAGCATGGTCGCGATGTTGTAGGCCTCGACGGCTTCCGGCATGTCGGATGCGCCGCGCCCGCGGAGGTCTGGCGCGATCACGCGGTACCCCGCGTCGAGCAGCGCAGGGAGCTGCTCGCGCCAGACCCGGTGCGTGTCGGGGAAGCCGTGCAGCAACAGGACGGCCGGTCCTTCCCCCTCGTCGAGCAGCTCGAATCCCAGTCCGTTCGCGTCGACCCTCATGACCCGCCTCCCCTTCCTTGACAGTCTGATTCAGACCATCCAAAGAATATGATATGCTCCAGACCGATGTCAACCGACGATCTGCACCTGACCTCCACCTCGTACGTCGTGCTCGGCATCATCGAGCATCGCGGCCCGAGCACGCCCTACGACCTGAAGGTCTACGTGGCCGCCTCGATCGGGTTCTTCTGGTCGTTCCCGCACGCACAGCTGTACTCCGAGCCGGACCGGCTCGTCGAGGCCGGCTTGCTGACGGTTCGACGGGAGGAGGTCGGACGGCGCCGCAAGCTGTACTCGATCACCGCGTCCGGCCGAGGGGCCCTGGCCACCTGGGTCGCCGAGCCGACCGACGAGCTGCCCGAGATGCGGAACCCCGCCCTGCTGCGGCTGTTCTTCGGTTGGATGGCCGATCCCGAGGCCCTCTCGGCGCTGGCCGCTCGCCAAGCCGACGCGCACGCCGCTCGCCTCGGCGCATACCAGCAGCTGGCCGCGAGCCTGGAGGGAGTGCCGGAGTTCGTGTTCCCGCTCTCGACGCTGGGATTGGGGATCCGGTACGAGCAGCTCTGCGAGACCTTCTGGCGAGAGGTCGCCGCAGCCCCACCCGGGGCCCCGCCGGGTCCCGTCCGGCGCCGGTAGCCGAGCCGGACGAATCTGCCCAGGCAAGCTCTTTCCGACGTTTCGTCGCATCCTTCTTGACGACCTGTCGTCATCCCGGTACCGTGATGACAACCTGTCGTGAAAGCATCCGCCTGCGCGTCGGGTCGACGTGGCTCGACGTGCGGGCGGCACCAAGGAGGCTGATCGTGTCGGAGATCCTGGCTCGCGTCGAAGAGAACAAGAAACGTTTGCGCCCAAAGCTCACCGAGGACCTGGCTACCAAGCCGCTGTCGGGCATGCTACGCCGCGAGACCTGGACCGATCACGAGCGCGCGCAGTTCTCTCCGTTCGAGCTCTCGCTCGCCGAGGGCACGATCAGCAAACAGGGCTACGCCGAGTTGATCGCCAACGTCTACCCGGTCTATCAGGCCTTGGAGACGCGGCTCGAGACGCTCGCCGACGACCCGATCGTCGGGCAGTTCCACATCGCCGCGCTGGCGCGCCTGCGCTTCCTCGAGCGCGATCTCGCCTTCTTCTACGGCTTGGATTGGGAGGAGAAGGTCGCCAACTGCCTCCCGAGCACCCGCGAGTACGTGGACCGCATCAACTCCGTCGGACCGGTCGGCTTCGTCGCGCACCACTACACCAGATACATGGCCGACCTGTCCGGCGGGCTCATGATCTACGCCGCGCTCAAGAAGGCGTGGGGCGACTCGGACGACGGGCTCGCCTACTACGACTTCTCCGAGATCGGCGACGCGGTCGGCTTCAAGAACGCGTACCGTCAGGCGCTCAACGACCTCCCGCTCGACGTCGACGGCAAGCTCGAGCTGATCGAAGAGGTCATGGTCGCGTACGAGTACAACATCGAGATGGGCAAGATCCTCGCCCAGAGGCACCTCGCCGTCACCGCATAGCCATGGCGAGCAGCCATCCGTTCGCAACGGGCCCGCGCGAGGCCCTCAACGCCGCCCTGATGCAGGGGACGGCGGAAATCCACCGCGAAGCCGAACGGCGTCCGTTCATGGTCGCCCAGTTCAAAGGCGAACTCCCCAAAGACGCCTACGCTGCCTACCTCGGTCGTCTCTCCCATGTCTACGACGCGCTCGAAGAGACGGCCGAGGTGATCCGTGAAGACCCCAACGCCGGGCCGCTGTACGCACCCGAGCTGTTCCGGTGCGAGGGCCTCGAGAAAGACCTAGCCGGCCTCGTCGGTCCCGAGTGGCGCACCGCGCTCCCCCCGACCCCCGCCGCAGACGCTTACGCGAGCCGGATCCGCGAGATCGCGAGCGAGCATCCCCCTTCCTGGGTCGCGCACCAATGGCTGCGCTACCTTGGATACGTGCTCGGGCAGGAGCTGATCCGGGGTCTGCTGCGCAAGGCGTACGGGCCCGACGTGCCGGTTGCCTTCTACGACTACCCCGAGATCGCCGATCCGAAGGAGTACCTCCGCGGCTATCACGCGCGCATGAACGCGATGCAGCTTTCCGACGAGGATGTCGCGCGCGTGGTGGCCGAGGGGCATCGCGCGTTCCAGCTGCAGATCAACCTGACCGACGAGCTCGCGCGGGATTACGCTATCGGCGATGTATCCGAGGCCGAGACCGACGCGCTGCTCGACGACCTGAAGGCGCAGCACCCCTGATCGCGAGGGACCCGTGATCTACCTGCACTACCGGATGCGGCTGTCGCCGCGCGCGCGCCAGAACATGAAAGAGTTCTGGGCCTGGCTCGAGCAGCGCGAGCAGTGGTTCTACAAGGACCTTCCGATGGTCAAGGAGGTCCGCTGGTTCTATTCGGTCGTCGGCGACGTCTACGTCATCGAGAACTTCGCGGCCTTCGAGGACGAGGCCGCGTTCGGCGCGTATCGCAAGGCGCTCGCGAACCTCAAGACCGACGACGCGTGGGAGTCCGAGCGCGTCAGCCAGGACGAGTGGTGGGAGTTCCTGGACACCAAACTCACCACCGACCCTCCGGTCCAGGTCGGCACCCTGCGCTCGTAAGCGAGCGGCCGGCGGTGCAAAGCACCACCGGCCGCAGACGTACCCCTTACCGCAGCGCCGCGCAGTTGGTGCTCGGATGCACGGGATCCGGCAACGCGAACGGGCTCGAGCCCGCAGGGAACTTGGATGCTGGGTGATCGGCCACGACCGGTCCGGTCTCCGTGATGACCACAACACCGTTGGCGAGCACCGGCTGAGCGAAGTTCTTCTTGGAGAAGTCGGTGATCCCCGGTGGCTCCAGGAACCCGTCCTCCCCGATCGCCCCGTGGCCCCCACCGCTGCAATATGCCGCCACCTGCTCGTGGATGGCCGCGGACGCCGACGACGACATCGCGACCAGGCAGAACATCGTCCCTGCGACGACGACGAGCTTCTTCATCAGTCCCCCTTTCGGTCCGAGACGTGCGCACCTTAGCGGGGGCCCGGACGGGGGGGCATACGTCAGAGAACGTATGCGGGGAAAGGAGGATTCTATGACCTTCGCGACGAATCGTCGTGAAGACGGAACCCGAGGAGGCCCCGATGCTCAAGCGGATCGCACCACTGCTGATGATCGTCGCCGCGACCGCGGTCGCGCCGGTCGTTCAAGCCCACCAGTGCCTGACGGTCGTCACGCATAGCACGCTCGACCTGAATCTGGCCGACGGCACCACCATCACGATCGTGGAAGACGGGCCCGCGACGGCGGTGTTCTTCCCGCTTCCGGCCGGGGTGTGCTCGACGGGGGTCGAAGACGAGGCCTTCGACGGCGCGCTGATCATCTCACGCGACGGCACCGAGCTCTGCCGCGACGACGAGGCCGATCCCTCGTTCGATCCGTTCGCGTTCGGCGGCGGCATGCACAACATGGAGAGCGAGAGCGCCTGCGCCGCAGACTTCAGCGCCGCCTCGATCCCGAACCCGCTGCTTCCCGACGCTGCCGCCACGCAGGTGAACCCGCCCGCGGCCACGGTCGGAACCACTCGCGACGTGATCACCGACACCGCGGGTTCCTACCGCATCGGATCCGAGGAGTTCGTGATCCCGCAGGACACGACCGGCGTGTCGAAGCGGCAGATCATCGCCGAAGGTGAGCTTTAGGCAAGGATCGCGAGCGGGTCGATCTCGATCAGGAACTCGGGACGCAGCAGCGCTTCGCACACGCATCCGGTCGACGCAGGGTAGGGCGCGACGAGCAGCTGCTCGCGCACCTTCGCGACCTCGCGGTAGCGATCGAGCCCGGCGGGGGTCACGAACTCGATGGTCTTGACCAGGTTCTCCGGCCCACCGCCGGCGGCTTTGAGGACCTCGATGATGTTCGAGTAGGTGTACTCGGCCTGCGCGGCGATGTCGCCGTCGAACATGGCGCGCTCGGTGTCGGGATCAAGCGCCGCCTGGCCGGACATGAACAGCACGTTGCCCGCGCGCACGGCAGGGCTGTACGTCAGCTTCGCGTAGCGCTCCCACCCGGGGTTGATCGCTTCGAGCGGCGCGCGCGAAGCGACCACGTCGAGCGAGATCAGCGTCTCCGGCGTCTGCAGCCTCGACAGCAGGATCCCCGCCGCGGCCGGATAGACCGGGCCGAGCAGCTCCTTGCGCACCCGCCCCGTGCGCTTGTAATCCCCCAGCGTCGCCGGCGTCGTGTAGTCCACGGTCTTGACCACGTGGCTCATGTCGAGGCCCGCCGCCTCGAGCACCGCGCTCGCGCGTTCGAACACCGCGGTCGCTTGCGCGAGCAGGTCGTCGCCCGCATCGGGCGCGGCGATCGAGGAGAGGTAGACGATGTCGTCGGCTGCGTACGCCGGCGCGCGCGCGACCCGGCCGTCGTCTCCGACCGTGATCGCCTCGCCGCGCGGACCGGCGGTGACCTCTATCTCGATGAAGGCTTGCGGACGTAACAGCCGGTTCACGACCACGGTGCACACCGCCGGCCGATGCTCCCCGAGCAGCTCGCCCCGCGCGCCCTCCGCCTCGGCGTAGTGCTCGATCCCTTCGGCGGTGACGTACTCGACGATCCGATGCGCGTCGCCGAGCGTCAGCCCCGCCGCCTCGAGGATCGCGGCGATCTTCGCGTAGGCGGTGCGGGTCTGCTCGGCCATCCCGCCCTTGACCACGATGTGGCCCTCGCCGGCGTCGTACTCGCTCGCGGAGTGTCCGGAGAGCCAGGCCTTGCCCTCGCGCGCCAGGCCGAGCGAGAACGTGTAACGCCCGTAGTCGAACCAGGGGAAGCGTTCAGGGCGGATCGCGTCGAAGAGGCTCATGGACTGAGATGCTGCAGGATCTGCGCTTGGCAGTGGCGGGTGACCTCGGGCGGGACCAGATGCGTCGGCGGGCTGAGCTTGATGCCGTCGGCGAGGCCTTCGAACGCGCTCAGGCGCGCGCGCACCTCGCCTGGCGTCCCCGCGAGCGTCAGCGCATCGACCATCTCGTCGGGGCAGGCGTCGATCATGCCTTGCTCGTCGCCGGCGCGGAACCGCTCCTGGATCGCGACGGCGTCCTGCTCGAACCCGTGGAAGGCGAAGAACGGCTGATAGGTGCGGACGCTGGCGTAGAACGCGACCAGACCCGCCGCCCACCGTTTCGCCTGCCGAGCATCGTCGTCGATCACGCAGCATGCGCTGGCGATAACCTGCAGGTCCGATGGGTCGCGGCCGCCTCGCTTCAGCCCTTCCTCCAGGTTGGGGAGGAGGCGCTCGCGGAGGTACGCGGCGGAGCCGAGCTCGTGCCCGAGCCAGCCGTCGGCGATCTCGCCGGTGAGCCGGGTCATCACCTCGCCCACCGCCGCCAGGTAGATTGGGATCTCCGTGCGCGCGGGCGGGAACGGACGCTGGTAGCCGCGCAGTCGCAGCGGCTCGTACTCGCCATCGAGCTCGATGGCCTGCCCCAGATCGGCTCCCGCGACGACCGCTCGGATGACCGCGACAGTCTCGCGGAGGTGCGGCGCCGCTTTGCCGAAGCGCGCGTTGTGCCAGTTCTCGTTGAGCCGTTGGACGCCCGAGCCGAGCCCGAGCGTGAACCGGCCACGGCTCGCCTCGTCGAGGTCGAGC
>DASWIP010000002.1:0-20674 GCA_036397635.1 Actinomycetota bacterium | reverse complement strand
TGGGCTCGGCGAACAGCTTGTCGAGGTAGGCGGGCTCGAATAGCGCGCGCTCCTTGGCCGCCGGCGAGGTGAGCGCGTCACGCACCATCTCGAGCGGCTCGCCATCGAGGTACTTCAGCGCAGGGACCGGGAAGTAGCCCTTCGGCCGGTCGATGACCTCGTGCGGGATGACCGCGCGCGCAGCCTCCTTGAGCACACCCTTGCCCCCCTGCGCGATCTTGAGCTCGGGCGGACAGGCCGCGGCCAGCTCGACGAGCTCGTGATCCAGGAAGGGCACCCGCGCCTCCAAGCCCCAGGCCATCGTCATGTTGTCTACCCGCTTGACGGGATCGTCTATCAGCATGATCTGGGTGTCGATCCGCAAGGCGGCGTCGGCGCCGGTCTGCGCGCCCGGCCGCTCGAAGTGCGATGCCACGAATGCACGGCTGGCGTCCGCGTCGATGAGGTGGTCGGGCTGGACGACCTCGGCCATCTCGGCGTGCGAGCGGTCGAAGAACGCGCGCGCGTACGTCCCGACCGGGTCGGAGGTCTCCAGCATCGGCGGGTACCAGTGGTAGCCCGCGAAGATCTCGTCGGCACCCTGACCCGACTGCACGACCTTGACGTACTTGGCCACCTCACGGCTCAGCAGGTAGAAACCCACCGCGTCGTGGCTGACCATCGGCTCGCTCATCGCCGCGATCGTGGACGGCAGCGTGGCGAGCAACGTCGCGGAGTCGATGCGCAGCTTGTGATGGTCGGTTGCGAATCGCTCGACCACCACGTCGGAGTAACGGAACTCGTCGCCCTCCTCACCGCCGGCCGCCTCGAACCCGACGCTGAACGTTGCGAGTCCGTGCTGGCCCTGCTCGGACAGCAGGCCGACGACCAAACTCGAATCGAGCCCGCCGCTCAGGAGCACGCCGACCGGCACGTCGGCCACCAGGCGGCGGCGGACGGCTAGGCGAAGGGACTCAAGGATCGCCTCCTGCCAGTCGCGCGGGGTCCAGTCGGGGTGGGTTCGGGTGAACGAGGGGCTCCAGTACTCGGTCTGCGTGCGCGTGCCGTCGGGCTCGATCGCGATCAGCGTGGCGGGCGGTAGCTTGCGAACGCCCGACAGGATCGTGCGCGGCGCGGGGACGACCGCGTGCCACGTGAGGTAGTGGTGCAGCGCGACCGGATCGATCGAGGTGTCAACATCGCCGGCGGCGAGCAGCGCCTGGATCGTCGAGGCGAACCGCAGCCGGCCGGGCGACTCGGTCAGGTACAAGGGTTTGATGCCCAGGCGGTCGCGTGCGAGCACGACCCGGCCGGTGTCGCGCTCGCAGATACACAGCGCGAACATCCCGTTGAGGTGGTCGACGAAACGATCGCCCCACCGGTGATAGGCCTTGAGGATGACCTCGGTGTCGCTTGTCGAGAAGAACCGATACCCGTGGGTCTCCAGTTCCGTGCGCAACTCCCTGTGGTTGTAGATACATCCGTTGAACACAAGGGTCAGGCCGAGCTCGGGGTCGACCATCGGCTGCTGCGCGCGATCGCTCAGGTCGATGATCTTGAGCCTGCGGTGCCCGAGCGCGCGATCGTGTTGGGACCAAAGACCCTCTGAGTCCGGCCCCCGCCGGGACATGGTCGCGCTCATAGCAGCGACTCGACCGGCGTCTGCCTCACGCCCGTCCAAGCGGATCTCACCGCTGATTCCGCACATGCTGAAACGTCAGCTCGTTCGAGGTTGGTTGGATAGGTGCCTGCGAACAGGCACGGCGACACGGGTCGATGTCGCGAAGATGACTCCAGCCTAACGCGCGCGCGCAGGGGTCACAAACCCCCAGCACAGGGCCCGCGGACACGGCAAGCTACCTCATGCGCGTGGAACCGTTCGTGCTCGCGCTGGTCCTGGCCGCGACGTCGCGTACCGCGGGGGCGCAGGTCGAGCAAGCCTCGACCCCGACGCCATCGCGCGCGCGTCCCACGAGTGCATCGCCGGGCGCTCGCTCCTTGTCCAACGCGTGTCGGCGAGGCGTCCGGGATGGCCCACTCTGTTGGGGTTCGGCGGGTCGCACTGGGCGGCTCGGCGTCAGGCGTAGTGGGCGACTTCGAAGATCGCGTCGGCGACCATGCCGTGGCCTTCCTCGTGGACCCGGCCCACCGTCTTCGCGTCGGGTCCCTCCGCCAGGCAGAAGATCTTGCCCTGCTTGTGGTCGACCCAGTACTCCTTGAACGAGACCCCGTACGCCCCCTGGGTCTCCAGATCCTTCGCGTGCGCCGCCGCAGCTTCGGCCTCGCTGACGCTTCCGCCGAGGGTGTGCACGTCCATGAACAGTGGCATCTGCTCCTCCTCGCCCTACTTGACCTGCGTCGCAGATAACTGGCCTGACGCCCGCGGCGTCTGCCCGCTCTGGCTGAGCGACGTCATCCTGAGCGACGTCATCCTGAGCGACGTCATCATCCTTGACAGGAACGACCCGCCGATAGTTCTATATGTGAAGTAGCTGGCCACGACGGCAAGGAGTTCATGAGCGAGTACAGCCAGTTCTGCCCGATCGCCAAGGCCATGGAGCTCCTCGACGAGCGCTGGACGATCCTGATCGTCCGTGAGTTGCTCAGCGGAAGCAGCCACTTCAACGAGATCCGCAGCGGCAACCCCAAGATGTCGTCGGCGCTGCTCGCCAAGCGGCTGCGCGCCCTCGTCAGGTACGAGCTCGTCGACCGCCATGAGGACGGCAATCGCGTCGTCTACTCCCTCACGCCCGCCGGACTCGAGCTGCGCCCCATCGTCGAGTCGATCGGCATCTGGGGCACACGCTGGGCCGCCGACCTGGGCGACCAGGACCTGGACCCACAGGTGCTGCTGTGGGACGTCCACTACAACATCGATCATGGCATCCTGCCCCCGGGCCGGACCGTCGTGCAGTTCGTGTTCCCCAAGGCCGAGCCGCACTTGCGGAACTGGTGGCTCGTGCTAACTGCCGACGAGGCGGACATCTGCGACGCCGACCCCGGCCACGACGTAGACGTCACGGTCACGGCCGACCTGCGCGCGTTCGCTGCTGTCTGGATGGGTGACCGAACGTGGCCGAACGTGCTCCGGGAGGGCGCCATCTCCATCGGCGGGCCCGAGACCCTGCGGCGAGCGTTTCCGTCGTGGTTGAAGCTGTCGATGTTCGCGGGCGTCCCGCGAGTGCCGGCCGAGTTGTAGCCGTCGGCCGGGCCCGGGCTGCGGCTCCGGAGCACGGACCCGCTCGCGATGCCATTGCCGGCCGCGCCAGTGCGGATGTTGAACTATCCGCGAACGGTTGAAACGGGGACGCTCGCCACACGAGGCACGCAGGGAGCGACCACGTGAGCGAGCTGGAGTCCGAGGCCACGACCACCGCGGTGTACGACGCCGCGGCGGACGTGTTCGATCATCCGGTGCTCACGTTCTGGGAGGCCGTAGGCCGCGGCACCGTGGACTGCCTCGATCTGGCTTGGGGAATGGAGGTGCTCGACGTCGCCTCCGGCTCAGGATCATCCGCACTCGCGGCTGCCGAGATCGTCGGGCCGGGTGGCCGCGTGGTTGCGGCCTCTGTCGGTGAAGCTCCTGGAGCTGGCAGCACGCAAGGCAGCCGACCGGGGCCTCGACAACGTGGAGATCGTCGTCGGCGACATGATCGATCTCGGGTATCCCGACGAGTCCTTCGACGCGGTCGTGTGCGTGTTCGGCATCTTCTTCCTGCCCGATATGGCTCAGGGAGTCGCCGAGCTCTGGCGCATGGTGAAACCCGGCGGCCGGCTCGCGATCGCCACGTTCGGTCCTGGCGTGCTGGAACCCCTGTACGGCCGTTCTGGGAGGCGGTCTCCGCCGAGCGACCCGAGCTCGCCGAGAGCCGCTACAACCCCTGGGATGACATCGACCGGCCCGAGCAAGTGGCCGACCTCTTCACGTCGGCCGGCGTCCCCGAGCCGGACATCGTCCCGGCAAGCCATCCAACCGCGGTCAGCAGCGCCCACGACTGGTGGGCGATCGTCATGGGAACAGGACTGCGCGGGACCATCGGCAAGCTCTCACCCGAGGCGGCCAACCGAGTCAGGCAGGCCAACGACCACGTCGTCGAGTCGATGGCTGATGTAGGGATCGCGATCGGCGCGGGCACCGACGTTGCGATCGAATCCGCCAACGTGATCCTGGTGCGCGATGACCCGCGCG
Organism: Actinomycetota bacterium; assembly: GCA_036397635.1. Taxonomy (GTDB): domain Bacteria; phylum Actinomycetota; class AC-67; order AC-67; family AC-67; genus DASWIP01. The sequence goes on along the minus strand of DASWIP010000002.1, from coordinate 16,506 downwards.
ACGTCGTGCGCGTGATCGGTCTGTCCCGGGCGAGCTATCGCAAGATGCTGCAGAACCTGGCGTGGGCCACCGGCTACAACGTCTTCGCCCTGCCGCTCGCGGCTGGTGTGCTCGCGTCGGCGGGAGTTGTGCTCGCCCCGGCGGGCGGTGCGTTGCTGATGTCGGCGAGCACGGACGTGGTCGCGATCAACGCGCAGTTGCTGCGTCGCGCGCGTCCCCTCGCGTTCCCTCGCGTGGTCAGCGGTCGGGGCGGACGCCGGCCAGGATGACGTCGACCAGCCTGCCGACGGCCGCCTTGGACCGCAGGCGCCCCGCTGCGGTGAGGGCGTGCAGGCAGTAGCTCGTGAGTTCCTCGGGGGCCACGTCGTCGCGGACGACGCCAACCTTCTGCGCCTCGGTCAACAGGTCGCGGATCATCTCGCGCAGGTGTTGCTCCGCTCTGTCTACCTGCTCATCACGGTGAAGCAGGGCAGCGAGTTCGGCGTCGTTGTGCCCGCGAGTCTCGTGGGCGATCGAGGCGTAGGCGCTCAGCACGGCTTCGAGTCTCTCTCCGGGGTTCGTTGCCTGGTCGCGCGCTTCGGCGAGTTGGGCGAGGTGGCGATCGATCTGGCGCTCATGCCAGGCGCGCAGGATGGCCTCGACGTCTGCGAAGTATTTGTAGAGCGTCGCGCGCCCGATACCGGTGTCCTCTGCGATCCGAGACATCGTCACCGACAGCAGACCATGGGCTGCGACGAGCCTGGCGGTGGTGTCGAGAATCGCGTCCCGCACCTCGCGACGGTGGGCTTCCACGGTGTCGTTCCAGAGCTTCGGCACACAGGAAGTATACGCGACGCCTCGCATAGAGACACTCTGGTTTGACAAAGACACTATGTCTCCATAAGGATGGGCCGGTTGTAGGAGGAGGAGACTCGATGACCGACGCCCCGACAGATGTGGTCGATGCCGGCCCTCCGTCCCGCCCTCAGTCCAGACCTCGAATGCCCCGTTGGGTGAAGGTCTTCGCGGCCGTCGGAATCCTGTTCGCGGCCCTCGTGGTCCTGATGCTTACCGGCGTACTCGGGAAGGGGCACGGCCCGGGCCGGCACCTTGGCGGTGGCATGCGCAACGAAGCAACCACCGACATCGGAGGACCTGCCGAGGAGAGTGCGTCCGCGCGCACGGTCGAGGTCACCGCCACCGACTCGCTGGCTTTCCAGCCGGCCATGATCGAGGTCAGAGCAACAGAGACTGTGACCTTCGCGGTTACCAACGGCGGCAATTCGGTCCACGAATTCACGCTCGGCGATCCGGCGATGCAGCAGGAACACGCCGGCATGATGGCGCACATCCCCGCTGGAATGGGTCACGACAGGCCCAACAGCATCACGCTCTCACCAGGTGAGACGAAACGAATCACGTGGCGCTTCGGCGACGCAACGGCGCTCGAATACGCGTGTCACGTGCGGGGTCACTACCAAGCCGGGATGCGCGGCCGGATCGCGATTATCTAAGACATTTCAAGGTGCGAAACCCATCATGATGTCGTCGGGCGCCCGAAAGTTCACGCTCGCCGTGCATCTCACCTTGTCGATCGGCTGGCTCGGCGCGGTCGCCGCCTACATGGCTTTGGACGTTGCCGCCGCGACGAGCGACGACGGGCAGAGGTTGCGTGCGGCGTACCTCGGGATGGAGCTGATCGCACTCCGGGTCATCCTCCCGCTCGCCATCGCATCACTAACCACTGGGATCATCATCTCCCTTGGTTCCAAGTGGGGGCTGTTCCGCCACTACTGGGTCCTGATCTCGCTCGTGCTGACGATGATCGCCACCGTCGTGCTTCTCATCGAGACGCGAACGATCAGGTCATACGCAGACGTCGCCCGAGATCCAGCGACTACGACCGAAGCGCTGCGCGCGCTGGGGAGCACGCTCTTCCATTCCATCGGGGGAACGGTGATGCTGCTCGTGATCCTTGTGCTGAACATCTACAAACCACGCGGCATGACGGGCTATGGGTGGCGCAAGCAGCAGAAAGAGCGCGCACCATAGCCTCGCCAAGCTCCTACACTCCGAAGAAGTCCCTCGGGATGACCTCACGTTCCTGAGCGTGCTGCCGGATGGATATAGGGATCGCGAGAGTGCTCTTCGCGAACAGTCTGTAGTCTGTTTGATCGTCGCGACCCAGACGTTGACCGATGCTGGTCGGGCCACGGCTGAGGGGGCGAAGTCGAGCGATCCCGACTCAAGGGAACGTCAGACGGGTCGGCTACGACGTGGCTGAGCGACAGCGCTCCGTCATCCGCTTGGGATCCGGCACCAGGCTCGTTCCGTCTCTGAGAACGCTCCGTCCAACATCTCTCGGCCGGTCAACGCGCCTCGCGACGGCACGGTCGGCGCGGTGAACGTCAAGGCCGGCGTCAACGTCGAGACGGGTTCGACGTTGGTGGTGCTCGAGTAGCTATCGCAGGGTCAGCAGCAGCCCGAAGGCAACCGAGCGTCGTGGTGGATCGTGTTACGAGCCGGGTATGGAAGCGGCTCGTGGTTGGGCGTATCGCTGGAGTTGATCGTCAACCGGAGCCGGTGGCCGGGTTGCATGGTACGCCGTGGGCCGGATGTCGATGCGGAACTCCATCGGAACCAGCCGGTGCACGGTGGCAGGACTTTCATTGGGGAGTCCATGGCTCGCTTGGGATCGACTTCGATGGATCCCACGCTCGGTGGGACGCTCGGACGTAGCCTGTGGTGATCAACATCGACGAACCGTCGGGCGCCACGTCGGAGATCCGCGCGATGAAGTCGGCGTCGGTCGCGTCGGTCTGTGCCCACATGTGGAGCTCGATCGGGCCGACGAGGACTCGCAACCAGGACCCTTCATGACCTACGAGACTCGGTAAAGGCAACGCCGTCGCTACGACTTGGGGCTAGGACACGCTAGGCCCGGGAGACGTTGATGCATCGCGCGCACCGGCGGGACGTGATCTACATGTCCGGCATCGGGGACGCGAGTTGAAAGTAGTTCCCGTCGGTGTCCTCGAAGGTCGCCATCCAGAAGCTCTCGTTCTCCCCGCCTCCTGGCCTGTACGGCTCTTGAACGACGGTGGCGCCGAGAGTCTTGATGCGCTCGAACTCTTGCTGGACGTCGGGTGTCTCAAGATTCCACATGATCCGTCCGGGCATCTCGTTGTGACCCTTCACCTCGGAGTGCGGACCGATCATCAGGGCTGCATCACCGAGCTGCCATCCGATGTACACGCCATCGTCCCACGTTGGTTTGCCAAGGATCTTCGCGTAGAAGTCGCTCAGGGCCTTCGGGTCCTCCGTTCCGAGCATGATGCTGTTCAGCTTGAGCATGATCGCCTCCCTGATGTGTCGTAACGGATGACATCGGATTTCACTCTGACATAACCAATGGGACTGTGACTAGATGGCGGCACCTATCCGTCGTTGCTCATGTTGGAGGTATCGACACAGTCGCAGAATCGAAAGCGTCTCTGAACTTGCGCAACTCGGAACATCGCCTCACCTCCTTCCCGCGTCGATCACCCCACCGGTATCTCGAACCGCAGGTAACGCTCCGAGGACGACGTGCAGACGCCGGCCGACACTTCGTGCACGAAGTTCTGTCTTCCCTAGCCTACGGCGATAGGTCGGCTACCGGATGATCCGAAGGCTCTCGAGTCCGAACGCTTCCCTCGAGGACGCATCACGGCTGGATGAGGCCTGCGGCGGCGCGGTTCCCCTTTCGTTCAAAGAGCACGATCGCTTCGTCCTTCTGGCCGGAGGCCACTCCGCCCGCAGCGGTCAGGACGGTGGCGAGTTCAACGAGCATATCCGCTCGCAGGGTGAGCATCTCCTCGGGCGCCAACCCGACGGCTTCGCGCGCGCGTTCCTCCGCTTCGTCGTGTCTGCCGGCGGTCGATGCGACGCGGGCGGAGGCCGCGCGCGCGAGCGCTTGAGCCACCACCGCTTCGGCCGGCGCCTGCTCGGCGCACATCGCCGCGAAGGTCGCCGCATCGTCGGGTTGTCCCGACGCATGGAGCAGGAGCGCGAGACGACCGGCCGCCCGGGCGACGGCGTCGCGCTCGTGTGTTTCGCGGGCGAAGGCCAGCACCGTCCGCAAGTGCGCCTCCGCGTGACCCTGTTCGCCGGCCAGATGCGAAACCTGCGCGCTCGCGTCGGCGGTGAACATCAGCAGGCGCCGGACCCGGTAACGCTCCACGAGCAGCGCTCGCGCCTGCTCGTTCACTTCCTTCGCCTCGTCGAAGCGTCCGCTCATCGCATGCGCGATCGCGAGCTGGTGGAGGACCATCGGGTGGGAGCGACCCGCGACCTCCACGACGCCCTTCAACCGTCCGATGACCTCCTCCAGAGGCGTCGGCCCGAGCACGAGCGCCTCGGCCAGCAGCCACCGCGTCGTGAGCTGCTCGCGCAGGTTGCCGGACCGGTCCGCGAGAGCCATCGCTCGCAGCGCAAAGGCCTCCGCCTCGACGATCCGGCCCGCGCGAAGATGGACCAGACCCTGCAGGATCGCGCTGCGTGCGCGGCCGGTGTCATCGTCTTGCGCGGCGTAGAACGCCTCGGCCTCCTCGGCCTCCGCGGCCAGCGAACCGAGCGTTGCGGGGTCCGGACCGGTCATGTACAGGCTTCGTGCGCGCTCCACCCTGGCGTCCCATGCCCTCGATGGATCGCTGGTCGTCTCGATCTGCTCGCCGAGCAGTTCCTGTGCGCGCGTGTGATGCCCGAGCGGCAAGCACGCCTCGGCGAGGTGGGCGTCGACCACGGCGCGCCGGACGTGATCCCGAGGCAGGAGCGCGCGCGCCCGGCTCAACAGGTTCTCCGCCGCCGGCAGGTCGAAGCGTCCGTGCGCGCGCGCGCCGGCCTCGGCTAGGCGCTCGCCGGCCCTGATCCCGAGCCGGTGCTGCTCTTCCCCGTCCTCGCCGCTCGCTCGTCCGTGATTGAACGCATGCTCGAGATGGAACCCCACGATCGCGTCGAGCTCGACCGGTGGCTCCGACACGATATCGAGCCAGTCGGCGAAACGTACGTGCAATCGCGCGCGATCCGCCCGGGTGATGCTCTGGTAGGCCGCGTCTCGGATCAAGGCGTGCCCGAACGCGAGCGCGTGCGGCGGTTCGCGCACGATCAACCGCCTGCGCTCGAGCTCGGCGAGGTGGCTCTCCACGTACCGACGCGCCGAGTCGGGTACGAGCGCCAGCAGTGCCTCTTCGGTGAGGTCATCCCCGGCGATCGCGGCGGACCGCAGCAGGTCGCGCTCGCCTGGACCGAGCCGGTCGATGCGGCTCGCGAGCAGGCTCCGCAGCGAGGACGGGATCGAGCCTGGCTCGCCTTCCCGGTGAGTGACCAGGAGCTGCTCGGCGAACAGCGGGTTCCCCCGCGATGCCTTCGCGATCCCGGCGATGGCGTTGGCGGACGTGCACCCGCCCGACCGCTCTCCGATCAGGTGCTCGATGTCGCGCGTGCCGAGCGGTTCGAGGAAGACCACGTCGGCGTTCGCGCTCCCGGTGCCCCAGCCCGGTCGGGACTCCACGAGCTCGGGCCTGGCTAAGCACAGCATGAACACCGGCCCACGGATACCGTCGGACAGGTAATCGACGAGATCCAGGAATGTCGGCTGTGCCCAGTGGACATCCTCAAGCACCACGGCGAGGGGTCGCTGGGCCGCCAGGATCTCGAACAGTCGGCGGATGGCTGCAAACAATTCGTCGGGAGCGCTGGTCTGCGGGCCGATGCCGATTGCGCCAGCGACCAGCGCGCCGACCCTCCGACCGTCCTCCTCCTCGTCGAGCAACTCTGCGATCGCCGTCCAGCCGCGCGGGCCCGCCGCGTCCAGCAGCGCCTGGCGAAGGGGGACGAACGTGCGGCCGTCGCCGAATGCTGGGCACTTGCCGGTGCATACTCGAGCGGCATCGCCGATCGACGCGGTGAAGGCGCGCGCGAGCCGCGACTTGCCGTTACCCGCCTCGCCCAGCAGCGTCAGGCGGAATGGCGCACGGTGACGCGCGGCCGAGGCGAACGACGTCCGCACGCGGGTCAGCTCAGCGCCGCGCCCCACCAACGGGGCGTCGAGCCGGCGGGGGATCGCCGGTGCGCCCTCGATCAGCTCGAGCAGGCGCCACCGATCGCTCGCGGCCCCGCGAACGGGTTCGAGCACCGCGGCGCCCTCGATCGAGCGCTTCGTCACCGGTCCCACGAGCACTTCGCCGTCGACGGCCGCTTGCTGCAGGCGAGCCGCCAGAGTGATCGCGGCTCCCGTCGCCCGCGTCACCCGCCCACCGGTGACGATCTCGCCGGTCGCGATGCCTGCCCGGAACCCGGTCTGCTCGGCATCTCCTCGCAGCGAGGCGCGCACCGCGAGTGCCGCGCCCACGGCCCGGACCGCGTCGTCCTCGTGCGCCACCGGGAGCCCGAAGGTGCCGAGGATGAGGTCCCCCGGGATCTCCTCGACCCGCGCGCCGTGCCCGCGCATCACGCCGGCGACGACGTCCAGCGAACGGGCCATCGCGCGCCGGCGCGCCTCGGGATCGACGTCGGGGTCGCCGACCGGCGCCAGGTCCGCGTACACGACCGTCACGACCTTGCGTTCGCGCGGCAGCCAGGCCGCGCCGTCCTCCCATGGAGGCTGTGGAGTCGGTGCGACCGTCGGCTCCAGCGATGCGTCCTGCGCGAGGATCGCCGCCTCGAGACTACGCAGCGCCTGGTTCGGTTCGATCCCCAGCTCGGCGACTAGTGTCTCGCGTGCGTCGCGATAGGCAGCGAGCGCGTCGCTCTGGCGCCCGGATCGGTACAGTGCGAGCATCAGCGCACCGCGCAGTCGCTCACGGAACGGGTACGCGGCGACCATCTCCCCGATCTCCGCGGTGAGCTCGGCGTGGCGACCGAGCGCGAGGTCGGCTTCGATGCGCTCCTCCAGCGCCGCGATCCTCAACTCCTCGAGCGCCGCGATCGCGCGCTGCGCGAACGGCTCGTAGGTGAAGTCGGCGAGCGCGGGACCACGCCAGAGCGCCAACGCGGCAGCCAGCGTCGACGAGCGGGCCTCGGGGGTGTGGTCGCGCGCATCGTCGAGCATGTGCTTGAACCGGTTCGCGTCGATCGCATCGGGCTCGACGTCCAGCAAGTACCCCGACCCGGCCGTCCGCAGGACGGTGGGGGGCTGCCCTCTGCGACGCTCCGGCTCGATCACCTTGCGAAGCTTGGACACGTGGCCTTGCACGACCGTCGCGGTCGTGGCCGGACGATGCTCGCCCCAGAGCTCGTCGATCATCTGTTCGGCCGGGATCGCCTCGCCCGGGTGCAGCAGCAGAAGGGCAAGGATGGCGCGCGCGCGGCCCGCCGGAAGCTCGACGGGTCGGCCGGCCATGCTCACTCCGGTGGGCCCGAGGATGCGGAACGCGAATCCCCCGGGTGTGACCGCCGTACCGCTCGTCTGCACTGCCTCGTTCCGTTCGCCCGTTCTATGGACGATATCGCTCGCCGGACCGCAGCCGTTAGCGGAGCTTTAGCGCCGCCCTTCACCATGTTCTCACGGTTCGCGATTGCGGAGGAAGGAGATCGGAGGACGGTGCCGGTGTTCTTGGACGTTCACGAGTGGCTCCCTGAGGGGACGACGGCGGAGGCGTTCGCCGAGCTCCATCGACGCGACGTCGACGTCCAGGGGCTGCGCGGCGTTCGGTACGAGCGCACCTGGCTCGATGAGCGAGCCCGGAAGGCGTTCTGTCTGGTCCACGCGCCGGACGCGGAGGCGGCCGCCGCGGTGCATCGTGAGGCGCATGGTCTGCTCGCCGACCGCATCTACCGCGTCATCGAGTGTGCGACTGAACGAGGAGGAGGAGACATGACCGCACCATTCATCTTCATCGGGACCTACTCCATCAAGGAGGGGAAGGCCGAGGAAGCGCGCAACGCTCTGGGCGAGCACGCCGAGTTCGTGGAGACCAACGAGCCACGGCTGATCTCGTTCAACGTCTACTTTAACGGGGACGGGTCGGCGGTGAGCATCATTCAGGTGCACCCCGACGCGGCATCGATGGACTTCCACATGAGGCTTATCGCCGAGCACATCAGCACCGCGTTCGATGAGTACCTCGACGGATCGCTCGGCACGCAGGTGTACGGCCACGGGGAGTCGACGGTGGACACGATCAAGCGGTTCAGCCCTCCGGGCGTGCAGGTGACCGTGGTGCCGACACACGTGAGCGGGTTCACCCGAACGAATGCCCGCTAGGGTTTGCAGCGACGAGGGGAGGTAGCGATGGCACGCGTCGAGGTCAGCACAACGATCGCCCGGTCACCCGAGGACGTCTTCTCCTTTGTGGTCGACATGCGCAACGAACATCGGTGGCACACGGACGTTCTGGAGGCGAAACTTCAGGGCGACGGTCCGGTCGAGCGCGGTACGCAGTTCTGGGTCCGCGTGAAGCCCTCGATGGGCGTCTCGGAAGGGACCTTCACGGTCGAGGAGTATCAGCCGCCGCGCGTGACCGCCTTGCGCGGCACGATGGGCAAGATGAAGGTCGCCATCACCCACCGCGTCGAGCCCGAGGGTGAGGGGTCACGCTTCACGCGGCGCATCGAGGTCACGCCTCCGGGGCCGGCCGTCTTGATGACGCTGGTCATCAAGCGGATGATCCGCAAGGCGAACCTGGGATTCGTCGCGAACCTGAAGCGCGTGCTCGAAGACGGCTGATCGGCCACGCGGGATCCGCGTGGGGGGGCGGCGGTCCCACACGACGGGAGATACAGCGCCCGCGCTCTGCGGTGGTCAGCGGAGGCGGAAGGGACGGTATACGAACACCAGAGCCGCAGGTCAGCGGCTCTGGGTCAGCACGCGTGCGTGGGGGCAGCGAGGGTGAGCCCGCACATCCGTGATTCCACCCAATCCGTCGCCCATTTCGGGTCGACGAACGCCACGCCCTGAACGATGAGATGGACGTTGAAGAAGTCGATTCAGAACCCGGTCGCGCGCGCCCCGCTCAGGAGATGCTGGGCGGCCCGCCCTTGTGACGGATCAGCGCGGCCGCTGCTTCCGCCCGGCTCTTGAGTCCGAGCCTCCCGAGGATCCTGCTCACGTGGTGCTCGACCGTCTTGACGCTGAGGAAGAGTCGTTCGGAGATCTCACGGTTCGAGAGACCGGCGGCGATGAGCTCCAGGATCTCCTCCCTCGCGGCTCGTCAGCGTGCCTTCGCGTCGAGGGCCGGGACGCGTGCCTCCGCCAAGCCGGCGAAGGAGTTCGGCGGCGCGGTCGGCGTCCCGCGCCGCCCCAAGACGATCGAAGGCCTCCAGCGCAAGCTTTGCCTCGCCGCGCGCCACGTCTCGCCGCTCCTGCGCGATCGCCTTGGCCAGCTCGAGGCTCACCTGCCGGGAGAACGCTTCTTCTCTCGGCGTCTCTCGAGGCCGTCGAGGATGAGGTCGAGGCCGAATTCGAACTCGATCTGGTCGTCGCACCACCCCAGCGTGGTCTCCGCGTCGTGGGTGATCCCTTTGACCATGGTGGCGATGTGGGGATACTCGTCCGCGACCTGCTCGAGGAGCATGGCGATCGTTTCCTCGTCGGGGGCTGTCGAGTCGTCATACATCTCTTGGGTGAACCCGAGGGCGCGGCTACCTAGGGCGTGCATCGCGTGATGGGTGAGGTCGATCGAGAAGCCGGCGTCGAGCAGGAGCCCGATGAGGGAGTCGAAATATCGCATCGAGGATGGACTCATGTTGGTGCGCGATTGAATGAGCTGGGGCGCCCAGGGGTGGCGCAGCAGGATCTCGCGGGCGGCGAGTACCTTGCTGCGTAGGGTTGTCTTCCACTGGTCGGCCGGGCCTTCGACCTTGCTCGTGACGTGGATGATCTCGCCCAGGATGAGGTCGGCGACGCCGTCGAGGAGGGCCTCCTTGTTCTCTACGTGGTAGTAGAGCGACATCGCTTCGGATACGAGCTTGTCTGCGAGACGCCGCATGGTGAGTGACTCGATGCCGGCCTCGTCGGCAAGAGCAACGGCGGCGTGCAGGACCCGCTCCCTGCTGAGCGGGACCCGGGGTTCCTCTTTCGTCTCGGGCTGCGCCTTCATCTAGATCACCCTCGTCCTGAGTCGGCTCGGGCACACGCAATCTTACACTGTACGAGGAGGGGTTTCCCGAAGGTGCTCTCCTTGGCCCAAGGAAGACACGGATCGGCCGGCCCAGCCAGCGGATCTCGATTCCGCCGGGATCGCCTCTTGACAACCTTACATTGTACGATTACCTTACTCCGTACGACTTACACCGTAAGGGAGTCTGGAAGGCTCTGGAGGGAGGGAAGGCATGTACCGATCGGCCAAGGAACCTTCGTCGCCCGGGGGCACTGCTGCCGTCGAGGCCCGAGGTCTGGTGAAGAGGTACGGCGACGTCGTCGCGCTCGACGGCCTCGACCTGACGGTCCCCGAAGGAACGGTGCTGGGTTTGCTCGGCCCCAACGGGGCCGGGAAGACCACCGCGGTGTCGGTCCTGACGACGCTCATCGAGCCGGACGCCGGTACCGCCCTTGTCGGGGGAGCCGACATCGTCGCTTCCCCCGGCGATGTCCGAGGTCGCATCGGCTTGTCGGGGCAGTACGCGGCCGTGGATGAGCACCTCACAGGCTTCGAGAATCTCGAGCTGATCGGGCTGCTGTATCGGCTTGGCCGCAAGAGAGCGCGAGAACGGGCTCACGAGCTGCTGGATCGATTCTCGCTTGCACACGTGGCGCATCGCCCTGCGGGTACCTACTCAGGTGGGATGCGCCGACGCCTGGACCTCGCCGGCGCGATCGTGGCAGAACCCCCCGTTCTGTTCCTGGACGAGCCGACGACCGGCTTGGACCCGCGCAGCCGGAACGAGCTGTGGACCGCGATCCGTGATCTCGTGAACCGCGGCAGCACGGTCGTGCTCACGACGCAGTACATGGAGGAGGCTGAGCAGCTGGCCGACGACATCGTCGTCATCGATCACGGTCGTGAGATCGCGCACGGCACCGCGGACGAGCTGAAGTCGATGGTCGGAGGGGACAGGATCGAGGTCGCGCTGGGATCTGACGCCGACGTCGACGCGGCCCACCTCGTGTTGAAGCGGCTCGCGATAGGGGAGGTCACGGCGGACGGTCGATCGCTCGTCGCTCCCGTCTCCGGCGGCGCCAGGACACTCACGGAGGCGCTTCGTTCGTTCGACGCCGCGGGCATCGAGCTGCGCGAGGTCGGCCTGCGCCGGCCGACACTCGACGACGTATTCCTCGCCGTCACCGGTCGCCCATCAGAGCGAAGCAGTGGATCGAGCAGCGAGAACGACCTCGATGCAGTGATGGAAGGGGTGTCCTGATGGAGACGATCAGATACGCATTCGCCGACGGGCTCGCCGTCGCCGGACGCAACGTGATCAAGATCAGGCGCGTTCCGGAGATCCTCGTGGGCGTTCTGGTCACGCCTCTGATCTTCGTGTTCATGTTCGCCTACGTGTTCGGCGGCTCGATCGACGTCCCGGGCGGCTCGTACCGCGAGTTTCTGATCGGAGGTGCGTTCGCGTTGATCCTTACCTTCGGCGCGACGTTCACCGGCGCCGGTCTGGCCTCCGATATGGAGAAGGGGATCGTCGACCGCTTCCGATCCTTGCCCATGTCCAGGTCGGCGGTCGTCTTCGGTAGGACCGCGAGCAACGTCATCTACAACGCGCTGTCGCTCTTGGTCATGGCCGGAGCCGGGTTGCTGGTCGGGTGGCGGATCCACAACGGGATCGGCAAGGCCCTTCTGGGCTTCGGTCTGCTGCTGCTGTTCTCCTATGCCATCTCGTGGATCATGGCCTACGTCGGCTTGCTCGTTCGCAGCGTGGAGGTGGTCAACAACACCTCGAACATGGTGATCTTCCCGTTCACCTTCATATCCAACACGTTCGTTCCCGCCGACAACCTTCCGACCGCGCTGCGCATCTTCGCCGAATGGAACCCGGTCTCCGCGGTGACGCAGGCGGCGCGCGAGCTCTTCGGCAACGTTCCGCCCGAGGCGGCTGAGCCCTCAGTCTGGTCCCTTCAGCACCCAGTGGTGTACACACTGATCTGGGTCGTTGCGATCGTCGCCGTATTCGCACCGCTCGCAGTACGGCAATACAAGAACGCGAAGGGCAAGAACTGAGCGGGGTGCCGTCCACCGGGAGCAGGAGATCGCATCGATCATCCCTTCGATGGTCGCGCGCCGGCGCATCCACGATCCGGGGTTGACCGACCGGTTAGGCTCAGGTTCCGGCGTGGAGATCACCGCCCGTCCGGCCACTGCGCTGCTCGAGGACGACGACCGCCGTCTCTTGGGGACGCCGTGCTGCGTAGCCGTCCAGGTTCTGGTCCAGTTCGCGCCAGCGTTGCCACAGCCGTTCACGCTCGCCGCCCACCGCAGCCCTGCCGAGCACGTCGCGCCGGATCCCGCCGGCCAACTTGACGACCGCGTCCGGGCGGGCCTGCAGGTTCAGCCACCAGGCTGGCTCGGGCGCCCCCCAGCCGTTCATGGCCATCGAGACCAGGTTGTCACCGTCCTCGTAGTAGCCGAGGATCACGCTCCGCGGCTTGCCACTGCGCCGGCCTGTCGTGGTGAGCCGCAAGGCGCCCCACTTCCCTGAGCGTGGGGGCCACAGCCCCTTGCGCCCCCCACTTGCTCGAACGATCCGTCGGTGCACGTACCAGGCGGTCACGACGAACCACCGAGGTGGTAGGCGCGCCTTGCCTCCGCCCATGCTCGCTCCTCCTCCCGCGGACGACCCTCACGATAACTCCGCGAGTGAGTGGAGCACGGCCGGATCCCCCTTTGAATCGCGACGGGTTCATCGGAGGAGCAGGTCGGCTTGTGAGTGCAGCGGCCCGGCAGGTCTGTTCTTGCGGTTGAGGGCTCAGTATCTTGGTGCTTGATGTCCAACGGCGTGTCAGGCATCGATATCCATCGTCCTCGAAAGGAGTCCGATGGGTGATGTGACCCCGATCCTTGACGCGGCCCGCGAGGCGTATGCGCGCCGTGACTGGCAGGGTGCTCGCGATGGCTTTCGCGCGTCCCGGGATGCCGGCGAGCTGTCGGCCGATGATCTTCATATCTGGGCCGATGCGGCGTGGTGGCTGGGCCTGGTCGACGAGTCGCTCGCCGCGGCCGAGGAGGCCTACCGGATGTTCCTGCAGGGGACCCGCCCACAGCAGGCCGCCTCGTCGGCGATGACGATCGCGGTCAGCCTGTTCCTCCGGGGAGACAACGTCGAAGGTTCTGGGTGGATGAGCCGGGCCCAGCGGATACTCAGCGACCAACCCGAGTGCCCCGAACACGGGTACGTGCGTTACCTCCTCGAGGTGGAGGCGGGGCTGGGCGGTGGTGACCTCGATGCGGTGGTATCCAGCGCCCGAGAGGTCCAACAGATCGGCCGGCGACAGGTCGACCCCAACCTCGTAGCCCTGGGGATCCTCGGCGAGGGACGGGCGCTGATCCGGCAGGGACGGGTGGTCGATGGAAACGAATTGTTGGACGAGGCGATGGTGGCTGTCCTCGGCGACGAGCTGAGCCCGACCTGGGCAGGCAACATCTACTGTCACCTGATGTCGGCGTGCCACGAGCTCGCCGATTTCCGCCGGGCGGCAGAGTGGACGCGGGGAACGACCCAGTGGCTGGAGACCCTGCCCGCCGCGGTGCTGTTCACGGGCATCTGCCGGGTCCACCGCTCGCAGGTGTTCCAGACGACGGGCGCGTGGGAACAGGCCGAGTCCGAGGCGCGCCGCGTTTGCGACGACCTCGCGAACATCCACGTCGCCAGCGTTGCCGAGGGTCACTATCAACTTGCTGAGCTACGTCGCCTGCGCGGCGACTGGGCGGGAGCCGAACACGCCTACAGCGACGCCCACGAACGCGGTCGCGACCCACAACCCGGTCTCGCCCTGCTGCGTCTCGCGCAGGGCCGGATAGACGCCGCTGTGGCATCGATCCGCACCGGCCTCGCGGGGACGTCCGACCGGCTCGCTCGCGCTCGGCTGTGCGCCGCGCAGGTCGAGATCGCCTGTGCGGCCGGAGATCTGGAGACGGCCCGCAGATCGAGCGGCGAGCTGGACGAAACCGCGTCGGACTTCGGCAGCTCGGGGCTTGACGCGATGGCCCGGCACGCGCGGGGAGCCGTCTTGCTCACGGGCGGACAAGCCGTTGAGGCGCTGGAGATCTTGCGCGGCGCCTGCGAGTGTTGGCAGGAGCTGCACGCCCCCTACGAGGGCGCCCGAGTGCGGTTGCTTCTGGCCAGGACGTACGACGTGCTCGGCGACTCCGACGCTGCGGCCCGCGAGCTCGACGCGGCCGAGGCGGTGTTCACGCACCTCGGACTGGACTCGAACACTCTCGCCGCCCTTCGAGGAGACTCCCCCCTCCCCGACGGTCTCACCGCACGGGAGGCCGAGGTGCTGGCGCTGGTCGCCTCCGGTAAGACCAACAAGGAGGTCGCGACGGCGCTGAGCATCAGCCGGAAAACCGTCGCCCGGCACCTATCGAACATCTTCACCAAGATCGACGTGTCGTCTCGGACGGGCGCGGCGGCTTACGCCTTCGCGCACCATCTCGCGCCACCGGCGCGTGGGTAAAAGGACCCATCCGGCACGATCGAAGTTGCACACATAGCCCGATGACGGCCGCCCCTGTCCTCCGTAACGTTGTGGGAGCCGCGGATCCCTGACACCTGATCCGACACGAACCCAACGAGGAGGGTACCGACATGGCACTCGACCAGGAGAAGCTCCAGGCTTTTCTCGAAACCTTCGCCCGCGATCTGGGGGCCACGATCCACGCGGCCACCGTCGCGCTCGGAGACAAGCTGGGCCTGTACCGGGCGCTCGCCGTCGGTCCGCAAACCGCGCTCGAACTGGCCGACCGCGCCGGCTGTCAACCCCGGCTAGTCGAGGAATGGTTGAACGCCCAGGCGGCCAGCGCCTACTGCGAATACGAACCGGCCACCGGCCGCTACTCGCTCACCGCGGAACAGGCGGCATGCTTGGCCGACGAGTCGAGTCCCGCGTTCGTGGCCGGCGGGATGCAGATCGCCAACCTCACCCACCGCGACCTCGACCTGGTACGCGGCGCGTTCGAGAGCAACGGCGCAGTCGGATGGCACGAGCACCACAGTGATCTGTTCTCCGGCACGGACCGCTTCTTCGGCCCCCGCTATGCGGCGAACCTGGTGGACGCCTGGATCCCCGCCCTCGACGGGGTCGCGGACCGGCTGCGGGCGGGTGGCCGAGTGGCCGACGTCGGGTGCGGCTACGGCGCGACGACCATCATGATGGCCCGCGCCTACCCGGCGTCAACCTTCCACGGCTTCGACTACCACGCCGAGTCGGTCGAGGCCGCTCGCAAGGCTGCAAGCGAGGCCGGCGTGAGCGACCGCGTGACGTTCGAGATCGCCGGCGCCGAGGACTTTCCCGGGGCCGACTACGACCTCGTGTGCATCTTCAACGCCCTTCACGAGTTCGGCGACCCGGTAGGCGCCGCTCGCCGGATCCGCGCCGCCCTCGCGCCGGGGGGACGCTGGCTGCTCGTCGAGCCCTACGCCGCCGACCGCGTCGAGGACAACCTCACCCCTCTGGGGCGGAACTTCTACTCGATCTCCACCCTGGTGTGCGTGCCCAACGCTCTGTCACAGGGAGCGACCGGAGCGCTCGGTGCCCAGGCCGGCGAGGCCGCCCTCGCCCAGGTCGCGACCGAGGCGGGGTTCACCCGGGTGCGGCGGGCCGTGGAGAACCCGATGAACCTCGTGCTCGAGGCCACACCGTGATGCGCGCCCCGAAGGCGGGCAGGGGACCATCGCCTCCGCGGATACCGAGTCGCTGCCCCGATTTACACCGTTTGGGAATGATGCTCTGTTTGGGTGCGTTCACTCACCGCACGAAGAACACGAAGAAGTAGCATCCGCGCGGTCGAGCCGGGCGGACCGGCCCCGGGCTAGCCGGGATCGGGGAGCGAGAGGGGGATCCATGTTGCACGGTTTGGTTTCTGGTTTGGCAGTGACCGTTGCGATCGTCGGAGGACTCGCGGCACCCGCGGCCGCCGGAGGGCCGAAGGACAAGGCTCAGATCTTCGACTTCACCACCGGCGATCCCGTTGGCGCAGCCTTCTCCATGCTGGAACGGACCGATGAGGGGGTGGCGACGAAGATCCGCACCCGCGTGGAGCCAGGGGACGCGTACACGGCGTGGTATGTCATCTTCAACGCGCCGGAGAACTGCAACACCGGCGCGTGCGGCGAGGACGACCTCTTCAACTCGGACGGGTCGTTCAACGTCGAGCAGATCGAGGCGGCGCGTATCGCCGTCGTCTGGGGCACCGGCGGCGTGGCGAACCCGGGCGGCCGCTTGAACGTTGAAGGGGGTCTCGCGGAGGGAGAGATCCGCGATGGGTCGAACCAGATCGTGATCGGCCGAGGTGAGGACGGCGCCCTCGCGCCGGTTGGAGTGGTGAGCGGTCTGGAGGATGCCTGGGCAGCCGAGGTGCACATCGTCCTGCAGAGCCACGG
>DASWIP010000001.1:0-1561 GCA_036397635.1 Actinomycetota bacterium | reverse complement strand
TGCTCGCCGGCTCCCGGCACGGGAAGATCGAAACCCGACCAGACCAGCCAGTCGTCGCAGGCCGGCCCGCACACGTGCGCGAGCGAGCCGACGGCCGCGCGCGCCGACGCCGAGGTTTCCACGTTCGGTTGCGCCTGCTGTTCCTCGGTGTCCAAACCCCAGAACACAGAGTTGACCAGGCCGAGATCCAACAGCACGGCGTCGCAGCCCGCTGGGCCGCATTCCTCTCTCATGGCCACGACCGCCGCCGTGGCGTCGTCCCGGCTCCACCGCGCGACATGCGAGAAGCGCACCTCTGTTCCGGGACGAGAAAGGACCTCATCGCGCAGCAGGTCGGCGGTCTCGAGACCCACGGCGTCGTCGTTGACCACGATCGCGAACGTTCTCGCACCCGCGTCGTACGCGTGCGCGACCGCATCGATCGCGAACACCTCAGCCGGAGGCGCGGCGGGCCAGACAAGCTCGTGGCCGAACTCGGCCGCCACTCTGCCGGCGCTACCGATCACCGGGGTGCCCGCGGCGGTGAGCGTTCCGTCCTCGATCACCGACTGAAGCGCTCGCCACCCGGGCATCGAGACGAGCGCGAACACACCCGAATCGATCAGCTCTTGCACGCGCTCGCGACCAGGCTGATGGTGCGAGCCGTCATCGAGGATGTCGATGGCCAGATCGCGGCCACACACGCCTCCTGACTCGTTGACGGCGTCTTCGGCTGCCCAGATCGCCTGCCGCGCCAAGAAATCCGTGTCACCGTCGACTCCCGTCTCGGACACCACCGCACCCAGCCGCACGGAATCCGGTTCAACCCCGACGTCCGTAGCCGTCGGCACGCCCTCCTGGGCACACACGATCGGCGGCAACGGCGGCGCTAGGACGATCAGCTCGAACTCGGTCCCTTGCGTCTCGGCGAATCCCGGGCACGTCGCGCCGACCGCGCTCACTTCGATCTGATACCACCCGGGCGCATCGAAGGTATGCGTGACCACCTCGGTCAGGGTGTCGCCCTCAGTGCACGCGGCGAGGTCGCTCACCACGTTCGGCGGCGTGCCCTGCCGGCTCGAGCACTCCCGACCATCGACCATGTCGCTGACGCAGATCTCCAGGGAACGGATCTTGCCGTCATCGTCGGTGGCGGTCGCCGTGAAGTCGATCGTGAGCGGTGGGGGCCCGAGCTCGGAGTGCTCGAGCGCTATCCGAGGCGGAAAGAGATCAACCGGGAGGGAGAGCGACCCGGCCTGCGCGTTGCCACCGATCATCGCCGTGCTGAGCATCGACGCCAGAACTAGGGCGCCGATGCCGCGCGCCCGGCGGTGCCGCTTCATCCGTCCAGCTCCTCGATGGGCCTCGGATCTTGCCCCGCAACTGCCATGGAGGAGTTCGGCGCGCGTCGGCCGGACTCCTCCCGATGCCCCCAACCCGAAGGGGGACGAGCAGGTGCTCGAGCGTGGATCGCGACCTGGATCGGGTGTGACCCGACGAGCCATCGATCAGAGCATCAGAGGTCCCGGCGCGCGGCCGCGGCCGCCAGCTCCGCGCGCGAAGAGATCCCGAGCTTGCCGAA